>CAWBLH010000004.1:0-599619 GCA_963789655.1 uncultured Actinomycetes bacterium
GCCCGACCGCTGCTTCGGCTGCGGCCACTGCGATCGCAAAGAGCGCAAAGGTCTGACCGTCGAGCGTGTTGGTCTCACGCGCAAAGGCGGCAAAGGTGATGCTCACCGCGGCGACCATCAGCTCGACGCAGAGGAAGATGATCAGCACGTTGCGGCGCATGAGCACGCCCATCAGGCCGATGATGAACAGCGCGGCGCTCGAGCCCAAGAAAGTGATCGACGGTCAGTTCCATCTGGCGCCCCCGCTCATGACCGTCGTCCTCCAACATGTCACCGGTTGCTCGTCTGGATCGGGGCCATGACCAGGGTTCGGCCCACTCCGGCCGGCTCGGCTTGTGCGAGCCGACGCCGCGGCTTCGTCATCGCGCGTCATTCGACCGGCAGCGCCGAGATCGGTGCCGCGTGGATGGCGCGAGCGAGATCGTGTCGCGCCGGCGGCCGCTACCGACGCCCAGCCGCTCTGGCAGCGCCAGCACGATCGCGCCAAGGATGCCGATCGTCAGCACCATGGAAACGACTTCGAACGCCAGCAGGTGCTCGGTGTAGATCACTCGGCCGAGCGCCTGGGTGTTGCCGCCGACCGCGTCGACGTTCTCGAGGGTGGCGTTTCCCTGCGCGCCGGTGATCGTCCGCGTGCCGATCGCAATCGCGACCTCGATCAGCAGCATGAGCCCGAGCAACACGCCGACCGCCCGCGTGAGCGGTCTGCCGATATGGAACTCCGGCAGGTCTTCGGGATCGACGAGCATCAGCACGAAGAGCAGCAGCACCAGGATCGCGCCGGTGTAGACGATGATCTGAATCATCGCCAGATACTCGGCGCCGAGCATGACGAAGACCGCCGGCGACCTGAATGAAGCAGATCACCAGGAAGATCGCGGAGTGCACCGGGTTCGGTCATCGCCACCATCCCGCAGCGGCGGCAGATGAGATGGCAGAGATCACGTCCGCACGAGCTAGTGAAGATCATGTCGATTTCCCAGGGCATCAGAAGAGCAATCCCATCGCTTGCCAGCCGGATGGCGGCGGTGACCACGATGTTCAGCATCACCAGCGGCAGGAGCACTTTCCAGGCGATTCCCATCAGCTGGTCATATCGGAAGCGCGGCAGTGTGGCGCGCAGCCAGACGTAGAAGAAGAGGAAGATGATCGTCTTGATGAAGAGGTAGAAGACTCCGAGCCACCAGTGGTCTTCGGAACCGGTCCGCTCGGTACCGCCCAGGAAGAGGGTCGACGCGAAGAGCGAGATCACGATCATCGCGATGTATTCGCCGAGGAAGTAGAACGAGAAGCGGAACGCCGAGTACTCGGTGTGGAAGCCGGAGACCAGCTCGGTTTCGGCTTCGGGAAGGTCGAACGGCGCGCGGTTGGTTTCCGCAACCGCCGCGATCAGGAAGATCACGAAGGCGAGCGGCTGGCTGAAGGATGTACCAGTTCTTGATCGTCCAGCGGCCCAATGCTCGAGGTTCGTGCTGCTGCTCGGCCATGATGTCGCGCAGGCTCAGCGATCCGGCCAGCATGAAGATGCCGACCAGCGACAGTCCGAGGATGATTTCGTAGGAGACGACCTGCGCCGCCGCGCGCAGACCACCCAGCAGCGAGTAGCGGTTCGCCGACGCCCAGGCGCCGAGAATGATGCCGTAGACACCGATCGCAGCTGAAGGCCAGCACGAAGAGCGCGCCGACGTTGAGATCGGTGACGTAGAGATTGACGTCGCGGCCGAAGACGCGTGATCGTGCCGCCAAACGGAATGACCGCGACGCCGAACGATCGCGGTCACGAAGACGACCAGCGGCGCGAAGAAGAAGACCCACTTGTCCGCGGCGCGCGGAATCAGGTCTTCCTTGCCGAGCAGCTTGATGCCGTCGGCGATCGGCTGCAGCAGGCCCTTCGGACCGGTGCGGGTCGGACCCATGCGGTCCTGCATGGCGGCCAGCACCTTGCGCTCGAAATAGGTCATGTACGCCATGCCAATCAGCAGCACGTTCATGATCAGGAACGCGACGAGAAATGTGAGCCAGATCGGCTGGTCGTTCATGCCTACCCTTGCTCCGCCCGCTTCGGCCAGTCCCAGACGGCTGTTGCGCTGCGTCCGATGCGATCGCGCGCCCGCGAACAAGCAAATGGCGCGACTCACCGCACATTGTCGCGCCGTGCGAATCTTACTCTGTTCACCGATCGCCGGGCGACTCGCGAACCTCCGGCGATCGACTCCGGCTCGCTAGCGGTCGACCGATCCGAGCACGATATCGATCGTGCCGATCAGCGCCACCACGTCCGCCAGCATCGCGCCCTGGGCGAGATGCGGCAGCACGCCGAGATTCACGAAGTCTGGAGAGCGAATCCGGAATCGATACGGAATCGACGTGCCATCGGAGACGACGTAGTAGCCATTTTCGCCCTTTGGGATGCTCGACGGCGACATAGGCCTCGCCGACCGGCGGGCTGAAGCCCTTGATCACCCAGATGAAGTGGCGCTGCATATCCTCGGCGGTGGTCATCGTGCCCTTGTGCGGCGGAATGACATAGGCCGATTCGTACGCCATCAGCGGCGTGTCCATGTGCTCGACCGCATCGACGCACTGCGCGATGATGCTGGATCGCCTGGCGCATCTCTTCCATGCGGACGAGATAGCGGTCGTAGACATCGCCGTGCGTGCCCAGGGGAACTTCGAAATCGAGCCGGTCGTAGACCAGATACGGCATCGCCTTGCGGATGTCGTAGTTCACACCCGAGCCGCGCAGGCAGGCGCCGGTAGGCAGTAGTCGATGGCGGCTTCGGGCGAGATGACGCCGATGTCCTTGGTGCGCGCCAGCCAGATCGGGTTGGCGGTCAGCAGAGTCGTCGTATTCCTTCTGCCGCTCCGGGAAGACCTTGAGGAAGTCGCGGATCTGCTCGACCAGGCCATCCGGGAATCGGGCGGGAGAATCCGCCGATTTCCATCATGTTCGTGGTCAGGCGCGCGCCGCAGAAGGCCTCGAAGATGTCGAGAATCAGCTCGCGCTCGCGGAAGCAGTAGAGCGACATCGAGAGCGCGCCGATATCGAGCGCGTGCGTGCCCAGCCAGACCAGGTGGGAGGCGATCCGGCTGAGCTCGGACATGATGACGCGCCAGTACTGCGCGCGCTCCGGCGATTCGACGTCGACACAGCTTCTCGAACGCCATCACGCAGCCGAGATTGTTCATCGGCGCGGCGACGTAGTCGGTGCGGTCGGTCCAGGGGATGACCTGCGCGTAGCGGTGCGACTCGCCCAGCTTCTCGACACCGCGGTGCAGGTAGCCGATGACCGGGTCGCAATCGATGATGACTTCGCCGTCGAGCTTCAGGATCACGCGCAGCACGCCGTGCGTGCTGGGGTGCTGCGGACCCATGTTGAGGACCAGCTGACGCTCGGTCTCGCGAAGCTGGACTTCGTCGGTGATCGTGTAGGTGCCGGTGGCCGGCATCTCCTCGATGAAATCGATGGCGTCTGGAGTCCACTTGGTGATCGGCGGTGTGCTGCTCATGCTGCTAGACTCCCCGGCCGGTCCAGCGGGTGCGCGTGCGCGGCAACAGTTCGCTCGGTGTTGTAGCTCGGGTATTCCTTCCAGCCGCGCAACGGATAGTCCTTGCGCAGCGGGAAGCCTTCGTCCCAGTCATCCGCCAGCAGCATGCGCTTCAGATTGGGATGACCTTCGAAGACGATGCCGAACATGTCGTAACGCTTCGCGCTCCAGCCAGTTCGCGCCCGGCCAGAGCGGCACCAGCGAGGGAACCGGCTTCGCCGTCGTTCACGCCGGCCTTGATGCGCAGGCGCACGCGGTTCTTGAGTCGAATAGAGCAGGACGACGACATCGAACCGCGGGTGGTCCGCAGCCGCAGCATGTCGACCGCGGTGACATCGGTCAGCACGCGAATGCCAGCTCCTCGTGCGTGCGCAGATAGTCGCAAACTCTCGGAAGTAGCTCCGGCTCGACGTGAATCGTCGTCTCGTCGCGGAACCGCACGACGTCGACAATCGCCGGGCCAAACGACTCGCGCAGCTCGCGCACGGCCGGATGCCGCTCGACATCTGTCATGGAAGTAGTTCGTCGCGGGCCCAGGATCGGAGGTCTTCTCGGCTCCGAATACGCCGACTGGAATTCTGGATTGCTCTGGTCACGCGTCGCTCCCGCTCCAGCCGCTGCCAGACGACGTGCCTAGACGCGGACCGCCGCCATGGCCACCTGGCGCTCGACGATTCGCGGATGCTCTCCGCCGCGGCGAGCACCCTGCTTCTTGGCCATGGTGTCGTACTTGATCACCTTGTTCTGCAGCTCGAGGATGCCGTAGTAGAGCGACTCCGGCGTCGGCGGGCAACCCGGCACGTAGATATCGACCGGCACGACCTGATCGACACCCTGCACCACCGCGTAGGTATCGAACGGACCGCCGACATTGGCGCAGGATCCCATCGAGACCACCCACTTCGGCTCGGGCATCTGGTCGTAGAGCGTGCGCACGACCGGCGCCATCTTCTTGGTCACCGTGCCGGCCACGATCATCAGGTCAGCCTGGCGCGGAGAGGCGCGGTAGAGCATGCCGAACCGCTCGGCGAGGTCGAACCGGCTGCATCGATGCGGAGATCATCTCGATCGCGCAGCAGGCCAGGCCGAACTGCAGCCACCAGAGCGATGACCGCCGCGCCCAGTTGAAGACGAAATCGAGCGACGTGACAAAGACGTTCTTGTCGAATCGATCGTCGATCAGACCCATTCGAGGGCTCCCTTCTTCCAGGCGTAGACGTATCCATCGAGCAAGAGGAAGATGAACACCACCATCGCGAGGAAGCCATACCGCCCGAGCGCGTCGAACGAAACCGCCCAGGGGAAGATGAACACGGCCTCGATGTCGAAGACGACAAAGAGCATGGCGACCATGTAGAACCGGGGCGTGAAGCGGGCTTTGACCGGAGAGACATCCGGCACACCGCTTTCGTACGGATCGCCCTTGGTCTTCGATGGTTTGGAGGGGCCGATAGCAAGATTGAGGAGCAGCAGCGTCATCCCCATGGCAAGCGCCGCGATGGTCATCAGGCCGACGATCAGCCAGTTATCACCGGAAATTTCCACGGAGTTGATCTCCATTGCTCATTGCATTCGCCCGCTCGACGAGGCTCGATTGCGCAGTCTTTCCGGTTCCCGGTTGCCGCTTTCTTTCCCTGTGCGTCCCGGTAAAGCAGGCGCAAATGCACCGTGTGCAATCCTATCACCACGCTTCACCGCTCCTCCAATTCATGGTTTTTGCACCCCTCGATTACGACCCGGCACGGTACAGGCGGCATTGCAGCCATTCGGGCTTCGTGCGACGATGAAACCACCCACGGTCTCGTACGGCACGCTCATGACGAAGTTGCCCTTCGTCAGCTGGCCGGCAAGTGATGATCCCGATCGACCCATTGATCCGGAACTCCGCCACCAGGGAATACACGATGAGCGAGTGCTTTCGGCGATTCGTGAAGTGCCGCGCCATCGTTCGTGCCGCCTGAGCTCGCCGGCAGCGCATGGGCGAATCACGCTCTGCCGATCCGCACGCCCAGACGATTTCGCAACCGTATGTCGTGGCAGTGATGTCGCAGTCACTTTAGTTGTCCGGATCGGAACGGCTCTGGAAGTTGGGACCGGATCAGGCTATCAGGCGGCCGTGCTGTGCAGGCTGGCCCGTGACGTCATCTCGATCGAGCGCCTGCCCGCGTTTGCCGAGCGTGCCACAACGCGCTCGTTGAGCTGGTATGGAGAATGTGCAGGTGTCGATCGGCGACGGGACGGACGGGTGGGCACCGGACGCGCCATACGACGCCATCATCGTGACGGCCGGCGCGCCGCGGATTCCTCCATCCCTGCTCGATCAGCTCGAACCGTCGTGGCCGTCTTGTGATTCCGATCGGCCCGGAAGGGAACCAGCATCTCGAGCTCATCGAGCGCCGGGATGTCGATTTCAAGCAAACTGAAATCGGACCTGTAGCCTTCGTGCCACTGATTGGAAGCGAGGGATGGCCGGGTTTTGATGAAGAGAACGACCGATAGCCTGATGCGGGAAAATCACGAGAATCTGCTGATTGAGCACGAGGAGGAGCCTGGTTGCAGTTCCCGGAACTGGAGATTCACCCATCCACGAAGATCGGCCACGTCCACCTGAAGGTCGCCGACCTGGAGGCGGTCGCTGCGATTCTACTGCGGCGTCCTCGGCTTCGAGCTGACTCAGCGGTACGGGACGCAGGCGGCGTTCGTCTCGGCGGGCGGCTACCACCACCACATCGGGCTGAACACCTGGGAGAGCCTGGGCGGTTCGCCGCCGCCTGCCGGGGACAACGGGCCTGTACCACGTCGCCATCCTCTATCCCACCCGGACGAGCGCGGCCGACGCCCTCCGCCGGCTGATCGACTCCGGCGTCCCGCTGGACGGGGCGAGCGATCAGGCGTCAGCGAGGCGCTCTACCTGCGACGACCCCGACGGCAACGGCGTCGAACTCATCGGCAACCGGCGCCCCGACTACTGGCCGCGTGAAGCGGATGGTTCCCTGCGCATGGTTTCCGACCCCATAGACCTCGAAAGCCTGCTCGGCGAGCTGGCGGGCTGAAATTTTTCGAACGTTGCCTGGAGACGATGCTCATGCCCTATCGAACGACTGAACCCGACCTGATCCTGACCGGCGGCATCGTCCACACGATGAATGCCCATGATCTCACCGCGACCGCTATCGCCATCAAGGACGGCAAGATCGTCGGAGTCGGCTCGGATGACGAAGCAATCCAGCTTGGAGGGATGGGGACGGTTCGGGAAGACCTGGCGGGGCGGACAGTCATTCCAGGCCTCATCGATGCCCACAATCACCTCCTTGCGACCGGTAGAATGCTGCCAGCTTCAGCTCTACGTTTGCCGGGGGATTGCGGAAATGTCGGCAGGTCGCAGCCGCCGTCGTCAGGCAAATCCCGGGCGAGACGATCATCGGACGTGGCTGGGACGAGAGCCTGCTGGCCGAGGGCCGTCACCCGACTCGGGAGGATCTGGACCCCGTAAGCAATGGCTATCCGGTCGTTCTCTACCGGGTCTGGAATCAGCTTGTCGCCAACTCCGCAGCGATGACGGCTGCCGGGGTCGGTCGGCACACGGGCCGATCCGGACTCCAACATCGCCTATCACGGATCCTTCGAGCGAGACAATGACGGCAATCCAACCGGTCTGTTTCGAGACCGCGCCAAATCGCTGATTACGGCGCAGATTCCCAACCCATCGGAAGACGAGGAGCTGGTTTCTAGCGAAAGCCTGCCAGGCATATAACTCGGTCGGCCTGACCGCTGTAGCCGAGCCCGGTCTGTATCCGGCCCAAATGCGCGCTTTTCAGCGAGCGGCTGAGGTGGGGATGCTCGCCGTTCGCGTCGACATGCTGATTGCCGGCTGGGGTTTTGGCTCAGCTCAGGACGAGGCAACAATCCAGGAGCGGATTCTGAGCTCCGGGTTACGCGGGGGATTTGGCAATGATCTCCTCCGGGTAGGGGGTGTCAAATTCATGCCCGATGGCGGCGTCGGTGACCGTACCGCGCGGGTGTTCGAGGGCTATCTGGACGAGCCAGACAACCGCGGCCAGTGGATCGTCGATCCGGATGAACTGCCCAGTCTGGTGCAGTGGGTACACGATTTAGGATTTTCGATTGATGCCCATACGTGTGGTGACGAAGCCCAGCAGGTGATGGTCGAGGCTTATGCCGCCGCGCAAACTGGCAATCCGAATGTGCGTTTGCGGCACCGTGTGCATCACGCCTACTTCCCAACCGAGCGCAGCCTGCGGGTAATGGCACAACACCGAATTCCGGCCGTGGTCTCCAATCCGTTCATCACCAACCTGGGGGAAAGTTTCGTCTTGTCCGTTGGTCAGAATCGGGCATCCCAGGCAATGCCGATGCGCGCATACCTCGATGCAGGTGTTCCTCTTGCCGGTTCGTCTGACTCCCTTGTGTCCGATTACAACCCGTGGGCCGGGATGTACGCCGCGACGACCCGCACGACGGTGACAGGACGCATCCTGGGGGCCGACCAACGGATTGCGACCCGTGAAGCGTTGCGCTCTTACACGATAGGCGGTGCGTATGCCACGGGCCGGGAATCAACCATTGGGTCTCTGGAACCGGGAAAGCTCGCGGATCTTGTGGTGCTGGACCAGGATCCATTGGCGATCCCGGTCGACGATCTGCGATACGTGGATCCGGTTGCGACGATGGTCGGCGGCAGGTGGGTACATGACCGGCGCTGAGCCACGACTCGTGAACCAACTGGCCGGCACCGTCCCTCAGACGGCGGGCGTCATGCCGATGGCGTGGAAACCGTTGTCGACGAAGATCGTTTCGCCGGTGATTGCGCTCGACAGGTCGCTGGCCAGAAATACGGCGGTGTCGGCAACCTTCTTCGCCCCGAACGGGATGCGAGAGGTTGGCCTGCTGGAAGTATTTGACCATGTCCAGAAGCCGGGAATTCCTCTCGCCGCCGCCGTCTTGATCGGACCGGCCGATATCGCGTTGACCCGAATGTCTGGACCGAGATCGAACGCCAGGTAGCGCACCGCCGACTCCAGCGCGGCCTTGGCCACGCCCATCACGTTGTACCGGGGAAACGCCCGATCGGCTCCCAGGTAGGTAAGGGTGATGATGCTGCCACCATCGGTCATCAGCGGCGCGATTCGCTGCGATGGTGGCGATCAGTGAATAGACGCTGACGCTCATCGCCGGCGCGAAACCCAGACCGGGTGGTCATTCAGGAACGCGGTCCTTCAGCTCGTCCGGCGGGGCAAAGGCGACACTGTGGACGAAGCCGTGGATGACTCCGTAGTCCTCCTTCAGTGCGCCCCAAGCGCGTCCAGATCGTCCTCCGACTCGACATTGCCCTGGTAGAGCCTGCTGTCCGGGCGAATTGGCGATCAACGGCCTCGCAGTCGCGCTTCATGCGGTCGTCGAGGTAGCTCACGGCCAGCGTCGCTCCGGCGCTGATCAACGCCTCGCCGATCGCGTAGGCGATGCTCCATTTGTTGGCAACACCCATCACACAAATGGTCTTGCCGGCGAGAAGTCCGTCGTTGCTTTGAGTCGAGTTCAGCTGTCATTGCCCCGCGACCTTTCCTCTCAGTCGTCCGCGTCGGGCGGACTGCGGCGACGCGCATGCGAGACACCACGAGCAGAGAGCCGTGCTCTGGATTCGTGCATGATAGCGATACTCGTCAGTACTGGCGAACTCCATCGACCGGATGAGACACGAGGAGCACATGGAGAAACTCCGATTTTCGATGGCCACAACGACACGCTGCTTTCGTTGCGGCAAACCGGCCGCTCGTTCTTCGACCAGGGAGACCTGGACATATCGACCTTCCACGCGCCCGCGAAGGCGGCTTGGCCGGGGGATTCTTCGCGATCTGGGTGCCGGATCCCGAGCCACAACCCGCTCGATAGCGACGGCGAAAACCCAGACGTGTCCGCGTATACCGATGTCGACACCATGCCGCCGCAACTGGATCCCTCGACCGCGCAGCACTATGCGCTCGAGTCGCTGGCCAGTCTCGCAGATCGAGCGGGAAAGCCAGGGCGGGTGTCCATCGTCCGAACGCAGACGACATCAGGGCAACCTCGCCCAGGGCGTCCTTTCCCTGGAAATTCATCTCGAAGGCGCCGAGCCGATCGATCCTGACTTGCAACGCTCGAAGCGTTCTATCTGGCCGGAGTTCGCTCGATCGGCCTCGTCTGGTCGCGTTCGAATGTCTTCGCACATGGAGTGCCGTTTCAGTTTCCGGGCTCACCCGATACCGGTCCGGGGCTGACTGAGGCCGGTAAGGCGCTGGTTGCCGCGTGCAACGAACTGGGCATCCTGATCGACCTCTCGCATCTGAACGAAGCCGGATTCTGGGATGTCGCGCGACTGTCGCGACATCCACTCGTGGCGACACACTCCGGCGGCGCACGCGATCTGCCCTTCGACGCGCAATCTGACAGACAAACAGCTCGACGCGATTCGCGATTCGGAGGGCATCGTCGGCGTGAACTTCCATGTCGGATTCGTTGCACCCCGACGGTAAACACGACGCGGCGTCGACGACCGTCGCCGGCATCGCGGATCACGTCGACTACCTCTGCGAGTTGATCGGTCCGGACAAGGTCGCGCTCGGTTCCGACTTCGATGGGGCAACGATGCCGGGCGACATGAAAGACGCGGCCGGCCTGCCAAAATTGATCCAGGAGCTGTCCAACCGCGGTTACGATCAGGCGACGCTCGACATGATCTGCTCCAACAACTGGCTGCGCATATTCGATCGCACGTGGCTGAACTGATCTAGTCGTCCGGCTGCGCCAAGCGAAATTGCAGCGCCAGCAAGTCCATGTGCTACGCTGAGCGGTCGCAAGAGGCAGCGATTGCGACTGTCCCCGCGCGATCATGACCAGCTATGCCTGAGCTTCCGGAGGTTCTGCAAACTGACAATCATGTGCTGTGGGCGCTGATCGGCGTCAGCATCGCGATGGTGATTACGCTGGAAGCAGTCCAGACGGCTGTCGAAGGCGCCTGGCCACATCAGCGCCGGCCGAGCACGATGCTGCCGCACGAGCGCTCGGCGCAGTCGATCTGGGGATTGGTGGCGATCGCCCTGATCGCCGGCGGGCTTCTCCTGATCAGCAATCTCGCCATCTTGCTGTGGCAGGATCTCGAGCATAACGAGACACAGATCGCCGGCGCTGTGTTGCTCGGCGTCTCATGGCTGATCTTCCTGATGGTGAGCATCGACCGGTACGGGATTCGCGGCTACATCACCTCGATTGGCCTGGCAGCACCCGTCGCCGTGCTGGCGATGCTGGCAATGGCGATCATTTTGCTTTCGCTCGCCCTTATCGACATCTGGCCGCCAGAAGAGGAATTCCGGGACTCGTTGCCGATCATCTCGGTCTGGCTGAATCCGCGAATCGGCAACCTGGCAAGGTAGGGTAAATCGTGGGCACGACTCCGGCAGGCGACCGCCCACCGCGCAAGAGGCCCGTCGCTTCCAGGACGAGGCGGAAACCTCCCACCGCTTCCGGGAGGATCGTCAAGCGACAGAACCAGCGGGCGGCGATCAGGACATCCAGCTCTGCACCCATCATCATGGCTCCGTCGTTGCCTAAACCGACTTCAGCATCAGCCGATGCGTTAACGACCACGAAGCAGCAGACCTCACTCTTTCGTGATCCCGCCTTCCTGGCGTTCTGGCTCTCAGGTCTGCTCGGGCAGATCGCGCAGGGCGCGCTGATGTATGCCCTGCTCGTGCTGGTTGTCGACACGACGAATTCGTCATTCTACAACTCGGTTTTCGTCATTTGCGCCGTGTTTCCGTCGATCGTCTTCGGACTGCCGGCCGGGGTTGCGGTCGATGCGCTTCCCAGGCGCCTCCTGCTGTTTGCCCTGAACGATCACGCGGTTTGTGTTCGTCTTCTCGCTGGCGTTTCAGACTCCGTCGCTGGCCGGCATTTTCGCGACTGCGCTCGGCATCTGGACGATTCACCAGTTCTATTCGCCCGCGGAGAGCTCAACCCTGCCCACCCTTGTACCAGCCGATCGGCTGACCGAGGCACAGGCGCTCTCGAATCTGGCGCTGGTGATCGCCCAGGGCGTGGGCCTGATTGTGCTGGCTCCGCTGCTCCTGAAAACCGCGGGACCGCAGTATCTCTTTCGCCATCTGCGCCGCTCTGTTCCTGACCGGCGGATTCCTGGTTATTCAGCTGCCCCGGCCGCAGATCTGTCTCCCTAACCAGCCAGTCGAAACTGGCAGATGAGGGCATTGAGCGGACACTGCTTACCGGCGCTCGCATTCTGTTGCACGACAGCATCCTTTTCCGGGTATCGCTGGTCGACGATCATCGTCGGCATTGGATTGAGCGCGCTGGTGGTCATCGCGCCGATCTATCTCGACCAACATTCTCGAACAGCTCCTCGGAGAACACCGTTTTCGTCTTCGCACCGGCGGCAATTGGCGTCATCGTCGGCTTGCGGCTAGCGCCGTTTCTGGCCCGCCATATCGAGCTCCGGGTGCTGGCAACCATCGGACTGGTGATCTTTGCCGCATGCGTGGCGGCGTTCGGATTCATGGCGGATATCTAGCAGTTCCTGGTCGATACGCTGCATGCTCCCGGTCGACTCGCTCGCGCGGGCCGTGCAGATTGCACCACTGGCGCTGATGGTGATGGTTTTTTCCGTGCCGGCCGGGTTTTCGTCATCGGTGGTCGGGGTAGCCGCCCGCACGATCACGCTGTTGCGGTCGCCCGTCTGATTCGCGAGGCAAGGTGATCGCCACGCAGTCACTGATGCAAAACATCGGCGCCCTGATTCCAACACTCGTGGCGGGCATCGTCGCGGATGTGATTGGCGTCGAGCGCGTGGCGATCATCATCGCGGCACTGATGGTCGGCGGCGCTGCCGCGGCATTTCTCACCCGCCGGCCCGCAACGGCGCTCACGCCGGCGCCGCCGGTGTAGCTCAGGCAAATCAGGAGGAGCTCGCCAGCACGCGCCTGAAGCGCTTTTTTCCCACCCGGAAGAGTGTCGCGTCGTTCTCAGCCTGAAACGCCCCGTCAACATCCTCGACACGCACACCGTCGATCGAGAGGCCGCCCTGCGCCGCCAGACGCCGTGCCTCTCCGCGAGACGAGACTAAGCCGGCCTGCACGAATGCATCCGCAACCGTCATGCCGTTGGCAACTGCATCAGCCGGAAGGCGAACGGTTGGTACGTTCGGATTCAGCCAGCATTTCCTCGACAGAGTGCCCCGCAAACAGCGCTCGGGCCGCGCTCTCAGCTTCCTCGGCGGCACGGGCGCCATGCGCAAGCCGGGTGACTTCGAAAGCCAGGACTCGCTTCGCGTTCCGAAGGGCATCACCTTCAACGGCGGTGAGCGAAGTGATCTCGTCATCCGGGACGAAGGTATACAGGTTCAGGAGACGCTGAACCTCGGAGTCATCGACATTGATCCAGTACTGGTAATACTCGAAAGGCGATGTCAGCTGGGGATCGAGCCACAACGAGTTTCCGGCCGTTTTGCCCATTTTCTCGACCCGACGCTGCCGTGAGCAGCGGCCAGACCAATCCATACGCCTTCTGACCTGCAACACGCCTGATAAGGTCGACGCCCGCGACGATGTTTCCCCATTGGTCGGAGCCGCCCATTTGCAGCCGGCATCCTGTCGTGTCTGAAAAGATGCAGGAAATCGTAAGCCTGCACGATGCGGTAGTTGAACTCCACAAAGTTCGAGGCCAGCGCCGGCTTCGACGCGCACCTTGTACGTTTCGGCTGCCAGCATCTCGTTGACGGAGAAGTGCCGCCCGATGTCACGCAGGAACTCGATGTAGTTCAGGCGCAGCAACCAGTCGGCGTTGTTCATGAGCAATGCCGGTGGGTTTTCAGCGAACCGGTTGCCCTTGAAATCGAGCAATCGGTCGAACTGGGGCAGGATCGATTGCAGGTTTTGGCGGATTGACTCTTCACTCAACACGTCTCGCGTCGAGGTTTTCCCGGTTGGATCGCCAACCAGTGCCGTGCCGCCCCCGCCGAGTGCGATCGGTTGGTACCCGAAACGCTGCAGGACCGCCAGCGCCATGATCCCGAGCTGGTGCCCCACATGCAGCGAGCTCGCCGTCGGATCGAATCCGACGTAGGCCGTCAGAACGCCGCTGTCGAAGGCACGTCGCAAACCAGCCTCGTCGCTGATGTCGGAGACATAGCCGCGGCGGCACAGGTAATCGACAACGTGCTCTCCGTTCTCTCTCGCCATCTGTGCCGAGTCACGAACGCGGGTTGCCATCTCAGCTGTTCGCTCCTGCCAGGAAATTCTGCACGTAGCTTGGAATCTGGGACCAGTCGCCGGAATATATCCACATCCCAGCCGACGTTGTGTCGGAATAAACTAAAGGCAGCAAGTCGGTAAACTCAACGGAACCGGAGTGAAGTTGGGTGCGGCAAGTGCCAGCGACAATCGCCGGGAAGCGCCAATGTCGTTTCGGACGACGCGCCGGTACTGATGCACGAGCGCAGGAAGCTTCGCCACGTATTCCGGGCTTGTCGTCTTCGCGAGCATCGCCATTAGCACGAGGTGCTGGCGCATGATCCGCCCGCCGTCTCCGTCCTGGTGACGAGTGCGGACATACTTCAGCGTTCCTGGCCATCGAGATGGATCGGTCCTGCCGGGAAGATAGATTGCCTCGATCCCGTGATCGGGTGTCGGATACTCGGCATCAAACAGATCGTACGGGTTGTCCACGTCGATACCATCGACGGTGTTGATGACATCGACGAAGCCCTCGAAGGTCGCCAACGCCACGGCATCGACCTCGACACCGAAGTTGGCCAGCACCGTTGCCTTCATGGTATCGGCCCCGGCCTTGAATTCACCGCCGTCTGACTTGGAGCCGAAAGTCGTAGGCACGAGTGATCTTGTCGTAACCGAAACCCGGAATCTCCACGTACAGGTCGCGCGGCACACTTACCGCGCGCATGCTCCCTGTCGGCAGGTGGAGCCTGGCGATGATGAAGACGTCGGCGTTTTCCGGATCGCCCGGCAGCTGCAGTCCGGAGGGCGCGTATCGAGACCGCCGCCGATCGACGGTGAACGTATTCGAGATCGGCCGGCTCGATGTCGTCCTGCGCCAGAACACGCTCGATCGCCAGCGACGCTGACAACAGGGAAGCTGTCAGGCTGCCCGAAGGTTAGGAGATGTCGTCGTGAAAGGTCCATTCCGTCCCCTGAATCAGTCGGAGTATCGCCAGGCGGATCCCGCCCGGTCGAGTACGCAAAGTGTCGCTCAGGTCGATTCCGGGGCAAGATGCACTCTGCCAAGAAAATGAACCGAGCGGGTTGTAACGGCGACGCATGCGTCGCCTCGTTGGGTGCGGCCACGCTTGATGCCGCATCTTACACATGGTTGTCCAGGTAAGCAAGGCATGCCTTGCCGCACTGCCGCAAGCCGCTACCGGGAACGCAGGTAGCCTTTGCTGCCATACCTGCTGGTCGGCGCTCATATCGACGGTACACTGACAACCATAGGGGCGTCAGCTCTGCTGGTCGTGAGCGTGATCGAGTAAACGAGGGTCTGCCAATGACAACTGAAGATTTAAGAGGCCTGATCCGTGATATTCCCGATTTTCCACAGGAGGGCATACTCTTTCGCGATATCACACCGCTGCTGGCCGACCGTGAGGCGTTTCGGTATGCCGTTGCGGCAATGGCGGAGCCCTATCGGGACATCGACCACGTGGTGTGTATCGAGAGCCGTGGGTTCATCCTTGGCGCGCCAATCGCCTACAGGCTGGATGCAGGCCTGGTGCCCGTCCGCAAGGTCGGCCGGCTCCCTGCACCGACCTTGCAAGAAGCCTACCAGCTGGAATACGGGGTAAACACGGTCGAGATTCACGACGATGCGATAAAGGCCAGCGAACGGGTGATCATCGTCGATGATCTGCTTGGCCACCGGAGGCACGGTGCACGCGGCAATCAAGCTTGTCGAGCGACTCAGCGCCACGCTTGTCGGTATCAGCGTGCTGGTTGAGCTGTCGGTGACCTTGGCGGCAGGGACCGGCTCGTGGGTTACCCGGTGAACAGCCTGATCGTGTACTAATCCCGCCGGGCGCGTGTGGCCCGGCACGGATGGCCCAATCGATCGAGGAACTGTGTTGTGGCTTTGCGCCAGGCGGCTGGCGCCTTCCTGCAAGCGGTCGATCGCCAGCGAGGAATAGCTCAATCGCAGGCCGTTCGATTTGCGGCGCCAGGTCGGGTAGAACCACGAACCGGGCAGGAATCCTGCCCCAATAGCAGCGGCGAACCGAAGAAGCTCGTCCGCTGATCGCTCGTCGGGAAGCTCGCACCAGATGAAGAAACCTCCATCCGGACAGGAAATGCGGACCGATCCGGGCATCTGGGCACGAAGCGCGGCAAACAGGACGTCTCGGCGGTACCGATACATGGACCGGATGTCGGCCACGTGGCCGTCGAGGAAATCTGTGGCGGCATGGAACACGGTGCGCATCATGACTCGGTTGCTGTGAATATCTGTACCTTCTTTGTGCCATCAGCAGGAGCGGCATCAAATTCCGGGGAGCAACGGTCCATCCAACTCGTATGCCCGGCGCAATCGTCTTGGAGAACGATCCCAGGTACACCACCCGATCCGACGATGCCCGCAGGGCCGGTGCAGGCGGCTCGCCCGTGAAGAATATCTCCCCATAAGGGTCGTCCTCGAGCACGAGCACACCATACGCCTCGGCAAGCTCGATCAGCCTTGTCGACGCTCAGATGCCAGGGAATAGCCCGTTGGATTCTGAAAGGTCGGGACGGTGTAGATCAACTTGGGCGCGGATCGGCCGACCTGAGTATCGCGACTCGAGCTCATCGATACAGAGGCCATGCTCATCGACCGGGCAAACCAGGTACCGGGCCTCATAGGCATCGAACGTCTGCATCGCGCCGATATAGGTCGGCCCTTCGACAACGATCGCATCGCCAGGATCGAGCAATAGCTTTGCGATCAGGTCGATGCCCTGCTGGCTCCCGTTGGTGACCATCGTCGCGTCGCCGGCGGTTGCTCGATCCCGCGCCAGGATCATCCGTTCGACGATCAGCTTCCGCAACGGCAAGTAGCCTTCGAGCTCGCCGTAATCCAGCGATCCCCCCACTTCTTTCCAGGCTTTTGCGGCTGCCCATTGCAGCCGCTCAAGTGGCTGCCCTTCGATCGCCGGCGCCCCGTTGCCAAAGTAGATGGGGTCCGGATGGCGTCCAACGAGGTCTGCGGCGGCCGTCCACGGTGAGATCTCGAACGATCGCGACCGGTGCGCCAGCCTGTCGCGAATCGCAATCTTCGGGATGGTCGTCACGCTGTCGAGCCCCCCTGCATCAGCACGAAGCTCCCCATCAAGCAGGGCGATCTCCAGGCGCTTGTTGATCCGGCCCTTCGAACGCGTGCCGATCACCTCTATGCCGCCGACTTCGTGCGTGTTCGCGACGTGCGTGCCTCCGTCCGCTTGAAGGTCGAGTCCCACGATTTCGACTGTCCGCACCTCGGTTATCCCTTCGGGCAGCAAGTTGATCTTTGGTCCGGATCAGATCGGGAATCTTGAACGCTTCTTCGCGCGGCAGGATTTGCACCCGGATGTCACGCGCATTGCGAATTTCAAGGTTTGCGGCCTCTTCGATCGCGCTCACACGCTTGGCAGACAAATCCTCCAGCTCGAAATCCATACGAGCCTTGTCGATATCCATGTTCCCGCCTGTCACCTGAGCACCGAAATCCCGGAACACGACACCGCAGGACGTGGAGCGCGGTATGCGTCCGCATCAGCCGGTAGCGGCGATCCCAATCGATCGTCGCATGCACTCTGTCGCCCACTGCCGAAAGCGGATATCCCGTTTCGACGATATGCAGCACTACGGCGCCCTGTTTTTTTGCACCGATGACCGGCAAAGACGCGAATCCGATTCGATCCGGCCCGCGTCGGCTGGTTGACCGCCGCCAGCAGGATAGAAAGCAGTACGGTCGAGGACGACGGCGTGCTCCTCGTCGTCGACGCCAACGACACGGGCGTCAATGTCTCGATGTACGCATCTGTCGGTAGAGAAGAAGCGTTGTCACAAAGCTGCCATTCCAGTCGATCAGGAAACGCTCGGTACTCAGCACCATCATCTCGCAACGGCCAAACGCGAAGTTTTGTTCACCGGATGGTACGGACCATCCATGCCCTCGTCAACGGCCGCCATGGCAAGTCTGGCCAGCCCGTCACAGGACCTTGCGAAACTCCGGATTTGTCGCTATGCTTGGCACAACGTCTCAAGTTCGGTCGGCTCCTCGATTACCCAGAACGTTCGCGCGTTCTCTCGCCAGGGATCAGTCATGACTCCGCATGCCATCGCCGCCACTGACAGCGGTGACTCTGTGGCTCATGAAGGTGAGCCTCGAAGCGATCGGTTCGGACTTGTCGCGCGGTATGCTGGAGCGACTCTCCGCCACGGAAACCATGCGTGACAGCGAACGGGAGCGGCTGATGCCAGAGACTCCCGTCAAGTTCGGCCGCTCGGCTAAGCCCGTGGCTATTGAGAGGCGATCCACCGACCACACTAAGCGATCGCGATCGAAGCCTGCGGATTCCTCCCACCTCCTGCACGTCGTCGCAGGGCGTACGGGTGCAGCCGGAGCCGGTGTAAATCAGTCGGCCGGAAGCAATCGGAGTCCAAAGCGTCTGGATGTCCACTTGTCCCGGAGCTGACCGGGACGCTGCTATACTCAACGTCCGCAAGGCAGACGTCGCCTCTACGGCGTAGCGAACCCGGAGCTGGAGTGTGGTAGCGGAGCGCGCGGTCATCAGTCGTTCGCGGTTTTTTGTGGGTGACGTGGTGCGGGTCCAGATGCCCCGGGGCCACAACAAGCGCGGCGTCTCGGGGAATCAGCCCGCTCTTCACGACATCGCAGGAAGCCAGATTCGACGGCGCCACCGGCACTGTGGTCGACGTCGATCCCGAGGGGCCATACACGATTCCGCTCTACCTCGTCGACTTTCGCCAGCACGACAACTCACGCCTGGGCCTCCCCTGGCAAGGGCACTGGTTCCGCGAATCTCCTCGAGCTGATCGAGCGCGGATATCAATAGCGGGATCGCCCAGTGCACCGCGTGCAGGGAGAACCGATCCTCCAGCAGCAGACACCGGAGTCTGCAGGCTGCGGACTTTTCGGTGTCGCTGCGCAGCCCCCGTGTCTGCTTTCTCTTTGGTGTGTGGTTGCAGACCTCCGTGTCTGCCTCCGTTCGTCGAACCAGACCGAAGTTTCCTTCCGGCGTGACGTGCAGCAGGCGCCAGCTTACACCGGCCCCTGCACTGCGCACTGTGCGTCCTAAATCGCCGCGAGAGCTTGATCGAGATCGGCAATCAGATCGGCGACCGTCTCCAGGCCAACCGACAGGCGGACATAGTCTGGCGTGACGCCGGTAGTCGCTTGCTCTTCAACCGTCAACTGCGAGTGTGTTGTCGTGGCAGGGTGGATGATCAGCGACTTCGAGTCGCCGATGTTCGCCAGGTGCGAGAAGAGTTTGACATTGCCAATCAGCTTGCGGCCAGCTTCGCTGCCGCCGCGCACGCCGAATCCCAGGATCGCCCCGAACAGGCCCTGGCGGTGGTATTTGCTGGCGGTCTTATATGCGGGATGGCTGGGAAAACCGGGATAGTTGACCCACGACACCTTCGGGTGCTCGAGTCGATCGCCGATCGCGATCGGGATCGCCCACCAGCGCCGACCACGGACGGTCGGCCCCGGCGCTTGCGCCGGGCACGCCCTGGGGCGATCTGGGTGCTCGAGGCGTGCTCACGCCCAGCGACTCTATCCGGTGGCGACGAGCGCCGGCACCTCGGCCAGCGACGCGATCGGGCGCGCCCGCCGGCGGCTCGGCGCACCCCAGCGGTCGACGAGCACCGCACGGATGCCGAGCGCGAGCGCTCCGGCGCGTCGGTGTCCGGGCTGTCGCCGACGGTACCGCCGCCTCGGTCTCGACGCCCGCCACGGCCAGCGCCCGCCGGTAGAGTCGCGGATGCGGCTTGCCGGCGCCGGCCTCGGCCGACGGACACCGCGCCGTCGACGAGCGCGCGAGGCCGGTCGCGGCGAGCTGCTCGTGCAGCGGACACGTCCCAGTTGGAGACGACGAACGGGCGGCTCCCGTGGCGCGTCGCGGGGCGCGGTGCAGGACGGCAACGCCTCGGGGAACGGCGCGGAAGCGGATCGCGGCGAGCAGGGCGGCGGTGAGCCGTCTCGAGGCCGAGCTGCTGCGCGCTGCGGCGGCAGCTTGTCGCGCAGGACCTCGGCGCAGCGGCGGCGCAGGTCGGCGAGCCGCTGGAGCGGTCGCCAGCCCTCGTCGTGGTGGTCGCTTGTACGTAGGTCATCTCGGCGACGCACCGCGGCGCGCGCCTCGTCCTCGGCGACCTGCGCGCCGTGCGGCGGCAAGCTCCGCCGCGAGCGGCGGCGCCGGGTCCTCGAGCTCGAGGAGCGTGCCGAGCGCGTCGAGCAGGACCGCCGGTCATGCGACCCAGTGCCAGGTCGCGAACTCGGCGACGGCGATCGAGCTGCGACGGCTGAACACCAGCAGCGGCCAGCGCGCGCGAGCCGGGACGGCGCGACGCCCACCAGCCCGAGCCACATGAACAGCGGGAACAGCACGAGCACGAAGCGCGGCAGCGACATCAGCGGCTGCGGGCCGACGGGATAGGAGAGCGGCAGGGCGAGCGCGGCGACGCGTACGCGCCGTAGGCGAGCGGCAGGCGCCGCAGCGCCCCGACGAGCATGGGCACGAGCAGCGAGCAGCGTGGCGAACAGCTCGAGGTTGTGCGCGGCGACGACGAACGGGTCGCCGCCCGCCTGCGTGAAGTAGACCGGCGTCGCGCGAGCCGGAGAGCAGCTGGCGCGCGCCCTCGCAGGCGGCCTCGGCGCCGTCCCAGACCCCGACGAACGGGCCCGGCGAACTCGCGGAACCACAGCTCCTGGGCGTCGAACGGCGCGAGCGCCGTCGCGGCCGGCCAGCGCCAGGCCGGCGCAGTAGGCCGGCGCAGGCCGGCCGGGACCAGCGCGAGCCGCCGCGAGGACGTCGCGGCCCGCCGCTGGCCCTGGGTCCAGCCAGAGCAGTGACCAGGGCGACGAGCAGCACGACGCCGGCGCTGCGCGTGCTCGCCGCGAGCCGCGCCGAGCATGCCGGCCGAGCCACCAGCGGTCGGTGCGCGCCGCGTAGACGCTGCCGACGCACAGCGCGAGGAACAGCGACTCGGAGTAGACCGCCGTCAGGAAGAACGCCGTCGGGAACGTGGCGAGCAGCCAGACGGCCGCGGTCGCCGCCCGCTCGCCCGAGCTCGAGCAGCGCAAGGCGGTGCAGCGCCGCGAGCGCCGGCGAACCCGCAGGCGAGCGAGACGACGACCCGCCGAACGAGCGCCGCCGAACGAGCGCGCCCACCGCCGCGCGCGAGCAACGGATACAGCGGGAAGAACGCGGCGTGCGTCGTGTCGTCCGGGTAGCCGTCCTGCGCGATCGTCGAGGAACCACACCGTGTCCCAGGCGCGCGGCCGGCGCCGCGAGCGCGCCGCCGGTCAGGTGCGCGGGGTCGAAGTCCGCCGCGCGGTTGGACAGACCGGCCCACTGCGCCGCGGCTATGCCGGTGAGCCAGACGAGCACCCGGGTGGCCGCGAACGCGATGACAGCGATGCGCAGGCTGTCGCGCCAGCCCGGCAGCGGCACCGCGAGCGAACCGCTCCGCTCGGTGGCGGCAACCGGCGGCGCTGACGAGATAGCGTCACGCATCGATGGTCCACATGATGGTCGCCGAGAGCTGGCTGTCGCTTCACGACGACGAGGTGATCGTCGCGGTTGCCGCCGTGGGCGCGATCGTGCTCGCCTGGCTGCTCGACCGCGCGCTCGCGCGTGTACGCGAACAGGCCGCAGGCGCTGCGCGAGCCGAAGCTCGACACCCGGCTGCGCTTCCTGCGGCGGATGCTCGAGGCCACGATCATCATCACCGGCGTCCTGATCGCGCTGCGCAGTTCGCCGCGCTCGACCAGATCGCGACGAGCCTGCTGGCCAGCGGCGCGATCGTCGCGGCGATCGTCGGTTTCGCCGCGCGCCAGTCGATCGCCGACGCGCGGTCGCCGGGATGATGCTCGCGGTCTCCCAGCCGCTGCGGATCGGCGACGTCGTCACGTTCGAGGGCGAGACCGGGACGGTCAAGCGACATCCGCCTGACGGCGACCTATCTCGAGCCAGGCCGACGGCACGGTCGTAGTGATCCCCAACGAGGTGCTCGCCGGCGGCATCCTGCGCAACGACACGCGCGACGGGCCGAACTATCACCGTCGAGGCCTCGATCTGGCTCGCGCTCGACGCCGACGGACCGGCGGCGCTCGCGGCGCTCCAGACGGCGTCGATGCCGCCGATCCTGCGGCGATCGCCGAGACCGCACCGGGGAGGGAATCCGCATCCGCGTCGCGCAGCGCGGACGTGCCGGCGGCGGATCGCGCCGGCGGTGAGGGCGCGGCGATCGATCGGATCTGGCTGGCGCAAGACGGGCCAGAAGGAGCCCAGCAGCCGGGCTAGAATCCCGTAGCGGTGTCCCGCCGCGAGCGTCAGAAGCGGCGCCAGAAGACAAGGGTGGCGCCGGCGGCGTCGTGTTCCTGGCGCTGGGCGTCATCACCGGCGCGCGCGATCCTCGGCGTCCTGAGCGTCGTCGGCTACGTCATCGCCGTCGCCGCGTCGGCGCCGTCGCTCAACTCGCTCAAGCCGGTCGACCAGGGCGCAGAGCTCGATCGTCTACGCCGCCGACGGGCAGCGCCTCGGCTTCATCCAGTCGCCGATCCTGCGCACCCCGATCGCCTCCGCCGACATCCCGCTGGCGGTCAAGCACGCGACCGTCGCGATCGAGGACCGTCGCTTCTACGAGCACAAGGGCGTCGACTTCGAGGGCGTCGTCCGCGCCGCGATGAAGAACCTCCAGTCGCACGAGACCGTCCAGGGCGGCTCGACGCTGACGATGCAGCTGATCAAGAACCTCTACGCAGGCGCGCAAGACGGCAAGCGCGACTACAAGGTCAAGATCCGTGAGGCCAAGCTCGCCGAGGAGCTCGAGAACGAGCATCCCGGCCGCGCCGGCAAGGAGTGGATCCTGACCAAGTACATCAACAGCGTTCCCTACGGCACCGCCGGCGGCCAGAGGCGGTCGGCGTCCAGGCCGCGGCACGGATCTTCTTCGACAAGCCGGCCTCGCAGCTGACGCTGCCGGAGTCGGCGCTGCTCGCCGGCCTGCCGCAGGCGCCGACCCAGTACAACCCGTACTCCGCAGCCCCAAGCGGCGCTGAAGCGCCGCAACGAGGTGCTCGACCAGATGGTCCGGGCCAAGGCGATCAGCGCGCCGAGCGAGGCCGGCGCGAAGGCGCGCGCCGCTCGGGCTGGCGCCGTCGCGCTACTACACCGCAGCGTCGCGAGGAGAACTTCTTCGACTACGTGATCAGGACGAGCTGACGAGGCGCTACGGCGCCGACACCGTGCAGAAGGGCGGTCTGCGGATCTACACGACGCTCGACCTCGAGAAAGCAGCGCGCGGCGCGAGCGCGCGATGGCGAAGGGCATCGCCGGCACCGACCGCGACTCGGCGCTCGTCAGCATCGAGCCCGAGACCGGCTACATCCGCGCGATGGCCGTCGTCGCGCCATCTGCAGTTCAACCTCGCCGCGCAGGGCAAGCGCCAGCCGGGCTCGACGTTCAAGACGATGGTGCTGATGACCGCGCTGCGCCGCGGCGTCGACCCAACGACCACGAGCTACACGTCGATGCCGCTGAAGTTCACCGACGCCAGGTGGGGGCCGATCGACGTCAAGACCTACGACGCGCACCTACTCGCGGGCGCGTCGAACCTCGTCAGCGCGACGCTGAAGTCCGACAACACGCGTCTACGAGCAGCTCGATCTCGACGTCGGCCCGAAGGCGGTCAAGCAGACCGCCTACGACATGGGCATCACGACGAAGCTCAACGGCTACCCGGCCGAGGGCCTCGGCGGGCTGCGAGCTCGGCGTCTCGCCGCTCGAGATGGCACGCGCGTACGCGACGATCGCCAGCGGCGGCTACCGCATCCGGCCGACGTCGGTGACGAAGGTCGTCGTTCCCCGACGGCCACAGCGAGACGCCGTTCCAGCCGCAGAAGGACGAAGGTCTTCAGCGACGGCGTCGCCTACGAGGCGACGAAGATCCTGCAGCAGAACATCCAGTCGGGCACGGGCACGCCGGCCAACATCAACTGCCCGGCGGCCGGCAAGACCGGCACGACCGACGACTTCACCGACGCCTGGTTCGTCGGCTACACGCCGAAGCTGTCGACGTCGGTCTGGGTCGGCCACGCCAACGCGCGCGAATCCGATGCCCGGCGCCGCCGGCGGCGCCGCCGCGGCGCCGATCTGGGGCGCCTACATGGGCACCGCCAAGGGCGGCTACTGCGGCGACTTCGCGCGCCGACCGAGCCGTTCAGGCCGTGCCGTTCATCGGCCTGTATTCGCGCTACGGCGTTGGGGCGAGACCGGGATCCGTCGGCGACGCCGCCGAACGGCACCGGCATCGCCCCGGACGACGGCAGGGGCAGCCGACGACCGTCGCCAACGACGCGGCGAGCACGCCGCCGGCGACGGGCCGATCGACGCCGGCGCAGGCGAACGCAGACGCACGCCGCAGAGCTCGCGGCCGCAGACGCCGAGCGACGACGGCCGGCGCCGTGCCGACGCCGCAGTGCCGACGCCCGGAACGTCCCGGCGGCGCCATGGCCGAGGAAGGCGATCGAGGCGAGATCACCGAGGCCCTGACCATGTTCAAGGTCAAGCTCACACGACCACGAGGTCTGGGACTGCAAGATGCGACGCTTCCGGAGGAGCATCCTGCCCGCGATCGCGCGGCGTCGACGAGCCGTCGACCTGATCGCGCGCGCGGCATCGTCTACCGCACGAGGTCGTGGGCGAGTTCGTCGACGCCGATCGCCGCGGCGCTCGGCGACGGCCGCCGAGCGGGTGCTGCGCGGGATCGGCGACGACGCCGCCGTCGTGCGGGCGCGACCGTTCGCGGTGACTCCGTCGACATGATGGTCGAGGACGTCCACTTCCGGCGCGACCGGGCTCGACGCTCGAGGACGTCGGCCACCGCGCGCTCGCCGCGCGCGCTGTCGGACCTGGCCGCGATGGGCGCCGACGCCGGCGAGGCCTACCTGGCGTTCGGCGTTCCAGCCGGACGGCGGAGGCGGCCGCTCGCTGGTCGAGGGCATGCGCGAGCTCGCGCAGCGGACCGGCACCGCGATCGCCGGCGGCGACGTCACGCGCGCCCGTGCTGACGATCGCCGTCACGGTCGTCGGCTGGGCCGACGAACGCGAGGCCCTCGTCGGACGCGACGGCGCCAGCGCGGGCGACGTCGTCGCCGTGACCGGCACGCTCGGGCGGCCGCCGCCGGCCGCCCTGAGCCGGAGCGACCGCGTCGCCCGAGCTGCTGCGGCTCCTGCGCCGCGCCTGGCTCGCAGGGCCGCGCGCTGGCCGGCGGGCGCCACGCGATGATCGACCTCTCCGACGGCATCGCGACCGATGCCGCGCACCTGGCGCGGCGAGCGGCGTCGCATCGTCATCGAGCTCGACGCGCTGCCGCGCGTCGACGGCGTCACCGGTCGAGCAGGCCGCGGCCGGCGGCGAGGACTTCGAGCTGCTGCGCGTGCCTGGAGGCCGGCGCCGTGCCGGCGGACGCCACGTCGTCGGCCGCGTGACCGCGGCCCGTCAGCGGCGGCTGACTGCTCGACGGCGAGGACGCGAGGTCGCGCTCGCGGCTTCGAGCACCGCCTCGCTGACGCCCCGAGCAGCTTGCGCGACGTCGCGTCCGCAACGGCGACGCTCGCCGACGCAAGTACCGGCTCGGCGACTCGACGCGTCGACGTACGAGCCTTCCGACGCTGGCTTCAGTCTTGACGTGGATCGTCTGCGGCTCACGGTTCGTGCCCTTCCCTCTCCGATCCCGGGCATCGACTGCCGGCCAGCGGAAGGTTCGGGAGCGTTTCTCGACAAGTGTCTGATGGTGCCGGGCTCGCAGTCCGCCGCGGGCCACGTGCGCCAGTCGCGCGAAGACGACGATCCGCTTGGCTGCGCTGTACAGAGGGTGGCAGGCGGACAGGACGAGGCGGTCGTGTCCACGCCAGCGGATGACCCGACGCGCGTCGGGCTTGACGATCACGCTTCTCGACCGAGTAGGTGAAGCGCCCGTAGGGCAGCTCGACCTCGATCGTGTCGCCCGTCTCGAGCTCGTCGATGTGGCGGAACGGCGCGCCGTAGGTCGTGCGATGCCCGGCGATCGCGGTCGTGCCGCCGACGCCGGGCACGCAGCGTCTGCTCGTAGAGGCCGGGGCCCTTGCGCAGGTCGGCGGTGTCGGTTCCGTCGACGAAGACGTAGCTCGGCGCCGATCTTGGTCTCGATCCGGCCGAGCGCGCCCGCCGTCGGTCGCGCCGCCGGCGCAGCCAGCGGCCGAGGAAGGCGATCCGCGCCGAGGTGTCGATCGCTCGTCAGCGCCCGGCGCTCCAACGGCGACGGGCTGCCACGGTCGAGCTCGACCAGGTTCTTCGACAGCTTGCTCCTGTGGCGGTGCGCGTGTAGGCGGACATCGGCTCCTGCCAGATCACCGTGAGCGCGGCGTCGGCCATCAGCAGCACCCCGGCGACGATCAGCACGTTCGCACAGTGGCGCAGCGCCGCCCTGATCGACGCACGGCGGAGGCCGACGTCCGTGCCGCCGAGCGAACCCGGTCCGGGATAGCAGCCCGGGCCGCGCATCGTCGGTCCGGCGGCTCGCCGGCTCATCGTCGCTCGAGGGCGCTCAGCGCCAGCGGCGCACGCCGCACAGCACCGCGCACGCGGCGAGGCTCGCCAACGAGCAGGCGACGCCGACCTGGCCCGAGGCGACGAGCAGCAGCAGCGACCACGGCAGCTGCGCGACCGCACCCCGACGGCGCCGCGCGTAGACGACGACGCCACCACGGCAGCCAGGACGAGCCGCGACCAGCAGCGCCGCGAGCCCGGCGCGGCAGCCGCACGACCGAGGGCGATCAGCCACAGGTGCGCCGGCAGCAGCAGCATCGCGGCGGCGTACGGGTTGCGCGAGCCAGACGAGCGTCGCGATCGCGATCGTCGTCAGCGACCACCCCGCGGCCGGCCCGGCGCCGCCGGCTCGCCGGCCCGGCAACGACGCGGCCCACGGACGCGGACCGCGAGCCACGCGAGGCACGACGCCAGGCCGACGACGATCAGCGCCGGCGCCGAGCCGGACACCATCGGCGCCGGCGACGCGGGGCGACCGGTGCGTCAGACCGGTCAGCCCGAGCAGCCGCGCGAGCACTGCCGCGACGACGAACGGCGATCGCGAGCGTCGCGACCCAGCGGGCCAGACGGCGACGCGGCGGCGGCGGCGGACCCGCGCGAGCCCGTCGATCGCCGCCAGCGACCGCCGGCAGCAGCAGCGCTCCGACGAGCAGCTGCATGCGACCAGCGCGGAAGCACCTTGTTCGTCACGACGCGCTCGGCGCCAGGTCGTCAGCGACGGCGGCGTTGTCGAGCGCGCCGATCGTGCGCAGCGCCGCGCGCCCGAAGACGCGCAGCGCGACGGCGCTGACCGCGGCGTCCGCCGCCCGGGCCGCGCTCGCCGGTCGCCTGCAGCATCACCGCCGGGACCCCGCGCTCGTTGAAGCGCCCCTCGTCACCGATCGCGAACGGGAACGCGAGCCGCGCGACTGCTCGTGGCGCGGATCTCGCCGGCGTCCGCGCCGGTCTCGGCGCGCACCGCCGCCTCGACCGTGCGCCGCAGCGTACCGGGCCGAGCCGCGGCGCCTCGGACCACGGCAGCACCCACGGCTGCTGCGCCTGTCCGACGCGAGGTCACCGAGCACGAGCACGCCGCGACCGGTTGCGGCGCGTCGCGGCGTGCGCGCGCGATCGCCGCCCGCCGCGCCACCGCTGCCGCCGCTCGTCGAGACCAGCGTCAGCGTCCGCCGTCGGCCGCGGCGCGCCGAAGACACGCGCGAGCTCGAGAGCGCCGCCGTCCCGACAGCTCGGCGGCGGCTCCACCGGCCGAGCGCGTCGCGGTGAGCGACGACGACGATGCCCGGCCCGGCTTGATCCACCCTCGCGCTCGCCGATGACCAGGTCTGCAGATCACTGCTTGCCGTCGATCGTCTGCCCGCGTGTGCGCACCGAGACGTTCGGCGCGGAGTTCTCGCGAGGTACCGCCCGGCCTGCGCAACTGCGTTCGACGTGGCGGCGAGTGCGACATCCGCGGCGCTCGCCCGGCCGGCGGATCCGGGGAACGGATCGGCGAGCCCGCCGAGGGTCGTCATCGCCCGCTGCCCGTTGAAGGCATCCGGGCGCAGGCGTGGTCGTGACGGCCGCGGCCGTTCCTGGATCGAGAACGCCACGACCACGATCACGAGCGCACCGGGGCGAAGGCCGACCGATACAAACGCGGTTCGAGCACCTACTGCCACACTAGTGACGATGGTCGATCGTCCTCCCCGCATCCTGCTGGTCGGACGACGAGCAGTCGGTGCAGACGCTCTCAGTTATCCGTTGCGCAAGGACGGTTACGAAGTCGTCCAGGCGCCGGACGGTCGCGAGGCGCTCGCGCGCTTCAAGGAGAGACGTTCGACCTCGTCGTGCTCGACGTGATGATGCCGGAGATCGACGGGCTGGAGGTCTGCCGCCAGCTGCGGGCCCGAGAGCACCGTGCCGATCATCATGCTGACGGCGAAGGCCGAGGAGATCGACAAGGTCCTCGGCCTGGAGCTCGGCGCCGACGACTACATCACCAAGCCGTTCAGCGATGCGCGAGTTCCGCTCGCGCGTGACGCGCGACGCTGCGCCGCGCGGGCATGGCGCGCGATCGCGACCGTGCCCGAGGACCAGACCGCTCGAGTCCGGCGAGCTCAAGATCGATCCCGGCAAGCGCACCGTGGTCGCCGGCGACGTTTTGGAGCCCGACGTACGTCGAGTTCGAGATCCTCAGCTCGCTCGCCCACAACCCCGGCCGTGTCTTCACGCGCGAGATGCTGCTGACGCGCATCTGGGCGACTCGGCATTCCGCGACCCGCGGACGATGAAGCACATGCACATCCGCCACCTGCGCGAGAAGCTCGAGCTGGACGCCGAGCTCGGAGGATTCTCCGAGAACGTCCTGCGTCTCGTTTGCGACCACCACGAACGGCTCGACGGCAGTGGGTATCCGCAGGGGCTCAGGCGCGCCGAGCTCGATCTGGACACGAGGATCCTCAGCGTGTGCGACGTGTACGACGCCCTCATGTCCCGGCGGGTGTACCGAGCCGCGTGGACGCACGAGCAGGCGCTGCGCCTCCTGCGGGGAAGCGCAGGGACGATCTTCGACGCGCGCTGTGTCGACGCGCTCGAGCGGGTGCTAGACCGCGAGCGTGACGACGAGCTCGCTGTTGCCGTCTAGGCAGCCGCGAGTGTGTTCAGCTTGTCGCGCAGGTAGTTGAGATACGGCTCGGGGTCGATCGGGCCGCCGACGACGCGCTCGGTCGTCTCCGCGGGAGTGAACTTCGCCCCGAGGGCGTACACGTTCTCGCGGAGCCAGCTGTGGAGGTCGGAGAACTCGCCTCGCTCTAGCTGCTCCTCCACATCCGGAAGCGCCTCGCGCGCCTTCTCCCAGATCTGGACCGAGAGCACGCTTCCGAGCAGATAGGTGGGGAAATAGCCGAAGTAGCCGTTCGCCCAGTGCGAGTCCTGGAGGACGCCGACTGCGTCGTTCGGCACTTCCAGCCCCATCAGCTCGGTGAAGCGCGTGTTCCAGGCGTCGGGAAGGTCGGCGACCGCGAGGCGTCCCGCGATGAGCTCCTGTTCGAGCTCGAACCGGAGAATGACATGAAGCCCATAGCTGGTCTCATCCGCGTCGACGCGGATGAAGCTCCGGTGTGGGCGGTTGATTGCGGCGTGGAAATCCTCGAGCGGAATGTCGCCGAGGACATCAGGAAAAGACTCGCGGACCCGCGGATAGAACCAGCGCCAGAACGGCAGCGAGCGTCCGACGATGTTCTCCCAGAGGCGGCTCTGGGACTCGTGCAGAGCGTACGACGCACCGCTGCAAAGGGGTGTGCGGGCGAGGGCCGGATCCACGCCTCGCTCGTAGAGGCCGTGACCGCACTCGTGCATCGCGGTGAAGAGCGAGTTGAGATCATCCGTGCTGTAGCGGGTCGTCAAGCGAACGTCGGAGAGCCCGACTGCTGCAGCGAACGGGTGAATCGTGAGATCCAGGCGGAACGCGTCCCAGGTGGCGCCGAAGCGCTCGATCAGCTCACGCGAGAGCTGCTCCTGCGGCGGAATCGCGAACGGGCCGTGCAGGAACGTCTCCTTCGCGCCGGCATGCTCGCTGACGAGGGCGCTGATCTCGGGCTGAAGCACCGAGAAGACGCCGCGGACGTCCGCGGTCGAGACGCCTTCCTCGTACTCGTCGAGCAAGACGTCGTACGGATCCTCGTACGGCGCGAAGCACTCGACGAGCCGGAGCTTGAGCTCGAGCATTCGCTCGAGCTGCGGACGAAACGCGGCGAAGCTCGCCTCTTGCCGAGCTTTCACCCACGCCTGGTAGGCCTCGACCTGCGCGCCGGCCATCTCGACGGCGAGGTCGGTCGGAACACGCCGCTTCTTCTCGAAGCGGCGCCGGGCGAAACGGACGAGGCACGCGTCGTCGGCGTCGTGCGGAAGGCTCGCCGCATACGGCTCGACTGCGTCCAGGAGCTCGCCGAGCCGATCGTCTATCTGCCGTTCGTGGACGACCGTCTCGAGCGTCTCGAGCTGCGCGCCCCGGGAGCTCTCGCCGAGCGGGGGCATCCAGACCTCGGTATCCCACTGAAGCAGGAGTTGCGTCCGCTCGAGATCGTCGATCTCCGCTAGACGCCGTTTGAGCTCGGCGAGCGAATCTGCCATGGGCCGCAGCCCTCACTCTACGTGCGCGCGAACATTCGTCGACCCACTTCGAGCAGCGCCTGGCCGTCCCACGCATAGGTGCGGATCGTGAGGGTCTCGGGGTCGGACTCGTACACGTTCAATCCTCGAGCCTCTTCGCGTCGCCGGGGGCGAGGGCGCCCGAGGGCAGGTGCCGTTGCCAGGACCAGCGCTCGACGTGGGCCCTCTTCGAGAACCTTGAACTCGCGCCGCTCTGCGATACCGCCCTGGTGCACGTGCCCGCCGACAACGAGCTCGGCTCCCGCGGCGACGAGCGTGCGCAAGACGTCGTCGCGGCGGCTCAACGGCCTCTTTCTCGCGGCGCGCCAGGGAGGTGCGGCGAGGTGGTGGTGCAACGCCACCATCCGGAGTACGCCATCAGGTGCTTCCTGGAGGCGAGCCGCCGCAGACGTCAGGTGATCGCCGTTCAGTGCTCCGCCCTGCTGGCGCCATGCCCGAGCCGAGTTCAGCCCGACGACGACGACTCCGGCGCTTGCGTACTCGGGTTCGGTGGAACCGAAGACGTGCTCCCATTCGGCGAAGGTCCGCGTGAAGCGGGCGGGGAACGTGTAGGGGATGTCGTGATTTCCCGGTACCGCGAGGAACGGAAGTCCGAGGCTCCGGAGCAGCTCGGATGCCGTTTCGAGCTCCGTACGCCGACCGCGATGCGCCATGTCTCCGGTGGCGACGAGCAGCTCTGGCTGCAGGTCGGCGATCAGCTCACGAAGTGCGGTCAGCGGCTCCCACGCTTCCCCATGGCCCATGTGCAGGTCGGACAGATGAAGGATGCGGGCGGTCAAGGCTCGAGGGAGGCTATACCCCGTCTGTCAGACAGAGGCTCTGCGCGGGACACGTCAGTTTTGGGTCTGCCATGGGCGGACGTGTCATCGGCCCAACGCGTCCGAGCCAGAGCCGATCGACCCTGTGGAGCGATTGTTGCGCTTTCGGCGCTGATGTCTCATGCGGAAACCCGTGTCTGGCACGAAGACCTTCGGCGTCCGCGATCGTGGTGTCATTCCGTACCGCTAGACTCGAAACGTGGCCAACGAGGCGCCGGAGCTCTTCGACGACGTCTATCTCGGCCTCCGAGCGGGGGGCGCGGTACGAAAGCAGCGGCGCGGTGAGCCGCTGTCGGCTGAAGAGGCAGAGGCGATCGGCCACTGGCGACGCCTCTCGCTCTGGCGAAAGTTCATCGCCATCGGAGCCTTCACACTCGGCACGTTCGGACTCGGCTTCACCGTCGGCGGCCTGATCTTCGGCCGGCGCGCACGCAAAGCCTGACTCCTAGGTTCACGAACCCGCCCTCGCGGGTATGCCCTGCCCCGTGGAAGGCGGCGTCCAGGAGGCTGCGCAGCGCGCGGGCGCGGCGACTCAGCGCGCCGCCGAGGGTAATTGGGTCGACGGCGCGGCCCGCTACGGTCTCGTCGCCAAGGGGGTGTCGTACGGTCTGGTCGGAGTGCTCGCGCTGTTGCTGGCCGTGGGCGAGGGCGGACAGGCCGCGAGCCGGGAGGGCGCGCTCGAGGTGTTCGCAGGCGAGACGTACGGAAAGGTCGTTCTCGTCGCGCTCGCGTTCGGCTTCATCGCCTACGGGGTCTGGCGCCTCGTCCAGGCCGTGTTCGACCGCGACGACGAGGGCACCGGCGCGAAGGGCATCGCGAAGCGCGTGGGCAACGTCAGCCGTGCCGTGATCTACGGCGCGCTCGCGTGGGCCGCGTTCGCGCTGCTCGACGGCACGGGCAACGACGAATCGCAGACAGGAGAGGCGCGGAGAGCCACGGCACAGGTGTTCGACTTGCCCGCAGGACGCTGGCTCGTCGGGCTCGGCGGCCTGATCCTCATCGGTGTCGGCATCTTCAACGGCTATCGCGGGGTGACGCAGAAGTTCGAGGAGAAGTGGAAATCAGGGGAGATGAGCGACGTCGAGCGACATTGGGGCCCTCGCCTCAGCTCTCTCGGCTTGCTCGCCCGGTTCGTCGTTTTCTCGCTGATCGGCACCTTCCTCGTGAAGGCGGCGTACGAGTACGACTCCAAGGAGGCGATCGGTCTCGATGGAGCGCTTCGGAAGATCGTCGACGCCAGCTACGGGCCGGTGCTGCTCGGGATCGTCGCAGCCGGGCTGCTCTGCTACGCGCTCTTCTGCTTCTTCGAAGCCCGCTACCGCCGGGTCTAATTGAACCGCGTTCTCTTCGTCAATCCCAGCTCGGGGAAGGGCGGCCCGAGCGTCGAGGAGCTGACGTCTGCCGCCAACGCGCTCGGTATCGACGTGCACGTCCTCGCGGAGCGTGACGATCTCGGAGAGCTCGCGCGGGAGACCGACGCCGAGGTGCTCGGGATGGCTGGGGGCGACGGGTCGCTCGGCGACGGTGGCACAAGCCGCGATCGAGCGCGACCTGCCGTTCGTGTGCGTTCCGTGGGGCACTCGAAACCACTTCGCCAGCGACATCGGGCTCGACTCCGATGATCCGGTTACCACACTCGCGGCGTTCCAAGACGGCGTCGAGCGGCGGGTCGACGTGGGGCGCGTCGGCGAGCGGTTGTTCCTCAACAACGTCTCGCTGGGCGTCTATGCGCGGCTCGTCCACCGCCGAGAGCAGCGCCGCCACCGCGGAGAGGCCCTGGCACGGCTGCGCGCGCTCTTCGTATCGCTGAAGGACCGGCGTCGGATCGAGCGGTTCGTCGTCGACGGCGAACCGGTGCGCGCGAGCGTCCTGCTCGTGGCCAACAACGAGTATCGACGTCGACCTGTTCTCCATCGGCGAGCGCGACCGGATCGACGAAGGAACGCTGGCGATCTACGCGGCGCGAGGCCTGCGTCGCCTGCGCTGGACCGAGCGAAAGGCCCGCGAGGTACGGATCGAGACCCGGCGAAACTCCGTCCCCGCGGCGGTCGACGGCGAGCCTTTCGTGTTCGAGTCGCCGCTCGAGCTACGTGTCGACGCCGGCGCGCTGCGGCTCCTCGTGCCGGCTGAAGAGCCCGACGTGGCGCCCGGGAGGCCGCGCTCTCTGGAGGAAGAGTAAGAGCGCGCAGAGGATGGCGATTCCGCCCGCGATTCCGGCGGTCACGTCGAGCAGGAAGTGGACGCCGACGATCACGCGACTCGCCGCGACGGCGAGGATCAGCGCCACCGCACCCGTGACGAGGACGAAGCGCCGCCTGCGACTCGTCGTCATCGACGCCAGGACGAGAGCGAGCGCACCGTAGGTCGCGGTGGCTCCGAACGCGTGGCCGCTTGGGAAGGCATAGGTGGTGAGTTGCACGACCGGATCCTCGAGCTCGGGCCGGCCACGGCGAAAGAGCGCCTTGAGGCCCTGATCGATGACCTGGCTTCCGACGAACGCTGCTACGACGAACAGCGCTGCCCCCGGCCTGCGTCTTTTCATGAGAAGAACGGCGGCGACGAACGTGAGCGGGCCGAGGATCACGACACTGCCCGTGTAGGTGAAGACTCGCATGACGTCGACGAGCGCATCCGGCGCGTTGCCGTGCACCCATGCCACGAAGCGGACGTCCAGGCGGTCGACGGTCTCGAGAAAGAGGACTGCGCCTGCCAACGCCGCGAAGACTGCGGTCGCGAGCGCAAGCACCGCCGCGTACAGGCGCGAATCGCCGCTCGGGGTCACGCTCGAACTATTCCCGGTACCTGACCGCTACACGCAGACGTCGGCCGAGAAGCTCTGATGCCCGCGGCCGGGCTTGCACTTGACGGAGCGTTCCACTCGTGCGACGCGCCAGACGTCCCCCTCCCTCCGAAGCGTGACGGTGTTTCTGGTCGCTTCGACGGAGTCGTCGAGGAGCCGCGAATAGGTGACGGTCACGATCGCTTCTGTCGCCGCCTCCGCCTGAGCGACGGAGGTGACGCTCACGTTCGGGTTGTCCGAGCTGTCCATGCGGAGCATCTCGGCGACGACGGTGACCGGTGTCCGCTCCCACTGCTCGTCGACGCTCTCGGCGTACGTGTTGAACTCGGCCACGAGCATCGCGTCGTCGAGATCGACGAGGTGCTCGGCCGTCCAGCTGACGTCACTGTCCTCGCCGGAGTCGTCCTCGTCGCTCCCGTTGCAGCCCACCAGAGCTACGACCGAAAGAAGCAAGGCGGCGTACCCGATGCGGCGCACGCCGCCCTTGTACCTACCGTCTATTAAGCAATTGCGCCGATCTGCTCGGTGTAGTACTCCATCTGGTGCTGGAGCCGCTCGGCGAGATCTGCACCGACGACTCCGAATCCGTCCACGTGCAGTGTCGCGCGGAGCGCGAACTGGGTGAACTCCTCGCTCACGCGGAGGGCGGACAGCTTCTCCGCGTCGCCGCGGATGAGGATGAAGCCGTTGAGATCGCCGCCGTGCGGCTCGAGAAACACGGGCTCGAACCCTTCGATCGCGCCCTCCTCCTGGAGCCGGCCGTAGTACGCCAGCGTCTCGTTGAAGAGCTCGACGGCTTCGGCCTCGCGGCCACGGACTACCTCGCCCCAGCCGATGAAGAGACCCGCGTCTGCCATTTCCTACCTCCTTGGCGGGCTGACGCCTCGAGCATTCCACGTCGGCCACCGCCGCGCTATCGAACGTCTGTTCGTCTCGGTAGAATGGCGCGCCTATGGCAGCGGCAGACGAGCTCGTCGTCCACGGCGGCCGCGAGCACAACCTGAAGAACGTCACCGTCCGCATTCCGCGGAACGCTCTCGTCTGCGTGACGGGGCTCTCGGGCTCGGGTAAGTCGTCCCTGGCCTTCGACACGATCTACGCGGAAGGGCAGCGACGTTACGTCGAGTCCCTGTCTGCCTACGCGAGGCAGTTCCTGCAAATGATGGAGAAGCCGGATGTCGACTCGATCGACGGCCTCTCCCCCGCGATCTCGATCGACCAGAAGACGACCTCGCGAAACCCTCGTTCGACCGTCGGCACGGTCACGGAGATCTACGACTACCTCCGGCTCCTCTATGCGCGGATCGGTAGGCCGCATTGCCCGATCTGCGGGCGTCCGATCGCCGGCCAGTCCCTCGATCAGATCGTCGAGCAGGTGCTGCGCTTGCCCGAGGGGACGAAGTTCACGGTGAACGCCCCGGTCGTGCGGGACCGGAAGGGCGAGTTCAAGGACGTCTTCGAGGAGCTTCGCCGCGACGGCTTCACGCGAGTCAAGGTCGACGGCGAGCAGCGGCTGCTCGAGGACGAGATCGAGCTCGACAAGAAGTACAAGCACACGATCGAGGTCGTCGTCGATCGCCTGGCGATGAAGGCGGACCTGCGCCAGCGGCTGACGCAATCGATCGAGACGGCGACGTCGCTCGCGGCCGGGCTCGTCGTCGTCGACGTGGTCGAAGGTGCGATGCCCGATGGCTCGAATGCCCAAGGACATTCGAGCGCGCTGACGTTCTCGGAGAACCTCGCCTGCCCCGAGCACGGCGTGTCGCTTCCCGAGCTCGAGCCTCGCGTCTTCTCGTTCAACTCGCCGCACGGCGCCTGCCCGCGCTGCACCGGCCTCGGTGCGCAGCTCGAGATCGACCCGGATCTACTCGTTCCGGACACGTCTCTCTCCATCAACGAGGGCGCGCTCGTCCCGTGGACGATCGGCAGCCAGAGCTTCTACGACAGCGTCATCGAGGCGATCGCTGAGCGCTATGAGATCTCGCTCGACACTCCGTGGCGCGACCTGCGAGCGGGAGCAGCAGGATCGGTTCCTGCTCGGCACGGGCGGCGACAAGATCTTCGTCACGTACCGCAACCGGATGGGTCGGCGACGGCAGTACACGATGGCGTTCGAGGGGCTCGTGACAAACCTCCAGCGCCGCTACCGGGAGACCGATTCCTCGCAGCAGCGCGATCGGATCGAGGAGTACATGAGCTTCCGTCCGTGCCCGGAGTGCGGCGGCGCCCGCCTGAAGCCGGAGATCCTCGCCGTCACGATCGGCGAGCAGTCGATCCACGGGTTCACACGCATGTCCGTGACGCGCGCGCTTGCGTTCCTGGACGAGCTCGACCTGACCAAGACCGAGGAGCTGATCGGGCGGCGGATCGTCAAGGAGGTCCGGGAGCGTTTGACCTTCCTCGACAACGTCGGGGTCGGCTACCTCCAGCTCGACCGCGCCGCGAAGACCCTCTCCGGCGGTGAGGCGCAGCGGTTGCGCCTCGCGACCCAGATCGGCTCCCAGCTCGTCGGTGTCCTCTACATCCTCGACGAGCCGTCGATCGGCCTGCATCAGCGCGACAACGGAAAGCTGATCGCGACGCTCGAGCGGCTACGCGACCTCGGCAACACGGTTCTGGTGGTCGAGCACGACGAGCAGATGATGCGCTCCGCCGACTGGATCGTCGACCTCGGGCCGGGGGCGGGGGAGCACGGCGGCGAGATCGTCGCCGAGGGGACGGCGGACACGGTCGCTTCCACCCCCGGTTCGATCACCGGCGACTTCCTGAGCGGGGAGCGCCGGATCGCCGTGCCGCCGCGTCGCGAGGAGGATCTCCGCGGCTGGTTCTCGATCCGTGGCGCGTCGATGCACAACCTGAAGTCGATCGACGTCGACTTCCCGGTGGGCCGCTTCGTCGCCGTCACCGGCGTCTCGGGCTCCGGCAAGTCCACGCTCGTCAACGAGATCCTCTACAAGGCGCTCGCGAACCGGCTCAACCGGATGCGCACGAAGCCGGGCGACCATGTGAGCGTGGAGGGCATCGACTGCTTCGACAAGGTCATCGACATCGACCAGACGCCGATCGGTCGCACGCCCCGTTCCAACCCCGCGACCTACACCGACCTCTTCACGCACGTGCGCGAGCTCTACTCGCTCACTCCCGAGGCAAAGGTTCGCGGGTACAAGCCGGGCCGCTTCTCCTTCAACGTCAAGGGCGGACGCTGTGAGACGTGCAAGGGGGACGGGACGATCAAGATCGAGATGCACTTCCTCCCGGACGTCTACGTCCCCTGCGAGACCTGCCATGGACGCCGGTACAACCGCGAGACGCTCGAGGTGCGCTTCAAGGGGAAGTCGATCGCGGACGTGCTCGAGATGTCGGTAGAGGAGGCGCTCGAGTTCTTCGCGAAGATCCCGAAGATCCGCAGGCGGCTCCAGACGCTGCATGACGTCGGCCTGGACTACGTCAAGCTCGGCCAACCGGCGACGACCCTCTCCGGAGGCGAGGCGCAGCGCGTGAAGCTCGCGGCCGAGCTCTCGAAGATCGCGACCGGGAAGACGCTGTACATCCTCGACGAGCCGACCACGGGACTCCACTTCGCGGACATCGAGAAGCTGCTCGAAGTGCTCCAGCGGCTCGTGGACTCGGGAAACACCGTGCTCGTGATCGAGCACAACCTCGACGTGATCAAGCAGGCCGACTGGATCGTCGATCTCGGGCCCGAGGGCGGCGAGGCAGGGGGAGAGGTCATCGCGGTCGGGACTCCGGAGGAGATCGCCGAGGTCGAGGAGTCCTCGACGGGCCGGTTTCTCCGTGGCGTCCTCGCCGAGCCCGCGGCTGCGGCTGCGTAGTTTCCTCACACCCAGTGGCATACTGAAACCCATGAAGACCTTCACGCTCGTGGCGGGGGTCTGCCTGCTCGTTGCAGCCGGTTCGGCCGGCGCGCAGACTCCGCGACCGCAGCTTGCCGTCACAGACCAACGTCCATTCGAGGTGCGGGGGACGGGCTTCGAGCCGCGTGAGCGCGTGCAGGTGCTGCTCGTCGTGAACGGCGATCAGCGCTGGGAGCGTGCGATAGCGACTTCCGCAGGAGTGTTCACCGTCGAGTTCAGAGTACGGCTGGGTTCCTGCTCGCGATTCACGATCAGGGCTCATGGATCGAAGGGCTCGAGCGCCCGCATCGTGCCGCTCCGCCGGCACCAACCAGACTGCGCGTCGCCGGCGTAAGCGGCGCTCGACGCCGGGATTCGCACACCGAAGGGCGGTTCACCGGCGAGCCGAGTCGTCGGCGCGGCCGGGGGCCGGAGGGCGATTTACTCGCCCGCAGGCCTCTCCTAGCGGCGCCTGCACCCAGTGCGAAGGGAAGGAGGGCACGCGGGAGGAAACCGTAGGTTTCCTCCCGCGAAAAAGCCCCCGGCGCCGAAGCGCCGAGGGCTTTTTCGCCGTCCTTCAGAGCCGGTGTTACGAAGAAGGCGCGACGTCGATCAGCTCGGCCTCTTCCTCTCCGCTCTCGTTGTCGTTCACGATCACCATCAGACCGCGAGCGGGCGTCTGATTCCACTCGGTGCGGTTGATGGTGACGTTGGTGGTATCCGAAGCACCCGGGTCGACCGTCAGGAAGTCGAACTCGTTATCCGTGAAGATCGCCGGAGTCCAGGGGTTGAACCTCGCCGAGAGAGGCATGTCGTCTTCCTCTTCCTCGATGAGGTCGAACCCGATCGCGTGGTACGTGAAGCGCGGGTTCGCCGCACTGAGGCACGGCTCTCCCGTCCGGCAGAACTGATCCGAGAGCGTCGGCAGGAACGCCGTGCTCCCGTCCGTCGGTGCAGTTGCGGCGAAACCGCTCGCTCCTGCGCTCCGCGTGCTGAACACGAAGCTTCCGAACTGACCGTTGAAGGCGCCGGCCGTGACTGCGCCGACATCGACTCCCACGACGATGTAGTCGTCTCCGTTCCCGTTCTGCGGATCGACATCGACGAAGATGTCGAACTCGGTCGTGGAGGCGTTCGACCAGCGGTGCCAGGTGCTCACGCCGAAGCCGATGAGCCGGTCGCCGCCGCCGAGATCGAAGGACTGCACACCGACTGCCCGCATGTCTGCGGGCGAGCCGTCGGCGTCCTCTCCGTCACGCAGACCCCACGCGTAGAAGTCCGCGATGCCCGCGACTTGCACCGTCGGCGTCGTTCGTCACCGTCGCCGTCGTCGTGAACGACGGCGAGTCGGGCGTCGAGTCTGCGACCGTGATGTCGATGAGCGAGCTCGGCCCTGGGCACGAGGTAGTACGGAACACGCAGCGTGATGTTGTTGTTCGCTCCACCCTGCGGAGTGAACGTGACGAGCCCGGCGACCTCTCGGAACGCCGAGGCGTCTCCGGCGTCGTACATCGGGACCACCTGGAGCGTCACGTCGACCGCGCCGAACGTGCCGGGCGCGACGACGACCGTCGGCGCGCTCGGAGTCAGCGTGTGCGGCGAGCCGCTCGCGTTCGAGGTTGCGACGTCGAACGTCATCGGCGCCGTGCCCTTGTTCCAGACGCGGATCGTCCGACGTCCGATGAAGTCGTCTCGCTCTCGTAGAAGCCGAAGTTCGCGGCCGGGATCTGCTGGCCCGCGAAGGCGACGGCCTGCGTGCGCACGACGCCGAACGGGAAGACGAGGCCCGTTCCGGCACGGCTCGTCCGGTACGGAGTCGTGCCGCACGATCGGCGCCGGCCGACCGGTGTTGACGATCGCCGCCGCGAGCTCGTTGCCCGACCACGTCGGGTGAGCCTGGCGGGCGAGTGCCGCGACACCGGCGACGTGCGGAGCCGCCATCGACGTTCCGGAGTTGCCTCCCGGAGCGTTCCCTGTCCCGACCGCGGTCGAGAAGATGCTCACGCCGGGTGCCGTGATGTTCGGCTTGAGGAAGCTGTCTCCGTTCCTCGGCCCGCCGGAGGTGAAGCTGGCGAGACCCGATGAAGTTCGGGTTGGCGACGGTCGTGTTGTTCACGGTCGTCAGCGAGCCCGAGGCGGCACGGAGCCGGGCGCCGTCAGACGTCGGCGTCGTGGCCAGGCCGCGAACCCCGATGAACGGGATCGTGACCGTGAACTGCTCGCCCGTGTCCGGATGCGAGAAGATCGGCCCCTCGTACGGAGGCAGCGCGGTGGAGTTGTTGACCATGGCGGCCGCCGCGTAGCCGGCCTGCTGGCTGCGGATGGCCTTGCCGACACGAGCGCAGACGCCGCGGATCGTAACCGCCATCGACGTCGCGTTCGGCGGCGTCGGATAGTCGGAAACGTTGCAGCCGAGCGACTCGTCGACCGTGGTCGTTGCCGGGTTGTCGTTGACCGAGACGATCGTGTACTGCGTCCCGTCCGCGACATCCGGCTCACCGTTGGCGTTGATCGCCGTGATCGGCGACGGCGCCGTCGGAAGCGTCAAGCGTGAAGCCGGGGAATCCGGAGAGGGACTCGTTCGCGGCCGACGCTGACGACGCGGTTGCCGGTAGCGGGCGAGCCGGTGATGTACTGGCCCGGGCCCGAGTTGCCGGCCGAGGCCACGACGACGATGCCCGCCTGCGCGGCGTTGTCCGCCGCGACCGCAGACGGGTCGTTGCTCTTCCCGAAGGACGAGCCGAGCGACATGTTGATGACGTCCATGCCGTTGTCGACCGACCACTCGATGGCGTCGACGGTCTCGTTCGTCGAGCCCGCGCAGCCGAACACGCGAACGCCGTAGATATGCGCGCGCGGAGCGACGCCGGGGCCGATGCGGAACCGGTTCGGCGTGTGCGTCGTCGTGTCGTACGGCCCGCCGAACGTCGCGCCGTTGGCGAGCACGCCGAATCCGGCTGCGGTGCCTCCGACATGCGAACCGTGGCCGTTGCAGTCGAGCGGGTTCGGATCCGGCTGAGGAATCAGCGCGGCGCCCGTCCCGTCGGCGTTGTAGTTGTCCCCGACGAGGTCGATCCCGCCCTTGACCTTCGGAGCGCCGGGGCCGAAGAACGCCGGATTCGCCGGAAGCGTGTCCGCGGCGTTGGCTGCTGCGTACTCGGCCGGGGTCGCGACGGTGCCCGGGGCACGGAAGTTCCCGTGCATGTAGTCGATGCCGGTGTCGATGATCGCGATCTTGCGATTGAGACCGCGGATGAAGTTCGGGGAGCTCCACACTGTCGGCACGCCGAGGTACGGCACGCTGATGGCGTTGTCCCGCTCGTGATTCGGGATGAAGTGGACGCCGATCACGCCCGGAAGCGCTACGAAGCCTGTCCATCAGGTTCGGCGCTGATGCGAACCTTGATGCCGTTGTAGGCGACCTGGTAGTCGGCGAGCACCTGGCCACCGAGACCCTGGATCGCAGGCTTGATCGCGTCCTGCCGCGCGCTCAGCGCGGCCTTGATGTCCTGCTTCTGGCCGGCCGTCAGCTGGCCCTGTTCCGCCATGACTTCGGCGACTGTCTCGCCGGCGAGCTGAACCATGACGTTGACGGGCTCGTTGCTCAGGCCGCGCGGTGTGTAGTACGAAACGTGAATGCCCGCCCGCCAGTCGGAAGTGCCGGCGTCTCCTTGGCTACGCCGGCCGAGGTAAAGGCCAGTGCGCCGACGAGACCCGCGAACACGAATCCGACCAGCGGTCGGAACGGGTGTCTCCTGTGCAAGATGCTCTCCCTCCTCGAACGTCACGAGCAGAGGTCTCCCTGCTCCCACCAGGCCGGATCCTTTCTGCGCGGGGGACGTCTGTCAAGCGCAGACCCGCGTGGTCCGCGCGAGAGGCTATCAGGCTCCGAGAACCGCCTGGGTCTGCGTTACGCGGGCCACGTGCTTCCCGTTCCCGTCGTGCAGATCGGTCTCGACGACGATCGTCGTTCGACCACGGTGAAGCGGCCGAGAGGTCGCGTCCACGTGGCCGTCGCGCACCGCGCGGAAGAAGTTCGTCTTCGATTCGATCGTCGCCGTGCCGGCCGAGCCCTCGGGGAGGTTGAGGAACGCGCAGTAGGCCCCTGCAGCGTCGGCCAGCGACATCAGCGCGCCGCCGTGCAGGATCCCGCCTGCCGTGCAAAGCCTCTCCTCCCAGGCGATTCGGGCTCGCACCTCGTCTGTGGTCGCACTCAGGATCTCGAGAGCGAGGGTGTCTGCGAACGGCATCGAAGAACGCGCGACAGCGGTGAGCTCTTGGTCGGCGGTCATGCGCGGCACTCTACGCGCGCTCCGGGAAGTCCAAGCACAGCGCGCTACGCTCTCGACGTGGCGTTCCTGGATACCGCCGGGAGACGGGAGGAGCTGTCGCCGGATCGTGCCTGGTGGCTGCGCGTACCCGCCGTCCTCGTCGGTCCGCAATCGGTGTTCTTTGCGCTTCGCGAGGAGGATCCGGACGACGTCGCCGCGCGCTCAGAGCCGATCCTCTTGCTCGTCGGGCTCGCAGGAGCCGCCTCCGTGCTCGCAACCCCCACCGCCGGTGGCCTGCTCGACAACCCCGAGTACGACCCGCTCGTCCTCGCCGTGTGGACGTTCATCGCCGGAAGCATCTACGGCGCTGTCGGCTACTTCGTTTTCGGGTTCGCGCTCTTCTTCGGCGCGCGGCTGCTCGGCAGCCTCGGGAGCTTCCGGCGCGAGCGCCAGCTCGTCGGCTTCGCGGCCGTTCCCCTGGCGCTCTCGTTCCTCGTCCTGCTTCCTCTCCGGCTGGCGCTCTACGGGGGAGACACCTTCAGCGAGGGCGGGGCGGACGAGGGAAGTGGCGAGTCCATCCTGCTCGGGCTCCAGCTCCTCTTCGTCGGGTGGTCGCTGGCGCTGCTCCTCATCGGCGTGAAGGTCGTCCACGGCTGGAGCTGGCCGCGTTCGCTGGCCACGCTCGGCGCCGCCGCGGCGTTGCTCGCGGCGATCGTCGGGCTATTCGCCTCGATCTAGCGGTCCAGCGCACGGACGGCTGCCTGGTCGAAGAGCTCGAGCTCCTCGTCTGGCATGGAGTACGTGTGCTGCTCCTCCGGAAACCGTCGTTCCCGCACGTCTTCGGCGTACGCCTCGAGCGCGGTGCGAATGACGTCGCCGACGTCCGCATAGCGCTTGACGAATCGCGCCGTGCGGCCCTCGTAGAGGCCGAGGAGGTCGTGCCACACGAGAACCTGGCCGTCGCAGTCCACCCCGGCGCCGATGCCTATCGTCGGGATCGAGAGCTCCTCGGAGATGCGACGTGCGACCTGCGCGGGAACGGCCTCCAGCACCAGTGAGAAGCATCCGGCGGCTTCGAGCGCCCGGGCATCCGCGAGCAGCGCGAGCGCCTTCTCGGCGGAGCGACCCTGGGCCTTGAATCCGCCCAGCATCGTCGCCGACTGGGGGGTCAGCCCTATGTGGCCCATGACGGGGATCCCTGCAGCGACGATGCTCCTGACGCGCGAGAGCATCACCCCGGCGCCCTCGAGCTTGACGGCGTCGGCTCCGGCCTCCTTGACGAAGCGGATCGCATTTCGCGTCGCATCCTCGTCGGAGACCTGAAACGACCCGAACGGCATGTCCGCGATGACGAGCGGACGATCCGCCCCGCGCGTGACGGCGCGCGTGAGGATGAGCATCTCCTCCACCGTCGCCGGGACGGTGGACTCGTGGCCGAGCATCGTCATCGCCGCCGAGTCGCCGACGAGCACGAGATCGGCGCCGGCCTGGTCGGCGAGTCGGCCGCCCGGAGCGTCGTAGGCGGTGACCATCACGATCGGTTGCCGCCGGGCTTTCATCTCGGGGAGCTCGGTCATCGGCAGCTTTCCCGGCGCAGGTGTCGCCGGTGCCGGCTTTTGCGGTCGAATGCTCATGCGTCTCCTTCCAGCGGGACGTTGTCGATGAGGCGTGTGGAGCCGACGCGAACCGCGCCGGCGATGACCGGCGGGTCGAACTCGGCGATCTCGATGTAGTCGACCGCGAGGCCGTTCGACTCCGCGAGCGCGCGGCGCGCTGCCTCTGGGTCGCGGGTCGCGAGTGCGCGGGAGAGCGCGAGTGCGCGAGAGCGCTCGTCGGCGCTCAGGAGCGCGTTGCGCGACGAGAGCGCGAGCCCGTCCTCGTCGCGGACAGTCGGGAGGACGCGGAGATCGACATCGAGGGCGAGGTCCCTGATCAGCTGCCTGATCACCTCCACCTGCTGCGCATCCTTCTGCCCGAAGTAGACGCGCTGGGGGCGCACGATCGTGAGCAGCTTGAGAACGACGGTGGCCACACCGCGAAAGTGCCCGGGCCGGAACGCTCCCTCGAGCATGGCCCCGAGCTCGGTCACCTCGACCCAGGTCTGGAAGCCCTCGGGATAGATCTCGTCGGCCGATGGGGCGAAGAAGACGTCGACGCCGGTCTCTGCGGCGAGCTCGAGATCGCGCGCCTCGTCGCGCGGATAGCGACCGAGGTCGCCCTCCGAGAACTGCGCCGGATTCACGAAGAGGCTCATCACGACCGTGTCGCATTCGGTGCGCGCGGCGCGCAGGAGCGAGAGATGACCCTCGTGGAGCGATCCCATGGTGGGCACGAGCCCGACGGAAGAGGAACCTCGACGCTGGAGCTCCGCGCGCACCTCGGCAACCGTCCGGCACACCGTTGGCGTGGCAGAACCCCCTTGCGACACTGTGTCACCAGGCATGGTTCGGCCTGCGATCACGGCTGTGGCCCGGGCCAGCACCACGTACAGCTCCGCCAACTCGGGGCGCTTCTCCCGGATGACGGCGAGGTGGCGCTCGACGGTCTCCCAGTCGCCGCGCGCGATCGGGCCCGTGAGCTCGAATCCGTTGTCGATGACGCCGCGCATGAGCGGTTCGAGAGCTTCCGGAGGCGCGCCGGCGCTTTCGAGGAGCGAGCCGGCAGCCTCCCGCAGCGTCACCAGATAGTTCGATGCCATGGCCGCGCCCGCGTGGTAGGCGGCACGGGCGTCGTCGTCGAGCGCGAACGGCAGTAGGCCGAGGGTCTCGGCCAGCCAGGATCCGGTCGCGCGTGCCTCTTCGCTCTCCGCGCTCACGGCTGCCCAGGCGCCGTCGAGCTGCTCGACCCCTCGTGTCTTCGAGAACGACTGCAGTGGGTGCATGCCGAAGCGTCGAACGTGCGGGTCGAGCGCCGAGAGAGGCGTCGCGCCGCTGACGTGTGCAACCCAGGGGCCGGTCGCGAGGCAGGCCGCGACCTCGGCGATCACCCGGTCCGGGACGCAGAGCAGCACGAGGTCGGGCTCGGCGGAATCGAGGAGCATGCCGCGCTCGGCGAGGCGCGCACTCACCGCGGAACCGACGCGTCCACCCGCGCCTACGACTCTGATTCGCTCGATCATCGCTTGCTCCAGTTCCGTCTCCGGATACCGGGCAGCCGGAGGGTAGCAGCGTGCAGGCACGCGGCCGCAAGCCGCGCGAGCCGGGCGGTACACTCGGCGCGTGCCGATCTACGAGTACGCCTGCATGGAGTGCGAGTCGCACTTCGAGGAGCTCGTCCGCTCTGGCGAGCAAGCGGTCGTCTGTCCCGAGTGTGGTGCCGCAAAGGTCCTGAAGCAGTTTTCGACCTTCGCCGTGCACGGCGCCGCGAAGGTGAGCGTGGCTTCTCCGACGCCGCGCGCAGGGGGCGGCTGTTGCGGCGGCTCCTGCGGCTGCGGTCACTGAGTCGAGGGATAGAAGAAACAGCGCTCCGGCCTACCATCCGACCCAAAAGGAGGAACCATGGGTAGGAGGTTTGTGGGCTGGGTTGTTGCGGCTCTTGGCGCCGCGATCGTCGTCCTCTCCGTGCTGGCCGACGCTTTCGGCATCGGCGGCCAGGACTACGTCTTCGGGTGGCTGCAGATGACCGGTGTGGTCGTCGGCTCCGCTGTCGTCACGATCTGGCTCGTCCGCGGACGCGGCCTGCGAGGTCGACTCGTCCGTGTCCAGCGGCGTCGACTACACACCGCCTGACACATAGTCAGGCCGCAAGTGACGCATCCGAGCTGCGGCGTACACTTGCGGTCCGATGGATGCCGTCGAGCGGGCAGCGGCGCTCCGGGAGTACGCGGAGCAGACGGCCACGTGCACGAGGTGCGCGCTCGCCGAGGGGCGCACGCAGGTGGTCTTCGGCTCGGGAAGCCCGAACGCGGATCTCATGTTCGTGGGCGAGGCACCCGGGTTCCACGAGGATCAGCAGGGGGTCCCCTTCGTCGGCCAGGCCGGCAAGCTGCTCGACCGCCTGCTCGAGGGCATCGGGCTCACGCGCGCGGATGTGTACGTCGTGAATGTCCTGAAGTGCCGGCCTCCGGGAAATCGGGATCCGCTTCCCGAGGAGATCGCCGCGTGCGAGCCTCATCTCTTCCGCCAGATCGAGCTGATGGAGCCCAAGCTCGTCGCCACGCTCGGGAACTTCGCGACCAAGCTCCTTTCGGGTCGTCCTGCCGGGATCACGCGCGTGCACGGTCAACAGCAGGAGGTCACGCTCGGGTCGCGGAAGGTATCCCTGTACCCGCTCTACCATCCGGCCGCCGCGCTCTACACGCCGTCGATGCTGAAGGTGCTCGAGGAGGACTTCGCGCGCATCCCCGAGCTGCTCGATCAGGCGCAGGACTGGCTGCCTGAAGTCGAGGCACCGCCGGTCGAAGAGCGAGAGCCGGAACCGGTTCAGCTCGGCCTGTTCTAGTGGTACGTCAGACCCGTGGGGTCTGACCCCGGGCAGGTGACGCTCGCCACGGCTTCGGCGGAGGAAACCGAGGCGGTCGCGGCACGGCTTGCAGAGCGGCTCCAACCCGGAGACGTCGTCACGATCTCGGGCGAGCTCGGGAGCGGGAAGACGACCTTCGTCCGTGGCGCGGCGCGCGCGCTCGAGATCAGCGAGCCCGTGACGAGCCCCACCTTCACGATCGGGCATCGGTATCGCGGCCGGGTCGACGTGTCCCATCTCGACCTCTTCCGCTTCAGCGGGGTCTCGCCGGCGGAATGGGGTGATCTGGAGCCGTACTTCGAGGATGCTGTCGTCTTCGTCGAGTGGCCCGAGGCCGGGCTCGACGCGCTTCCTCCGGCTCGCGTGACCGTTCGCATGGAGCATGCGGGAGGTGATCGCCGGACGATCGAGCTCGCCGCTGACGAGAGCGCGCTGCTAGAAGGAATCGAATAATGCTCCTCCTCGCCTTCGACACGGCGACCGACGTGGCCACGAGCGCTCTCGTCGACGACGGCAGCGTGCTCGGCGAGCGGACTTCGGTCCCGCGCACGTTGTTGGAAGACGTCGACGCGTTGCTCAGAGACGCACAGGCCGCGCCGACCGATCTCGACGCACTCGTCGTCGGCACCGGACCGGGGAGCTTCACGAGCACGAGGATCGGCCTTGCCGTCGCGCAGGGCCTAGCGCTCGCACTCGATACGCCGGTCGCGGGTGTCTCCACCCTGGACGCGCTCGCGAGTACGCAGCAAGGCGTCTACCCGATCGTCGATGCTCGCCGCCGCGAGGTGTTCGTCCTCGGTCCGCGCGTGATCGCTCCGACCGATCTCGAGTTCGAGCCCGGGACGACGGTAGTCGGGAGCGGGGCAGTGCGCTACCGAGATGCATTCGAGGAGAAAGGCGCCTACGTGCCCGCGGACAACGACGAGATCCATCTCCCGCACGCCCGCCTGCACGCGGCTCTCGCGAGCGAGTACCTGCCGGCCGAGGAGGTCGCGCCGTTGTACGTCCGCTCCCCGGACGCGAAGATCCGGAGCTCGGTATGAACCTCGAGCTGCGACGACTCGAGCAGCGCGATCTCGACACGGTCGAGGTCATCGAGCGGGCCTCGTACCCGACGCCGTGGTCACGCTCGATGTTCGCGGCGGAGCTGCGGAAGCCGAGCGCACTCGCGCTCGGGGCGTACCTCGACACCGGCGAGCTCGTCGGCTTCGCGTTCGTTTCCCGCTATGTCGACGCCTGGCATGTGATGAACGTCGCCGTCGCCCCCGAGCACAGGCGGCGCGGAATCGCAACGGCGCTTCTCGCCCGCCTGTTCGACATCACCGCCGAGGATCGTCGCCGCGGGTACACGCTCGAAGTGCGCGTGTCGAACGTCGACGCGATCCAGCTCTACGAGCGGCTCGGGTTCGAGGCTCGGGGCATCCGGCGCGGCTACTACACCGACAACCGTGAGGACGCGTTGATCATGTGGCGCGAGTCCGCTCCTTCGGAAAAGGCCTCGTGACCACGACCGCTACGGGCATTGGTTCCCTGACTGGCACACGGTGCTCGATCCGAGCGGCGACCCGGCCGGAGGCCGGCTTGGCCGGCCGGGAGGCCTGGCGTAACTCACCATGTGCGTTGGACGGAAGGAGGGGGCTCGTGGGGGAACCACGGGTTCCCCCACGCTGATCGTGATCCTGGGGATCGAGACGTCGTGTGACGAGACCGCTGCGGCGGTCGTCACGGACGAGGGCGAAGTGCTCTCTTCGGTCGTCTCGTCGCAAGCGGTCCTGCACGCTCGCTATGGAGGTGTCGTGCCCGAGATCGCCTCCCGCCGGCATCTCGAGCTCGTCACGCCGGTGGTTCGGCAGGCGCTCGCCGACGCGGACAGGACGCTCGGCGACGTCGAGCGGCTCGCGGTGACGCAGGGCCCCGGTCTGGTCGGCGCGTTGCTGGTCGGGATCTCGGCGGCGAAGGCCATGGCGTGGGCCCGCGGGCTCCCGCTCGTCCCGGTCGACCACCTCGAGGGACATGTGGCGTCCCTGTACGTCGGAGAGGACCCCTTCGAGCCTCCGTTCCTCTGTCTGCTCGCGAGCGGAGGGCACACGCTGCTCCTGGCGGTCCGGGAGCGCGGGCGCTCGGAGCGGCTGGGAACGACGCTCGACGATGCGGCGGGCGAGGCGTTCGACAAGGGCGCACGCCTTCTGGGTCTCGGATATCCGGGCGGCGCGGAGATCGATCGCCTCGCGCAGCAAGGCGACGCCGACGCGTTCTCGTTTCCGGTGGCGCGCGTTGGGGCTTTCGACTTCTCGTTCTCCGGCCTGAAGACCGCCCTCCTCTACACCGTACGGGACCTCGGCGAGGAGGAAACCGGGCGTCGGGCAGCGGATCTCGCGGCGTCGTATCAGCACGCGATCGTGCGCGCGCTCGCCGCGAAGGTGCGCGCGGCCTCGGTCGAGACCGGGCTCGAGCGTCTCGCTGTCGTCGGCGGTGTCGCGGCGAACTCCGCACTACGCGCAGCCCTGCCGGACGCCCGCTTCGCGCCGCTCGATCTGTGCACGGACAATGCGGCGATGATCGCCTCGGCCGCCCGGTACACGGAACCGCTCTCCTATCCCCACTACCTCGGCCTGGATGCGTACGCGTCGGTCGCATAGAGCCTCCAACACAATGAGGCCTCGTCGCGTGCCGGCGACTCATAGCTTCATTGTGTTAGGGGCTCTTAGGAGAGTCGCGGCGCTCGGGCTGATCCTGGGCATGGGTCTCTTCGGCGGCGCCGGCGCGCGTGCCCAGGTGGCTCCCTTGCCGGCGATCGACGAGGCGGGTTGGCAGGGCGTGCTCGGCGTCCGCGGAGCGGTCTCGACCGCCCAGCGGTACGTCGTCCTCCTCGAGGAGCCGGCCGTAGCCAGCCGCGTTCGCGCCGCCGGGGGGCAGGCCAGCGAAGTGCAGATCCGCGGATGGACGACCGCCACTGAGCGCGCGCAGGAGCAGTTCTTCTCGCGAATCGCGTCCGCCGGCGCGCGCGTCGCACCCGAGCATCGCTACGTGCGGGTGCTCAACGGGTTCTCGGCCCGTCTCGACCCGACAGCACTCGCTTTGCTCGAGAGCGACCGCGAGGTCGCAAGCGTGTATCCGGTGCGCCCTGCGTTTCCCGCCCAGGCCGGCGAGGTGCTGGACGTGACCCCCTCGGCGGTCCGCGGGCTCGATGTCCCGGGCGTCGACGGGACCGGAGTCACGGTAGCGCTGCTCGACACGGGAATCGACCCGTCGCACCCGTACCTGCGGCGGAGCCTGCTGCCGGGAATCGACCTGATCAGCCCGGGCAGCGGGGCCGTCGCCCAGCCTCACCCTACGATTCCCGGGCGCCCAGAGCGCCACGGAACCGAGCTGGCGGGCATCATCTCCGGCTCCGATGGCCCGGGCGGGTTGCACGGAGTCGCCCCCGGCGCCTCGATCCTGCCGGTTCGCATAGCCGGTTGGCAACCGGACGCGGAGGGCGGCTACACCGTCTATACGCGTACCGACCAGATCATCGCGGGCCTGGAGGCAGCCGTCGACCCGAACGAGGACGGCGACACGCACGATGCCGCTCGCGTCGCGCTCATCGGCTTCGTCGAGCCGTACGCGTCGTTCCCGAGCGGACCGCTCGGCCGCGCGATCGCGGGCGCGACGACGCTCGACATGCTCGTCGTCGTCCCTGCCGGCAATGACGGCCGGGCAGGACCCAGCTTCGGCAGCATCGCGGGCCCCGGCGGGGCGCCGGCCGCTTTGACCGTCGCGGCTGCCGACGGGCGTCCTGCGACCCCCACGGTTCGCGTCCAGGTTCGAGCCGGGCTCCGCGTTCTCTTCGAGGACACGCTGCCGCTCGGTGGCGCACCGACGAGAAGCGTCACGGCAGACGTTGCTCCCGTGAACCGCGCGGCGGCGTCGAGAGGGATCGCCGGCCTCTTCCGAGCGGACGGGATCAGCACCGTCGCGGGTCGTGCCGCACTGCTTCCGAGAAACCTCGTCTCTGAGGAAACCGTCGAGGAGGCGACCACCGCGGGTGCTGTCGCCGTGCTCGTCGACGGCCGCCTTCCGGCCGGTGCCTTCAGCCTCGACGTTCCGGTCGGCGTTCCCGTTGTCGGGCTACCGCCGCAGCTGGTGGGAGAGATTAGGGCGATGCTGGCGGCCGGGGTTCCCGTCACCGCCGCGGTCGGGGCGGTGGATGTCGCCGAGAACGACGCGGGCGGCTCGGTCGCCGCCTTCTCGTCGCACGGGCTGGCGTTCGGAGGCGGCCTGAAGCCCGATCTCGTTGCTCCCGGAGTCGCCGTTCCCACATCGGAGCCGGGGCGCGGCGAGGAGGGCGAGGTCCGGTACGGAACGGTCAGCGGAACGAGCGTCGCTGCGGCGGTCGCAGCGGGCGCAGCCGCAGTCCTCGCAGAGGGGCGGCCGAGTGCCCGAGCTGCCGACCTGGGCGGGCTCCTCGTAGGCTCTGCGCAGCGGCGTGACCTCGATGCGGCCGCTTCAGGTGCGGGATTGATCGATCTCCGGTCGGCCGTGCAGCAGGAGATCGCCGCCGAGCCCGCGCTCGTCTCCTTCGGGATCCCGCGGCGGAGCTCTCTCGAGCTGGAGCGGGTCGTCCGGATCCGCAACCTCTCGACTCGCCGGCTCACGGTCTCGATCCAGTCCTCCGCGCTGGCGCCGAAAGGCGTCCAGATCACGTTCGACCCGCCTCGGCTTCGCCTTCGCGCCGGGGGCAGCGCGACCGTCGTCGTACGGGCGAACACGAGCGACCTTTCGGATCAGTCCGGAGCGGCAACAGGGGAGCTCGTGCTCGCGGTCTCGGAGTCCTCGGAGGTCCATGTTCCGTGGGCAGTCGCCGTACCGGGTGCGAATGTCGATCTGCTCTCCGGCGTAAAGCTCGAGCCAACCGGCGATCGAGTGTCGGACGTGACCCCTGCTGCGCTCAGCCTCGTCGCGGGCGCGCTGATCCCCGCTCCGGGGCCACAGGTACGGCCGCTCGAGATGCTCGAGGTTCAGCTTCGACGCCGCGACGAGCTGATCGGGGTCCTCGCAAGGCTGCGTGAAGTCCTCCCGGGTCGGTACACGTTCGGGTTGACAGGGCGCGGGCCGGGAGGCGAGCGGCTCAGGCGCGGAACCTACGTCGTGCGAGTTGTCGCCCGTCCGGGAGACGGGCTCCGCCAGCAGGTGGAGGACGTCGAGTACCGGGTTCGATAGCGGCATATACTCGGCGCCGTCGGCGACCAGGAGGCGTGACTGACAGATGTCAACCGCTGAGGCGTCTCACCTCCGCGAGAACCCGTTCGAGCTCGCGAAGTCGCAGCTCAGGAGGGTGGGGGAGATCTTCGCCCTCGACCCGAACCTGATCCGCGTCCTCTCTCAGTGCAAGAAGGCGGTCGAGGTCTCTGTTCCCGTTGCCATGGACGACGGCGCGATCGAGGTGTACCTCGGCTACCGCGTGACGCACAACATCGCCCGTGGGCCCTCGAAGGGCGGGATCCGCTACCACCCGGACGTCACGCTCGACGAGGTCAAGTCGCTCGCCATGTGGATGACGTGGAAGTGCGCGTTGATGGGCCTTCCCTTCGGCGGCGCCAAGGGCGGCGTGATCTGCGATCCGAAGACGCTTTCCCCGAAGGAGCTCGAGCGCATGACCCGGCGGTATACGAGCGAGATCATCAACGACATCGGCCCGGAGCGGGACATCCCGGCGCCCGATGTCGGCACCGACGCTCGCGTGATGGCGTGGATCTTCGACACCTACTCGATGAACAAGGGGCATTCCGTCCTCGGCGTGGTCACCGGCAAGCCGTTGTCCGTGGGCGGCTCGCTCGGTCGGGAAGAGGCGACCGCGCGCGGGGCGCTGTACTGCATTCAGGCGCTCTCGGTGAAGAACGGCGAGAGTCTCTCGGACTACTCGGTCGTGATCCAGGGCTTCGGCAACGTGGGCGCGAACCTCGCGCGGCTCCTGCATGAAGCAGGCGCGAAGGTCGTGGGCGTCTCGGACTCCCGCGGCGGGGTGCACAACCCGAACGGCATCGACATCCCGGCTGCCGTGGCGCACAAGCAGGAACGGGGAACGCTGCTCGCCCTTGCCAATGCCGAGCAGGTGACGAACGAGGAGCTGCTCGAGCTTCCCTGCGACATCCTCGCCCCGTGTGGGCTCGAGCAGGTCATCACGGAGGACAATGCCGCGCGCGTGAAAGCGCGGATCATCTGCGAGGGCGCGAACGGGCCGGTCACGCCTAACGCGGACGCGGTCCTCGAGGACCGCGGCGTGCTCATCCTCCCGGACATTCTCGCCAACGCCGGCGGGGTCGTCGTCTCGTACTTCGAGTGGGTACAGGGGCTCCAGGAGTACTTCTGGCGCGAAGACGAGGTCAACGCGAAGCTCCACGACATCGTCGCGCGCGCGTTCGAGGAGGCATGGCAGACGAAGGACCGCCACGACACCAGCCTGCGCATGGCCTCGTACGGGCTCGCGGTGCAGCGGGTGGCCGAAGCGACCACCACGAGGGGTCTTTACCCGTAAGGCGCTCTCCGCCTCTCGCGGAGAGTGCCTAGGTGATGCGTCGAGTTACCTTCTACACGGCGCCGGGGTGCACGCTCTGCCCGCGAGCGCTCGAGGTCGTCGAGTCGCTGCACGATGAGGTCGGCTTCGAGCTGGAGGTCTCGTCGACATCGACGGCGACCCGGATCTCGAGGCCCGCTACCGCGAGCACCTGCCCGTGCTCGAGATCGACGGCGAGCGGGCGTTCACGTACTTCGTCGAGCCGAACGCTCTGCGCGACCGTCTGACGTCCTGACGGTTCCTGCGCGGCCTTCGGCGAGCCACTGGCACAATCGTGACGAATTGTCACAAGCTTCGACGAGAGGAACCCTGTGGCCGAGCGTCTGACCGTCGGGGTCGCCGCCCGCTTGAGCAGGTACCTCCAGGTTCTGACCCAGGCCCGGAAGATGGGCAAGGAGCGGATCTCGTCACAGGAGATCGCGGAGTACACGAACATCAACGCGACCCAGATCCGGCGCGACCTCTCGGCATTCGGGCGGTTCGGCAAGCGGGGAGTCGGCTATCGCACGGACGCGTTGCTCGAGGAGATCCGGAAGATCCTGCGGACGCAGGGGCAGCACAACATCGCGCTCGCGGGCGCCGGCCGTCTCGGCAGTGCGATCGCGAGCTCCCCGATCTTCGCCGAGCACGGCATCACCATCTCTGCGATCTTCGAGAGCGATCCGGAGAAGGTCGGCCATCGCGTCGGGGACATGAACGTCAGCTCGATCGCCGACGTCGCCGAGATCTGCCGCGAGCGGAACATCATCGTCGGCGTCATCGCGGTTCCCGCCGACACCGCGCAGGACGCGGCTGACGCACTCATCGGAGCGGGCGTGAAGATCATCTTCAACTACTCCGAGGCGCTGCTCGACGTCCCTGCCGACGTGAACGTGCACACGTCGAACCCCGCGGTGGATCTTCTTTACGCGCTCTATTTCCACTTGACGTAGTCCGGGTTCGAGGGCTGAGCATGCCCGGCCCCTCCGGCAGGATGGGCTGATGCGCATCCTGCTCTGGCACGGGTACCTGCTCGGAGGAACGGGGTCGAACGTCTACACGCGCCAGCTCGCGCGCGAGTGGTCGCGGGCAGGGCACGACGTCACGGTCTTCTCCCAGGACCCGCATCCAGAGGCGCACGATCTGGGAGGAGCGGACGTCGTCCAACCCGACGTCGGCGGGCTGCTGCCCGTGTTCGTCCTCGATCGCTACGAGGGCTTCGAGGTCAAGCTCGTCCAGGACTGCTCGCGAGAAGAGCTCGCGGGCTGGGTAGAGGCGAATGCCGCGGCGCTCCGCGCACGCCTTCCCGCGAGCCTCGTCTTCTGCAACCACGTGCTCCTCGGCGGGCCGGTGGGGGCGGCCACCGGCGCGCGTTTCGCGGTCAAGGCCCACGGCTCCGAGCTCGAGTACTCGATGCGTGGCCGGCCCGAGCTCGAAGCCTGGGGGAGAGAGTCGCTCGCGCCGGCGGAGGCAGTGTTCGTCGGCTCTGGTCACATCCGAGATGTGCTCGAGGAGGTGTGCGGCCACGTCGACCGCGTCCATGAGGTTCCGCCAGGGGTCGACATCGAAGAATGGAGGCCGCGACCGCGGGACGAGGCCCTCGCCGCCTTGCTCGAGGAGACGCGACGAGATCCGCCGAATCCGGGAAGCGCGAACGAGCGCCTCCCGGACGAGAACAACACCGAGCGGCTGGCGGCGTTTCTCGCCGGCGACCGACCGACGGTCGTGTACTTCGGGAAGCTGCTGCTGAACAAGGGCGTCCACGTGTTGCTTCAAGCGCTCGACGGGCTCGACGCCCGCGCGGTGATCGTCGGCTTCGGCGACTATCGCGAGGAGCTGGAGGCACTCGGGGACCCCGACCACGTCCTGTTCACGGGGCCGTTGGAGCACCGCCACCTCGTCCACCTGCTCGCGCTCGCCGACGCCTGTGTCGTCCCGTCCATCTTCCCGGAGGCATTCGGGATGGTCGCCGCCGAGGCGGCTGCGGCAGGGTGCCCACCGATCGTCGCGCGTCACTCGGGCCTGGCCGAGGTGGCCGAGGGTCTCGAGGCCGAGTATCCGGACGATCTGACGATGCTCGCGTCCTTCGACAGCGGTGACGTCGAAGACCTGCGCAGGAAGCTACTCGCGCTGCTCGCGCTGCCCCCCAGCGAGCGCGTAGCGCTGAGGGACGCGGCACGCCGCGCGGCGGTCGAGCTCTGGAGCTGGTCGAGCGTCGCCGAGCGGCTCCTCGCCTTCTAGCTCGTCCGACGAAGCCGTCGCCAACGCTTTCACTACTGTAGTGGCCCTCATGGGCGAGGAGCAGCGGCTTTCGGCAGAGGAAATGATCGCCCGGTCGCGGGCGCAGTTCGAGGCTGCGACGGACTTCACGGTCGCCGTCGAGGAGGAGTTCGCGATCGTCGACCCGGGCTCGCTCGACCTCACGAACCGCTTCGAGGACGTGAAGGCCGCGGCGCAGGGAACGGCGCTCGAAGACCATCTCGTCGGGGAGTTGATCGCCTCCGAGGTCGAGATCAGGACCGGACGCTGCGAGACGTTCGCCGACGTGCCGGGCGTGATGGCCGAGCGCCGCGCGCAGCTACAGGCGCTGGTCGAGCCGATGGGACTTCTGCTCGGCGCGACGGGGACGCATCCCTGGGCGGACTGGAAGGAGCAGCGGATCATCGACACACCGCACTACCGGCGGAACGACGAGCTGCTTCGCTACGTCGTCTGGCGCAACAACACGTTCGGGCTGCACGTGCACGTCGCGATCAACGGCCCCGATCGCGCGATCGCGGTAATGGGTGCGATGCGGAACTTCCTCCCAGAGCTCCTCGCCCTCTCCTGTAGCTCGCCCTTCGTCGAAAACGTGAACTCCGGCCTGCACTCGGCGCGCACGCAGATCTTCACGCGCTTCTTCCCGCGCTGCGGAGTACCGGACGCGTTCGCGTCGTGGGCGGAGTACGAGGACTTCGTCCGCTTCCTCTACGACACCGGCTCGATCACGGAGCACACCCAGATCTGGTGGAGCGTACGACCGCATCTGGCGTTCCCGACCGTCGAGATCAGGATCTGCGACGGCCAGCCCGAGCTCTCGGAAGCGCAGTCGCTCGCGGCCTTCGCGACGGCGCTGACGGCGCGAGTCGCCCGGGCGTACGACGAAGGCGAGCCGGTCGAGCCGCTCCCACATCGTCTCATCGAGGAGAACTTCTGGCGCGCGATCCGGTTCGGGCTGCCAGGCGAGCTGATCGATTTCGAGCGAGGCGCACCGATCCCAGCACGGCAGCGCATCGAGGAGCTGATCGAGTGGGCGCTTCCCGTCGCAGAGGAGATCGGGGCTGCGCCGTACCTCGCGGTTCCCGAGCAGAACGCCGCAGAGCGGCAGATCGAGCGCTGCGCGGATGGCGGCTCACTCGAGGAGATCTACGCCGAGCAGGTGTCCGCGACGGAGAAGATCGGTGGCTGAGGGCGAGGCTCCGACCGAAGCGGAGCTCCTCGACGCTCTCGACCGGATCGGCGTTGCGGATGTCCTCGCCCAGGCGCTCGCGACGGCGGCCTCTATCGGGTTTCGCCGGGTCTCGACCGAGGCGCGAGACCTCACGCAGGCCCGCCTCGCGATCGAGGCGTTGCGAGCGCTCGAGCCCGTCCTGCGCGAGGGCGGCGTCGACGAGTCGCTGGTCCGCGATCTCGAGCAGGCGCGGGCGAACCTTCAGCTCGCGTACGCGAAGGCGGTCGAGGATCAGGACACGACGCCGTCCGAGGGCGGGGTCTGACTCAGTCAGACCCGGTGTGTGGTGTTCGCGCGTCGACACCCAAGAACGGGGTCAGGCTGAAGCCTGACCCCCCGCACTCGCGTCCGGCTTGTGATACATAATCCGCCGCGCCGAGGTCACTCGGCGCTCAGTTTGTGATGGCCCTGCACCCGGAGGATCGATGGACTTCTTCGTAGACCACGCTGTCGGATTCGCGCTTGCGTGCGCCGTGCTCGCGGTGCTGTACGGCATCTACCTGACCTGGTGGCTGCTCCGACAGCCGGCGGGGAACGAGCTCATGCAGGAGATCGCGCGCGCGATCCAGGAGGGCGCCGCCGCGTATCTGCGGAAGCAGTACACGACCATCGCGGTGGTCGCGATCGTCCCGTTCTTCCTACTCGGTTTCTACTCGGAGCTCGGCTGGGGAACGGCTTTCGGCTTCCTGGTCGGCGCCCTCTTCTCGGGGGCCGCCGGGTTCATCGGCATGAACGTCGCAGTGCGCTCGAACGTCCGTACAGCCGAGGCCGCCCGCGAGGGCTTGCAACCGGCGTTCAAGGTCGCGTTCCGCGCAGGCTCGGTGACGGGGCTCCTCGTCGTGGGGCTCGGCCTGCTCGGCGTCGCCGGCTACTACTGGGTGCTGACCGACTGGATCGGGAACAGCCCCGACTCGGCGGTCGACGACCTGATCGGCCTCGCGTTCGGCGGCTCGCTCATCTCCGTCTTCGCGCGTCTCGGCGGCGGCATCTACACGAAGGCCGCGGACGTCGGCGCCGACCTCGTCGGGAAGATCGAGGCGGGCATCCCCGAGGACGACCCGCGGAACCCCGCGGTGATCGCGGACAACGTGGGCGACAACGTCGGCGACTGCGCCGGGATGGCGGCAGACCTCTTCGAGACGTACGCAGTCACCGCGGTCGCGGTCATGCTGCTCGGGATCGGGTTCGAGGAAAGCCAGCTCTGGCTGTATCCGCTGGCCCTTGGCGGCATCTCGATCATCGCGTCGATCGTCGGGACGTTCTTCACGCACGTCTCGAGCGGCCCGAACGCGATCATCAACGCGCTCTATCGCAGCGTCCTCATCGCGACGGTGCTCTCGGCGCTCGGCTTCATCCCCGTCACCCTCGTGTACGACGGCGGCGACTTCAGCTTCTGGAATCTCTACGGCTCGGCGCTGATCGGGCTCGCGGTCACGTTCCTGCTCGTCGCGATCACCGAGTACTACACCGGCACGCGCTGGCCTCCGGTCAAGGAGATCGCGCGCGCGTCGCAGACCGGGTCACGCGACGAACATCATCTCCGGGCTCGCCGTCGGCATGCAGGCGACCGCGCTGCCGGTGCTCGTGATCGCGACGGGCGTCGTCGGCGCCTACTACGCGGCCGGCGAGGCTCTCTACGGCATCGGGGTCGCCGTCATGGCACAGCTCTCGTTGACCGGCCTGATCGTCGCGCTCGACGCATACGGCCCGGTGACCGACAACGCCGGCGGCATCGCCGAGATGGCGGACTTGCCCGACAGCGTCCGCGGGATCACCGATCCGCTCGACGCGGTCGGCAACACGACGAAGGCGGTGACGAAGGGGTATGCGATCGGCTCCGCGGGGCTGGCTGCGCTGATTCTCTTCGACGAGTACGGGCGCGGGCTCGCGGAGGAGGGGGTCGAGGTCTCGTTCGGCCTCGAGGACCCGTGGGTCATCGCCGGGCTCTTCATCGGCGGGATGATGCCGTTCCTCTTCGCGTCGCTCGCCATGCAGGCAGTCGGCCGAGTGGGAGGCCAGGTCGTAGAGGAAGTTCGGCGCCAGTTCCGCGAGGACCCTGGAATCATGGATCGCACCTCACGTCCCGACTACTCGCGCGCGATCTCGATCGTCACGGGCTCGGCGATCAGGGAGATGATGATCCCTGCCCTCATCCCGGTCGCCATCCCGATCATCGTCGGGATCATCAAGCCGGAGATGCTGGGCGGCCTGCTGATCGGCACGATCGTGACCGGGATCTTCCTCGCGATCGCCATGACGTCCGGCGGCGGCGCCTGGGACAACGCGAAGAAGTCGATCGAGGACGGGCTGTACGGCGGCAAGGGCTCGGACGCCCACGCCGCCGGGATCACGGGAGACACCGTGGGTGACCCCTACAAGGACACTGCCGGCCCGGCGATCAACCCGATGATCAAGATCGCCAACATCGTCGCGATCCTGCTGATACCGATCATCGCCTCGATTCACGGCTAGCTCGATCCAAGACCGGGGTCAGGCTGAAGCCTGACCCCATGCTTGCGCCTCGCCGGGGTCAGGCTTCAGCCTGACCCCACGCTTGGCTCGCCGGGGTCAGGCTTCAGCCTGCCGCAGCGCCGGGGGTCAGGCTTCAGCCTGACCCCGGGTCTGAGATCTGCGCTGTAGATTCCGCCGGTGCCGGGTCGCCGTCGAAGGCGCGAGGTCGAGCTCGAGCGCGTGCTGGGCACGCCGGGGCTCTTTGCCACCGCCTACGGGAACGTCGGCTCCTCGATCTACTACGCCCTCGGGCTCACAGCTGCCTACGCGCTCGGGCTGACGCCGCTCGTCTTCGTGATCGCCGGCGTGATCTTCGCGGCGACGGCCGCGACCTATGCAGAGGGCACGGCGCGCTTCCCTGAAGCAGGAGGCTCCGCGAGCTTCGCGAGACACGCCTTCGACGAGCTCGTCAGCTTCGTCGCAGCGTGGGCGCAGATGCTCGTCTACATCGTCACCGTCGCGGTCTCGGCGTTCTTCGTCCCGCACTACCTCTCGATCTTCTGGGAGCCGTTGCGCACGAACCCGTGGGACATCGTCGGGGGCGCGATCGTGATCGTCGTCCTGGTCGCGCTGAACGTCGTCGGCGTCCAGGAGGCGGCGAAGCTCTCGATCACGCTCGCGGTGGTCGACTTCGCGACGCAGCTCCTGCTCGTGATCGTCGGCTTCGCGCTCGTCTTCAACCCTGAGATCCTCACGAACAACGTTCACTGGGGTGTCGCGCCCACCTGGCAGAACCTCGCGGTCGCGATTCCAGTGGCGATGCTCGCGTACACCGGCGTCGAGACCGTCTCCAATCTCGCCGAGGAGGCCCGCGACCCCGTTCGCACGGTGCCGAACGCCTACAAGGCGGTCGCCGTCGCGGTGTTCGCGATCTACTTCACGCTTCCGTTCGTCGCGCTCTCGGCGCTTCCGGTCGAGCGGATCGACGGCGAGCTGACCACTCGGCTGGCTCTCCCACCCGAGGAGGGCGGCTACGCGAACGACCCGATCCTGGGAGTGGTGCAGAACCTCGGCGTGGACGAGGGCTGGCTGCTGGACGGCATGGAGATCTATGTCGGCGTGCTGGCGGCGACGATCCTCTTCGTCGCGACGAACGCCGGTGTGATCGGCGCTTCACGGATCACGTACTCGATGGCGAGCTACCGGCAGATGCCGGAGATCTTCAGGCGTCTCCACCCGCGGCTGAAGACCCCCTGGCTCTCGCTCGTCGTCTTCGCCGGGATCGCGCCGATCCTGGTCATCCTCCCGGGGGACGTCAACTTCGTCGGGACGCTCTACTCCCTCGGCGCGACGCTCTCCTTCACCGTTGCCCACGTCTCGATCATCCGCATGCGCATGCGGCTTCGCGCCGACGACGAGCTTCCGTACCGGGCGCGGCCGAACCTTCACGTGGCAGGCGTCGACTGGCCGCTGTTCGCCATCGTCGGAGGGGCCGCGACGGGAATCTCGTTCCTCGTGCTGGTCGTCCAGAATCCCGCGACGCGCTGGGTCGGGCTCGGCTGGCTGGCGTTTGGCCTCGTCGGCTACGCGATCTACCGCAAGCGGGTCATCCGAGCCGGCATCCGCGAGACGGTCAAGGCGCCGCCTGCTTTCGGCGCCGCGCTCGCGCTCGAGTACCGCAGGCTGCTCGTGCCCGTCGTCGGCGGGCATCCTTCGGATGCCGCGATGGACCTCGCGTGCCGGCTCTCAGCGGAGCGCGGCGCGCGGATCGTGGCTCTCAGCGTGCTCGAGGTCCCGCTCGATCGCCCGTTGACGGACGACCTCCCGGAGCTCGAAGACGAGGCGAACCGTGAGCTCGACCAAGCTGCCGCTGTCGGCGACTCCTACGGCGTTCGCGTCGTCACGCGTCTCGAGCGGGCTCACGCTGCGGGAACCGCGATCGTCGAAGCCGCGGACGCACGAAACTCGGAGATCATCATCCTCGGCTCGCCCCGCCGCTCGCTGACTGCGAGGCAGGCTGCCGTCTTCGGGAAGACCGTCGACTACGTGCTCAAGCACGCACCCTGCCGCGTGCTCGTGGCCGCGTCGGAGACGCCATGAAGGCGTACTCCTGGGCGGTAGTTCTCTTCTCGGTCGCGTTCGTCGGGATCGGGATCGCGCTCCTCGTGGTCACGGCGGTCCAGGGCGGTGGCGTCGTCGGGTTCTTGCTCGGCGGGCTCTTCGTCGCGCTCGGAGTCGGGCGGCTCACTCTCGAGAGAAGAAGGCGTGGCCCGTAAGCTCCGCGGCTTCGAGCGTGTGCTCGACGCGCCCTCGCTCTTCGCCGTCGCCTACGGCGAGATCGCGTCCTCGCTGTACATCGCGCTCGGGATCGTGGCGGCTGTCGCCCTCGGGCTTACGCCGCTCGTGCTCCTGCTTACGGGCGCGCTCTTCTTCGTCGTCTCGCTCTCCTACGCGGAGGGAACGGCCGCGATCCCGGAGACGGGAGGGGCGGCGACCTTCGTCCGGCGGGCGTCGAACGATCTCGCCGGCTTCCTGACCGGGTGGGCGCTCTTCCTGGACTTCCTCATCGTCATGGCGCTCTCGGCGCTCTTCGTCCCTCACTACGTGGCCGAGGCGATCTCCGTCCCCGCGCTCCGCGACGAACCGTGGGATGCGATCGTCGGCTGCGCGCTCATCGCGGCGATCGCGGGCGTGCGCCTCACGCGCAGAACGCAGCTCCATGTGGGCGCGCTGGCCGTGGCGACGCTCGACCTCGTCGTCCAGGGACTGCTCGTCGTCCTCGGCATCGCGTTCCTGCTCTCGCCGGAGACTCTCTCCGAGGGTCTCGGGTTCGCGGCCGGACAGGACTGGGGAGACCTCGCGTTCGCGCTTCCGCTCGCGATGCTCGCCTACACCGGGCTCGAGACCGTGGCCAACCTCGCGGAGGAGGCGCGCGAGCCGGGCCGCACACTCCCGCGGTCGCTCTTCTCGGCCATTGGCCTCGTCGTCGTCGTCACGGTGCTGATCGCCGGCATCGGCCTGTCCGCGTTCCCTGTCTCGGGTGGGGAGACCGCGCTCGGGGAGGAGTGGCTCGAGGCGCCGCTGGTCGGGATCGCGGCGGCGTTCGAAGGGTCTCTGCCGTCGATCGTCGTCGACGCGCTCAGGATCGCCGTCGGGATCTCTGGCGCGCTGATCCTCATTGCCGCGGCGACGACCTCGGTCTCCGGGATCACGCGACTCAGCTACTCGCTCGCGGGCCACGGAGCGCTCCCGCGCGAGTTCGCACGCCTCGAGCGGCGGGCTCTCGTCTCGAGCGAGGCGATCCTGATCGCTGCAGGGCTGGCCATCGCGCTCATCGTGGCCACCGAGCTCGTAGCCGGTGGAGACCCGGAGTTCCTCGCCGCGATCTACTCCTTCGGAGTCCTCATCGCGTTCACGGCAGCGCAGCTTGCGGTGATTCGCCTGCGCATGCGCGAGCCCGCTCTCACGCGGCCGTTCCGCGCGCGGCCGAACGTCACGTTCCGCGGCGTCGAGCTGCCTGTTCCGGCTCTCGTCGGCGCTCCCCTCACCTTCGTCGTCTGGGTGCTCGCGCTCGTCACGCATGCGGGTGCTCGCTACGTCGGCCCGCTCTGGCTCCTGACCGGGCTCGGAGTGTTCGTCGCCGTCCGCCGGGTCAGGCGGCGCGGGCTGCTCGAGGAGATCTCGACGGTCGAGCTTCCCCCCGGAGCGGACTTCAAGCGGATCCTCGTTCCGATGAAGCTCGGGGACATCGGAGAGGAGATGGTCGCGACCGCGATTGCTCTCGCCCGGGATGCCGGAGCCGAGATCGAGGCGATCACCGTCGTTCGGGTGCCGCGCCGGTACGAGCTCGAGGGCGAGTTCCCGGCTGAGGTGGCGGCCCGTGTCGACGCGTCGCTCGAGGAGGCGCGGCTGCTCGGCGTCGACCATGGAATCGACGTCCGGACGGACGTCGTTCGCGCACGGTCGATCGGTCACGCCATCGTCGACGAGGCGAGGTCGCGCAAGGCGGATCTCATCGTCCTCGGCTCATCGCCTCGCTGGAGGCGCCAGTCCCGCTTCTTCTCGCCCACGGTGGACTTCGTCTTGCGCCGTGCGCCGTGTGAAGTGCTGGTGGTCGCGTTCCCCGACGGCGTGTTCGAGGAGTAGGCTGACCCGCCGTGAAGGCGCTGGTCATCGGTTGCGGGAGAGTCGGCTCCGCGGTCGCGAGGGGTCTCGTCGCCGACGGCTGGGACGTCACGGTCGTCGACGAGAGCGAGGACGCGCTGGTACGCCTCGGCCCCAACTGGCGGGGCGGCTTCGTCATCGGCCACGGGATGGACGTGAACGTGCTGGAGCGGGCCGGGATTACCGAGACGGACGCGGCGGTCGTCGCCACGTCCGGTGACAACACGAATGTCGTGATCGGACAGGTCCTCCAGCGCCGCTTCAGCACGGGGACGGTCGTCGTTCGCGTGCTCGACCCAGCGCGAGCCCAGTTCTACGCCGAGCGCGGGTTGAACACCGTGTGCCCGACGCAGACCGCGATCTCCGTTCTTCTCGAGACCGTCCGGGAGAGCTCGCCGACGCCCGAGCCGCAGGGAGCGTGATGTACATCATCGTCGCAGGTGGAGGCAAGGTCGGAGCGAACGTCACGCGCTCGCTCCTCGAGATGGGGCACGAGCTCACGATGATCGAGCAGCGGCCGGATCGGTTCGCGCGCCTCGAGGAGGAGTTCGGCCCGGTGGTGATGAGGGGCGACGCGACCGAGATCAGCGTGCTCGAGCGCGCGGGCATCGCGCGGCCGCCCGAGCTTCTCTTCGCCGTCACGGGAGACGACGAGGACAACCTCGTCATCTCGCAGATTGCCAAGGAGGGCTACGGGGTCGGGAAGGCCATCGCTCGCGTCAACGACCCGCGAAACCAGTCCCACTTCGACCTGCTCGGGATCAGGCAGACGGTCTGCGCGACGACCAGCATCCTCGGCCTGGTCGAGCACGAGGTTCCTGAACACGGCCTCGTGCGGCTACTTCAACTCCAGGAGGAAGGGCTCGAGATCGTGGAAGTGCAGATCGAGAGCAACTCGCCTGTTGCAGGATCGAGGGTCGGGGGACTCTCGCTTCCGGAGGGCTCGCGGCTGATCTCGGTCTTCCGCCATGGCCGAACCGAGCTCGTGGAGCCGACGACGGTCATGCGGCCGGGCGATCAGGTACTCGCAGTCGTCTCGAACGAGTCCGGGCCGGCGCTGCGGAAGGCTCTGCTCGGCGCGTAGGGGCGAGGCTTGCCTCGCCCTCGTCCTACAGACGCCAGTAGTGCCGCGTGAGCAGTACGACGACCGGGATGATCTCCAGCCGTCCGAGCCACATGAGCAGGATCATCGTCAGCTTGGAGATGTCCCCGAGCGGTGCGAACGAGGCGAACGGGCCGGTGATCCCGAACCCGGGGCCGCCGTTCCCGAGGGCGTTCGCCGACAACGCGAGGGTGTCGAGAGCGCCGAGCGGAACATCGCCGACGGCGGAATCGATCGCGATGACGGAGGCGCCGACGACCCAGAGGCCGACGTAGAGGAGGATGAACGCCGCGATCGCGCGCAGCGTGCGCTCGTCGACTGGCGCTCCGTTGAGCCGGATGGGCATCACGACCTCCGGGCTCACCGTCTGGGCGAGCTCGCGCCGAAGGATCTTGCCGACGAGGAGGTGACGGACGACCTTGATCGATCCGGTCGTCGAGCCCGCCGAGCCGCCGACGAACATCAGGGCGAAGATGGTCATCAGCGACAGGACCGGCCACAGCGCGAAGTCTTCGGTTGCGTATCCCGTCGTCGTGACGATCGAGACGGCCTGGAAGACGCCTGCGCGCACCGCTTCCTCGCCCCGCGCGATGTCGTAGCTCCAGATCTGAACGGTGAGCGTGATCGCTGCGACGAGGGCCACTGCGAAGTACAGGCGAAACTCCTCGTCGCGCGCGAAGACGCCCGGGCGCCGGTTCACGACTCCCCGGTAGAGCAGCACGAAGTTCATCCCCCCGACGAGCATGAACGCTGCGATCAGCCACTGGGCCGCCGGGGAAAACGGCTCGATCGAGGTTGCCTGGGTCGAGAATCCACCGGTGGAGACGGTGGAGAACGCGTGCGCGATGGCCTCGAACTCTGTCATTCGGTCATCGATCCCCAACCAGCCGAGCGACGCGAGCGCGAGTACCAGGACCGCGGTGAGGCCGAGATACAGAATCCACAGGAGACGAGCCGTCTGCCTGATCCGCTCGGGCAGCTGTGCGACCTCAGGGCCAGGGAGCTCGGACTCCATCAGCTGGCGGCCGCCGACCCGGAGACGAGGCAGCACGGCGACCGCGAGGATGATGATTCCCATTCCTCCGAGCCACTGGGTGAACTGGCGCCACATCGAGAGCGACTTGGAAAGCTCGTCGAAGTCGGTCACGAGGCTCGCGCCGGTCGTCGTGGTTCCGGCCATCCCTTCGAAGTAGGCATCGATCGGGTGCCCGAGCTGGTCGCCCCCGATGAAAAGGAACGGGAGGGAAGCGAAGGCTGCGGTCATCAGCAGCGTCACGGAGACGACGAGGAACCCCTCGCGCATTCCCACCCGGCGGACGTCCTCGGCGGTCAGGCGCTCGACCGCCAGCCCGACCCCACTCGTGATCAAGCCGGTCGCGAGGAACGGCCATATCGGCTCCGAGTACCAGAGTGCGACTGCAATCGGGAACAGTGCTGCGAGCCCGAGGTACTTCGCGAGCACCGCGACGAGGTTGAGGGTCGCCCGCACGTCGACCGGCAGCCGAGCGGGCCGATCGTGGCGCGCGAGAGCTTCGCTCGATGTCACAGGGCGCTGACGACGCGGGGGGCGTCCGACGCCTCGGTGAAGACGATCACGCGATCGCCCTGCTGGAGGACGTCGTCGCCGTGCGGGAAGATCGCCGATCCGTTCCGGACGACGGCGCCGATGAGAGCTCCCCGGACCGGCATCTCCTTGAAGGCCTTCCCGATGTACTCGCTCGTGTCCTTGAGGGTGACGTCGATCACCTCGTAGCGATTCCCCTCGAGCAGCGCCACCTGCTTCGTCCTCGGGTCGTGCGCGAAGCGGATGATTTCCTCTGCCGTGACGGCGCGCGGGTTCACCGACACGTCGATGCCCGCGTGCTCGAAGGCCTCGACCGACACGGGCTCGTGGGCGATGCCGATGGTGAAGCGGACGCCGTGGACCTCGGCGAGGGACGCCGCGTAGAGGTTCTTCGCGTCGTCCCGCATCGCAAAGATCGCCGCGTTTGCGTGCCCGATGCGCTCGCGCTCGAGGAAATCGGGGTCGACTCCCGTCGCGTTGTAGACGCGAGCCTGCGGGAGCGCCTCGGCGACGCTGCGGGCTTTCTCCGGCGACGCCTCGATCATGCGGACGCGGATGCCCTGGTCGAGAAGCACGCGGGCAATGGCCGAGCCGACGCGGCCCGCGCCGTAGATCACGACGTCTCGCACCGTCCCACCCTCGGGAGCAAGCAAGGCGCTCCAGGCTTGCGCGGCCTCTGGCGAGCCGATGACGACGATGCGGTCACCGGGGCGGATGACCTCGTCGCCGCCCGGAAGCAGCATCTGGTCTCCGCGGATGATCGCGGCGACCTTGGAATCTCTCGGAGTCCTCGCGTCGCGTAACGGAGCTCCGAGCACGTCTTGCGATGCGCCTTCCTCGATGTCGAACTCGACGATTTGCACCTGTCCTTCCGCGAAGACGTCGGTCTGACGCGCGGCCGGGACGCCGATGATTCGGCTGATCGCGTGGGCGGTCTCGAGCTCGGAGCACACCACGAAGTCCACGTCCAGCTGCCCGACGCGCCAGAGCTCCACGTACTCGACGTTCGACGTGCGGATCACCGTCGTCGCGCTCTTTGCCTCTCGGCGAGCGAACATCCCCGCTACGAGGTTGACCTCGTCGCGCGAGGTGCAGGCGATGACGAGGTCGGCGTTCTGCACGCCCGCGGCGATGAGGTCGCGGCGGCTCGTCCCGTCGCCTTCGACCGTCGCGACGTCGTATCGCTCCGTGAGCGCAGCGAGCCGCGACGCTTCGGTGTCGAGGACCGTGACCTCGTGGTCCGTGTGCAGAGCTTCGACGACCGCGAAGCCGACCTGACCTGCCCCGATGAGGAAGATCCGCATCGTCGAGCGGGAAGCGTACTCCGGTCACACGGTGACGACAGCTACCGTGCGTCAGTGCGCGCGCTCGGGATGGTGGCTCTCACGTTCGCGCTGGCGGCGCTTGCCGGCTGCGGCTCTGCGGACGAGCAGGAGGCCGTTGCCGAGACGGCGTTCCGGTTGCAGCCCTTCGCGCGAGGCTTCGACAGCCCGGTCCTGCTGACCCATGCCCCGGGCGAGGCGAGGACGTTCTACGTGGTGGAGCAGAGCGGCCGGGTCATTCGCCTCCGGTCGGGGAAGCGGACGGTGTTCCTCGACGTCCGACGCGATGTCGCGTTCGGAGGCGAGCAGGGCCTGCTCGGGCTCGCCTTCCATCCCGGCTATGCCCGGAATCGTCTCCTGTACATCGCGTACACGTCCGCCAACGGACGGAACACCGTGGCGCGGTATCGCTCGAACGGCAAGGTCGCTGTCCGTTCCAGCCGGCAGATCCTGCTCGCTCTTCCGGACCCGTACTCCAATCACAACGGCGGCCAGGTCGCGTTCGGCAAGGACGGGATGCTGTACACGACCGTCGGAGACGGTGGGGCCGGCGGAGATCCGGAAGACCGCGCGCAGAACATGCAGTCGCTCTTCGGCAAGCTTCTTCGACTGGATGTCTCGAAGTCGGGAGCGGACTGGGAGATCGCGGGCCTCGGGCTCCGGAACGCGTGGCGCTTCTCTTTCGACCGCGCCACCGGCGACCTGTACCTCGGCGACGTGGGGCAGGGCGCGGTCGAGGAGGTCGACTACACGCCGCGGGAGAGCCCCGGTCTCGAGAACTACGGCTGGGACCTGTACGAGGGCTCCGAGCGCTTCGAGGGAGGCGAGCCGAGGACGGGAGAGCTGGTCTTCCCGATCTACGAGTACGGACGTGACGAGGGGAATTGCACGGTGATCGGGGGCCACGTCTATCGCGGCTCGGCCCGGCCTGCCGAGCGCGGGCGCTACATCTTCGGTGACTACTGCAGCGGGATCGTCTGGAGCCTGAACGTTCGCTCCGGTGACGCGAGGAACGTGCGCCGGGAACCGTTCCGGATCGAGGGCCTCACGTCGTTCGGCGAGGGCTCCGGCGGCGAGCTGTACGCGACTGCGCAGAACGGCGTCGTCTACAGAATCAGCTGAGCTGACCGTGCGCAAGACCGGAATCCGCTAGCGCGAATTCCGGTCGCGCGAACCCAAGACCCCTGTGCGCAAGACCGGAATCCGCTAGCGCGGCTTCCGGTCGCGCGAACCCAAGACCCCTTCATGGGGTGCCCGAGACGCCGAGCTTCGGGGTGTGAAGTCGATTGCCTGTCGACTCCCTGGAAAGGCGAAAACCAGGGTCAGACCCTGGACACGTCCGCAACAGACGCCTCGAACTGCGCCGACTTCGTGCCGAGTTGTCCCCAGCGCGGCCGCTAGCCGGCGCGGCGGCGAACGCGAGGCGGCGTCTGGCCGAGCGCGGCGTAGGCGAGGGCGTTCAGCGACTCGTTGAGCTGACGCAGCTCGCCCGCGATCAGCACGAAGCCCTCCTGCTGCTCCGCCGAGCGATTCAGGCGCTCGAGCTCGCGGGCGATCCGGTCCAGGCGCTCGAGCAGCGCATCCAGCTGTCGATCGCCGACGTCCTTCGGTTCCATGGCGCCATGTTACGCAGCAGCTTGCTCGAGGAGCTCATCGCGACTCCGGACGACCACTGTGTCTGGTCCCAGACGCGCCAGCAGCCGTTCCAGAGCATCGGCGCCGGCCTCGAGTGCGACAACTCGCCTCCCGACTCCGAGCTGCTCGACGGCCACGCGCGCGAGGGGCTCCGGCGCGTCCGTGAACACGCCTACCTCGCGGCCTGCTTCTGCAAGTGCTTTCAGCGTCGCGCCGGTCGCCGCGTCCCGGCGCAGATACACCGCCGCGCGCTCCTCGGAGAAGCGCTGGAGCAGAACCCGCCAGTTGCCGGCACCACGCCGGTCGAGCTCCGCAGCGGCGGCGCCTCGGTCGAGAGGTACGTCGGCGGCTCCGACGCCGAGAGTCTTCTCCGCAGCTGCGAGCCAGTCGCTCCAAAGGGGCCGCGTGTCGCACAACGCCCCGTCCAGGTCGACTGCGACAGAAGCCGCCATCACATCGCGCGCCGCATCCCCGCGGCGCGCTGCCAGAGAAGCACGCCGAAGGCGACTCCGACCATGTCGATCGCGACGTCGAGCGGAGAGCCCATGCGACCGGGAACGAACATCTGGTGCAACTCGTCGCTCACCGCATAGAGAGCTCCGAGGCCGAAAGCCACGCCGGCGCGTTCCGTCGCCCGCAGCAGCAGCGCCCCGAGCACCGCGAACTCGCCGGCGTGCGCAAGCTTCCGAAGGACGAGATCCCAGCCGCCGAGGCCGGTTCCGAGGTCCGGAACGGAGGAGAGGGCGAAGATGAGGCCCGCCCAGGCCAGCACCGGAAGCCACAAACGCACGAAAGGCCCGGACACCATCCGATGATAGGCTCGGCCTCCAATCACAGGAGCACGGTGAGGGAACCCGGTGAAAGTCCGGGACGGTCCCGCCGCTGTAAGGGGAGTTGCTCTCCCGCCACGACGCCACTGGCCCTCGGACCGGGAAGGCGGCGGGGGAGGGAGCCCCGAGTCAGAAGACCTGCCGCGCCTCCCACATAACCGAACCCCTCGCGGAAGGAGGATTCAGGTGCTTCGTTCGTTCACTCAGGTCGCCGTCGCAGCGCTCGCTGCGCTGGCCATCGCGGTCACGGGGGCGTCCGCCGGCTCGACCGCTCCGAACGCATTCCCCGTCACCGTGGTCGGATCCAACGGCAAGGTCACGGTGTCAACGCGGCCGACGCGGATCGTCTCGCTCTCGCCGACCGCGACCGAGACTCTCTTCGCCATCGGAGCCGGGTCGCAAGTCGTCGCCGTCGACGACCAGTCCGACTTCCCGAAGTCGGCTCCGCACACGTCACTCTCCGGCTTCACGCCGAACGTCGAGGCGATCGCAACCTATCGACCGGATCTCGTCGTCATCGCCTACGACCCGAAAGGGCTCTCGGGGGCGTTGAACCGGCTCGGCATCACCGTGCTCCATCAGGACGGCGCCAAGAGCCTCAAGGGCGCTTACCAGCAGATTCGGCAGCTCGGGCTCGTCACCGGCCGTGAGTCCCGTGCGACGCAGCTGATCGCAGCGATGCGGTTGCAAATCGCGAAGATCGTCGCGAACGCGAAGAAAGGGCGGAGTGGCTTGACCGTGTACCACGAGCTCACGCCTGACCTCTACTCGGCGAGTTCGAAGACGTTCGTCGGGCAGGTGTACACGGCGCTCGGCCTCCGTAACATCGCGGACGCCGCCGACACCGCCGGTTTCGGGTTCCCTCAGCTCTCCGCGGAGTACATCGTGTCCGCAAGCCCCGACGTCATCGTCCTGGCCGACACGGTCTGCTGCGGCCAGAAGCCGTCCACGGTTGCCGCCCGCCCCGGCTGGGATCGCATCAGTGCCGTACGAACCGGTTCGATCGTCCGCGTGCACGACTCGATCGCCTCGCGCTGGGGCCCGCGGCTCGTGGACTTCTTCCGGGCAATGTCGAAGGCGCTCGCGCGATTGCGGCAGTAGCGAATGTCGGCTGTCGCGGAGCACGCCTCCGAGGTTCGCGCCCGCGGGCTGAGCCTCGTCTGGGCGTCCTCGGCCGTGGTTTTCCTCGTCGTCGCGCTCGTAGTCGGCGTTCTCGCCGGCCCGGTCGATCTGGGCGTTGGGGCAGTGCTCGAGTCAGCGGCCGCACGCGCCGGGATCCCCAGCGTCTCGACATCGCTATCCCCGACGGAGGAGGCGATCCTGTGGGAGATCCGTGTCCCGCGCGTCGTTCTCGCCGCCCTCGTCGGCGCGATGCTCGCACTCGCGGGGGCGACCTACCAAGGCGTGTTCCGCAACCCACTCGCCGATCCGTATCTCCTGGGTGTCGCGGCGGGGGCCGGCCTCGGTGCGACGATCGCGATCGCGTACCTTCCCGACGGCCTCCACGGCCAGCGGTTGCTCCCCGTCGCGGCGTTCGTCGGGGGAGCGATCGCCGTCATGCTCACCTATGCGGTCGGGCGCTCGGCGCGACGTGAGCGCGACGCCGCGACGCTGATCCTGGCCGGCGTTACCGTCACCGCCTTCTTCACCGCCTGGCAGACGTTCGTCCAGCAGCAGAACTCGGAGACGCTGCAAGAGGTCTATTCGTGGATCCTCGGCAACATCCCGAGCACCGGCTGGTCGGACGTCGTCCTGATCCTCCCGTATGTGGGCGTCGCCGCTGTGGTGATCGTCGCGCTTCGTCGTGTGGTCGACGTCCTGAGCCTCGGTGACGAGGAGGCGGCGAGCCTCGGGGTCGACGTACGGAAAGTGCGCCTCGCGCTCGTCGTCGCCGCCACGCTCGGCACCGCTGCCGCGGTCGCCGTCACGGGGCTGATCGGCTTCGTCGGAATCATCGTTCCGCACGCCATCCGCCTCCTGACCGGCGTCGGGTACCGGGCGCTGATCCCGCTCTCGGCGATCGTGGGCGCCGGGTTCCTCGTGCTCGCCGACGTCATCGCGCGGACGGCGCTCTCGCCCGCCGAGATCCCGCTCGGCGTGGTGACGGCCTTCTGCGGCGCTCCGTTCTTCGCACTCGTGCTCCGCACGACGAGAGGGAGCGCGCCATGATCGATCTGCGCGGCGTCGCGGTCGAGCTGGGCGGTCAGCCGATCGTTCACGGCGTGAGCATGTCCGTCGCGGATGGAGAGTGGCTCGCGCTCATCGGGCCGAACGGCGCCGGCAAGACGACGTTGCTCCGCGCGATCGCTCGGCTCGTCCCGTTCGCGGGCGAGATCGTCCTCGACGGACGCGCGGTCGGCGATCTCTCGCGCTCCGAGCTCGCACGCCTGGTCGCCGTCGTCCCGCAGGAGCCGTCGACGCCGCCGTGGATGACCGTCGCCGAATACGTGCTCCTCGGCCGGACGCCGCACCTGGGGCCACTCGCGAAGGAGGGAGCTCGAGACCGGGATGCGGCCGCCCGCGCGCTCGGGCGACTCGACCTCCTCTCGTTGGCCGCCCGCCGTCTGGGGACGTTGTCGGGTGGCGAGAAGCAGCGGGCCGTCGTCGCCCGAGCACTCGCGCAGGAGGCCCGGATCGTCCTTCTCGACGAGCCGACGGCCGCACTCGACATCGGCCATCAGCAGCAGGCGCTCGACCTGCTGGACGGGCTGCGCGCCGAGTCGGGGCTCACCCTGCTCGCGGCCATGCACGACCTCACGCTCGCCGCGCAGTACGCGGATCGAATGGTGTTGCTCGACGCCGGTCGAGTCTCAGCCGACGGACTGCCGCACGAGGTCCTGACCGAACGGCTCATCGCCCACCACTACGGCGCGTCGATTCAGGTGGTGAGCGTCGACGGGAGGCTCGCAGTCGTTCCGACACGAACGGCGCCACCGAGCGCGCACGCCGGGTGAGCGCGCTCTCGGTCCAGGGCGTCTCCAGCTTCGCCGGCAAGAGCCTCCTCGTGACCGCGCTGGCCCGCGCATTCGCCCGGCGGGGGGTGCGCGTTGCGCCGTTCAAGGCGCAGAACATGTCCAACAATGCCCGCGTCGTCGACGGCGGCGAGATCGGTGTCGCGCAGTACCTGCAGGCGCTGGCGGCGCAGGTCGAGCCCGACGTGCGGATGAATCCGATCCTGGTGAAGCCGGAAAGCGACGACCGGAGCCAGGTCGTGGTGCTCGGCCGCGTCGAACACGATCTCAGTCGCAGGTCCTGGCGACGACGAGCGCCGTCCCTCTGGCCGATTGCCGCCGCCGCCCTCGGCGAGCTACTCGAGGAGTACGAGCTCGTCTTGCTGGAAGGAGCGGGAAGCCCGGCGGAGACGAACCTGCAGTCCACCGATCTCTCCAACATGCGCTCCGCCCACGCCGCCGAGGCGGCTGTCGTGCTCGTGGCGGACATTGACCGCGGTGGAGCGTTCGCGCATCTCCACGGCACGTGGTCTCTCGTGACGGACGAGGATCGCGCTCGCCTTCGAGGATTCGTGCTGAACAAGTTCCGGGGAGACGAGGCGCTGCTCGCGCCCGCGCCCGGAGGACCTCGAGCGGACGACGGGCATGGCGTACGTCGGCCTGCTGCCGTTCGTCGACCACGGGCTCCCGGACGAGGACGGCGCCGCGGTCCCGCCGGCTCGGCCCGGATTCCCGCGGGTTGCCGTCACGCGCTACCCGATGGCATCGAATCTCGACGAGCTCAAGCCCTTGGAGCAGGTCGCAGAATTGGTCTGGGCTTACCGCAGCGAGCACCTTGCTCACGCCGACCTCGTCGTCCTTCCCGGGTCGAAGCACGTGTCGGCCGACCTCGCCTGGCTCCGACAGCAAGGATTGGCCGACGCAGTTGCGGAGGCGGCTCGCCGAGGCACGCGCGTGCTCGGTATCTGCGGCGGACTGCAGATGCTCGGTCGTGAGATCGTCGACTCGGGAGAAGTCGACGGCGACGCCGTCGGTCTCGGGCTCCTCCCGGTGCGGACGACGTTCCGCCGCGCAAAGCGCACCGAGTCCGTCGAGATCACGTTCCCGCGCCTACCCGAGCCGTGGGACGTGCTCTCCGGTACGACGGTTCGCGGGTACGAGATCCGGCACGGGGACACGGTGGCAACGGGTCCCGGATCGGTTGCGCTCCCCGGAGGGCGCGGTTTCGTGCAGGGCCCTGTTCTCGGCGTCAGCGTCCATGGATCGTTCGAGCAGCCCGAGCTCGTCGAGCAGCTCTTCGGGCGGAGACCGCAGCGCGGGCTCGACGTCGTCTTCGAGGACCTTGCAACACTGGTGGAGGAGCGGCTCGACATGGACGAGCTCGTGCGTCTCGCCGGTCTTGGCTGACGACGTCTAGCGTATGCGGCATGACGCTTCAGATCGTCCAGATCGTGTTCGCAATCGGCATCGTCGCCGCGTTCGCGTCACTCCAGTTCGGGTTCCTGCATCCCCAGGACGTCCGCTACCTGCTGATCAATCTCGTCTCATCGGCCGGCCTGGCGGTCACGGCGATCCTCACTTTCCAGCTCGGATTCGTGATCACCAACGGGCTCTGGGTGCTCGTCTCCGGCGCAGGCCTGCTCGCACTCGCACGCCGCCGCCGGGAGTCGACTCCCGCTACCTGAGCGACCGCGGCTCCTTCATCTAGCATCGGCGAGTGTCCGTCGCCGAGACCCAGACCGATCCGGTAGCCCTCAATCAGGCCCAGCGCGAGGCTGTCCAGCACACGGAAGGCCCGTTGCTCGTGGTGGCCGGCGCGGGCTCCGGAAAGACGCGAGTCCTCACGCACCGGGTCGCACACCTCGTCGAGGACCTGAAGGTCCGGCCGAACCAGATCCTCGCGATCACTTTTACCAACAAGGCCGCGGGTGAGATGCGCGAGCGCCTCGAGCGGATGCTCGGCGCCACCGCTCGCGCGATCTGGATCCTCACCTTCCACGCGGCCTGCGGTCGCATGCTGCGTCGCGAGGCCGAGCGGCTCGGGTACACCTCGACCTTCTCGATCTACGACGACCAGGACCAGGTACGCCTCACGAAGGCGTGCCTCGAGGAGCTCGGGAAGGATCCCAAGCGCTTCTCACCGCGCGGCATCCACTCCCAGATTTCGCGGGCGAAGAACGAGCTCGTCTCCCCGGAGGACTACCTCTCTCGTGTCGCGTCGTTCTGGGACCAGACCGTCGCGGAGGTGTACGAGCTCTACCAGCGCCGCCTCCACGCCTCGAATGCCGTCGACTTCGACGACCTGCTCATGCTCACCGTGCAGGTCTTCGAGCGATTTCCTGAAGCCCTTGCGCGCTGGCAACGAGCGTTCCGCTACATCCTCGTCGACGAGTACCAGGACACGAACCACGCGCAATACCGCCTGCTGCAGCTCCTCGGGGCCGAGCACGGAAACGTCTGTGCGGTGGGAGACCAAGATCAGTCGGTGTACGGCTTCAGAGGGGCGGACATACGCAACATCACCGAGTTCGAGACCGATTTCCCCGGCACGCACGTGGTCACCCTCGAGCAGAACTACCGCTCGACGAACTCGATTCTGCGCTCGGCGAACGCGGTCATCGAGCACAACTCGGATCGGAAGCCGAAGAATCTCTTCTCCGACCTCGGTGAGGGCGAGCCGGTCCGCGTCATCGAGGTCGAGGACGAGCATGCCGAGGCCAGGTTCGTCGCCGCCGAGATCGCCGCCCTGATCGATCAGGGGCTCTCTGCGAGCGAGATCGCGGTCTTCTACCGGACGAACGCGCAGTCGCGGGTGCTGGAGGACGTGCTCGTGCGGCAGGACATTCCGTATCAGGTGATCGGCGGGCCGCGCTTCTACGAGCGCGCCGAGATTCGCGATGCGACCGCCTACCTCACGGTGCTCGTCAATCCGAGCGACGCAGGATCGCTCCTGCGCATCGCCAACCGGCCGCGCCGCGGGATCGGCGACACGTCGCTCGCCCGCGTGGTCGCGCATGCGGACGCGACCGGCCGCACGCTCTGGGAGGCACTCGCGGACCCGGAGGCCGCCGGCGTGACCTCCGCCGCCTGTCGCGCGATCCGCGGTTTCCGCTCGACGATGGAGTCGCTCATGGCGCAGGCCCAGGAGCTCCCGGTCGACGAGCTCCTCGAGCGCATGCTCGAGAGGACGGGAATCCTGGACGCCTACGAGGCCGAGCGCACGATCGAGGCGCGCGGGCGCATCGAGAACCTGCAGGAGCTGGTCGGGGTCGCTCGCGAGTACCGCCAGCAGACCGCTGACGCGTCACTCGCCGGGTTCCTCCAGGACATCGCGCTCGTCTCCGACCAGGACACGATCGCCGACGATCGCGGCCTGGTCACGCTGATGACGCTGCACAACGCGAAGGGTCTCGAGTTCAAGGCCGTGTACGTGATCGGGATGGAGGAGGGCATCTTCCCGCACATTCGCGCGATCGAGGAGCAGGGGGTGGAGGAGGAGCGTCGCCTCTGCTACGTCGGACTGACCCGGGCGATGGAGCGGCTGACGCTGACGCACACGCTCTCCCGCTCGCTCTGGGGCAGGCGGAGCTACAACCTCGGCTCGCGCTTCCTCGACGAGCTTCCGCGCGAGGTCGAGCGTGATCGACTCCGCCCATCATCGTGGGCGAGCTACGGCGCGCATCCGAGCTCGGCGCCCGCTCCGGGCGGGGACCCCGGGCTCACCCTCTCGACAGGAGATTCGGTGAGGCACGGATCGCTCGGCGAGGGTGTCGTCACGGCTGTCGAGCCGGGTGGCGTGGTCACGATTCGCTTCGCCGAGGACGGAACCGAACGCCGCCTGATGATCGAGTACGCACCGCTCGAGAGAATCGCGTGAGCCTCGAGTACCGGAGCCCGACCGAGGACGAGTTCGCTTCGGTACTCCTCGCGACGCACACGGCGTTCGGCGAGGAGCTCAAGGACGAGGACGTCGAGCGCCATCGCAAGATGATGCCGCTCGACCGGATGCTCGTCGCCTGGGACAGCGGCCGTCCGGTCGGCGTCACGGCGTCGTACCCGTTCGAGCTGACGACCCCCGGCGGAGTCGGGGAGGCGGCGGGCGTGAGCTGGGTAGGCGTTCTCCCGAGCCACCGGCGGCGCGGGATCCTCCGCGAGCTCATGCTTCGACAGCTCGACGACGTGCACGCCCGCGGCGAGCCGTTCGCGATCCTGTACGCCTCGGAGTCGCTGATCTACGGTCGATTCGGATACGGGATGGCCGTTCTCGGGACGCAGCTCGACGCGAACCGAAACGCGTTCGCCCTGCGGGACGACCCAGGCCCGCGCGGCTCGGCGCGGCTGGTCACGGCGGACGAAGCTCTCGCGCTGTTCCCGCCGATCTACGAGCGGCTTCGAACAAGCCGCCCGGGATACCTCAGCCGCAGCGCGGGCTGGTGGCGTGAGTACCGCCTCGCCGACCCTGAGCACTGGCGCGACGGGGCGGGACCGAAGTACTTTGCGCTGATCGAGCTGGACGGCGAACCGGCTGCGTTCGCGATGTACCGAATCGCGTCGAAGTGGGAGAGCCAGATGCCGAAGGGCGAGGTTCGCGTCGTCGACGCCCACGCGACGTCGCCCGAGGCTACGGCCGAGCTCTGGCGCTTCCTCTTCGGCATCGATCTCGTGGAGCGGGTGAAGCTGGGGCTGGCCGATCCTGCGTTGCCGCTGCTCCACATGGTGCAAGACCCTCGTAGGTTGAGCGTTTCCGTGTTGGACGCGCTCTGGCTGCGCCTCGTCGACCTCGAGGCGGCCTTGCCCGCCCGTAGCTTTGCGGACGACGAGCCGGCGGTGCTCGAGGTCACGGACTCGGTCCGCCCCGAGAACGCAGGGCGCTGGTCGATCGGCACCGAGCCCGGCCGAACTGACGCAGAGGCGGATGTCGCGCTCGACGTGACGGACCTCGCGAGCGCCTACCTCGGAGCGTTCTCGTTCGAGCGCCTTGCCGCCGCCGGCCGCGCTCGCGAGCTCCGGCCGGGCGGGCTCGCTCGCGCCACCGCGCTCTTCGCGACGCCGCTGCCGCCGTACTGCGCCGATGGGTTCTGAGCCGTCCCACCCGTTGTAGAGTCCGCCGCGCCGCCGAGTCATAGCTCGAAGGAGGAGGGAGATGGCCTACCGCGTTCGACCGTGCCGCTCGCTGGACGAGTTCGGCGAGGCGGCGAGCGCGATCGGCCACTACTTCGGCTGGGTCCCCTCAGAGGAGGAGGTCGAGCGTTTCTCGCAAGCGCTTCCCCTCGAGCGGATGCATGCGGCGTTCGACGGGAAGGAGATCGTCGGCGGCGCCGGGGTCTTCCCATTCGAGATGACCGTTCCCGGCGGTCCGGTGCAGTGCGCGGGGGTCACGGTCGTAGGCGTTCTTCCGACCCATCGCCGTCGCGGGCTGCTCTCGCGAATGATGCGTGCGCAGATCGACGACATCCACGAGCGCGGCGAGCCGTTCGCGGCGCTCTGGGCATCCGAGGCGACGATCTACGTTCGCTTCGGGTACGGCCTCGCGTCGCTGACGCACGAGGTCAGGCTCCCACGGACGTGGGCGGCGCTGCGAGCGGGGACCCCCGCCCGCGTCGGTCAGGTGCGCCTGGTCGAGCACGACGAGGCGTTGAAGGCATTCCCGCGCCTGTACGACAGGGTCAGGCGTGAGACCCCTGGGTTTCTCTCCCGCTCAAAGACATGGTGGGAGAACCGGAGGCTGCGGGACGATCCGTCGCGGCGGCCGCCCGGTGCCGGCCCGCTCAACCGCGCGCTCCTCGAGCTCGACGGCCGGCCGGCCGGATATGCGCTCTACCGGATCATCCAGTCCGAGGAGAACGGCGACTGGAAGCGCCGCCTGCGCGTCGCCGAGGCGCTCGGCCTAGAGCCCGCGGCCACCCGTGAGATCTGGCGGTTCCTGCTCGAGGTCGACTGGACGCACGAGATCAGCGCAGGGCTTCTTCCGACCGACCATCCGCTGATCCACCTCGTCGGCCGACCGGATCACCTCGGCCTCGAGGTGGACGCTGGGCTCTGGGTACGGCTAGTCGACGTCGGGGCGAGCCTGTCGGCGCGCCGCTACCGCTCGGACAGCCGAATCACGTTCGAGCTCCAGGACTCGTTCTGCCCCTGGAACGCGGGCACCTGGACCGTGGCCGACGGGGTCGCAAAGCGATCGAGCCGGCGCCCTGATTTACGCCTCGACGTCCAGTCGCTCGGAGCGGTGTACCTCGGCGGGTTCTCGTTCGCGCAGCTGTCCCGGGCCGGATTGGTAGAGGAGTCGACTCGCGGCGGGCTCGTCCGCGCGGATGCGCTCTTTGCGACGGACCGCGCGCCCTGGTGTCCGGAGATCTTCTAGAGCCCTGACGTGGTGTCCCTCGTTCGAGGGAATCTTCTTCGCACCACGCACGTTTTGCCCGCGAGCGGCGTCGAAGTAGAGGCCGGACATTGGTGCGGCGACCGATCAGTCTGGCGGCTGGCGAGGTCGCCGCCCTCCGGCACTTTCGAGCCCATCGCCCTTTCGGGTGGTCGCGCGCGTCTCTTCGAGGCGCGAACATGCTCGAAACGTCGAACGGGAGGCAGCGTGGAACAGCATGGATCGGAGAGCTACTTCGTCATCGGCGAGGGGCTTCTCGCGGAGAGCTCCGGTGGTCGAGCTCGCACGCTCGCGGCGGCGGTGGAGGCGGAGGTGCCCCCGTTTCGCTTCTCGCGGATGGGGCCGAACGGGATCGACCGGCAGCTTGGCGAGCCGAACGCGAGGAAGGTCGGCCAGGCCATGGCGGCTGGCGGCGGTGGCCCGGGATCCATTCCCGCCGGATTCACCTATCTCGGCCAGTTCGTCGACCACGATCTCACCTTCGACAAGACGAACGTCATGCTCGGCGAGAACGTCTCGCCGGCCCAGCTTCTGCAGGCGCGCTCCCCCAGCCTCGACCTCGACTCGCTGTACGGCGCAGGCCCCGGCGATGCCGAATCGGCGAAGTTCTACGAGCCCGACGGCATCCACCTGAAGATGGGCAAGACCCTCGCCGCAGACGGCATCCCGGCGAAGGACGGCTTCGATCTTCCGCGCGGGGTGGGCTCGACCCCGGCGCAGAAGCGCAAGGCGATCATCCCCGACCCGCGCAACGACGAGAACCTCGCGGTCGCCCAGACGCACCTCGCGTTCATCCGCTTCCACAACCGCGTCGTCGACACGTTGCCGGCTTCGGTGCCGCCCGCGCAGCGCTTCGCGGTCGCCCGCAAGAAGGTCATCAAGCACTACCAGTGGATGCTGCGCACCGACTACCTCCCGCGCATCTGCGCGCCGGGTGTCGTGAGCAACGTCTTCTCGAACGGGCGGAAGGCGTTCGAGGTCGGAGTTCCTGCGACAGACGTCCCGACGATGCCGATCGAGTTCTCGGTCGCGGCCTTCCGGCTCGGACACTCGATGATCCGTCGCGAGTACGACTGGAACCGGATCTTCGACGACGGCTTCGGGTCGCTCGACTTGCTCTTCGCGTTCTCGGCGGGTAGCGGCGATCTGGGAGGCGGTCAGAAGCTCCCCAGCACGTGGATTGCAGACTTTCGCCGCATGTACGACTTCGGCGAGGCCGGACGTGCGGATCTCGTGGTGCCGGAGGGGAAGTTCAACCGGGCGATGCGGATCGACACGACGCTCGTGAACCCCCTCGCGAGCCTCCCCGGGTTCCCGGCGGCGCAGGCGAACCTCGCGTTCCGGAACCTCCGAAGAGCGAAGATGGTGCGGCTCGCGACAGGACAGCAGATGGTCACCTTCCTGAAGAACAAAGGCGTCCAGCTGACGAAGCTCACGAATGCGCAGGTGCGGGACGGTGCGAACGGCGCCGACCTCGGTGACCTGACCCAGCCGCAACGGGCAAAGGTCCTGCAGGACACGCCCCTCTGGTTCTACGTCCTCCGCGAGGCCGAGTTGAACGGCGGCAAGCTGAAGGGGGTCGGCGCGCGCATCGTCGCGGAGACCTTCCACCGCGCGATCGAAGGGAGTCAGTTCTCGATCGTGCGGGATGTGACCTGGCGTCCGTCGCTCGGCCCGAACAACCAGACGTTTCGCATGGTCGATCTGCTCCTCTTTGCCTTCAAAGGGCAGAAGGCGCTCTTGAACCCACTGGGCGGAGCCTGACGCTAGGGGAGCAGCGCCTCCAGCTCGAAGTGCCCTGGCGTGGGCGGGAGGACGATCGTCTGTCCGTCCGGCAGGACCCGGCCGTAGGGCAAGCCGTCCTGCCGTACCTCGGACACGCGCTCTCCGTCCGGTAGGCGAAGTCGCAGGCGGAGGGTCGTCAGCGGCTCCCGGTCCGGAACGTCGAGCGAGACCCTGACCGTGTCCCCGAGCGATTCCATCGCGAACGAGACGCGGCCGAAGCTCGTCGGCACCTTCCGCACCTCGATCGTTTGACCGGGACGCAACCAGTCTCGCGGCGTCGAGTACGCGAGCTCGAGACCGCGAGGCGTCCCGCTCGCATCCGTCGTCTCGTGGACCAGCATCAGGCGGAGCGTCTCGAGAAAGGCGGCGTTGCTAGCGCCGTTCGGGGGGAGGTAGGTCGAGCGGTAATGGTCGCCCGGGAGAGGAGCGACGCCGACGCTCTCGCCGGAGACGAAGGTTCCCTCGGTCATCTCGGTCGCGAGCTGTCCGTAGAGGCCCAACACGAGCTGATCGGGCTGGTCGTTGTCGGCCAGGAAGCGCGCCTGGTTCAGTCCGTACACCGGGCTCGAGCCGGACTTCGGGTAGGCGGCAGGCCCGTACAGGCCGTACGCGCCCGCCCGTACGCGTCCGAGCAGGCTGGAGCCGTTCCGCCGCTGGTAGGCGAGCACTCCCTTCGCCTTCGGGCCGTGTGGCTCGAAGAATCCCGACGCGAGCGCGTAGGGCATGACGAGGTTCCAGTAGCTTCCACTGCGCGACGCCGTGAGCGACCCGTACGGCCGCTCGCCGTCGAGCAGCGTGACCGGGAGGAACAGCGCCCCGCCCGGCAGCCGGCGCTGTGAGCGGCCAACGGCCCGCCGGAGCCCCGCCTCGAGCTTGCGCGAGAGCCGGCGGCAGGTCGCCGCCAGGCGGATGTAGCCGGCGTCCTCCCACACCTGCCCCATGGAACGAAGGCCCTGCCACGCCACCGTCTGCGAATGCAGGCCGAACACGGAGGTCGAGACGTCGGACGAGTAGCGCTCGCGCTGGAGCAGCCGGTAGCGGCTCGCGCGGAGCTGTCGCTCGAACCGCTTGACGTAGCTCCGCAGCACCGGCGTCGCGCGCAGGATCTCGGCGGTGTCGCCCGACACCCGCGCGTAGTTGGCGAATCCGACCAGCCGTGCGCCCATCCTCCAGTTCGTGCTCCGGCGTATGCGCTTCGGCTTCGGCTGCGTCGGCTTCTTGCGGAGAGACGTCCGTAGGATCGAGCGGCTGACGCCCAGATGCCCGTAGCCCGCGAGAACGCGTGCGACGTCGACCCCCTCGGGCGTCGAGAGCTGCTCGTACCTGTTGCCGACGCTGTACCGCCACGTCAGCGCGAGGTTCTGGATGAGGAGGTTGCGCTGGGCGTCCATGACCGTCTGCTCGGGCACCACGATGCGCGCGCCGTGCGCGAGTCGTCGCTCCCAGTACGAGCGGAGCGAGGAGAGGGCCTCCTCGTAGCGGAACTCGTCGAGGACGATCTCCTCGCTTCGACGCGGTATGTGCAGCCAGGCGGCGTAGAACGTCTGGATCTCGCCGCGGGGAACGCTCCACTTGACGGATGGGCGGCCATACGTGCCACCCGGGCCGAAGAACATGAAGGTGCGTCCGTCCCGCGTCAGCCTCGAGTCTCTGCGCGTCAGTCCCTTTGCTGACGGCGTCAGGCGAACCCGCACGACCCCCACTCGCGACTGGCTCGCGTCGGCGGTGATCCTCAGGAAGCTGACGAGCGAGGCTGTCTCCGGGATCCTCACGGCGAACGACTCCTGGGAGTACCGGACGCCGTGCCGATCGACATAGCTCGTCTGAAGGATCGGGAGGTGGCCTTCGGCCAGGGCTGGCGCTTCGAGCCGACGGAGGCACGACCCGTAGAGCTCGCGACCACGCAGCCCCACGCCGACGGTGAGGTGGCGCCCGTGAGACCGCCTGCTGATGATCTGGCTGCCGTCGGCGACGTGCAGTGCCACCGACGTCGCACCTCTCAGGTTCGGAGGCTGCGAGAAGTGCGTGTAGTGGGCGCCGGATCTCGTCAGGAGCTGCCCCTTCTTCGTGCGGGCCAGGAAGAGCGGGGTGAGGTAGCCCCGCGCTCCTTCGTAGGTCGGCCCGTTCGGCGCCGCCAGAAGCTGCTCGCCCCAGGAGTCGCGTCGCGAGCGAAGCGCGCGGTCGACGCGCTTGGCGTACCGCGAGCTCACGCGTTCTCGAGGGCAGCCGCTCGCCACCGCCCGGGTCTCGAGGGAGGGCTTCGCGGCCGCAGGGTGGTGGTCGATCATCGCGACGGCGAACGTGGCCGCGACGACCACGGCGAGCAGGCTGAGAAGGCGTCTCGTCATCGCGGGCCAGGCGACCGCATCTTGACCGGCGCGGCAACGGCGTTCAAGAGGTCGAGCCGCTCGCTAGAATCGATCGACCGGGGCGGTTAGCTCAGTTGGGAGAGCACCAGCTCGACAAGCTGGGGGTCACTGGTTCGAGCCCAGTACCGCCCACCATCTGAAAGCCCCGCTAACGCGGGGTTTTCGTTTGTTCGGGGATGATGGTGTGCCGCCCGCGGGGGAACAGAATGGGAACCCCGCGCCCCTCGTGCTTTAGCCATTGGTGTCCACCTGCTCGCAATGCGGCGCCGTGAACCCCATGGAGCGCGCTCTGCACGCGTGAGGCAACGTGCTCGATCACGAGGCTTCGGAGCGGCTGCGCGAGAGGACCGTCGACGAACACTGTTCTCCGACGTCGGCGACTCGACTGGGCAGGCGGCGACCTCGGTCCAGCAGACGCTGGTCGCGGTACCGACCGAATGCTTCGAGGGCGTCAGGCCATCATCGTCACGGCGGGACACTCGCGAGGTTCGAGGGCGATGCGGTGATGGCGGTCTACGGTCCTTACGCAACTGCACGAAGACGACGCATTGCGCGCAGTTCGAACCGCAGTCGTGATGCGAACGTCGCTAGTGCTCGCTGAACGACGACTTCCAGCGGCGATACGGCGTGGTCCTCGCGACGCGGACTGGGATCGACACGGGTACCGTCTCGGTAAAGGCATCGTTCCCGATCGCAACTTCGTAGCTGGGGACGCGGCGAATACCGCGGCACGTCTGCAGCAAGCAGCCGAGCCGGGCGAGATCATCCTCTCGGAGTCGGCGTTCAGGCTCGTCCGAGGGTCGGTCGAGGTCGAGCCCGGCGCGCCCCTCGACCTTAAGGGTAAGCAGAGTCCGGTCGGTGTCCATCGCTTGGTCGGTGTCTGGCAAGGCGGAGCCGAGCCGGCGCCTCGTTAGACGCTCCCGCGCTCGCAGGACATGCTCGCTCAACTCGACTGGGCCTTCGAGCGAGCGTCGCGGCGAGCTTTCGTCTCGTTTCCGTTCTGGGGTCGGCCGGAATCGGCAAGTCGAGGCTCGTCCACGAGTTCGTCGCCGGCTCGGTGAGCAGGCGACCGTAGTCCGTGGACGTTGCCTTCCGTACGGAGAGGGGATCACTTTCTGGCCGCTTGCCGCGATGGTCAAGCAGGCAGCCGGCATTCGCGAGGGTGACGGCGCCGACGATGCAGTCGCGAAGCTCGCGGCCGTGCTGGAGCCTGACGCCGACGCTCGTACGGTCGCCGAGACGATCGCCCAACTCACGGGGCTTCGGGAAACGAGGGGTACGGACGAGGCCGTGCAAGAGATCGGGTTCGAAGCGGAAGGCTTCTGGGCCGTCCGTACGCTCTTCGCGCGACTCGCGCGAAGTAGACCGCTCGTCGCCGTGCTCGACGACGCGCAGTGGGCAGAGCCGACGCTCCTGGCGCTCGTCGAACACTTGGCGCGGCACACTGCCTCCGTTCCGATACTCCTGCTCTGCGTTGGCCGGCCAGAACTCCTCGAGCGACAACCGGGCTGGGCGAGGAACTGGAGCGAAGCACGCCGCTGAGGCTGGAACCGCTGGACACAGCGGCCTCCGACCGTCTGATCGCGAGTTGCTCGGCGAGACCAAGTCCGTCGACGTGCGGGATCGGATCGCGGATTCGGCGGTGGCAATCCGCTCTTTGTCGAGCAGATGATCTCGATGCTGATCGACGATGGGCTGCTCGTGCAGGAAGGCGGCCGCTGGGTTGCGGGAGGGAGTCTGAGAGCATCCGCGTACCGCCAGGGATTCACGCCCTCCTGGCGGCGCGTCTCGAACGTCTAGGCGCGGATGGCGATCGCTGATCGGGAGAGCGGCAGTGATCGGCCAGATCTTCTACGTCGGTGCCCTCGAAGCACTGGCCCCCGGAGCTAGTGAGTCGCATCCGTCGCTCCTGCGCGAGCTCGTGAAAAAGGAGCTCGTACGCCGGGTCAGTCCGACTTCGTCGACGAGGCGCGTATGAGTTCCGTCATCTCCTGATTCGCGATGCCGCCTACGAGTCTCTGTCCAAGGAGTCACGTGCCGACTTGCACGTGCGCTTTGCCGATCGGTTCGAGGAGCAGTCGGCGATCGTTCCGCAGAGTACGCGGAGATCGTCGGCTGGCACCTCGAGCAGGCACACCGCTACCTCTCCGAACTCGGAACGCTCGACGCGCGACGGGAAGAGCTCGCGGCCGTGCCGCCGATCGGCTCGCCGCGGCTGGCTGGACTGCCTCCGCGCGCGGGGACGTGTCCGCCGGCGTGAGTCTGCGATCGCGAGCCCTGGCGTTGATGCCGACCGGCGCCGCCAACCGACCGCAGGTGCTCGCCGACCTGGCGAGGCTCTGCTCTGGAGAGGCCGGTTCGAAGAAGCCGATCATGCGCTCACCGAAGCGATCGAGCTCGCGGAAGGGGCCGGGGACGAGCGAATGCGCGTGCGAGCTCGACTCTCCCAGCTGCGACTTCGGTTCCAGGTCGATCCGGCCGCCGACTACGAGCACCTGGAAGCGGAAGCATTCGACGCGGCGACCCTCTGCGAGGCGAATGGCGATGACTTCGGGGCTGCTCGCGCCTGGCGCGTCGTGTACTGGGCTCGCTGGGGTCAGTGCCATCTGGAACGTATGCGCCCGGCAGCGGAGCGCGCTTTCGAGCACGACCGGCGTGCGCGCGACCCGCACTACCCGCAGCTGGACCTGGTCGGAGTGCTCGTCTCGCTGGTGCGGGGCACACCAGCGTCTCAGGTGTCAGCGCAGGGCAGGGGATCCTCGAACAGATGCAGGGCACCGTGGCGCGGAGGCCTTCGCCATGTGCTTCCTCGGCCAGGCTCGCGGAATGCTCGGCCAAAGGAGGCGGCCCGCGAGATGATCCTGCGAGGCGTGGCCGATCGCCGTGAGCTCGGCGATCTTCCCGGCGCCGCGATGAGCCACGGAGAGGGCTGCGGTACTTCGTCGAAATGGTGTCGGAGACTCGGCTGCAGCCGAACAGGAGCTCCGGCGAGGTACGACGAGCTCGCAGCGATGGGCGACAAGAACTACCTCGCGATCACGGCGGGCTGGCTCGCGCACTGCCTCTACTCGATCGGGCCGATACGACGAGGCTAGGACTTCGCCGGCGTGTGCGAGAAATCCGCGGCGAGAACTGGTCGCAGCGCAGGTTCTCTGGCGAGGCGGCCGTGCGATGTTGCTCGCACGGCGTGGGACGTCGACGCAGGCGAGGTTCTGGCCAATGGAGACCGACTGCTCACGCCAAACATGCCGTTCTCGCCGAAGCACGTCTCGGGTCATGCGGAGCCCGAGCAGAATCGCGTCGCCGGGATCGGGAACACGGATCATCACCGCATCACCGATCGACTTGACCCGGGTGCCACCAGCCGGTAGTGCGTCATCCACGGCAGCGCAGAAGGCGTCCACGACCGCCACCGCCTGCTCGTCTCGTGCGCCTCGGTCAACGCCGTGAATCCGGCGATGTCTGCGAAGAGGAACGTTGCTGGCGTGTCACTCATGATGGTTCCACGGTAACGCCGCCGGCCGGCTCGACGTTCGCCTGCTCTCACCTCGGCCTTCTGTGGCGGAGACGTACGATCTCGCATGTGACCAGCGGCCCCGCTTCGACGCAGCATCTGTACGACCTCGCCCGGCTGCGCCGTGTCCGGCGGCTAGAACTCGTTCGACGCAGGGAGGTGCGGGATGGCTGAAAGGAAACCGGCAAGGAAGAGCACGCAGAAGTCCGCCAAGAGGACCACGAGCGGCAAGGGATTTTCGGCCGAGGAACGAGCTGCGATGAAGGAGCGCGCGCAAGAGCTGAAGGCGGAGGCGGCCAAGGCGGACGGGGAGAGCACGCTGCTCGCGAAGGTTGCCGAAATGAAGGGATCGGACCGCACGATGGCCAAGCGAATCCACGCGATCGTCACGGCCAGCGCGCCGGAGCTCTTGCCGAAGACGTGGTACGGGATGCCCGCGTACGCCAACAAGGACGGCAAGATCGTCTGCTACTTCCAGAGCGCAGAGAAGTTCAAGTCGAGGTACGCGACGTTCGGCTTCAGCGACGAGGCGGACCTCGACAATGGCGTCATGTGGCCGACGTCCTTCGCGCTGAAGAAGTTGACCGCCGCCGAAGAGAAGAAGATCGGCGCGCTCGTGAAGAAAGCGGTGAGCTGAGGGGCCCGCGAGCGCATCCGGCCCTTCGACACACCCGAGAGAGGAGCCTCGCGACTCCTCTCTCTCCCCTGGGCGGCAGGACGTTCGCGTCCTGCCCGGCTTACCCCATCCACAGCCCGCGGTCGCCGAACCTGTACAGCATCAGGCCCGATTGACTGTTGTGCTGGGTGCGAAGGACAGGTAGCGGCTTGGCGGCCTTCGACTTGATGACCGGCAGCCCTTCCGACTGACCCGGAGATCCTGCAGCGGCCGGTACGAAAACACCCATCGCGGCGGCGACTCCGAGAATGACAGCGGTGCGGTTCATCGTTTGCCCCTTCCTTCTGTGGCTCGTCATGAGTCGAAGGTAGGCGCAGTCGATCCGCGTGTCGCTCACGCCCGCGACGTTGCGAACGTCGCATTCCTTACACAGAGGTCGACGCCGTGAGTGCCTGCTCAGCCCGAGCTAGTCAATAGCCGCTGGGGCAAGGGGCGCCGCCCTCATCCCGAGCTGCTCGAGCACGGCATCGGCGAGGGGCAGCGACGCGGTCAGTCCCGGCGATTCGATGCCGAAGAGGTTCACCAGGCCCGGCACACCGTGTGTGCGCGGGCCCTGCACGACGAAGTCCGCCGCGGGCGCGTCCTTGCCCGAGATCTTGGGGCGAACGCCGGCGTAGCCCGGCTGGAGGGAACCATCGGGCAGCCCAGGCCAGTAGCGCCGGATCGCCGCGTAGAAGCGCTCGGCGCGCTGCGGATCCACCGTGTAGTCGATCCTGTCAACCCATTCCACGTCGGGGCCGAAGCGTGCGCCTCCGCCGAGATCGAGCGTCACGTGCACGCCTAGACCCCCCGGCTCCGGTACGGGGTAGACGAGGCGTGAGAACGGCGAACGCGTCGCGAGCGTGTAGTAGTTGCCCTTGGCGTAGAGCTCGGGCGGCGCGAGCTCACCGGGATACCCTTCGATGCTCCGCGCGAGGCTCGGGGCACGCAGTCCCGCGCTGTTCACCACCTGCTGAGCGAGAATCGGTTCCGCGCCCGCGACGTGCAACTCGATGCCGCTCGTGCGCACCACGCACTTCGCAAGCGGGCTCTTCAAGGCGAGCATCGCGCCCGCGCGTTCGGAGTCTCGGAGGTAGGCGAGCATCAGGGCGTGGCTGTCGATGATTCCCGTCGAGGGCGAGTGCAGGGCCGACACGCAGTGCAACTCCGGTTCCATGGCGCGCGCTCGAGTCGGGCTCAGCCGCACGACATCGGCAACGCCGTTCGAGTGCGCCTTCTGTCGGATGCCCTCCAGCTCCCCCAGTTGCGCTCCGTCGGTGGCGACGATGAGCTTGCCGCAGCGCCGGTGCGGCACACCGTGCTCGGCGCAGTAGGCGTACAGCCGCTCGCGACCCTCGACGCAGGCCCGCGCCTTGAGTGAGCCCGGCGGGTAGTAGATCCCGGCGTGGATGACCTCCGAGTTGCGCGAGCTCGTGTGCGTGCCGATCGCGTCTTCGGACTCGAGGATTACGACCTCTCGTCCAGCCATCGCCAACGCACGCGCCACCGCAAGGCCCACGACTCCCGCGCCGATCACGACCGCTTCAACGCGGTCCATGGAAAGACCTCCGCTCGACGAGAGCGCGCGGCCGGCGCTGAAGCCCTGGTCGCAAAGCTCTTGCGCCGGACATGTGCGCGATAGCCTCTCGCGTCATGGACGAAGGCGGCCCGCGGCGAGTTGCATTGATCCTGCCCATGCGGACGATCCTGCTCGTCGCCGCGGCGATCGGGGTGCTGGCCGCGTTCTGGGCGATCGGCGACACGTTCCTGATCGTCTTCGTCGGGATCTTCCTCGGCCTCGTCTTCGAGTATCCGGTGCGCTTCGTGATGGCGAAGACGCGCCTGTCACGCGGACTCGCGGCGACGGTGACTGTTCTGGGAATCGCGGTCGCGGTGACGGTCCTCGCGCTGCTACTGCTCGTGCCGTTCGTCGGCGGGGTGCGGGACTTTCTGCAGGACTTGCCTGCGACGGTGGAGAGCCTGCGCGAGTCCGAAGAGCTCGACTCCGTCGGCGACTCGGGTGCGGCAGAGAACGTCCAGTCGGGCGCTGAGACGGTCTCGGCGTCGGTGCCCGACGCCATCAAGGCGATGCTCGGCATCGCGGGCGACTTCTTCAGCATCTTCCTCGCGGCATTCACGATCCTCTTCATCTGCCTCTTCCTGCTCACCGACATCGGCAACCTCAAGCGATCGCTCGCGAGCATGCTGATGCCCGGCGAGGACGAGCGCTGGTTGGCGGTCTGGGAACGGGTCACCGAATCCGTCTCCCGCTGGGCGATCGGCGTGGTGGTCATCGCGACGATCGCCGGAACGACGCAGGGGGTCACCGCGTGGCTCCTGGGTTCGAGCTACGCGCTCGGGCTTGCCGTCATCGCGGGGCTGCTCGACATGATCCCCAACCTCGGCGCCACGCTGGCGGGCTTCATCCTCGTGCCTACGCTCTGGGCCGAGGAAGGGCTCGGAGCCGCGCTCATCATGCTCGTCGTCGTGCTCGTCTACCAGCAGGTCGAGAACAACATCCTCACGCCCAAGATCCAGGGCAAGGCGGTCAACCTCTCGGGCTTCTTCATCATCGTCTCCGTGACCTTGTTCGGGGCGCTCCTCGGCGTGCTCGGCGCGCTCACGGCTGTGCCACTTGCTGCGACCGTTCAGATCTTCGTCCAGGAGCTGACGAAGGCGCGACGCGAGGCCGTCGCGGCGGCGAAAGCAGCCCTCGAGCCGTCTGACACCGCCCGATCTCCGTAGTCGGGAGCGCCGCTCTCCCCTGCGCCCCGAAGTGGCGTCAGTCCTCGCTGACGACCAGGCGCGTGACCTTCAGGCCCTGAAACCGTCGGTCGATGTCCTCGGCGCGGCCTTCCTCGAGCCACGTCGCCTCTTCGTCCGGGCGCGTGACGACCACGATCTCGTCGGCCTCGAAGTTCGCCAACGCGTCCTCCGCGGCCTGGAGCGGATCCGAGTCGCCGGCCTCTGCCTGCACGGCATCCGGAGTCGCATCGTCGATCGAAGCGGCGGCGCCCTCGGCCTCCTCGCGCGCGTCGTCGTCTGCGTTCGTGAGCCACTGGAGGCGCGACTGCTTCACTGCAGGGACGACGACCTTGAGCTCGTCGACATTGCCTCCAAGCGCGTCGCGGAGCACGGCGGCCGGACGCTCGACCGAGGTGATGACGAGGACGTTGCGTCGATTCTTGTCGGACATTCAGGCGTTGTACCCCGAGTTGGCCCCGATCACTCCTGAACTCGTTTCAGCGCGCCGTCTGGTGCGTCCCGACGGCACAAGGCTTCGTTCTGAAACGAGTTCTACGGCTCGGATGGGGGTCGCGAGGTTCGCCCGGTCGACCGAGAGTCCGGTCATGCGCACTCGTTTCGTAGCTCTCTTCCTGGTTGCGCTAGTGCTCGCCGGCGCGAGCACCGGTGCGGCCCGACGCCCGGTCGCGTTCAGCGGCTGCCAAGTCTTTCCGGCCTCGAGTCCTTGGAACCAGCGCGTCGACCAACTGCCGGTCGCCGCGGACTCGAACGCGATCGTCGCGTCCATCGGGTTGACGAATCACCTGCACGCCGACTTCGGCTCGGGCCTCTGGAACGGGAGCCCGATCGGGATTCCGGTCACCACCGTGAGCAGCGCGACGCCGCGCTCGAGCGTCTCCTTCGACTACGCGGGTGAAAGCGATGCCGGCCCGTATCCGATTCCCGCGAACGTCCAGATCGAGGGCGGGAGCGACCGTCACGCGATCCTCGTCGACCGAGACGAATGCAAGTTGTACGAGCTCTTCGCGCTCTCGGGCGGTTCGGGCAACTGGCACGCGGGATCAGGCGCGATCTGGAGCCTCAACTCGAACAGGCTCCGGCCCGCCGGCTGGACGTCGGCCGACGCCGCCGGCCTCCCGATCCTGCCCGGGCTCGCACGCTACGACGAGGTCGCGCTCGGGCGGATCCCACATGCCCTCCGCTTCACGGTCTCGCGGTCTCGGCGCGCCTACGTCTGGCCCGCGCGGCACTACGCGAGCGATCTCACCGATCCTGCGCTGCCGCCGATGGGCCTGAGGTTGCGGCTGAAGGCCGGCTACGACATCTCAGGCTTCCCCACGCAGGCCCGCGTGGTGCTGCGGGCGCTGAAGGAGTACGGGATGCTGGTCGCGGACAACGGCTCCAACTGGTTCATCAGCGGCGCTCCAGATCCCCGCTGGTCGAACGACGACCTGCACACGCTCCACGGCGTTCCCGGCTCGGCATTCGAGGTCGTCGACACGTCCTGGATGGTCGTGACCGAGAAGTAGCGCCCTCCAGCAAGGACAGGGCACGGTAGCGTCCGCGAGACATGGAGATTCGCGCCGCCGTGCTCGAGGAGTTCGGCCAGCCCCTCAGTGTTCAGAAGCTCGACCTCGCGGAGCCGAAGGCGGGGGAGGTGCTCGTGCGGCTTGCCGCGTGCGGTGTCTGTCACACCGATCTCTACACCGCGTCAGGGGCGGACCCGAGCGGCTACGCGCCGTGCGTCCTCGGTCACGAGGGCGCCGGGGTCGTCGAGGCCCTCGGCGGCGGGTGTGACCTCGCTCAGCATCGGAGATCACGTCGTGACGCTCTTCGCCCCGGAGTGCGGGGAGTGCGTCCACTGCCGAAGCGGGAGAACGAACCGATGCGTCGCGATCCGGGATCAGCAGGGCCTCGGTCTTCTTCCCGACGGCAGTACCCGTCTCTCGCGAGACGGAGAACAGATGCGCCACTTCATGGGAACCTCGACGTTCGCGGAGTACACGGTGATGCCCGAGATCGCGCTGGCGAAAGTGTCTCCGGAGGCGCCGCTCGAAGGGTGCGCGCCCTTCGCCTGCGGGCTCTCGACCGGGATCGGCGCCGCCCTCTACACGGCTGACGTGCAGGCAGGCACGACATGTGCAGTCTTCGGCTGCGGTCTCGTCGGCCTCGGCGCGGTGATCGGCGCCCGGCTCGCCGGCGCCGCGCGGATCATCGCGATCGACCTCTCGGAGGAGCGCCTCGCGCAAGCACGCCATCACGGCGCCACCGACACTCGTGTCGCGAACGAGGATGTCGTCGACTGGATTCGCGAGGAGACGGGAGGCTTCGGCGCCGACTACACGTTCGAGGCCACGGGCAACGTGCAGGTCATGCGGCAGGCGGTCGAGAGCGCGCGCGAGGCGTGGGGCCTCGCGACGATGGTCGGAGTCGCCGGCAAAGGCGAGACGCTCGACATCGTCCCGCGCTTCCTGATCACGGGGCGGCGTGTCACCGGCTCGTCGTTCGGCGGCGTCAAGGGGAGGACCCAGGTTCCGCAGCTCGTCGATCGGTGGCTCGCCGGCGAGATCGACGTCGACTCGCTCCTGAGCTACCGGCTGCCGCTGGACGACGTCAACCGCGGCTTCGAGTTGATGGAGGCTCAGGACGGCATCCGCAGCGTGATCGTCTTCGACTGATTCCTGTCGACTTGAACTCTAGGGCGTTATCTCCCGCACTCGGGGCAGTCGACATCGCGCCCGACAGCCAGGTTCGAGACCCAGTCGCGGAGCCTCACACCGTTAACCTCGACCGAGTAGAACGTGCTCCGGTCGAACGCGCAGTGATCCGAGCCGCAGGCGAGGAACGAGCGGTAGTTCGGTACCCGCTTCAGCGCCTGCTCAGCAGCCCGGAGGCGGGGTGGGAAGGCGTTCGGACGGCCGCCCACCGCCTGGAAGAAGCGATCCTGGACGGCGTCGCGCAGCTGGTTGTAACGCGCGAAGGTCGTCTCGGGATGCCGTCCGCTGAGCGCGGTCAGGAACTCGACCATCGTCCATCTGCCGTTCGGCCGAGATGGCCGAAACCACCGCGGGAAGTGCTCGTGCGTGCCCCAGCCGGCGAGATTGACCGGTCGGTGAAAGACGAATGCAAGCGAGTCGCCCACTTGCGTCACACGCGCGCGCGGATTGCGCTTGATGATCTCGTCGGCGTGGAACGCCGAACCGACGCTCCCGGCGCTGCAGCCCGTGACGAAGATCGTGGCCGGCGACGGAAACACCCGGCGCATGTGGTCGAGCGCGGCGCGAGCGTTGCGGAAGCCACGCTGGTGAACGCGGTGCGGGCCGTAGCGCACGATGCGGTCGCCCGTGTGGACGTCACCCGTGCAGGAGGGGATGAACACCATGGAGTAGTCCGCGAACGGGTTCTCGGGTTGCGCCGCGTCGAGAATGCCCCCGGAGTAGGCGGGGTTGTCCAAGGTGTCCACGCGGTCGTCGAACCACGAGCTGCCGGGCGCGCACGTCGTCTGGTCGAAGCAGCCGCCACCACCCTGGAAGAAGACGAGGAGCTTCTTCGGGTCGCCCTTGCGCACCCAGAACGCATAGCGGCCGCCTCGCGCGCAGCGGGTCGCGCCTCCGGGCTCGACGCGCGTCCAGCGAGTCGCTGTGTCGCTCGACGGCGAGAGCGTGCCGCTCGTCCTCCCCGGAGCACCCGGCGAGTGCGACGAGGATCGTCGCGCTGAACACGAGGTAGCGAAGGCCGCTGACGTCGAGTGTGACGCCGGTGTTCGTCATCCTGTTAGGAGCCCTGTCAGGAGCTTGGCCGCGACCCTTGACGTCCGCCTGTGGCGACACGTAGCCTGGCGGCCAGTCGCGTGCGCATGCCCGTTCGCATCGGATTCGTCCTCGCTGTCGGCGCCTGTCTCGTAGCGCTGCCGACGGCCGCGGCGGCTCCTGCCGAGGTAAATCGCGTCTCCGCGAACAGCGCAACGTTCCAGGACTCGACCGGCGAGGATGCGACTGCGCCGGACATCACGACGATCACCGTGTCGAACGACGACGCCGGGATCGTCTCGTTCCGGGTCACCGTCCCGAACCGGCCGGCGCTTGGTCAGGACATGCTGTTCGAGATCTGGGTCGACACGGACAACAACGCAGCGACGGGAGACCCCGACCTCGGCGGCGCGGACTACGTCATGCAACTGGTTCGAGGCGAGATCAGCCTCTACAAGTGGGACGGAGCCGACTACACGCGTCGGTTCGGTGACCCGTCCGCGGTGACCATGAACTTCTCGTACCAGGGCGGCCTCACCGCTCGGATCTCCGCGGCCGAGCTCGGCAACACGAAGGCTTTCAAGTTCTTCGTCGTGGCGATCTCCGGCCTGGTCGTGGATCCGGTGACCGGAAACCTGGACGGCACGAACTCGAAGGCGGACGTCGCCCCCGGCGGAGGAGTGGGTCTGTTCCCGTTCACGGTGACGATCGCGAAGCCGACTCTCGTCGTGCGCGGGCTCACCACCACGCCGCGAGCGCCGAAAGCAGGCCAGACGTTCACGATGCGCATGACGGCGGCACGCTCCGATACCGGCGCCGTCCTCCAGAACGGACGCGTGACCTGCGTCGGACGCGCGGGGACGACGCGGCTCAAGGCACAGCTGGCGCGCGTCCAGGGTGGAGCGGTCGTGTGTACGTGGCTCATCCCGGCGAACGCGAAGGGCAAGACCTTCCGGGGATCGGCGGCCGTCGTGTTCGAGGGGCTACGCGCTTCGAGGAGCTTCTCGCGGAGGATCACGTAGCCGTCGCTCTCCCCGTGCGTCGCCTTGCGCCTTTTGCCTGTCTAGCCTTCCTCGTCGCCTTCACCGGAACCGCTGCCGGCGCGCTCGGTCCGAGCCCGCGGGAAGTGATCGAGCGGGCGGAGTCGCGCCTCTACAAGGGTCAACCCATCGCGTCGAACGCGAATGCGTCAACCCGGGTCCGGGTGATCGTGACGCTCGAGGACCCACCCCTCGCGACCGCCGCTCCCCGTAGTGCCTTCGCCACCGTGGGGACGCGCCGGAAGCTGAACTTCGCGAGCTCGTTCTCCCGCTCGTACCTGAGCCGCCTCGAGGTCGCCCAGGCAGCGCGCGATCTCGAGTGTGCGGAGTGCGCTGCCCGAGGCGCGGATCTCGCGCCGCTACCAGGTGCTGCTGAACGGGTTCGTCGTCAGCGTTCCGTACGCGAAGCTCCCCGACCTGCTCGACCTCGAAATCGCAGAGAGGGTGTACCCGAGCTACACGTACACCTCGCACCTGAACCGCGGCCCTGCGGTCATCGGCGCGCCGCAGTTCGCCGGGTTGACGGGGGCCAAGGGCGACGGCGTGAAGGTCGCGGTCGTCGACGACGGCGTCGACAACGAGCACGAGTTCCTCTCTCCAGCCGGCCTTTCCTACCCGCCCGGCTTCCCGAAAGGGCCCGGTGGCGGAACGACGCCGAAGGTGATCGTGGCGAAGGGCTTCGCCGGCCCCGGCACGGGCGGCGGCTCGATCAACCGCGAGCAGTCCTTCCACGGAACTTTCGTCGCCGGTGTGATCGCCGGCGTCGAGGGCACTGACGTTGCCGCGGGGAGGCCGGGCTTCTGCACGGAGGACCAGGGCGCGTGCCATCCGGCGGTCGCCGATGTGAGCGGCGTCGCCCCGCGGGCGCACATCGGGAACTACCGCGTCTTCAACGTGCCGTTGCCGCTCGGTGGCTGCTGCTCTGGATCGACTCCCGAGATCGTGAAGGCGTTCGAAGAGGCGGTTCGCGACGGGATGGACATCATCAACTTCTCGGGCGGCGGCCCCCAGGCCGATCCCCGAACCGATGCTCTCATCGAGACCGTCGCCAACGTCGTTCGCGCCGGCGTCGTCCCGGTCGTCTCGGCAGGGAACGACCGCGACTTCTTCGGCCTCGGCACCGCAGGCTCGCCGGCGACCGCTCCCGATGCGATCGCGGTCGGCGCCACCACCAACTCGCACGTGTTCGATGCGTCGTTTTCCGTCGTTGCGCCGGGCGGCCTTGGCCGGATTCCGTTCGTGCCCACCGACGACATCCCGCAGGCGTGGATCTCGGCGAACCAGCGGCTGGTGGATGTCGGAACGATCGCTGGCGGCAACCGATTCCTGTGCGAGGGCACGCTTCCTGCTGGGTCGCTGAATGGCGCTATCGCGCTCGTCAGCCGGGGAGGATGTCAGTACCAGACGAAGCTCAACCGGGCTCGAGCGGCCGGAGCGGTAGGCATGGTCATCGCCGAGAGCGCGGCCGGAGACCCGGGCTTCTCGATCTTCCAGGGCGCGGGCGGGACGATCTCCGACCTCGACGGCGCGCGACTCCGGGCTGCGATGGCCGGGTCGGGAGGCGCCGCGACCATCCGCTTCACGAAGGAGGCGCTCGAGGTTCCCACGTCGTGGCCGGGAGTGCCCACGAGCTTCACGGCCGGCGGATTGACGGCGTTCGGACATGCGCTGAAGCCTGACGTCACGGCCCCAGGGGCGAACATCCTCTCGTCGACGCTGCCCGAGTTCGCAGGCGACCCGTTCATCGTCTCCGCCGGCACGAGCTTCTCCGCGCCACACGTCGCCGGGGCAGCTGCGCTCCTCCTCCAGCGCCATCCGACGTGGACGGCGAAGCAGGTCAAGTCGGCGCTGATGTCGACGGCCGGCCCGGCGTTCGCGGACACCGCGCTGACCCAGGAGGCGTCCGTGTTGCTTCAGGGCGCAGGCCTCGTCAACGTGGGCCGCGCCGACCGGCCGATCCTCTTCACGGATCCGGCACTCGCTCTCCTTCGGATACCTCGACGTCAACGCCGGGGCGGCGAGCCGGGCGATTTCGGTCCTGGTCTCCGACGCAGGGGACGGTGCGGGTGCGTGGAGCGTCGATGTTCAGCCCCAGGTGTCGTCGAGCGGGGCGAGCGTGAGTGCGGCGCCGTTCTCGCTTTCGAGCGGAGGAACGGCGGCCGTCCAGGTCGTCGCGAGCGCCGCCGCGGGAGCGCCTCAGGGCGACAACTTCGGCTTCGTCCTGCTCCGCCGCGGAGACGTGACTCGACGCCTTCCGTACGCCTTCTCGGTGACCCGTCCGCAGTTGACCGGGAGCCCGACCACCCCGCTGCGCGCCGTGCAGACGGGTGACACGCGCAACGGCGACGATCGCGCCCGCGTGTACCGCTGGCCGACGCTCCCGTTCGGGATCCTCTCGATCTTCGGCGTCGATCCGTCCGTCAACGACGACGGCAAGGAGAAGGTGTACACCCTCGACATCGCCCGACAGGCCGTCAATGCCGGCGTCGTCATCGATCGCCCGAGGCTGAGGCTCGATGCGGGGATCACTGCGCAGCTGAGCTCGAACGCCCCGATCCACCCGTGGTTCCTGAGCTCGCTCGACGAGAACGACGTGCAGGGGTACTCGGGGATCCCGGTCAACTCGAACGGCCTGATGCCGGACTTCCTCCGTAACGTCGGAGCCGCAGGCGGCGTCTTCCTCCCGCCAGGTCGGTACTACGTCTCCGTGGACTCGGGGCGCGACTTCTTCTCCGGGCGCTCGCTGGCAGGCCCGTACCGGCTGCGTTCCTGGGTCAACGACGTCAGACCGCCGAACATCGACCTGATCACGAGACGGATCTCCGCGGGCCGGCCGACGATCGTCGCGCGTGTGCGTGACGCCGGTTCGGGGGTCGATCCGCTGTCGATGCTCCTGCTCTTCGGCCAGGACTTCCAGCTCAGCGCCACGGCGTACGACTCCGACACCGGCATCGCCGTCTTCCCGATCCCGCGCGAGGCGAACGAGCTCCAGCCTGGCCCGGAGTTCATGCGCATCTTCGCATCCGACTTCCAGGAGACGAAGAACATCCAGACCGAGGGTGTCAACCCGATGCCGAACTCGCGGTTCCGCGGAGTGCGGATGGAAGTCGTCACGCGGCCGACGATCACGTGGGTGCTCCCGAGCAGGAACGCATGCCTCCCCGCGCGGGCGAAGCTGCAGGTCGTCGCGGGCTCGAACGCCACGATCTCATCGATCGGGTTCTTCGACGGGAGGCGTCAGATCGCCCGCACCCGCCGAAACGTGGCAGGGATCTACGAGATCACGTGGCGGACGAGCGGCAAGAGGCGCGGAAAGCACACGCTGACTGCAGTCGTCTCCGACACCCGCGGCCGCGAGGCCGAGGCGACGCTGCAGGTTCGCGTCTGCCGGTAGTCCTCAGCGCCGCCTGAACCGGTCGTCGTCGGTGTCGCTCGGCTCCTGGTAGAGGACGAGGCCGCGAAGGAACCCCTTGAACTGCGCGCTCAGCGGCGGGCCGCCGGGTGGCCGCGGCGGTTGCGACCGCTGGTACGCGAACTCTGCGCCGAGCAGGAGGATGAGCGCGACGACGTACACGAACACGAGGAAGGTCATCACGCCCGTGATCGACCCGTAGATCACGTTGTAGCGCGAGAAGTCGAGAAGGTAGGCGAGCAGCTTGGCGGCGCCCCAGATGCCGACCGCCGTCAGGATCGCGCCCGCGAGCGCCGCGCCCCTGCGCAGCTTCCGTCCGGGGACGACGCGATAGAGAAGCAGCGTCATCACCGCGATGAGGGAGAGCTGGAGGCCGTCGCGAACGAGCGCGCCGGTGGGGCTCGAGATCACCTCGACGCCGAGCCGATCCGAGGTGTAGTCGACGACCCTGCTGAACAACGCCGCGAATGCGGACAGCGCGATCACGGCGAGGACGAGGACACCCGTGACGCCGACGAGCACGAAGTCGACGAGCTTCGCGTGCGCTGCGGGCCGACGGCGCTCGACCTTGAGCGCCGACTCGAGGCCGACCCGGATTGCGGCCATCATCCCGGATGCGCCCCAGAAAAGGGCGATCAGAAAGAGGAGCCCGAGGGCGGAGAGCGGCGAGGCGATCTCCTCGATTGAGCTGCGCACGTCCTCCTCGCCCGCCGGAGACACGGGCAGGACGTCGAGGAGCTCGTCGATCACCGTCGTCCGGAGCTCGTCGTTCTGGAGGACGAGGCCGAAGATGGAGACGAGCAGGATCGTCAGCGGGAAGAGCGAGAAGAGGACGTTGAAGCCGATCGCCGCGGCGTACTGCGGACAGCGGTCGCGGAAGAGATCCTCGACCGCGTACGCGAGATCGACGACGTAGCTCTTCGACGGCTTCGAAGGGAGCCCGCACGAGTCGCGTCATGCGCCCACCCTGCTCTACCGCCGGGGTTTCGGTCACCACCTGAGTCTAGGCCCAGGGTGGGCCAAGCCTGGCCGCCGATGCCCACGCCAGACTTCTGGCGTGGCGTCGCAGCGGAACTCCCTCGCGCGGCTCGTCGACTCGAACCCCTTCACCGTGGTCGTCGTCGGGACGATCGCGGTCAACGCAGTCGTCCTCGGACTGCAGACGTACGAGGGGGTCGAGGAGCGCTGGGGGTCCCTGTTGAACGCGCTGAACGCGGCCTGCGTCGGGGTGTTCATCGTCGAGCTCGGCATTCGGATCGCGTCCTACTGGCCGCGGCCTTGGGAGTTCTTCCGGAACGGCTGGAACATCTTCGATTTCATCGTGATCGGCGCCACGTTCGTGCCGGGAGTCGCCGAGAACTCGACGCTCCTTCGACTCGTGCGGCTGCTCCGTGTCGTCCGCCTCGTCCGAGTACTACCCGACCTGCGCCTGCTCCTGCTCGGCGTCTGGCGCAGTGTCCCGCCGCTTGCCTCGATTGCGGCGGTGACGGCGATGATCCTGTTCGTCTACGGGATGGTCGGCTGGGTGCTCTTCGCGGACGACCTCCCCGAGCAGTGGGGGAACATCGGCCGGGCGATGCTCACGCTGTTCGTGATGCTGACGCTCGAGGACTTCCCCGTGTACATGGCCGACGCGATGGAGATCCATCCGTGGGCGTGGGTCTACTTCGTCAGCTTCATTCTCGTGGCGGCGTTCATCGTGCTGAACGTGCTGATCGGCATTGTCTTGAACTCGATGGAGGAGGCGCGCGAGCTCGAACGGCGGCAGGCGATCCGCGACCGGCACCCCGGCAGGCGCCAGCCGTCGTCGCCGCTCGACCCGGAGGCGCACGCGCACGTCAGCGAGCGCATCGTGATCCTGCGGAGAGCGCTTGACGATCTCGAGGTCGAGCTGGCGCTCGAGAGCGCGCCTCGGGAGGACGGCAGCTAGCGCTCCGACTTCTTCACGTCGCGCAGGAGATACGTCGCGATCGGGTCCGTCTTGCCCTTGACGTGCCGCGGCGGAAGAGCATCTACGACCGCGCGCTCTCCGAGCAGCCGGTACGTCTCCGCTGCGATGAGCACCCCGTCGACCGGTGCCTCCGCCTGCAGTCGCGCTGCGAGGTTGACTACATCGCCGACGAGCCCGTGCTTGCGGTGCCCGCTCGTAGCGCCGACGACGCCCGCGTGCACGTCTCCGCTAGAGACTCCCACACGGAAGCGCGGCCAGTCGTCATGGCCTTCGGCCGACAATCGCGCCGCGCGCTGGAGGAGCAGGCTCGCTCGTGCCGCGCGCACAGCGTGGTCTGGCTCGTCGCTCTTCCCGAACACCACCATGAGCTCGTCGCCGACGATCTGGTGCACTTCGCCGCCGGCTCGCTCCATCAGCGGGATGATGCGCTCGAAGTACGTGTTCAGCATGCTGGCGACCTCGGCAGGCTCGTGCGCTTCGGAGTACCGAGTGAAGCCCTGGAGGTCAGCGAGGAGGACGCTGACGTTCTTCGCCCCCGCGAGCGTCTCGTCGAGGTACAGCGGGCTGAAGCGCTCCTCGTGCCACTCCGATCGCGCAGCCTGCGCGATCACGAGGAAGGCGCCGAGCATGAGAACGTGCCACTCCCACCACGACAGCTGCCAGTTCGCGGCCCACGCGATGACGACCATCGCCTCCGCGAGAAACGCGAAGGCGAGCGTGAACGCGAACACGAAGCGGGCAGGGCGTCTCCGGTACAGGCGGACGAAGCCGAACGCAGCCAGGCCGTAGAGCGCAAGGCCCATTGCGGCGAGTACGAGTTGCCAGCCGTCGAGCTCCTCCGCCTCCGAGGGGGCCGTCGAGCGGTGGCAGCTCGGCGAGCGAGACGACGGCCCAGACCGCCATGCAGCGCGCCGAGCCCGGCCAGCAGCAGGGGCGCATTCCGGACGACGCTGCGCGCTCTCTCGTGGCCGAGCTCGATCGAGGAGGCGGCGGCGAAGACGCCCGCGACCACGAGCCCGAACGGGGTCGCGAGCTCGAAGCCGGCATTCGGGCCGAGCAGCACCGTGGGTGTCGCGAGGGCGTGCAGGCCGAGGAAGCCGGAGCTCGCGATGAAGGCGAGAGAGATGAGGAAGAGTCGAGCGTCGCGTCGTCGGCGCGCGGCCGTGCTGACCGCCCAGCCGAGCGCCGTGGCCACCGCGGCTGCTCCGAGCACGAGCCAGAAGTGCGCCTGCTGGTTCTCCCAGCTGACATCGATCGCCGGGCGTGCGAGCAGGATCGCGAGCAGAACGAGCGGAGCGGCGACGACGGCGAGCCAGTAAGCGGGGTGCATAGCGCTGGGGTCAGGCTTCAGCCTGACCTCGTCCTCGGGTTGGAAACCTCAAACCGGGGTCAGGCTAAAGCCTGACCCCACGAAGGGGTAGTCTTGTCCTCGTGATGTTCCGGGACACAGCTTCGTCGTAGCGCCCGGCTTCAGCCTGCCTCTCTATCCTCAGGCGCCATGAAGGTCGTCCTTCCGGACTCCTCCGAGCTCGAGCTTCCGGATGGCGCCTCCGGCCTCGACGCGGCGCGCGCGATCGGACCGAAGCTCGCCGAGCAGGCGGTGCTCGTACGGGTGAACGGCGCGACGCGAGATCTTCGCCTACCGCTGTCCGAGGGAGAGGAGATCCGGTTCCTGACCACGCGGGACACGCAGGATCCCGATGCGCTCGCGGTCTTGCGGCACTCGACCGCGCACCTGCTCGCGGAGGCCGTCCTGCGGCTTCATCCAGGAGTCAAGATCGCGATCGGTCCTCCTATCGCCGACGGCTTCTACTACGACTTCGAGTTCCCCGAGCCGATCACCGAGGACGATCTCGCTGCGATCGAGGAGGAGATGCGGCGGGCGCTTGCCGAGGGCCGCTCGTGGGCTCGCGAGGAGCTCACTCGGGAAGAGGCGATCGCCAGGTTCGAGGGAGAAGATCAGCCGTACAAGGTCGAGCTCGCCCGGGAGGCCGACGGGGAGATCTCGCTCTACACGCAGGGCGAGTTCACCGATCTCTGCCGCGGGCCGCACCTCCAGGACTCTTCGCCGATCGGCGCGCTGAAGCTCACCGGGCTCGCGGGCGCGTACTGGCGCGGCGACGAGAAGAACACGCAGCTGACGAGGATCTACGGCACGGCGTTCTTCTCCCAGGCGGATCTCGACGCCCACCTCGAGCGCCTCGAGCAGGCACGCGCTCGCGACCATCGCCGCCTCGGCCGCGACCTCGACCTCTTCCATCTTTCGGAGCACTCGCCGGGATCCCCGTTCTGGCATCCGAAGGGCATGGTGATCTGGAACGCGCTCGAGGACCTGCGCCGGGAGCAGAACCTGAAGCGCGGCTATCTCGAAGTGAAGACTCCGCTCCTCTACGACCTCCAGACCTACGTCACGTCCGGCCACTACGAGAACTACGAGGAGAACATGTTCTTCGTGCGGGCGCACGAGGGCGAGGAGCCGATGGCGCTGAAGCCGATGAATTGCCCGGGTCACATGCTCCTCTTCGGGTCGCAACTTCGTTCCTATCGCGACCTCCCGATCCGTTACGCGGAGTCCTCGACGCTCCATCGCGACGAGCGCGGGGGGACGCTGCACGGGCTCCTCAGGGTCAAGCACATCACGCAGGACGACGCTCACGTCTTCGTCACCGAAGACCAGATCCAGGACGAGATCGACGGGATGATCGACTTCGTGCGCTTCCTCTACGACCGCTTCGGGGTGGTCGCGCGGGGCGAGCTGTCGACGCGCCCGGAGCAGCGGCTCGGCACCGACGAGCAGTGGGATCGAGCGGAGGGGGCGCTCCAGGCCGCGCTCGATCGGCACGGGATGGAGTACGTGATCTCGCCAGGTGAGGGGACGTTCTACGGGCCGAAGATCGACCTGCACATGACCGACGTTCTCGGCCGCAGCTGGCAGATGGGAACGATCCAGCTCGACTACCAGATGCCCGTGCGCTTCGGGCTGACGTACATGGGGCCGGACAACCGGGAGCACAGCCCGGTCGTCATCCACCGCGCGCTCCTCGGCTCGCTCGAGCGCTTCATCGGGATCCTCGTCGAGCACTACGGCGGGCGACTTCCCGTTCTGGCTCGCGCCGGTGCAGGCGCGGGTGGTGCCCGTGGGAGAGACGCATCGAGAGGCTGCTCGAGGGTTGCGAGAGCGGCTCACGGCTGAGGGCTTCCGCGTCGAGGTCGACGAGCGGGACGAGACCCTCGGCAAGCGCATTCGCGAGGCGGAGCTCGAGAAGGTCCCGTTCGTGGTTGTCTACGGCGACCGCGAGTCCGAGGCCGCGCTCGCAGTGAGGGGACGTGGGGGAGAGCAGTCGACGCTCTCGCTGGACGAGCTTCTCGAGCGGTTCCAATCTCTGTCCGATTGATCATGGGTCGTAGGCGCCGGGCATGCCCGGCCCCTACAGCAAGAGGCGATGGTGCTACCATCCCCGCTCTGCAAGCAGGAGCGGATAGCTTCCTCACCTCCCGGACGTGATCCGAGGGGGTTCAACCGAGTGAGGTTGGACGGAAGATCGGCCGCTGCTTGCAGCGGTTTTGTCGTATACGAGGAGGGAATCGAGAGTCTGGTGATTGGCCTTTGAGACCGCGCCGCCGCCGGCCCACCCTGGACCGGGTCGTTCCGCGCAAGCGGGAGGAGCGCATCAACGAGGAGATCCGCGTGCCGCGAGTTCGGCTCGTGGACGAGAACGGAGGACAGGTAGGGATCACGGAGACGAAGGAAGCGCTCGAGTTCGCGTTCAAGAGAGGGCTCGACCTCGTCGAAGTCGCCGCCGGGGCTGATCCGCCCGTGGCGCGCGTGATGGACTACTCCAAGTACCGCTACGAGCAAGAGCAGCGCGCGAAGCAGGCCAGAAAGCACCAGCTCCAGATCCAAGTCAAGGAGATCAAGCTCAGACCCAAGATCGGAACTCATGACTACGAGACCAAGAAGGGGCACGTCGTGCGCTTTCTCGGTCAGCGGGCGAAGGTGAAGGTCACGATCATGTTCCGGGGACGCGAGACACTGCACCCGGAGCGCGGTCGGAACCTCCTCATGCGCCTCGCCGAGGACGTGAAGGAGCTCGGATCGATCGAGCAGCAGCCGATCCTCGACGGCCGCAACATGGTCATGGTTCTGGCGCCATTGAAGAACGTGGGAGTGAAGACCGATGCCAAAGATGAAGACATCCTCAGGAGCGAAGAAGCGGTTCAAGGTGACGGGGGCGGGGAAGATCCTGCGCCGGCACGCGATGAAGAGCCACAACCTCGAGAAGAAGTCGTCGAAGCGTAGGCGCGGCTTTCGGAAGATGTACGGCGTCGCCGAGAGCGACGTCAAGCGGGTTCGGAAGCTCCTGAGGGGAGACTGAGGTGCACCTCCCGGCAACAATTAGTGCGCCAGAGACGCGAAATCGTCACCGGAAGGTGCACTGATGCCCAGGGTCAAGCGTGCGGTGCACGCGCGCAAGAAGCGCGCGAAGGTCCTGAAGGAGGCCAAGGGCTACTGGGGCCGCAAGAACTCGAGCTACAAGCTCGCCAAGGAGCAGGTCGACCGCTCGCTCGTCTACGCGTATCGCGACCGCAAGGTCAAGAAGCGCACGTTCCGTTCTCTGTGGATCGTGCGGATCAACGCGGCGGCGCGCGCGAACGGGCTCTCGTACAACCGCTTCATGGCAGGAGTGCGCCTTGCGGGCATCGAGCTCGACCGCAAGTCGCTCGCCGACATCGCGGTGTCGGACCCGAAGGCGTTCGCCGTGGTCGCTGAGCGGGCGAAGGCCGCGCTCGAGTCGGACTCCTCCGCCGCGGCCTAGATCTGATCGAGTCGCGGCAGAACGAGAAGCTCCGGCTCGTCCGGAAGCTTCTCTCTGCGCGAAAGCATCGCGAGGAGAGCGGGCTCTTCGCGGTCGAGAGCGAGGACCTCGTCGAGGCTGCCCGCGACGCCTCGATCGAGCCCGTCGAGCTGTTGGTGGCGGGCGAGAATGTCGTCCCCGAGCTTCTCGGCGAGGTGTCGACGCTCGGGCACGCGCCCCGGGTGGTCGGAGTCTTTCGGCGTGCCGATCTGCCGGTGGGGACGAGAGACGTGACGGTGGCGCTCTGGCGGGTAACCGATCCCGGAAACGTCGGGGACGCTGATGCGGACGGCGGATGCCTTCGGCGCGGCGGTATCGCTGTCACCCGAGTGCGCCGATCCGCTCGGCCCACGCGCGGTGCGCGCGTCGGCAGGCGCGATCTTCCGGGTGCCGCTCGTCGAGTGGGACGATGCGCCTCCCCGCTGCGTCGCGCTCGACGCCCACGACGGCGAGCCTCTCGCCGAGGTCGACCTCGAGCCGCCGCTCACCATTCTCCTGGGCTCGGAGCGCGAAGGTCTCCCCGAAGCCCTAGTGACACAGTGTCACAAGGCGACGATCCCGCTTCCGGGCGAGGCGGAGTCGCTGAACGTCGCCGCAGCGGGAGCGATCGCCCTCTACGAGCTCACGCGCCGCCGAACGCCGTGATCTGACTCTGGGCGTTTAGCCGAACCCGCCGCCGCCGCCGCCGCCGCCGCCACCACCTCCGCCCGAGAAGCCGCCGCCGCCGCCACCCGAGCCCGAGTTCGGCGGCGCGAGCGCGCTGCCGAACCCGGAGGCGAGGTCGCCGATCGACATGCTCGACGCTCCCGATCCGAGATCGCCGCCGGGCGAGATCCAGTAGATCGAGCTGGCCTCGTGCAGCGCCTCGGGCATGTGGATCTGCGCACCCTGGAGAACGCGGTCGGCGATCCCGAACGCGATCCCGTAGACGAGAAAGCGCTCCCAGAGGGCGAGCGTCGCGGGGGGCGCTTCGTCAAGGCGCGGGAAGTCGGTCAGGTAGCGGCGAAATGCATCCCACCGCTCTGCCTCCACCTGTGCCGGGAGATTGCGACGCCGCCAGATGCGACGAGCCCGGATCACCGTCACACCGATCAGCGCGGCGTTCACGAGCAGCGCGAGCCCGATCCCGACCAGGAGGACGTCCGAGTAGCGGGGATAGACGGATCGCCAGCCGTTCTGCGCGAGGAAGATGAGCAGCGCTCCGACACCGGCGAACGCGATCCCCGCGAGAACCAGCGGGACCGCACCGATCGAGCGGAACCACGCCCTCCCGTCGACCTCGCCGTCGACAGACCGCTTGAACGACTCGAAGCGTTCGGACATCGACTCCCGCTCGTCCTCGATTCGATCTCGGAAGCGTGAGAGCCGCTCCGACCCGCCGTCGAGCACGCCGTCGACCACGCGCGCGACGTCGTGCTCGAACCCGGTGAGCTCCTGCGGCTCTCCCGAGGAGAGCTCGAGATCCGAGACGTGCTCTGTGCGCAGGCCCGCCCAGATCTTGCGTTCCGTGGTGGTCGGCTCCGCCTTGTAGACGCCGCGGCGAATGAGGTCGAACAGCGTTGCCGTGAACTCGTACGAGCCGGCTGGGCCACCCTGGCGGAGCAGCGTGGGAACGAGCGCGGGCTCGGTGTCGGTCGGAGGCTCCTGCTCGTACTCGCGGTCGTAGCCGGTGCGAAGCTCGCGCCCCATGAGCCAGAAGACGGCCGCGATGACGGCGAGCGCCGGCAAAGTCGCCAACGCCAGCGCGATGAGTGCCGTGCGGAGGAGGTTGTCCTTGAGGCTGTCGATCCGCTCGCGATCCTGCTCGTACTCCTCCGCGTCGGCCAGCTCTTCCGCCACGATCCGCTCGAGCCCGGGACCGTCCTCGACGCGCATCGCCGCAGTCGAGGTGAACGCGTCTCGCGGAAAGAGCGTGCGCAGCTCGACGAACTGACCCGCACCGATATCGACTGCGCGCAACAGAGAGCGAGAACCTGCGAGCGTCACGTCGCCCCGGACCCAGACCGGCTTCCCCCAGGCACGCAGAGCCCGACCGGGTCCCGACATCGTGGCCGTCAGGCGACCGAGCGATTGTTCCCACTCGTCACCCCAGACCTTGAGGTTGACGTCGACGACGTCGTCGTAGCCGACCGCAAGGCCGCTGAACCGGTAGCGGATCGTGAACGTGCGCGCCTGATCGCGCGCCTGGAACCGCCACACGACGCGAACCCGGCCGCCGAGGTCGGTCACCCCGAACCGGTTCGGCGGACCTCCAGGCTCGAGCTCGGTCGACGCGCCCGGAGCGAACGCGCGGCCGTTCTCCAGGACGACGACGTCGGAGATCCGCTCGCCGCGACGGTACGGGATCTCACGAAAGCCGTACGTGAACTGGAACCCGTCGCCGAACGCGACGGTGATGTCCTCCTCGACTGTGACACCTCCGTCGGGTGCGACGGTCGCCCGGACGTCGGCTGAGACGAGGTCGTACGTCTGCGCGAGCGCCGCCGGGGCGAGGGCGAGAGAAACGAGTCGCCGCCGAAAGAACCGCTAGAAATCGACGGCTGGAACCTCCCGTTGTGCCGCCTCCTCGACCTCGAAGAACTCGCGGATGCTGAAGCCGAACGGTCCGGCCAGCACAAGGCCCGGGAACGTCTGGATCGCGTTGTTGTACGTCAGCACAGAGTCGTTGTAGACCTGGCGTGCAACCGCCACGCGATTCTCGGTCTCCGCGAGCTCGGTCTGGAGCTGCCGGAAGTTCTCGTCGGCCTGGAGCTCGGGATACGCCTCCGCGACGGCGAACAGGCGGCCGAGCGCGGCGCCGAGGATGCCCTCTGCCTGCGCGGTCTCCGCCGGCGTGCCCGCCTGTTGAGCTCGTGTGCGGGCCTGCGTGACGGCTTCGAACGTCTCGCGCTCGTGCGCCGCGTACCCCTTGACGGTCTCGACGAGGTTCGGAATCAGGTCCCAGCGCCGCTTGAGCTGCACCTCGACCTGCGCCCAGGCGTTGTCGACCCTGTTCCGAAGCCGGACCAGGTTGTTGTAAAGGAGGACGAGCGCGATCGCGATGACGACGACGATCGCGAGGATGACGATGAGCCAGATCACGACGGCCCGACTCTATGGATCGCCTGGGCGAATGGCAACCGTGGTCGGGCTCTAGGGTCAGGCTGATGCCTGACTCCGTTCACTTCCGGCGGCAGACGAAGATCATGTCCTCTTCGCGCTCGAACGGCCGCGAGTCGAACCACCCGTAGACCGCTTCGACGGCAAAGCCGGCCCGATCGACCAGGCGCAGCCACTCTGGGGCGGAAAGCCAGTGGAGGCCAAAGGTCGCCGAAGCGTCTCCCGAGCGCACCGAGAGCGACAGCGTCCGCGTTCCCTCGTCCCAGACCGCGCGCTCGAAGATCCCAGGCTCTCGCTCCAGCCAACGGTCGTGCGTCTCGTCGATGTCGTCTCGGCTCGGCGCAAAGACGTCGAACACGTAGCGCCCATCCGGCTCGAGCAACGAGTGGGCGGCCGCGAGCGCACGGAGCTTCTCCTCCTCGGTCTCCATGTGCAGCAGCGAGCGGAACGGGCAGATGACCAGTGGGACGCGCTCCGATACCGGTGGATCCCGGAGATCTCCGAGGCGGAGGTCGAGACGGTCTGCGACCCCCGCCGCCTCCGCGGCTGCGCGCGCGAGCGCGAGCATCTCGGGCGAGGAGTCGACTCCGATCACGGAGACCCCCGCCTGCGCGACCGGGATCGCGATCCGGCCAGTCCCCACGGCGAGCTCGACCACCGGCCCGCCCGACGCGAGCGCCTGGTCGACGTAGAACCCGACGTCCTCCGTGACGGAGCGGCTCCACGGGTCGTAGAACCCGGCGATTCGGTCGTACAGGGTCATGCGCGCAGCGATTCAAGCAGCCGATGAATTCCGGGGGGCCGTTGCTAACCTCGCTCACTCCCATGGACGTGCAGCAACTCGAGAAGGACGCGCTCGCCGCGACCGCCGCCGCTGCGACGACGGATGAGATCGAGGGGGTCCGAGTCGAGTATCTCGGACGCAAGAGCGAGCTCAAGCTCGCGCTGCGCGACGTCAGGGATCGCGAGACCGGGATGGAGCTGAACACGCTTCGGCAGCGCATCGAATCCGCGATCGACCACCGCGAGCAGGAGCTCAGCCGGGCTGAGCTCGACCGAAAGCTGACAGAGGATCGGGTCGACGTCACCTTGCCCGGCGACGAGCGCCGCCTCGGGACGCTCCATCCGACCACGCTCACCCGGCGGATAGTGGAAGACGCCTTCCTCGGGCTCGGCTACGAGGTCATCGACGACCGGGAGGTCGAGACCGTCCACTACAACTTCGACCAGCTCGCGTTCCCGCCTGCGCACCCTTCGCGCTCGCACCGCGATACGTTCTTCCTCGATCAGGTGCGGCTGCTGCGCACGGAGACGTCACCGTCCCAGATCCACGTCATGGAGGCGAAGCCGCCGCCTATCTACATGGTCTCCCTGGGCCGGGTGTATCGCCGCGACGAGGTCACGGCCACGCGCTTCCCGATCTTCCACCAGTTCGAGGGCCTGGCCGTGGACCGAAACCTCACCCTCGCGGATCTCAAGGGCACGCTCCTCCACGTTATGCGCGCGCTTTACGGCGAGGAGCGCCAGGTGCGATTCCGGACGCATTACTTCCCGTTCACCGAGCCCTCCATCGAGCCGGACGTCTCGTGCCCGATTTGCGAGATGCAGGGCTGTCGCACGTGCAAGTACACGGGCTGGATCGAGATGGGCGGTGCGGGCATGGTCGATCCAGAGGTGTTCTCGAACGTCGGCATCGATCCGGAGGAATGGTCGGGCTTCGCCTTCGGCTGCGGGATCGAGCGCGCAGCCCAGCTCCGTCACGGGATTCCCGAGATCCGGCCGTTCTGGGAGAACGACCTGCGCGTCCTGAGGCAGTTCTGATCCGATGAAAGTGCCGCTCTCCTGGCTGCGCGACTACGTCGCGGTGGACATGCCCATCGCGGACCTGCGAGATCGCCTCGACGTGTCGACGGCAGTGGTCGCCGGGATCGAGCAGCGAGGCGTCCCCGACGAGAACGGCAACCTCGGGCTTTTTCGCGTCGGCAAGGTACTCGAGGCCGCGAAGCATCCGAACGCGGATCGGCTTCAGCTCTGCGTCGTCGACGTCGGGGAGTCGGAGCCGTACCAGATCGTCTGCGGGGCGTGGAACTTCGGCTCCGGCGCGACGGTCGCGGTCGCACTGCCTGGCGCGACCCTTCCTGGGGGCCTTGTCCTCGAGCGGCGCAAGCTGCGAGGAGAGGAGTCCGCCGGGATGATCCTCTCCGAGCGCGAGCTCGAGCTCGGCCAGGATCACACGGGGATCATCGTGCTCGACGACGGCGAAGCAGGGTCACCGCTCGGCGACGTGATCCCGCTCCAAGACGTCGTTCTCGATCTCGAGATCACCGGCAACCGACCTGATCTCCTTTCCGTCTACGGCGTCGCCCGCGAGATCGCCGCGCTCTTCCGGCTCGATCTCGCTCCCGTCCCCGGACGCGATCCCGAGCCGGTCGGCGACGAGCACGTCGACGTGACGATCGAGGACTTCGAAGGGTGTCCTCGCTACATCGGGCGGCTCTTCCGAGACGTCCGCATCGGCGCGTCTCCGCTGTGGCTCCGCGCCCGCCTGGACGCCGCAGGGATGCGGCCCATTTCGAACGTCGTCGACGTCACCAACTACGTGATGCTCGGGCTCGGGAACCCGCTGCACGCCTTCGACCAGACGACGCTCGGCGGCGGGAAGATCGTCGTACGCCGCGCCCGGCCGGGCGAGAAGTTGCGGACGCTGGACGGCGTCGAGCGGGACCTCGACCCGTCGGACCTGATGATCGCGGACGGGGAGCGCTCGGTCGCACTGGCCGGGATCATGGGCGGACAGGAGACGGAGATCTCGGAAGGAACGACGCATGTCCTCCTCGAGGCCGCGAACTTCGAGCCCACGGGCCTCTGGCGCACCTCCGAGCGGCTTCGGCTTCGAACAGAAGGCTCGAACCGCTGGGAGAAGGGTGTCGACCCGTATCTCGCCGAGCAAGCGGCCGCGTGGGCGACGGAGCTGCTGGTCGACCTCACCGGCGCGCACTTCGTGGGGCACACGGATGCCAAGGCCGATCTTCCGGGACGCCCCATCGTCCGCTTCCGCCCGGAGCGGGCAAGCGCGTTCATCGGGCTCGAGGTCGCCGCGGACGAGCAGGAGGACATCCTCACGCGTCTCGGCAACGAGCGGCGTAACGGTGAGTACGTCGTCCCGACCTGGCGCGCCCGCGACCTCACGCGGGAGGTCGACCTCATCGAGGAGGTCGCGCGCTTCAAGCTCGCCGACGTCCCGTTCACGCTTCCCGTCCGCCAGGAGATGAGCGGGCGCCTGAGCCGTCTCCAGCGCGTGCGCCGCCGCGTGGAGGACACCCTGGCGGCTCTCGGGTACTCCGAGACCTATACCCCGTCCCTCGTCGAGCAGGATCGAGACGAAAACGCCTCCAGGCTGCTGGAGCCGATCACCGTCGAGCTGGCGGTGTTGCGGACGGAGCTCCTTCCCTCGCTGGTGGAGATGGCGCGCCGCAACGCTGACCTCGGAAACGAGGACGTCGCGCTGTTCGAGGTGGCGCGCGTCTATCTGCCCCGCGAGAACGAGGAGCTTCCCGACGAGCGGCTCCGCGTTGCGGGTGTCGTCCAGGGCGACTTCCTGCGGGTCAAGGGTGACGTCGAGGCACTCCTGCGCTCACTTCACGCCGAGGCTACGTGGACGCGCACGCAGCATCCGCTTCTTCATCCGGGAAAGGCCGCCGAGATCGCTGCCGGCATCGTCGGTGAGGCGCATCCGGCAGTTCTCGAGGGAACGTGGGGCGCCTTCGAGCTCGACATCGACGAACTTGCGGCCGCCGGACGTGAGCCGGCGCCGTACGAGGACGTGATCACGTATCCAGCAGTGCACGAGGACATCGCGGTCACCGTGGACGAGGCTGTCGAGGTCGGTGCACTCGTGGAGGCGGCGCGCGCCGCCGCCGGCCCGCTGCTACGGGACGCGCGCGTGTTCGACGTCTACCGCGGCGCGCAGGTGGGCGAGGGACGGAAGTCCGTCGCGATCCACCTCTCGTTCCAGTCGTCCGAGCGGACGCTCACCGACGACGAGGCTGCCGAGCTTCGAGGCTCGATCGTCGCGGCGCTGGCCGGGCAGTTCGGCGCCGAGCTCCGCGCGTAGCAATCCACTCCGGGGCGGTCGCCGTATTGCGTGTTGGACCGCGTGGTCGCGCGACGGTGCGGGGGGACCTGCGGCGCGGGGTCAGGCCCGAGGGGTCTGACCCCGAACGTCCTTTGAACCGAGTTCTCAGACTGCGCGTCCGGCGATGCGCCAGACCGGGCCCTGCGTTGCCTCGTAGCCCGTGTCCGAGAGGACGTTCACTACGCTCACTCGTCCGGTAAGCCCCTCCGCGTCCATGCGCTCGAGGCACCGTCGCGCCATTCCCGGCGAGGTTCCGTAGCTTCCGTAGCCGCCACCGGCCGAGACACGAAAGCGGACGGCGATGTCCGTCGGCGTGCGCGTCGGGTTGAGAGGCGCGCCGAGAAGCGCCGCGCGCGGGAGATAGTCGGTCGAATCCAGCTCGAGCTCGCAGAGAAGGTCGCGCCACCCGGGCGGAAGCTCCGCCAGCGCGTCGTCCCAGCTCTGAACGAGGCTCACACTCTCGTCGCTCTCTGCTGCCTGCGCGGCAACTGCCGGAGCCGCCACGCGCGACTCCGCGACCGTCAAGCGTGCCCCAGACCCGCTTGCGGTCGAGTCGCCCGAGGAGGTTGCGGAGCTTGTCCGGCCCGCCACCCCTCCGCAGGACCTGGAAGCGAAGCTCCGAGCCGGAACGCCCGGGGGAGAGCGGAGCCAGAACAGCCGCCGCGTCGCCGATCGCACTTGCGTCCTCGACCGTGAAGGAGAAGCGCGCCTCCTCCCAGTCGGCGCCGAGGCTCTCCTCGATCGACTTCCACTGCTCGGCCGCCTGCATCCGCGGCTCAGCTTACGTCAGGCTCGACGTCCAGCTGGGAGATCGGTCCGCCACCCGACGGCGGCGCCTCTCGGAGCTCGCGCGTTCGTTCGACCTCGGAGTTCACCTCGCCGCCGAACAGGAGCGCCAGACCGGTGAGCCACAGCCACGTGAGCGTCACGATCACCGCGGAGAGCGAGCCCCACGTCTTGTTGTAGGACTCGAACAGGCCCGTGTAGAGCGCGAAGGCCGCCGAGACGGCGATCCACACGACCACGGCGATCACCGACCCGGGCGTCACGAACCGCCACGCGCGATGCTCGACGTCCGGGCCGAAGTACTGGAGCAGCGCGAACGCGACGAGCAGTCCTGAGATGAGAATCGGCCACTGGAGAACCCACCAGGCCCACGAGAGGAAGCTCTCGATGCCGAGCAGGTTCTCCGCTCCTCGCTGGGCATATGGGCCGAGGATCAGGAGGAAGACGATCAACCCGACCGCACCGCCCATGGCCACGACCAAGCCGAGAGCGATCAGACGCTTGCGAACGAAGCTGCGCTCGTCCTTTTGGTCGTGCGCGGTGTTGAGCGCTGCCATGTAGGTCGTCATGGCACTCGTGGACGCCCAGAGCGCAAGCACGAACCCGAAGACCGTGAGCAGCAGCCCTGCCGAAGGCTGTTCCTCCAGCCGCGTGAGGCTGTCGCCGAGCAGCTGCGTCGCCTCTGCGGGCATGAACGCCTCCAGGCGGTCCATGAAGTCGCGGATCGTCTCGGCGTCGGAGAAGATCGTGAAGAGGCCGAGGGCGAGGATCAGCGTGGAGGGGATCGCGAAGAACGTGCTGTAGGCGACGGCGGAGGCGATCATGGGGATCCCGTCGTCGAGGGACTCCTTCACCGACCGCTGGAAGATCGCGATCCAGTCGCGCCGGGAGAAGTCCATGAGCCCGGGATCGCGCACCTTCGGTTCGTGTCGCTCCGGCTGCGGCGTGGGAGCGCTCTCCGGCGGCGGCTCGGCTCGAGCCGGCATCGGCGTCAGTGCCGCTCGCGGCCGCGGCGTGCGAAGTAGCGCATCGTCGCGCCGATCCCGCCTGACACGACAAAGGCCGCTGCGAATGTGGCGGGAGTCAGGACGGCGAGTCTCGAGCCCACGTGGCGCTGGACATTAGTTGCTTCTCCCACTCTGCGACGGAGCTCCTCGACCGCGTCGGCGAGTTGCTGCCGCTCGGCCGCGATCTCGCTGCGGACGACCTCGGGGCTCCGGGTCTCAGGCACGGCCGTTTCCCTTCAGCGCCTCGGCCGTGAGCTTCGCCTCGGCCATCGCACCCTCGGGCGTCGGCGGCATGCCTTGCTTGATGAGCGAGAGACCGCCGAGCGCCAGTGCCACGGTTGCGATCGCGAGCACGGCAGCCACGATCAGCAGCGCGAGCCAGACGGCGACGAACGTCGCGAGGCCGGCGGCGAAGGCCGCGAGCAGGAATCCGAAGGTGAAGAGCGCAAAGACCACCGCGCCTGCCAGGATCGCGCCACCGGCGCCGAGCGATGCGATCTTCCCACGGATCTCGACCAGCGCGAGCTCGGCCTCGAGACGAGCGAGGGTGCTCGCGCGCTCGGCGACCTCGTGTACGACGGTGCCGAGGCTGCTACCTGGGGTGGGCATGTCCCCGCCAATCGATGAGGCGAGCGAGCAACACGCCGACCGCCGCCGCGCCGACGAGCAACAAAACCGGGGAGCGGCTTTGGCGCTGCGCTTCCATGGCCGGTGGCTACCCATGGCTCGCTCGTCACAAACAGCGACAGGGGCCGAAGGCGGATCAGCATAATGGCCGGTTCATGACCACGGTCGAAGAGAAGGCCGGCGCCGGCGGCGGGCGCGTCTCGAAGGAAGGACTGCGTGGCTTCTTCCGCGAGATGCTCCTGATCAGGCGCTTCGAGGAGAAGGTCGAAGAGCAGTTTCGCGCGGGCGAGCTCCCGGGTTTCCTCCACGTAGCGATCGGCCAGGAGGCCGTTGCCTCCGGTGTGTGCGCGGCGCTGGCGCGCGAGGACGTGATCGCCTCGACGCACCGCGCCCACGGCCACTCGATCGCGAAGGGGACGCCGATCGAGCGGATCATGGCCGAGCTGTACGGGAAGGTCGAGGGCTGCTCGCATGGCTACGGCGGCTCGATGCACCTGTACGACGTCGAAGTCGGGAACCTGGGCGCCAACGCGGTCGTCGCAGGAGGTATTCCGGCCGTCGTCGGCGCTGCGCTTGCGTTCCAGATGCGCGGCGAGAAGCGGGTCGCAGTCGCCTTCTTCGGTGACGGCGCGACGAACGCGGGCACCTTTCACGAGTCGCTCAACCTCGCGCAGGTCTGGAAAGTCCCAGCGATCTTCGTCCTCGAGAACAACGGGTGGGCGGAGTCGACGCCCGCGAAGCAGCACCTGCCGCTCCCGGTCGACGAGCTCGGCAAGCGTGCCCACGCGTACGGGATGAAGCTCATCGAGGCCGACGGGCAGGACGTCGAGGCCGTCTACCTCGCCGCGCTGGCCGCGCGCGAGCATGCGCTCTCCGGTGCGGGCCCCGTTCTGCTCCACCTGCGCACGTACCGCCTGGTCGGCCACTACATCGGCGATGCGCAGGTCTATCGCGACAAGGAAGAGATCAAGAAGACGAGAGAGACCAAGGACCCGATCGAGCTCCTGCGGGCACGCATCGAGCTCTCGGACGAGGATCTCGCCGCTCTCGAGGAGGAGATTGCCGCCGCGGTCGAGGCGTCGGTCGAGTTCGCGAAGGCGGGAACGGATCCCAAGCCCGAAGACGCGCTCGCGTATGTCTATGCCTGACCGGAATGCCTGAGCTGACCTACCGCGAGGCCGTCCGCGACGCGCTCGCGAAGGCGCTGCGCGAGGACGAGAACGTCTTCGTCATGGGGGAGGACATCGCCGAGATGGGCGGCTCGATGGCGGTGACCCAGGGCCTCCTCGACGAGTTCGGGCCGAAGCGGATCCGCAACACCCCGATCTCCGAGATGGCGATCGTCGGGAGCGGCATCGGCGCGGCGATCCAGGGCATGCGACCGATCGTCGAGATCATGTACGAGGACTTCCTGACCCTGTCGATGGAGCAGCTCGTCAACCAGGCGGCGAAGCACCGCACGATGTCGGGCGGGCAGATGAGCGTTCCGCTGACGATTCGGACACAGGGCGGCGCGGGCTGGTCTCCCGGAGCACAGCACGCCCAACAGCTCGAGGCGTGGTTCGTGCATGTCCCCGGTCTCAAGGTCGTCTTCGCGTCGACACCCGAGGACGTCCGCGGGCTCCTCTGGTCGTCGATCTACGACGACAATCCCGTCGTCTTCTTCGAGCACCGCACGCTCTACGGCATCAAGGGCGAGGTCCCCGAGGAGCTCGAGCCGATCCCCCTCGGCAAGGCGCGGATCCATCGCGAAGGGGACGACGTGACCGTCGTCGCCACCGGTCGGCTCGTCTACGACGCGCTGGCGGCGGCCGACCAGGCCGAGAAGGACGGCATCTCCGTCGAGGTCGTCGACCCGAGGACGCTCCTCCCGCTCGACGAGGAGACCATCGTCGCCTCCGTGAAGAAGACCTCTCGGTGCGTGACCGCGCACGAGGCGGTCGTCCGGGGCGGGTTCGGCTCCGAGCTCGCGGCCGTGATCCAGCACGCCGCTTTCGACTATCTCGACGCGCCGATCGAGCGGGTGGGCTCGAAGTTCGCCCCGCTCCCGTTCGCTCCCGTGATGGAGCAGTACGTCGTGCCGCAGGTCGAGGACGTCCTCGACGCGATCCGGCGCACGGTCGCGAGGGCGTAGGTCGATTCGGAATGGCGACCGAGATCAAGCTTCCGCGTCTCGGGCAGGGCATGGAGGCCGGCACCATCGTGCGCTGGCTCAAGGCGGAGGGTGACGAGGTCACGAAGGGTGAGCCGCTCTTCGAGCTCGACACCGACAAGGTGACGCAGGAGGTCGAGTCGGACGCCGCCGGCGTCCTGCTCAAGATCGTCGTCCCGGAGGGGGAGGCGAGCGTCGGAGCAACGGTCGCAGTCATCGGCTCGGCGGACGAGGACGTGTCGGGGCTTCTCGAGGGCGCGCAGGGCGGGAACGGTGGAGCGCCGACCGAAGCGCCTGCGGCCGAGGAGGATCAGCAGAAGGAAGAGGAAGCGGAAGAGAAGGACGATGCGGGCTCTCAGGAGGGCGAGAAGCCAAGTGACACAGTGTCACAAGCCGAGTCGCCGGCCACTGACGCCATTCCCGATGAACAGGCAGAGGAGGGGACTACCCAGCCGCGTGCGTCGGGCGAGCCGGTCAAGGCGAGCCCGCTGGCCCGCCGTATGGCGCGCGAGCGCGGCCTCGACCTCACCGCGCTGACCGGCACAGGGCCTGAGGGTCGGATCATCGCCGAGGACGTCGAGCGGGCCGGGGACGACGGCGCCGCGCCGGCCGCCGCCGCCCCGGCTGCCGCCGAGCCGGCGGAGGAGATCGAGGTCGTCGAGCTCACGTCGATCCGCAGAACGATCGCGCGGCGTCTGACCGAAGCCTGGCAGGCGCCGGTCTTCCAGCTGTCGGTAACGGCTGACGCGTCCGAGCTCGCATCGACGCGGGAGCGGATGGTCGAGCTCCTGCAGGAAGGCGAGACGAAGCCGACCGTCAACGACGTCCTCTCGCGCCTCGTCGCCTCCGCGCTCCAGCGTCACCCGGCGGTCAACGCGCTCTTCGTCGACGGCAAGATCCACCGCTACTCGTCCGTCAACGTCGGCATCGCCGTCGCCACCGACAACGGCCTGATCGTCCCGGTCATCCGCGACGCCGGCCGCAAGTCGGTGCTCGAGATCGCGGCCGCGCGCGCAGACCTCGTCGGCCGGGCGCGGGAAGGGAAGCTCAAGATGCCGGACCTCGAGGACGGAACGTTCACGATCTCGAACCTCGGCATGTACGGGATCGAGCAGTTCATCGCCGTGCTCAACCCGCCCCAGGTGGCGATCCTCGCCGTCGGCTCGATCGAAGATCGCCCGGCTGCGATCGACGGCTCGCTCGAGATCCGGCCGACGATGACGATGACGATCACGTGCGACCACCGCGCGATCGACGGCTCCGAAGGCGCCGAGTTCCTGCGCACCGTGAAGTCGCTGGTCGAATCGCCCGCGCTCGCGCTGTAGGGGCGAGGCTTGCCTCGCCCTTCCGCTGCTGCGCTCTTAGAGCCTCCAACACAATGAAGCTCTGAGTCGCCGGCACGCACTGGGAGGCGCGATGCGGCGTCCTCAGTCGGGCCAATATGCCTGCATATTGGCCCTCCCTGCGTCCTTGCCTCGCACCACCCATTACGCACCGGCGACGAGGCCTCATCGTGTTGAGGCTCTAAGCTGCAGTCATGGTCATCCGCCGAGGCGGCCGCCAGGACGTGCGCTTCCTGCGGGACATGCTCCACCACGCGTACTACTGGCGCGAGCGCGAACCGGGGGAGGGCCCCGGCCCCGTCTCGCTCTACGTGAAGGGGTGGGGGCGGCCAGGCGACACGGCTCTGATCGCGGTCGAGGACGGCTTCCCGGTCGGCGCGGCGTGGTATCGCCTGTTCCGGCGCGATCAACCGGGATACGGCTTCGTCGACGAGGAGACCCCCGAGCTCGCGATCGCGGTCGTCCCCAGCCGTCGCGGAGGCGGCATCGGCGACGCCCTCCTGAACGCGCTCTACGAGCGGGCGAAGGCCGATGGCCACGAGGCCGTCAGCCTGGCCGCCGAGCGAGGCAATGCGCCGCTGGTCGCCTACTACGAGAAGAAGCACGGGTTCTCTCGCGTCCACGAGGACGGCGGCGACAGCGTGACCATGCGTCGCGAGCTCTAATGCTCTGCGCAGGATCGTAATCCGCTCGCGCGGATTCCGATTGCGCGGGTTTTGATCGTGCGATCGACCCTCGAGCCGTCCGCTTCGCGGCCGGGTCGCCGGTCGATAGAGTCGAGCCGATGGAGTTCGACGTCGCCGTCCTCGGCGCCGGCCCGGCCGGCTACACCGCAGCGATCCGTGCGGCGCAGCTCGGGGCCCGCACCGTCTGCATCGAAAAGGAGCCCGAGCTGGGCGGCACCTGTCTCCGCGTCGGCTGCATCCCGACGAAGGCGTGGGTCCAGACAGCGCATTCGCTGCACGCCGCACGCGAGATCGACCCGCGGCTGGGAGTCGTAACCGGAGAGCCGACTCTCGACTTCGATCAGGCGAACGAGTGGAAGAACGCAGTCGTGAAGCAGATGACGAGCGGCGTCGCGTCGCTCTTCAAGGCGAACGGCGTCGCGTCCTTCGAAGGGACGGGCAAGTTCGAGGACGCGCGCTCGATCGTCTTCGAGGGCAAGGAGACCGGGATCACCTTCACGAGCGCGATCGTCGCCACCGGCTCCTACCCTGTCCGCCCTCCGATTCGCGGGATCAACTCTCCGCGCTGCGTGGACTCGACGGGCCTCCTCGCGCAGACCGAGATCCCGAAACGACTCGTCGTCCTCGGCGGCGGGATCATCGGCTGCGAGTTCGCCTCGATCTTCGAGCGCTTCGGCAGCGACGTCACGATCATCGAGATGCTGGAGAGCCTCATCCCGCAGGAGGACACGGACGCGTCCAGCGAGCTCAGAAAGGCTTTTGCAAAACGCGGAATCGTCGTCCACCTCGGCAAGGAGTGCACCCAGATCAACGACACCGGGTCGGGGCTCGACGTGCGCTTCGGAGACAGCGAGGCCGTCGAGTGCGACCTCATGCTCGTCTCGGTCGGGCGGGCGCCGCTCGTTGACGGGATCGGGCTCGAGGAGGCGGGTGTCACGTTCGATCCGAAGAAGGGAATCGAGACCGACGGCCACCGCCGGACCTCTGTCCCGCACATCTACGCCGCCGGTGACGTGGCCGGCTACTGGCAGCTCGCGCACACGTCCTTTCGCGAGGGCGAGATCGCAGCGGAGAACGCGCTCGGCCACGAGGTCGAGATCGGCGAGCCCGCGGTCCCGAGGCCGATCTACACGGACCCGGAGATCGCCGGTGTGGGGTTGACCGAGGAGGAAGCACGCGAGCTCCACGGCGACGCCGTCGCTGTGGGCCGGTTCCCTTGGATTGCCAACGCACGGGCAGTGATGCAAGGCGAGACGACCGGCTGGGTCAAGACCATCCACGAGACGACGTACGGAGAGCTGCTCGGCGTCGTGATGGTCGGACCGCACGCCACCGACCTCATCGAAGCGGCGGTGGTCGCCCTCGACGCCGAGGCGACGATCGAGACCGTCGCCGACGGGATGGCGCCCCACCCGACGCTGTCCGAGGCATTCAAGGAGGCGGGCCTCGTAGCGCTCGAGCGCGCGATCCACCTGCCGCCGCGGCGAAAAGCCACGTCGGTTTGACGATCGGCGTCGTCGGCTAACCTCCAGGCATGAGTATCTTCAACAAGAGGAACGCGCTCGTCGGGTACGCGACGATCGAAGCGCTCAAGCATCGTCGACGTGCGAAGAAGCGGAAGGGATCCAAGATCGCGCTCTACATCGGCCTCGGCCTCGTTTCCGCCGGCATCTTGGCGGCCGTCGTGGCCGTGCTCTTCCGTCGACGTAACGGCGACGAAGTGAACGAGTTGCAGGGGTACGCCGTGGCTGGAGAGGACGCCGGCGACGCCGGCGAACTCGAGCCGACGGCGAGCTCGGAGCCGATTCCGGCGACGTGAGTCGTCGGCCGTGAGCTTCATCGGTTCGTGACCCGGCCCGCTCTCGCGGGTCTCGTCCCGTACGAGCCCGGCAAGCCGGTAGAGGAGGTCCAACGCGAGCTCGGGCTCGAACGAGTCGTGAAGCTCGCGTCGAACGAGGGGCCGTACGGGCCGTTTCCGGCTGCCCAGGAAGCGATCGCGCGCGCAGCTCTGGAACTCAACCGGTACCCGGACGGAGGGCTCGTACCGCTTGCGGGAGGCGCTCGCCGAGCGCCATGTCGTGCCCTTCGAGCAGGTTGCGGTCTGCGCAGGTGCCGACGCGGTCATCGGCTACACGGCGCTCGCCACGCTCGATCCCGGCGACGAGGCCGTCACGGGCTGGCCGTCCTTCGCGAGCTACGTCCTCGACACGCTGAAGGTCGGCGGCGTGCCGGTGCGCGTCCCGCTCAACGAGGAGCGCCTCGACCTCGAGGCGATGCTCGACGCGGTCACCGAGCGCACGAAGATCGTGTTCATCGCCGCCCCGAACAATCCGACTGGCACGACCAATACACGGGGCGAGCTCGACGCGTACTTCGAGCGAGTTCCCCCGCAAGTCCTCACCGTCCTCGACCAGGCGTACTTCGAGTACATCGATGATCCCGACTATCCCGACGCCGTGGACGAGTATCTGAAGGCGGGCCACCGCGTGCTCGTCCTCCGCACCTTCTCGAAGATCTACGGGCTCGCCGGGCTGCGCGTCGGATACGGGGTCGGCCCCGACGATGTCATCACGGCGATCGGGAAGGTGCGCCGCGCGTTCGACGTCGCCTCCGTCGCGCAGGAGGCGGCTCTCGCGAGCCTCGCGGACCCGGCCGAGGTCGCGCGGCGGCGCGATCTCAATCGCGACACGCGGGCGCTACTCGAGGACGCGTTGAGAGAGAACGGGCTCGAGCCCGCGGGGCCGGCGGTCGCGAACTTCCTGTTCGTGCGCGTCGGTGACGCGCAAGCGGTGAGCGACGCCCTGCTGCGAAAAGGCGTGATCGTGCGCCCGCTGGCGCCTTTCGGCGCGCCTGACGCGCTTCGCATCACCGCCGGGACACACGACGAGATCGAATTCCTCCGAGACGCTCTCGCCGCAGTCGCACCTTCGCTCCGCTGACGCCGCAGGCCGCCAGTCGCTCCAGGCCGGCGGAGCCGGCCCTCCGCGACCGGCTGACGACGTCGGCTGCGCGATCCGGCGGACGGGCCGCTTGTCCGTACCGGTTGTACTGTCCTGCGCGGCCCGCCCTTGGCTCGCTTGCGAGCGCCGCCCCTGCGACGTCAGAGGGTTTGCGGTTTGGGCGAGCCGAATGAGCCGCTATCCTGATCCGGCGGGCGCCTGTCGAGGCGCTCGTCGGTTAGAGAACTCGTTTTCATGCGAACGACCCTGAAGAGAGGCCTCGGGCGCGGAGCTGCGCCGGACGGGAACGGGAGATCCGTTCTGCCTCCGGGTGCACAATCGCCCGTCAGCGTCTACCGGCAACCGCCGCCCCGAAAGCGCTCCCGCCTCGGCGTCTTCGTGCAGTGGTTCGGTCTTACGGCGATGGTGCTTGCGACCGGCGCCCTCGGCGGCGTGTACCTGCACCTGCACGAGAGCGTCTCGGAACTCGTGGCGTCGACGCCGGCGGTCAAGCGAGCCGCCCAGCAGTTGAGCGCGCCCCTCCCGGACAAGCCCGCCGTGGCGCTCATCATCGGCTACGACCATCGCCTGTCCGACGGAAAAGGAGCACCCTCCCGCTCAGACACGATGATGCTCGTGCGCGCCGACCCCGAGTCGGACTCGATCTCGCTGCTTTCGTTCCCGCGCGACATGCGGGTCGAGATCCGCTGTCCCGGACGAACCCCGTACTTCGATCGAGATCAATGCCGCCTATCAGACCTGCGGTCCGCAGAGGATCGCTCCAGACGGTGAAGGCGCTCACCCGTCTCGACGTCAACTACCTGATAACGGTCAACTTCGGTGGCTTCCGTGAGATCGTCGATCGCCTGGGCGGTGTCTGGATCGACGTCGATCGCAGGTACTTCAACGACCGCGGAGGCCCGTTCGGCTACGCGAAGATCAACCTTCGACCCGGCTACCAGCAGCTCACCGGGCGACGAGCGCTCGACTACGTGCGCTATCGCCATACCGACTCGGATCTCTACCGCGTCGCCCGCCAGCAGCAGTTCGTGAAGGCGTTCAAGAGCGGAGTCAAGGACAGCTTCGCTCCGTTTACCCTCTTGAAGTTCGTCAACACGATGACGAAGAACGTCGAAGTCGCTCAGGGAGGCGGGTCGGACGTGAGCGCTCGCACCGTTCTCTCGTACGCGCTGTTCGCGTACGGGCTCCCACGCGGCCGCGTCTTCCAGACGAAGATCGACGGCCTCGAAGGAATCAACGAGCTGACCACCGACTCGTCGAACGTGACGCGCGCGGTTCAGATGTTCACGCACCCGGACGTGGAAGCGTCCGAGAATGCCACGGCAGTCGCGCTCGGTGAGAAGGTGAAGCGCAGTGCGCCAGCGCCGCGCGATACGACCGTGACGATCCTGAACGGGAACGGCGTCGCAGGGTCCGCGTCGACGGCGGGATTCCAGCTCGGCGAGCGTGGCTATGAGATTCTTACGCCGCCGAACGGACTGCCCGCGAACGCACCGAGGTTCGACTACTTCCGCACGCAGGTCTACTTCTCACCGCGAAAGCGCGGAGCCCGGCAGGCGGCGGAGAAGGTCGCGAATCTCTTCGGCTCCGTGGAGCTGAAGCGCCTGCCCGGGAACATCTCCCAGCTCGCCAACGGCGCGATGCTCACGGTCGTCGTCGGCCAGACCTTCCACGGCAGCCTGGCCGCCTCGGCCATCGACCAGACCCCGCGCCGACAGCGGCCGAACGTCGTGTTCGGCCCGAACGCGTCGCGCGACCTCCTCCGCGAGCGGCGCTCGCGCGTCGACTTCCCGCTGATGGTGCCGACCGTGATCGAGCGGAGCTCGTGGACGGACGACACGATGCCCGTCCGCATGTACTGGATCGACCCGAAGAAGAAGCACAAGGCCGTCCGGCTCGTGTACGGCATGGGCTCGAACGAGTACTGGGGCGTCCAGATGACCGATTGGAAGGACGCGCCCACGCTCGCCGACAAGAGCCACACGCGGCGCATCAAAGGCCGGATCTACGACCTCTACTACGACGGCCCCAAGCTGCACATGGTCGTCCTGCGAACGAAGCACGCCCGCTACTGGGTCATCAACACACTGCTCGACCGCCTCTCGAACGAGACGATGCTCGCGATCGCCAAGGGCTTGAAGCCGCTGGCGCGAGGCAAGTAGTTAAGTGCTCCCCGCCGCAAGCACGCCCGCGCCTTGCGCGGCGGCGAACACTTCGCATGCCGTCGTCCTCAGTCGGGCCAATATTCGCGAATATTGGCCCTCCCTGCGTCCTAGGCCTGCTCGGTTCTCGCCGGCGAGCCACGACCGTGCCTGCGGCGGGAAGCACTCGTGAAAATTGCCGTCTTCGGGGCCGGTTACGTCGGGCTCGTCACGGGTACGTGCTTCGCCGAGCTCGGCCACGAGGTCGTCGTCCGCGACATCGTGTCAGAGAAGATCGACGCTCTCCGGCGAGGCGAGGTTCCGATCCACGAGGAGGGGCTCGCCGAGCTGCTCGCGCGCAACGCCGAGCGGCTGAGCTTCACGACCGAGGTGGGGGAGGCGCTCGAGGGAGCAGAGGTCGTGTTCGTCGCCGTCGGCACGCCTCCGACACGCTCCGGCGACGCGGATCTCACTGCGGTGTGGACGGTCGTGGACGAGCTGCCTGCGACGCGACCGGAGCATCGTCCTCGTGATGAAGAGCACCGTTCCGGTCGGCACCGGTCGCACCGTGCGCCACCGCCTCGACGAGCGAGGGCTCGAGAACGTCGGGTACGTCTCGAACCCCGAGTTCACGGCCGAGGGAACCGCCGTACGGGACTTCATGCATCCCGACCGGATCGTGATCGGCGCGTTCGAGTCCGCGCACGCTGATGTCGTCGAACGTCTCCACGATGGCATCGATGCGCCCGTGATTCGCTGTGACGTCAACTCGGCGGAGATGATCAAGCTCGCCGCGAACGCTTTCCTGATGACGCGCATCAGCTTCATCAACGAGATCGCGAACGTTTGCGAGGCGACGGGCGCAGATGTCGTCAAGGTGGCTGAAGGAGTCGGCCTGGACCGGCGTCTCGGGCCGCATTTCCTGCGCGCAGGCATCGGCTACGGAGGAAGCTGTTTTCCGAAGGATTCGCTCGCGTTGAAGCAGCTGGCATCGAACTCCGGCTACCACTTCCAGTTGTTGGCCGCCGTGATCGAGGTGAACGAGCTCCAGAAGCGCCGCGTCATCGGCAAGCTCGAGCGACGGCTCGGCACGCTTCGCGGAAAGAAGATCGCGCTGCTCGGGCTCGCGTTCAAGCCGGGAACCGACGACATGCGCGAGGCGCCAAGCCTCGTCCTCGCCGGCAGGCTCCAGGCCGAGGGCGCGGAGGTGAGCGCGTGGGATCCCGTCGCCGACGGGACCGCGCAGCTCGACGGCGTGGCCATCGCAGGTTCCGCGCTCGAAGCGCTCGACGGAGCCGACGCGGCCGTGATCGTCACGGAGTGGCCCGAGCTCCGCGAGCTCGACTGGGCCGAAGCCGGCGGGCGCATGCGTAATCGGTTGCTGGTCGACGGCCGCAACATGCTCGATCCCGACGTCCTCGAGGCGCACGGGTTCGAGTACGAAGGCATCGGGCGCGCGGCGCGATGAGCCTTCCGGCGGTGATCCTCGTCGGCGGCCAGGGCACGCGTCTTCGCCCGCTGACCGATCGCACGAGGAAGGACATGCTGCCGCTGGTCGACCGGCCGCTTCTCTCGTACACGTTCGCGCACCTCGCCCGGTACGGGGTCGAGCGCGGGATCGTCTCGTGCGGCTACCTGCCCGAGCAGATCGGCGCGGCGTTCGGCGCCGGCTATGGGGATCTCGCGCTCGAGTACGCGGTCGAGCCGGAGCCGCTCGGGACAGGCGGAGCGATCGGGTTCGCCGCGCGCGAGCTCGAGGGCAGCTTCTTCGCGCTGAACGGCGACTCGCTCCGCGAGGCCGATCTCGACGAGCTCCTCCGCTTCCACCGCTCGACCGGAGCGAGAGCGACGATTCTCCTCACGCCCGTGGCCGACCCGAGTCGCTACGGGCTCGTACGGCTTGCCGCGGACGGCCGAGTCGAGACGTTCCTCGAGAAGCCGCGCCCCGAGGACATCGATACCGACCTCATCAATGCAGGCCTGTACGTCCTCGAGCCCGAGGTGCTGGAGCTCGTGCCGGAGGGGCGTCCGGTCTCGATCGAGCGCGAGGTGTTCCCGCGACTCGCGGAAGCCGGGACGGTCTTCGGCGCTGCGCTTCCCGGCTATTGGCTCGACGTCGGGACGCCGGAGTCGTACCTGCAGGCTCACCGCGACGTCCTCGAGCGCACGTTCACGACCGAGATCGGGGAGGCGCTCGGCGCCGACTTCACCCTGGTCGACCCGTCGGCGAAAGTCCATCCCGACGCGCGCTTGGTGCCGCCGGTCTACGTCGGTCCCGGGGCGATCGTCGAGGCGGGGGCGCGCGTCGGAAGTCTCGCCGTCCTGGGAGAAGGATCACGCCTCGGAGCGAACGCGGTCGTCGAGAACGCCGTCGTCGGCGCCCGAGCAAATGTGGGCGCTGGATCCGTCGTCGTCGGCTCCGTGATCGGCGACGACGCGGAGCTGGGCGAAGGCTGCGAGCTGCGGAACCTTGCGGTGATCGGGCCCGGCGCGTCGCTCGGCTCGGCCAACGAGCTCGACCACGGCCTCCGCGTCGGAGCGGATCAGCAGATCCCGGACAAGGCGATTCGCTTCTCGTGACCGAGGACGCTCGTGACCGATACTCGTTTGCGCCGCGGCGGGTCGAGAAGCCCTGGGGCTGGGAGTTGATCTGGGCCGAGGCCGACGGGTACGTGGGCAAGCTCCTCTTCATCCGCGGGGGAGAGGCGCTGAGCCTTCAGTACCACGAGGTGAAGCACGAGTCATGGCTCGTGCACGAAGGGCGGGCGCGCCTCGAGCTGGGCCGGGCGGACGACGGCCAGCTCGAGGAGGTCGAGATCGTGTCGGGCGACGCTCTCCGTTACCCGCCCGGGACTCTGCACCGCGTGACCGCCATCGAGGACACGCTCATCCTCGAGGTGTCGACCCCGCACCTCGATGACGTGGTCCGTGTCGAGGACCGCTACGGACGGGAAGGCACGTCGGCTCCCTGAGAGCTCGATTCGGAATGAGGCCTTGTGCCACTCTGAACCAAGTTCAAATCCCTTGTGAGACAGTGTCACTAGGCGCGGCTCGTTCGAGCTCCGCTCCGGGCTCGCGGTGGATCGCGACGGCGGCGACGACCAGGGCAACGCCGACGAGCTCGACCCACGTCGGAACCTGGCTCAGCACGAGCACCCCGATGACCGTTGCGGTCGCCGGGAGGAGTGAGACCATCAGCGAGTACGTCGCTCGCGGCAAGCGAGCCATCGCGAGCTGATCGAAGACGTACGGCACGACCGAGGACGCGATGCCGACGCCGACCCCTGCGGCAAGGGCGAGCGGATCGACGAGCGCGGGCGCTGCGCTCCAACCCGCGAGCGGGGTGACGAACACCGCCGCGACGAGCATTGCCACCGCAAGGCCGTCGATCCCGCCGATTGCGGGGATCCGCGACAGCCGGTGGGCGAGCACGATGTAGATGGCGAAGAGCGCGGCGTTCGCGAACGCGAAGAGGACTCCCAGCGGCTCGCCCTCGAGCTCGACGTCCGTCAGCAGATACACGCCCACGACCGCGAGCCCGAGCGCAGCGGCATTCCGCGTAGTGCGGGCGCCGAGCGCTGCAAGAACGATCACGGGAAGGAATTCGATCGCAGCCACGGTTCCGAGCGGGAGGCGATCGATTGCGACGTAGAAGCAGACGTTCATCACCGCGAGCGTCACGCCGAGCGCGAGTACGACCGAGCGTCCTTTGCGATCGAGCCCCGCGAGCCGCTGCCATGGCCGGCGCCAGAGTGCAAACACCGCCGCTGCGCTCGCGATCCGGAGCCAGGCGACGCCGAGGGGGTCGACCCGGGTGAAGAGGAGCACCGCGAAAGCCGGCCCGAGGTAGTGGAAGACCGCGCTCCCGACGAAGAACGCCTCCGGGCGGGTTCCTCTGGCGATCCTCTCGAGCACACCGACATGGTCGCAAGCGTTCTGTCACTATGGAATAGTCGATCAACGGAATCGAGGCCTTAGATGGCACACAAAGCACGGAATCGTGACGTTTCTACCTACGAAGCGAATCTTCTCGACGACACCAACCTCCTGATCCTGCGAGATCTGCGCGCGGATGGACGGATCGGCATGGCCGAGCTCGGCCGACGAATCGGAATGTCCGCCCCTGCGGTCGCGGAACGTGTGCAGCGGCTCGAGCGCGCAGGCGTGATCACCGGCTATCGAGCCGAGCTCGATCCTGCGGCGCTCGGCTTCCCGGTTTCTGCGGTGGTGCGGATCAGGCCTTCACCCGGACAACTCCAGCGGATCCCCGAGATCGCGCGTGAAACGGCCGAGGTGGGCGAGTGCTATCGCATCACCGGCGAGGACTGCTACCTGCTCCGGCTCTACCTCCGCTCGATCGACGAGCTCGAAGACGTGCTCGACCGTTTCACGCCGTACGGCCTGACGACGACCTCGATCATTCATTCCATGCCCGTTCCACGCCGCGGGCCGCCGATCGAAGCTTGACACACTTGTGGTAAGGTTCGTCCGCATGGAAGGAATCTCGATCGGCCAGGCCGCGACCCGCTCCGGGTGGTCGGCGCGCATGCTGCGCTACGTCGAGCAGGCGGGGCTGGTCGTACCCGCCCGGTCACCGAGCGGGTACCGCCTGTACGGAATCCGCGAACTGAATCAGCTGCGAGGACTCGCCGATCTGAGGCGCCGCTTCGGCGTCGAGCTCGACGAGATCGCGTTCGCGTTGCGGCTTCGCCGCGAGCCCACCGTCCGGGCCGCGGTCGAGACGTGGCTCGAAGGGACAAGCGTCTCGCTCGCCGGATCTTCTGCCCCCGCGTGGGTCGAGTGGGAGCAGCGAAAGCACGAGACGGCTCCTGGCCGCCTAACCACACGAGAGAGGAACGATGGCAACCACTCAGCGACACGACGTGAAGGACCTCGCGCTCGCCGCCGAAGGCGTGCGGCGGATCGAGTGGGCGGACCGGCAGATGCCCGTCCTCGCCGCGATCCGCGAGCGCTTCGAGCAGGAGCGGCCCCTGGCGGGTATCCGGGTATCGGCCTGCCTGCACGTGACGACCGAGACGGCGAACCTCGCCAGGACGCTGAAGGCGGGTGGGGCAGACGTCGTGCTCTGCGCCTCGAACCCGCTGTCGACTCAGGACGACGTCGCAGCTGCCCTCGTCGACGAGCACGGGATCGCGGTCTTCGCGATCAAGGGCGAGGACAACGACACGTACTACCGCCACATCGAGGCGGCCGTCGACCACCGGCCACACCTGACGATGGACGACGGCGCCGACGTGATCGGCGTGCTCCACTCCGCCCGTCGCGAGCAGCTCGGGGACGTCATCGCGGGAACGGAGGAGACGACGACCGGCGTGATCCGCCTGAAGGCCCTCGAGCGCGAGGGCAAGCTCGGCTTCCCCGTGATCGCGGTCAACGAGGCGCAGACGAAGCACATGTTCGACAACCGCTACGGCACGGGGCAGTCGACTATCGACGGGATCATCCGTGCGACGAACGTCCTGCTCGCGGGCGGACGCTTCGTCGTCGCCGGCTACGGCTGGGTCGGACGGGGCGTCGCGCAGCGGGCACGTGGAATGGGCGCGCACGTGATCGTCACCGAGGTCGACCCGCTGCGGGCGCTCGAGGCCGCAATGGACGGCTTCGAGGTTCTGCCGATGGAGCGGGCTGCCGAGCTCGGGGACGTCTTCTGCACGGCGACCGGGGACAAGAACGTGATCGCTCGAGCCCACTTCGAGCGGATGAAGGACGGCGCGATCCTGGCGAACACCGGTCACTTCAACGTCGAGATCGAGATCTCCGCCCTCCGCGACCTCGCCGTCGAGACGCGCGAGGCCCGCGCTCTCGTGGACGAGTTCACGCTCTCCGACGGCCGGCGCCTGTACCTGATCGGAGACGGCCGTCTCGTCAACCTCGCCGCCGCCGAAGGGCATCCCGCGATCGTCATGGACATGTCCTTCGCGAACCAGGCTTTGTCAGCGGAATGGGTCGTCAAGAACGGCGCCGGTCTCGAGCGCCGCGTCTACGACGTCCCGAAGGAGATCGACGCGGAGATCGCACGGCTCAAGCTGGCGACGATGGGGCTCGAGATCGATCGCCTCACCGAGGAGCAGGCGCGATACTTGGCCTCGTGGGACGAAGGCACGTGAAGTGAAGGCGCTCGTTCTTGCCGCCGGCTACGCGACCCGGCTCTACCCGCTCACGCTCGATCGCCCGAAGGCGCTGCTCGAGGTCGGTGGGAAGCCGATGCTCGACCACGTCCTCGAGCGACTGGAGGAGATGGGCGTGGACGAGACGATCGTCGTCACGAACGCGAAGTTCACCCCGCACTTCGAGGAGTGGGCCTCCGGGCGTGACGGAGTCCGGATCGTGAACGACGGCACGACGTCGAACGACGACCGGCTCGGCGCGATCGGCGACATCGGCTACGTGCTCGACCAGACCGGGCTCGACGACGACCTCGTCGTCGTCGCGGGCGACAACCTGTTCGGCGAGGACATGTCCGGCTTCTCCGCGTACGGGCAGGAGGTGGACGCGCCCGTGCTCGCGGTGCACGACGTCGGCGACCTCGAGCCGGATGCGCGAGTACAACCAGGTCGACGTCGACGACGAAGGACGCATCATCTTCTTCGAGGAGAAGCCGGAGGACGCACGCTCGACGCTCGCCGGCGTGGCCCTCTACTTCTACCCGCGGCAAACGTTGCCGCTGATCGGGCAGTACCTGGACGAGAAGAACAACCCCGACCAGCCGGGACGCCTGATCGAGTGGCTCTACCCGCGCACGTCGGTCTACACCTGGCGTCTGCCGGGACAGTGGTACGACATCGGCTCCGCCGAGACGCTCGCGGAAGCCGACCGCATCTTTTCGCAGAGCCGTAACAGCTAGAGGCCGACAATGATCGGGTGCTCGAGCTGCTCCTCCCGGAGCGCTGCGCGGTGTGCGCTCGACCCGGGCTTGCGCTCTGCGAGCCGTGCCGTGACTCACTCGTCCGGCTGAGCCCGCCCGTCTGCGAGCGCTGCGGATCGCCGGGCGCCTGGCCCGTCCGGCGGTGCGCGGAGTGCACCGGACGCCGCCTCGCGTTTGCTCGCGCCCGGTCGGCGATCGTGTACGACGAGCAGGCGCGCACGTTCGTCCGCTCGTGGAAGGAGAAGGGGCGGAGGCGGCTCGCGAAGGAGGCGGCGGCACTGATCGCAGAGGTCGTCGCCGCCCCGGACGTCGACGTCCTCGTGCACGTCCCCGGCGACCCCGAGCGTGCCTGGGAGCGGGGAAGCGTCGGCCCGAAGGGACTCGCCGTCGCGCTCGGGGCGTTGTGGCAAGTGCCGGTGGGCGACCAGCTTCGGCGATTGCACTCGCTCCCTCGGCAACGCGGCCTCGGGCTCGCGGAGCGGCGGCGCAACGTCCGTGGCAGCGTTGCTGCCGACGGAACCGTTGCTCGCACCGTGTGTCTGGTCGACGACGTGTATACGTCGGGCGCGACCGCCGATGCCTGCGCCGCGGCGCTCCGGAGGAGCGGCGCTCGTCGAGTCGAGGTGGTCACCCTCGCGAGGGCAGTGCGTTGATGCTTCCCGCTGTGAATACCGTGCGGGCGTATTCGCGGCGGGGAGCATATAGATTGAGAGCTCCGACGCCGATCCGGAAAGGAGCGCCCATGCGGCTCCAGGTCAAGGCTCTGCACGACACCGTCGACGACTCGGTGAAGGCATACGTCGAGAAGCGCATCGGGAAGCTCGGCAAGCGACTCTACGACCAGACGCTCGTCGAGGTCACCCTGTGGAGGGAGAAGAATCCGTCGATTCGCGAGGACCACTCGGCCGAGGCGATCGTCTACACGAAAGGGCGGAACCTCGTCGCGCGCGAGTCCGCGCTCACCTACGAAGCGGCGATCGACCTGCTGGCGGAGAAGCTCGAGCGACAGATCGAGCGCTACCGCGACAAGCGGGTTCACGAGCCGCGGCGCGATGCTCAGAAGCGAGCCCCGGCCGCGCCGACGCCCGTCGAGGAGCTCGACCTCGACGAGCCCCGGCACGTCGGACGAAGCAGCCGCGTGACGTCTCTCTGATGCCGCTCGACCCGGGCCGCCACTGGCTCGCGGCGGGCATCACGGGGATCCCCCGTCAGCGCGAGTGGGATGCCGTGGCGACGGTGCACGCGTCCGAGTGATCGGCGACGAAGCGCAGTTCGTCGCACTTCCGGACGGTCGGCTCGTGATCGAGAGCGACGCCAGAGGTCGACCCGGCCCCGCTCGCCGCAGCACTCGGAGGGTGCGCTGGAGCCGCCGTATCGTGCCGTCGCCGTACGCCGAGACGATCTCTGGGCGATCGGCGCGCGAACGATCGAGGTCGTGCGGCTCGACCCGAACCCTGATGGAAATGACCTCGAGTTGACGTGGAACGGATCGGTGTACGCGCTTGCGGTGGACGGAGCGCTCGCGAGCCCGGAGCGCGCGGATGCGCTCGGCCGGCTGGCGGCGTCCCGAGTGAAGGGGTCGTACGCTGCTCACGCCCACCGGCTGGACGGCGATCTCTGGGAGATCCTCGTGCTCGCGCTCTGAGGTCACTCTCGGAGCAGCCTCTTCGGCGCCTTGAGCTCCCAGGCTTCGGTGAGAAAGGTCGCGAGCAGCCGGGGCTCCGCGCGGCGCAGATCCACACGAACCGCTGCAAGGCGCTTGCCCCACCAGACCTCGGCACAAGCGTCAGGGTCGCTCTCGATGGCCATGAGGATGCCGCCCTCGTCGAGCATCACGTTCAGGTGCTGCTCGTCCCACTGGGTCGCGAAGATCTTGCCGGCGACGCGGAAAGAGGGTCGGCCGTGATGATCCTGCTCGACAGCCTCGGGGAGGGCGAGCGCGAGCTGCCGGGCGTGTTCGCGCGAGACCGTCAGCGGATCGAGCTCTCCCGCACTCCCGGTACCCTAGGCCGGTGGCTACCCAGTCGTTCGGCAAGTTCGAGCGCGTCCTCCGCATGGGCGAAGGCCGTCGCCTCAAGCGTCTTCAGGAGCAGGCCGCGTACATCGGCACGCTCGAGCCCGAGTTCGAGGCGCTCTCCGACGCCGAGCTCGCCGCGAAGACCGCCGAGTTCAAGCAGCGGCTCGAGAACGGCGAGACGCTCGAGGAGATCATCTTCGAGGCGTACGCGGCCGTCCGGGAGGCGTTCAAGCGCACGATCGGCGTCCGCCTGTTCGACGTGCAGCTGATGGGCGGCATCGTCCTCCACGAGGGCGACATCGCGGAGATGAAGACGGGCGAGGGGAAGACCTTCGTCGCCGTCCAGCCGCTCTACCTGAACGGCCTGACCGGCACGCGGAGTCCACCTCGTCACCGTCAACGACTACCTCGCCAAGCGCGACGCCGAGTGGACGCGGCCCGTCTACGAGCTGCTCGGCTCGTCGGTCGGCTTCATCCAGAACCTGATGCCGTTCGCCGAGCGCCGTGTGGCGTACGCGAACGACGTGACCTACGGGACGAACTCGGAGTTCGGGTTCGACTACCTCCGCGACAACATGGCGGTCTCGCTCGAGGGGACCGTGCAGCGAAGCCACGCGTACGCGATCGTGGACGAGGTCGACTCGATCCTGATCGACGAGGCGCGCACGCCGCTCATCATCTCCGGCGAGCCCGAGACGGCCGCGGCGACCTACTACCAGTTCGCGCGCGTCGTCAAGACGCTCGAGGGCAAGGCCGCGACCCGCAAGTCGGCGAAGGGCGAGGACGAGACCGAGGCCTCCGGCGCGGACTACCTGTACGACGAGAAGTTCAAGACCGTGTCGCCCGCGCAGACCGCGATCGCGGAGGTCGAGCGGGCGCTCGGGATCGACAACATGTACGACCCGAGCCACGTCCTCCTCGTCAACCACCTGACGCAGGCGCTCAAGGCGCAGTCGCTGTACAAGCGCGACGTCGACTACGTCGTCCAGGAGGGCGAGGTCAAGATCGTCGACGAGTTCACCGGCCGCATCATGGAAGGCCGCCGCTGGAGCGAGGGCCTGCACCAGGCGATCGAGGCGAAGGAGGGCGTCCGCATCCGCGAGGAGAACGTCACGCTCGCGACGATCACGCTCCAGAACTACTTCCGCCTGTACGAGAAGCTCGGCGGGATGACCGGAACGGCGAAGACGGAGGAGAAGGAGTTCGTCGAGATCTACGACCTGCACGTCGTCGAGATCCCGACGAACGAAGCGGTCGCGCGCCTCGACGAGAACGACTACATCTTCAAGACCGTCGAGGCGAAGTGGAACGCCGTCGTCGAGGACATCGTCGAGCGGCACGAGCACGGGCAGCCGGTGCTCGTCGGCACGATCGCCGTCGAGACCTCGGAGTTCCTGTCGGAAGTGCTGAAGCGAAAGGGCATCCCGCACAACGTCCTGAACGCGAAGGAGCACGAGCGGGAGGGCGAGATCATCAAGGACGCGGGCCAGCCCGGCGCGGTCACGATCGCGACGAACATGGCCGGCCGCGGCGTCGACATCAAGCTCGGCGAAGGGCGTCGTCGACCTCGGCGGCCTGTACGTGCTCGGCACCGAGCGGCACGAGGCCAGGCGGATCGACAACCAGCTGCGCGGGCGCTCGGGGCGCCAGGGAGATCCCGGCGAGTCGCGCTTCTACCTCTCCGCGCAGGACGATCTCGTGCGGCTCTTCGCGGGCGACCGGATCCACGGGATCATGAACCGCTTCAAGATCCCGGACGACCAGCCGATGGAGGCCGGGATCCTCTCGAAGCAGATCGAGAACGCCCAGAAGAAGGTCGAGGAGCAGAACTTCGTCGCGCGCAAGAACGTCCTCAAGTACGACGACGTGATGAACACGCAGCGCCTCGTCATCTACGACCAGCGTCGCCGCGTCCTCGAGGGCGAGGACCTCTCCGACGAGGTGCGAAGCTGGATCACGGAGACGGTGGAGACGGGCGTCGCCCAGTCGACGGACTCGGAGTTCGCCGAGGACTGGGATCTCGAGGGGCTCGTCACGCACATGCAGTCGCTCTCGGGAACCGACATCACGCGTCGACGAGCTTCGCGAGGAGGTCGACGTCACCGACCGCGAGGCGCTGAAGGAGGAGTTCGTCGAGGACGCGCTCGAGACGTACGCCGAGCGCGAGCAGGCGCTCGGGATCGAGCTCGCGCGCGAGGTCGAGCGCTACGTGATCCTCCAGGTCGTCGACCAGCGCTGGCGCGAGCACCTGGAGGCGATGGACTACCTGCGCGAGGGCGTCCACCTGCGCGCGTTCGCCCAGAAGGACCCGCTCGTCGAGTACCGCGGCGAGGGCCACATCCTCTTCGAGGAGCTCTCCCAGACGATCCGTCAGGAGGTCGTCTTCACGCTCTTCCACGTCTCTGTGCAGGTCGAGGATCCCGGGCTCGAGCCGATGCAGGCCCACGACGGCGATCTCCAGTACGAGCACGAGACCTCCGCCGGAGCCGACGCGATCGCGGCAGCCGGGGCCGGAGCAGCGACCGCGGTCGCCGAGCCGCCCGCCCGTTCCTCGGCGCTACCGATGCAGCAGCAGGTCGTGAACGAGCACAAGGACGTCGGCCGCAACGACCCCTGCTGGTGCGGGTCGGGCAAGAAGTTCAAGAAGTGCCACGGCGCCTGACGGCGTCGTAGCCGCCGAGAGCTAGGAGTCAGTCGACGCGGCGGATGCGGGTGCTTCGGCGTGCACGCTCGGCTGCGCGGCGAATCATCGCCGTATGGTGCGAGTGCCGCTTGGACGACTTCGAGGCGGTGACCCGCTTCCAGCTGCCGTCCGGCTCGAGAGACCACGCATTCGTGTTGTCGGCGAGCGCGCTGTCCAGGATCGTGTGCACTTCTTGCCGCGCGCGAACGCTCTCGACCGGGACGAGGACTTCGATCCGATGGTCGAGATTCCGCGGCATCAGGTCTGCGCTCCCGACGTAGGTCGTGGTTCGGTCGCCGGCCTCGAAGGCGAACACGCGGCTGTGCTCCAGGAAGCGCCCGACGATCGACCGAACGTGGATGTTCTCCGAGAGCCCCTCGACACCGGGCCGTAGCGCGCAGGTAGAGCGAGCGATGACGTCGATCTTCGCGCCGGCCTGCGACGCCTCATAGAGCTCGTCGACGATGCCCGGGTCGACGAGGTGGTTCACCTTCAGCCGGATTCGAGCCGACTCGCCTTCAGTCGCGGCCGCGGCGACTGCGCGGATCTCGCGCACGAGCCCGCTACGCAGCGTGAACGGCGCGACGAGCAGCTTGCGAAACTCCTGGGGTCGACCGAAGCCGGTCAGGTGGTTGAAGAGGTCGGCGACGTCCGCGGTGATGTCGTCGTCGGCGGTGAAGAGGCCGATGTCCTCGTACTGGCGCGCCGTAGCGGCGTGGTAGTTGCCGGTGCCGATGTGCGCGTAGCGGCGCAGGATGCCGTCCTCGCGGCGTACGACGAGCGTCGTCTTCGCGTGGATCTTCATGTCGGGGAAGCCGTAGGCCACGTGCACTCCCGCCTGCTCGAGCGTGCGCGACCACTCGATGTTCCGCCGCTCGTCGAAGCGCGCCTTGAGCTCGACGAGACACACCGCCTGCTTGCCTTCCTCGGCTCCCTGTATGAGCGAGCCGACCAGGATGCTGTCGTTGCTCGTGCGATAGACGGTCGTCTTCATGACGATGACGTCCGGGTCGAGAGCGGCCGCCTGCGCGAAGGTCTCGAAGCTCGCGCGATACGAGTCGTACGGCTGATGGACGAGGACGTCGCCTCGCCGCACCTCGTCGAAGAAGCGGCCGGGCAGGGTCTGGGCTCCTGCGAGACGCGGCGGCACCACTGGGACGCGCGGCTCGTCCTTCAGGTCCGGCCGGTCGAGCGTCGTCAGCTCCATCAGCTCTGACAGGTCGAGCGGGCTCTCGATCCTGTACACCTGAGATCCGTCGGCGCCGAGCCCGAGTCGCAGTCGGTCGACCATCTGATCCGACGCCGACGAGCTCACCTCGACACGGACGACATCGCCGAAGCGGCGCTTGCGGAGCTCCGTCTCGACGGCTTCGAGGAGGTCGGCCGCGTCGTCGGATACCTCGAAGTCCGCGTCGCGCGTGACGCGGAACACCGCTCGCTCGACGACGGAGATGCCAGGGAAGAGCCGCGGCAGGAAGTGTGCGATCACGTGCTCGAGCGGAATGAAGAGTCCGTTCTTGCCGAGCTCGAGGAAGCGCGGGAGCCCCTCGGGAATCTTGATGCGCGCGAAGCGCTCTTCCCCGGTCTCCGGATCTGCGACGAACACAGCGAGCGACAGGGAGAGCCCGGAGATGTACGGGAACGGCTGACCTGGGCCGACTGCGAGCGGCGTGAGCACGGGGTAGATGTCGCGCTCGAAGCGCTGCTCCAGCTCCTTCAGATCCTTCTTCTGGCAGTCCTTGACCCCCCCGATCACGATGCCTTCCGCCGCGAGCGCTGGGCGGAGATCTCGCTTCCAGATGCGCGACTGGCGCGCCGTGAGCTCGAGAACGCGCTCGCGAATCTGGGCAAGCGCCTGGATCGGAGTCTTCCCGTCCGCCGAGAGCATCATCAACCCGGACTCCGCCTGTCCGAGCAAGCCGGCAACGCGCACCTGGAAGAACTCGTCGAGGTTCAAGGAGAGGATCGCGCAGAACTTGACCCGCTCGAGCAGCGGAATCGTGTCGTCGGTCGCGAGCTCGAGGACGCGGGCGTGAAAATCGAGGAGCGAGAGCTCGCGGTTGAGAAGCCGCTCGCCAGGGGTGTCGAGCTGGATTGTCACCTTCGCATCAGGCATCGGCTACTCGTGATAGCAGCTGTAGCGCGAGCGTTCACGCCGTTCGCTCGGTGGCCGTCCTTCTGGTCTCCGCGTCGGCCTCCTCGACGGCCTTCTCCGCCGCCACGCCGAACCGCAGCATTCGTCCGCCGAACGCGATCGCGGAGACGGCGAACCAGGCCCAGCCGAGAGCGAGCCCTGCGATGACGTCGCTCAGCCAGTGGAAGTCGAGCAGAACGCGTGTGCACGCGACCGCGACGGCGATCGCGACCGCGCTTCCCGCGAGAAACGCACGCGTCCTCGGAGGCCGGCCCCGCCCGATCAGGAGCGCTGCGGCCGCATAGAACGCCGCTGCCGTCGCCGAATGGCCGCTGGGAAACGAGGGCCCCAGCGTCTCTGCGATCGGGTTCAAGTCGGGCCGAACTCGATCGAGGAGCTCCTTGATCCCGTTTGTCAGGAAGTTCTGGCCCACGATCACGACCAGCAGGAAGGGCACGATCCACCTGCTCGGCCGGCGTAAAGACTCGGCGACGGCGAGAATCACGGCGAGCGCGATCACGACCTCCGTGTCGCCGAGGTGCGTGATCCAGCCGAGCCACCGTTCCGACACCGGCCCTGCGTGGTCGGCGCCCCATTGCGCCACGCTCGCGTCGATGTCGACGAGCTGCGAGTTGGTTCGCACGAGATAGGCGAACCCGGCCAGGATCAATCCGCCGACGAGGACGAGGCCGAGGGCGATCGTCAGCGCGAGGCCGGTCGCCACCTCGGGGTTGAGCCTGCTCTTGATCGTCCGCCGGAGCCTGCTGTGGTGCCCGATCTCACGACCGACGGCTTCGGCCGCGGCCACTGTCGGCGTGGGAGTCGCGAGACCCGGGTGCGGGTAGTGCCACGCGACGAAGCCGACGAGGGAGCCGGCGGCGAGCGCAATGAGGAGCAGAACGAGGAGAGGCATCTACCCGGGAATCCCGTCAGCGAACGCCCTCCACACATAGGCGAGACGTTTCCCGGTCGGCGACTGAGGGAAACCTAAGCCGATGGAAGCAGCGGGCATTCAGAGCGAGCTGAGTCGCGACGAGCTCGCGCATCCCCCGAAGGAAGACTCGCCGGTTCCCGCTCTCGACGCTGAACGCGGAAGCCTCGCGGAGCGTGTAGGCAAGCGGCTCACGGGAGTGCATCCGATTCTCGTCTTCCTCGGCGGCATCGTCTTGTCCTACCTCGTGCTCGCTTCGGTGACGCTCGCGGTCGGTCTGGTCTTCACCGAGGCGATCCTGCCGCTCGGAAGCCTCGACGAGGCGGATTCGAGGCCCGTCGAGTGGCTCGCCGACCAGAGGACGTCGACACTCACGGACCTCTCGTTCGTCGGCTCGGAGATCTCGGGCGGGATCGTCCTTCCCATCGTCGTCGGTGTGCTCGCGATCGCGTTCGCGATCCGGCGGCACTGGCTGCTCGCGGCGTTCGTGCTCTTCGGAGTTGCTCTCGAGTCCGCGAGCTACCGCACGACCGTGCAGTTCGTCGACCGGGAGCGGCCCGACGTTCCCCGGCTCGAAGGCCTGCCTCCCGATCACAGCTTCCCTTCCGGGCACGTCGCCGCGTCGATCGCGGTCTACGCGGGTATTGCGCTCCTGCTCACCTCTCGATTGCGCTCGCGACGCGCGCGAATTGCCGTCTGGGCCGTTGCGGTGGCGATTCCGTTCGTGGTCGCGGCCGCGCGCATGTACCGCGGCATGCACCACCCGCTCGACATGCTCGCCGGCGTCTTCGTCGGTCTCGCCGCGCTCTCACTGGTCGTCTTCGTCGCCCGCGTCACCGGCGTGGTTGCGCGCCTGCGTGACGCCAGGGCTGCCGGAGCCCCCGCATGAGCACCGTCGCCGTCATCGCGCACGCGGGAAAGACCTTCGGGGGCGGGCTCGTCGAGCTTCGGCGAGTGCTCCAGGAACGAGGCGTCGCAGATCCGCTGTGGTTCGAGGTCCCGAAGAGCCGCAAGGCTCCGAAGCAGGTGAAGCGTGCGCTCGAGCAGGGCGCCGACCTTCTCTTCGTCTGGGGCGGTGACGGGATGGTGCAGCGGTGCATCGACAGCCTCGGCGACTCCGGCGCGACGATCGCGATCGTCCCCGCCGGCACGGCGAATCTCTTTGCGTCGAATCTCGAGATCCCGCAGGACATCGAGAAGGCGGTCGGCATCGGGCTCGACGGGCGGCGCCGCACGCTCGACGTCGGGCGCATGAACGACGAGCGCTTCGCAGTCATGGCCGGCGCCGGCTTCGACGCGCAGATGATCAGGGAGGCGGACGGCGGGCTGAAGGATCGATTCGGCCGGCTGGCCTACGTCTGGACGGGGACGAAGCAGCTCGGTCGCAAGCCCTTCGAGGCCAAGATCAAGGTCGACGGCGCGACCTGGTTCGACGGCCAGGCAAGCAGCGTGCTCGTCGGCAACGTCGGCAAGCTCTTCGCAGGCGTCGAGGCGTTCGAGGACGCGAGCCCGGACGACGGCAAGCTCGAGCTCGGAGTCGTGACGGCGGACGGGCTGCTCGAGTGGACCCGCACCATCGCTCGCACCGCGGTCGGTTCCTCCAGCGCATCGCCCTTCGTGCAGACGACGAAGGCCACCTCCGTCAAGGTCAAGTTCGACCGCAAGGTCCTCTACGAGCTCGACGGCGGCGACCGCAAGCCCGTCAAGGCACTCGACATCGAGATCGAGCCCGCGGCGATCACGGTCTGCGTCCCTGCTGACGGCGAAGCCAAGTGAGCACCGCCGCCAAGGTCCCGGAGACCTGGGAGCTGACGGGCGACGACGCCCGTAAGACCCTGCTCGAGACGGGTCGCGCGAACCTCGTCAAGGACGCGTTCGTGCGGCTACGAGCCGCGGACGGCTTCAGCCACGCGCGCTCGCTCGCCTTCGTGACGTCGCTCGTGCTCGTGCAGGGGCTCGTCGCGGTCGTCGGCTTCACCGTTGCGTTCGGCGACCTCCGGCTGAGCAAGGAGATCATCCAGTCGATCCAGACCGCGTTCCCCGGTCCGGTCGGCAACCTCTTGACGGACGCCGTCGACCAGGCGCAGAAGGTCGGCTCCAACCATCGGTATCTGCCTCTGGTGATCGGGCTCGCCGGCACGATCGTAACGGGGACGACGGCGATGGGGCAGATCGAACGTGGCTTCAACCGGATCTACGGCATCGAGCGAGACCGGGACATCGTGCAGAAGTACGGACGGGCATTTCTCCTCGCCATCGGAGCCGGGTCCATCCTCGCGTGCAACTTCCTCGTCTTCACGCTCGGTCGGAGCAACGTCGAGGCGAATGACTACTTCGGAGGGGCGTCGCCCTTCGTCCGCTGGCCGGTGGCGCTGGTGGTCGCGGGGATCGCGCTTGCGGCGATGCTCCGGTATGCCCCGAAGCGGAGGCAGCCAGCCTGGTCGTGGCTCATGTTCGGCGCTGCTTTCTGTGTGATCGGGTGGGCCTTCGTAACGCTCGTGCTCGGGTTCGCGTTGCAGTTGAGCTCATCCTTCGGTGACACGTACGGACCACTCGCCGGCATCGTCGCGCTCCAGCTCTGGACGCTTCTCTCCGCGATCGCGATCTTCTACGGGGCGGCCGTGGCGGCACAGCTCGAGGCCGTTCGGGCCGGCGCGCCGAAGCCGCGCATCGAGCTGGCGGCCGAAGCGCGGCCGGAGCCCGAGTCGACGGCGTCCTACGCGTCGTAGAGACGGCCCTGGAGGGGGCCGAGCAGGCGTGCGCGCCGGACAGACACGCCCGGAAGCTTGACGAGGCGGTGCGTAAGGGGGAGATCCTTCTCGAGCCGGTCGAGCTGTTCCTCGGAGATGCGCTCCCAGTGCTCTTCGAAGACGGCCGTCGGGTCGCCGTCGATCTCCTCGACGGGAAGCTCGAGGTGCTCAGACCACAGGCGCAGCCGTGTCTCTCGCGCGAGGGCCGGGTCGTGCGAAACGACATTGACCTCGGAGTCGTTGAAGAGCGAGTGCTCGTTCAAGTTCGCCGAGCCGACGGTCAGCCAGCTGTCGTCGACGATCGCGACCTTCGAGTGGATGTAGATGGGATCGCGGAGTCGGCCGGTGCGGGCGTAGATCGAGCAGGCGAGGAATCGGGCGTTGTCGTCATCCGCGTGGATGAGGGCGGCGACCTGACCCCGTGAGACGTCGGCACCGTCGTTCGGAGTTACAGGGAGCAAGACGATGACCCGAAAGTCGTCACGGGGAGGATCGCGCAGCTTCTCGGCCAGGAGCGCGACGATCTCGGCGGACCACAGGAATTGGTTCTCGATGTAGATCAGCCTCTCCGCCGACCGGATCGCGCCGACGTAGGACTCGAGCAGGGAGAAATCTCCTCGCGGAAGCGACCGCTCGTACACGTTCTCCGGAATCGTCCGCACGATCTGAAGATCGGTGTCGCCGGTCGGATCGGGTGGTACCGGTGCGGGCAGGGTCTCGCCCGTCGGGCCGTGCCAGCGCAGGCGAAAGTGCTCGGCGACATCTGCGACGGCCGGGCCTTCGATTCGAACCGAGACGTCGTGCCAGCCGACACCGCCTCGCGCCGCATGCTCCGACGTGTCGTAGGGATCTCCGCCGTCCAGCGTGAGATCGATGCCCCCGACGAACGCCACGCGGTCGTCGATGATGATCGTCTTCTCGTGGTGGCAGTGCATGAAGCGGACGCACGAGTCGAGCTCGCAGTGGATCTCGTTTCGCCGGCACATGCGCTCGACCATCCGTTTCACGTCCCTCCTGGACGGTCTGAAGAGCGGCACCGGGGCACCGCTCCAGATCAATACGCGCACGTCGATCCGGTCGGCGAGCTCGGCGAGCAGGTTGCGCATGATCGCGGGGTCTGCTCCTCGCGTCAGCTCGAGCTCCGGTGAGAAGTACCACCCTGCGAGATGGACGTGCGACTCGGCACGGGCAAGCTCTTCGGCAACCTTCGGCAGGAAGGTGGCGCCGTCGATCAGGACGTCGACCGTGTTGCCGGCGCGCCTCGGAAACGGACCACGAGCCCATCCACTACCGCTTGCCTCGAGCGCGTGCCCCCAGCCGACCTTTCGGAGGCGGCGGGCGTGATGTCCTACGACCGCACGGTCGATCGCGTTTCCGAGGGCGTGGCCGGTCGCGTCGGCCACTCTTCGCATGGGTGAAGACGCCACGCACGAATCCTATGAGTGAGTGTGGTCAAGGCCAGGCCGGTCGGCGGACAGCCGATCCGGTGTCCGGGCTAGATGCTTGATCGGGAATTCACGGCGGGCCGGATGACGGCCACGACACTGCGCCGGATCGCCACCCTCCCTCGCCGTCCAGGCTCTTTAGCCTGCACGGCGCGTGAGTGCGTCGCCCGGCTCGGTCGTGACCGCCCCCGGCTGCGCGTCAATTTCCGATCAAGCATCTAGGCTCTGTCCATGGCCGAGACGACGATGAGCCTCGATCAGCGGCTCGAGGAAATCGGGGCCCAGCTCGCCTGGGTCCGTGATTACCTTTGACCCGGAGTCACTAGCGCGCCGCAAGAGCGGGCTCGAGGAGGCGATGGGCGAGCCGGGGTTCTGGGGCGACCAGGCCGGCGCAGCCCGAATCTCGACCGAGCACGCTCGCACCACCCGGAAGCTCGAGCGCTACGAGCGCCTCCAGCGCGAGTACGAGGACGCGAAGGAGCTCCTCGACCCTCGGAGAGGGCGAGCTCGGCGCGGAGATCGAGGAGATCGTCGAATCGCTCGAGCGCGAGCTCGCGCGCCTGCAAGAGGACGCGCTCTTCACCGGGAAGTACGACGCAGGGGACGCGATTCTCGAGATCCACGCTGGTACGGGGGGAACCGATGCACAGGACTGGGCCGAGATGCTCCTCCGCATGTACCTGCGCTGGGCCTCCGATCGCGGCTTCGACCACGAGCTGCTCGAGGCGAGCCCGGGGGAGGAGGCAGGCCTGAAGTCCGCGACCGTCGCGGTTCGCGGCGAGAACGCGTACGGAATCCTCAAGGCCGAGCGCGGGGTGCACCGCCTGGTGCGGCTGTCGCCCTTCGATGCCTCGCATCGCAGGCACACCGCGTTCTCGCAGGTCGTCGTCGCGCCGCTCCTGCCCGACGACGCGCCGATCGAGATCGACGAGGCGGATCTGAGAATCGACACCTATCGTGCGAGCGGCGCGGGTGGGCAGCACGTGAACAAGACGGACAGTGCGGTGCGCATCACACACCTTCCGAGCGGGATCGTCGTCCAGTGCCAGAACGAGCGCTCCCAGACCTCGAACAAGCAGACCGCGCTCAGGATCCTCAAGTCACGCCTCGCGGAGCTCGAGGAGGAGAAGCGAGAGGCCGAGCTCGCTCGTGAGCGGGGCGCGGCGCAGGACATCGGCTTCGGGAGTCAAATCCGCTCGTACGTGCTCCACCCGTACCAGCTGGTGAAAGACCACCGCACAGATCACGAGGTCGGCAACGCGCAGTCGGTGCTCGACGGCGCCCTCGACGGCTTCGTCCACTCCTACCTGCTCGCCAAAGCAGCCGGAAAAGTCCTGTAAAGAGCACCCGAGATGTCAGCTACAATCGGCCCTTCCCAAGAACCGGTGCAGCCTCTCCAGGCTGTGTCTCCCCTTCATCCGGTGCTGGATCACGACTCCGAGACAGACGCGACGATGACCGCACTGGCCGAGCCCGAGACCGAGACCTTCGCGCTTCCTGCGCCCATCGATCCCGAGGCGAGCGGCTCGGCGATGATCGTGTTCGAGAACGTCCAGAAGGTCTACGAGCCCGGCGTCGTCGCCCTCGAGGGCGTGTCGTTCACCATCGAGAAGGGCGAGTTCGTGTTCGTCGTCGGAGCATCCGGATCGGGCAAGTCGACGGTCATCCGCCTCCTCTTGAAGGAGATCGACCCCACGCAGGGACGGATCGTGGTGGGTGGGCGCGACCTCGGCCGGCTCAAGCGCTCGAAGGTCCCGCTCCTGCGGCGGAACCTCGGCTGCGTCTTCCAGGACTTCAAGCTGCTCCCCAACCGCACCGCCGCCGAGAACATCGGCTATGCGCTTCGCGTCCAGGGCCAGTCGAGCGGGCAGATCCGCAAGAAGGTCCCGGAGGTGCTCAACCTCGTGGGGCTCGCGCACAAGATGAACTCGCGACCAGAGGAGCTCTCGGGCGGCGAACAGCAGCGCGTCTCGATCGCGCGCGCGTTCGTGAATCACCCGCCGCTGCTCGTGTGCGACGAGCCGACCGGGAACCTCGACCCGGACACGTCGGTCGGGATCATGCAGCTGCTCTACCGCATATCCCGCACTGGAACGACGATCCTGATGGTCACGCACGACCGCGAGATGGTGGACAAGATGCGCCGCCGCGTGATCGCGCTCGAAGCCGGCAGGCTCGTCCGTGACGAACGGCGCGGCGGGTACTCCGAGGAATGACGCGAATCCGGCTGATCTTCTCCGAGGCGATCCGCTCGATCGGGGCGAACCTCGCCACCACGTTCGCCTCGGCCGTGTCGGTGTTGATCGGAATGTTCCTGATCGGCGCGTTCATCGGGCTCGGCACGTGGCTCGTGTCCTGGTCCGACGACAAGAAGCGCGAGCTCGCGGTGCACGTGTACTTCTGCACGCAGGCGAGCGAAGCGCCGTGCGCCGGTGAGGCGACGAACAAGCAGATCGACGCGGTGCGCGTGTTCCTCGCGTCGGACACACGGGTCAAAGACGGCGGGATCACGTTCATCACGAAGGCGCAGGCACTCGAGATCCAGCGGAAGCGCACGCCCGAGCTCACTGCGAACCTCGTCTCGAACCCGCTGCCTCCTTCCTTCGACATCGTCCCGAAGCGGGGCGAGGACACGGCGCAGATCGCCCTCGCCGTGCGCCAGGCGAAGTTGTCCGGGGTCGAGGTCGTCCGGTACGGAGAGGAGGTCTCGCGAGGCATCCTCCAGGTCGCGCGTGCGATCCAGATCGTCTCGCTGGTTGCCGTTCTCATCCTCCTCGGCGCCTCCACGATCCTGATCGCCAACACCATCCGGCTTTCCATCTTCGCGCGGCGCCGCGAGATCGAGGTCATGAAGCTCGTCGGAGCGACGAACTGGTTCGTCCGCGGCCCGTTCATGCTCGAGGGCTTGCTCACGGGGCTCGCCGGCTCCCTCACGGCAGTCGTCCTGCTGTTCCTCACGCGTGAGGTCGCCGTGCCGCGAATTCTTCAGAACATGCGTGAGGACCCGGACGTGCAGGCCCTCGGCTTCTCGATGACCGCGATGATCTTGATCGGGGTCGGGCTCGCCATCGGCGCGCTCGGCTCCGGGCTCGACGCTCCGCCGCTTCTTGCGCGTGTGACCCCAGGAGGGGTCAGGCTTCAGCCTGACCTCGGTCTCGAGGTTCGCGACAACCGAAGAACGGGGTCAGCCTGAAGGCTGACCCCGGCCACGGTCGTTAGGGTTCTCGCGGGTTGGCAGGCGAGCTCGAACACGCCCGAACGCTTTACGAAAACCGCGTCTGGAAGGACGCCTACGAGGCTCTCGCTCGCTCCGACGAAGCCGAGCCACTCGCCGCGCAAGACCTCGAACGGCTCGCGACGTCGGCGTTCATGCTCGGCCGCGACGACGACTACCTCGCTCTTCACGAACGCGCTCATCACGCATACCTCGCCGAGGACGATCTTCCGAACGCCGTTCGTTGCGCGTTCTGGGTCGGGCTGAACCTCGTGCTCCGGGGCGAGCTCGGACCGGGGAGCGGCTGGCTCGGCCGAGCCCAGCGGTTCCTCGAGCGCTACGGCGAGGACTGCGTCGAGCGCGCGTACCTGCTGACTCCTCGGATCTTCCAGCTGGAGGCGGCAGGAGACTTCGCGGGAGCAGCAGCGGTCGCCGCGGAGATGCTCGCAAGCGCCGAGCGCTTCGGCGACCCGGACCTCTCCGCAATCGCCCGCCACGCTCAGGGTCAGATGCTGATCAAGACGGGTCAGGTCAAGGAGGGCCTGGCTCTCATGGATGAGGCGATGGTGGAGGTGACCGCGGGTGAGCTGTCGCCGGTGATCACGGGCATCGTCTACTGCGGAGTCATCCTCGCACTCCAGGAGGTCTACGAGGTCCGCCGTGCCCGGGAGTGGACGGCGGCTCTGACCCGCTGGTGCAACGGTCAACCCGATCTCAAGGCGTTCACGGGCCGGTGTCTCGTTCACCGCGCGGAGATCCTCCAGGTACAGGGGGCGTGGCGCGATGCCCTCGAGGAGGCGCAGAAGGCGAGACAGAGGTTCGCCGAGACGAAGAACGAGTCCCGGATCGGCCTGGCGCTCTACCGCGAGGCCGAGCTCCATCGCCTTCTCGGCGAGTTCGCGGCCGCGGAGGCGGCCTATCTGCAGGCGAGCCGGGCCGGTTGGGAGCCTCAGCCGGGGCTTGCGCAGCTGCGGCTCGCGCAGGGCAAAGACGGCGACGGCCATGTCGACGATCCATCGGGTGCTCGGCGAGACCGCCGATGCCGCTCAAGCGCGCCGGGTTGCTTCCCGCGTATGTCGAGATCCTCCTCGCCGTCGGTGACGTGGACGAGGCTCGCAGCGCCTGCAGCGAGCTCGAGGAGATCGCGGCACGCTACGACAGCGCGATGCTGGGCGCGATGGTCGCGTACGCGCGTGCGGCGGTTCATCTCGCAGGAGGTGACCCACAGGCCACTCTGACGGATTCGCGAGCGGCGGCCGCGGTCTGGCAGGAGCTCGAGGCGCCCTACGACGTGGCGCGCGCGCGAATGCTCGTGGGGCTCGCATGTCGCGAGCTGGGAGACGAGGACGCGGCCACACTCGAGCTGGAGGCGGCCCGTTCGATCTTCGAGCGGCTCGGAGCTGCGCCTGACCTCTCGCGCATGTCCGAGCCGGGGCATGGCGTCGACGACACCCACGGGTTGACACCGCGCGAGAGCGAAGTGCTCCGTCTCCTGGCTGCCGGCAAGAGCAATCGCGAGATCGCAACCACCCTCGTCATCAGCGAGCACACCGTCGCGCGACACGTGCAGAACATCTTCGCCAAGCTCGATGTGTCCTCACGCGCGGCCGCCGGGGCATTCGCGTTCGAGCACGATCTCGTGTGAGCCCGGTAGCCATGGTCAGAATCAACCACGCGCCTCTTCGATCGAAGTTGGTGGATCCAGGCGATGCGCGCAGTCGCGCCGGAGCCTACCGTCGACAGGGTCAACCGAAGGAGGCAGGCAGTGGCGACTCAGACGGTGGAACGCTTCGAGACGGTGATCATCGGTGGAGGTCAAGCCGGACTGGCCACCGCCTACCACTTGCGAGAGCGGGGCCGGTCGTTCGTCATCCTGGACGCGGGTGAACGAGTCGGAGACTCATGGCGGAAGCGCTGGCCCACGCTCCGCCTGTACTCGCCGGCTCGCCTCGACGGCCTGCCGGGCATGCGGTTTCCTGCTCCCGCCCAGTCGTACCCGACCGCGGGCGAGATGGCCGACTACCTCGAGGCGTACGCGGAGCGCTTCGACCTGCAGGTTCGGACAGGAACTGGCGTGGACGCGGTGGAGACGTGACGGCGACGGATACATCGTCCGTGCAGGCGATCGCCGGTTCGAGGCCGACAACGTGGTCGTCGCGACGGGCGTCTTTCAGCACGACCGCCCCGTGACCCCCGAGTTCGCCTCCGACCTCGATCCTGGAATCCGACAGCTCCACTCGGCGGACTACCGAAGCCCGGCGCAGCTCCAGCCCGGAGCCGTTCTCGTCGTCGGCGCCGCTCACTCGGGAGGCGACATCGCCTTGGAGGTTGCTCTCGCGGGCCACGGAACGATCCTGTCGGGCCCTGATACCGGGCAGATTCCGTGCAAGGTCATCATGTCGCGTGCCCTCGGCCCGCTGGTCAAGTTCGTCGCGACGCGCGTGCTCACCGTTTCGACGCCCATGGGCCGCAAGGCGAAGACGGAGATCCGGTCGCATGGAGGCCCGCTCCTGCGCGTGAGAAGGTCAGATCTGGCGGCAGCCGGCGTCGAGCGCGTCTTCGAGCGAGCGGTCGGAGTCGAGGACGGGAAGCCGGTGCTCGCCGACGGACGCGTCGTCGAGGTGACGAACGTCATCTGGTGCACCGGGTTTCGCAACGACTACACCTGGATCAAGTTCCCGGTTCCGCTGGAGGACGGCTGGTACCCGGTGCAGACTGGGGGCGCCGTTCCGTCGGCCCCCGGCCTCTACTTCGTGGGGTTGCCTTTCCTCCACTCCTTCAGCTCGATGCTCGTTGTCGGAGCCGGGCGAGATGCGAAGCGTGTCGTCAGGCACCTCGTCTCACGTGCGAGCGAGGACGCACGTGCGCCGTCCCTCGAGGGCGCCGCAGTCGCCGCGTGACGGAGCGGGTAGGCCGGTCGTCGGCGGCGAGCAGCAGGCCGCCGACGGCCAACCCCACTCTGCGGATGGCGTGCTCGTGTGGAACGGGATGGTCGCCAGCATCCACCCGGTACCGTGCTCCGATGCGCAATCGACGGCCCCCGGGAGGGCGGCAGAAACGACCGAGCCGATCCCAGCGCGCGCATGGGCGGCGCCCCGCCAACGCGGCCAGGAGGGCTGAGCGAAGGATCGCGATCTCGCTCCCGACCCGAGAGGGAGAACCGGAGCGAGTCGTCGCCCATCTCGGGCCGACGAACTCCGGCAAGACGCACGCCGCGCTCGACGAGCTCGTCGAGCGGGGTGAGGGCGTGTATGCCGGGCCGCTCCGGATGCTCGCCCAGGAGGCGCACCGGCGGCTTGGTGCACAGGATCGGGTTCGACCGCGTCGGGCTCGTCACCGGGGAAGAGCGGGTGAACGACGGCGCGCCGATCATCTGCTGCACCGTCGAGATGGCCCCGCAGTCGGGAGAGCTGCTCGTCCTCGACGAGATCCAGTGGGCAGACGACGAGGAGCGGGGATCGGCGTGGACGACGCTGATGCTCGCGGGCGACTACCGCGAGATCCTCCTCCTGGGGGCGCTCGACGCTCTGCCTCTGGTCGAGCGGGCGTTTCCCGAGGCGGAGCTGAAGGTCTTCGAGCGCAAGCTTCCCCTCGAGTGGATCGGCGAGCGCACGCTCCGCTCGCTCGGCCCCGGAACCGTCGTCGTCGCGTTCAGCCGCAAGGCGGTGCTGGCGCTCGCGGGCGAGGTGAACAGGCTGCACCCCGGCCGAGTCGCCGTCCTCTACGGAGCGATGCCGCTGGCGTCGAGGCGGGAGGAGATCGACAGGTTCCTCTCGGGTGAGGCAGATGTCTGCGTGGCCACCGACGTCCTCGGCCACGGCGTCAACCTGCCCTGCGAGACCCTGCTCTTCGCGGAGACGACCAAGTTCGACGGGGAGGAGCGCAGGAACCTCCTGCCCTGGGAGATCGCACAGATCGCGGGTCGCGCTGGCCGCTTCGGCCTCGTCGAGCGCGGGCACGTCGGCGTGCTCGCCGGGCTCGGCTGGGGAACTGCGGATCCGGACATCGTCGAGTCGGCGCTCGAGCCTCATGTGCAGGCTTCCGGGCGAACACTGGGGGTACCGAGTGGTCGACGAGGCCCGCATTCGTCCCCGCTTGTCGGATCTCGGGGTCGACGACCCGCGTGATCTCGATGCAGCGCTCGTGGCCTGGCATCGGGTGGCCCTGCGCGAGTGGGCGTTCGAGAGCTGGCTCGCCGTCGAGTCGCTGCAGCCGTTGCGGATGCGGCTGGACGCCGTCCAGCGCCGGCTCACCCAGCGCGGACGGCGGCTGACGCTGGGGGATTCGTGGAAGCTCGCCAACGCGCCGGTGGACGAGGACAACCTCGACCTCCTCGCCACTCTCGCCCTCGCGATCGCCGGCGATCGTGTCGCGAGGCCGCACCTGACGTTTCTCCTCGACACGGCTCGCCTTCGGGACGCCTCGCTCGAGGACGCGGAGCAGGCCGGTCGGGAGGCGAGCGTGCTGCGTTGGTTCGCGCTCCAGTTCGCCGGCGTCGGTGGCGTCACGATCGAGCGCGCCGCTGCGCTGGAGGAGGCTGCCGCGGCGCGCGTCGTGGCCCGGCTGCGACTCGAGGTCGAGTCGCCCACGCTCGGGCGCTGCCGCTCGTGCGGACGGTCCTGCGCGCCCTGGTATCCGCTCTGCGACCGCTGCGCGAGGGTTGGCGCGCGGTCGCGATAATGATGCTCCCGTGACGCCCGACGAGCTTCGCGCCCTTCCTCTCTTCGCCGACGTCTCGGACGCCGGCCTCGAGCGGCTGTCCGCGTGCGTGGCCGAGCTCGAGCGGGATCCGGGTCAGGTGATTGCGCTGCCAGGCGATCCGGGATCGGGAATGTTCGTGATCTGCGACGGAACGGTGTCGGTCGAGCTGCGTGGAGACGCTCCGATCGAGCTCGAGGACGGGAACTTCTTCGGCGAGCTCGCACTCCTCAATGCCGAGGCGACCCGCATCGGCCGCGTGCGCGCCGCGACGAAGGTGCGTCTCCTCAGCATCCCACGCGATGATGCGCTCGCCCTCGTCGAGTCGGAGCCGAGCGTCGCGCTCATCATGCTGAAAGAGATCGCACGCCGGTTCGCGGGCGCTCCGCTCGAACGGTAGCTCGCCGGATGGCCGAAACGAAGCTGATCGCCGAGAACCGGCGCGCGCGGCGCGACTACGAGTTCCTGGAGCGCCTCGAAGCGGGAGTCGTCCTGAGCGGGACGGAGGTCAAGTCGGCACGGGACGGACACGTCCAGCTCGGCTCGGCCTACGCGGACATCCGCGACGGTGAAGCGTGGCTCGTCGGCGCGTCGATCGCCGAGTACGCACAGAAGGGATCTTCGGGACACGATCCGGATCGCGAGCGGAAGCTCCTGCTCCACCGTCAGGAGATCGACTCGCTCTACGGGAAGGTGCGCGAGAAGGGTCTGACGCTCGTTCCCACGCGCATGTACTTCAAGGACGGTCGCGTGAAGGTCGAGCTGGCGCTGGCCAAGGGTCGCGAGCGAGCCGACAAGCGGCGCGTGATCGCGGAGCGGGACGCGCAGCGGCAGATCGAGCGCGCGGTGAAGCGCCGGCGCTAGGAACGGCTCTGGCTGAGGCCGAGCCGGGGGCGAGGTGGATGGGGTCTGGCTTCAGCCAGACCCCGCTTTAGAACGCCCGCCAGCGCTAGACGTAGACGAAGCTCGCCGAGGGCTCCGGCACCGGGACCTGCTCGAACGCCGCGATCAAAGCCTCTTCCGGGCTTCGCGGCGCCCTGCATGATCAACCGGTGCGTGAGGACGTACTTCGCGATCTCCCGCACGTCCTCGACGCTCACAAAGCTCCGACCGTTGAGCCGTGCGTTGGCCTTCGATGCACTAGCCCAGTGCATGATCCCGCGCGAGCTGACGCCGAGCTCGACGTCCGGCAGCGAGCGGGTCATCCGAGCGACAGCGACCATGTAGCGGCCGACCTCCTCGGGCAGCTCGGTCGAGTCGAGCTCGACGCGAGCCTTGTCGAGGCCGACGACCCCGAGCAGCGGCTGAACCTCGCCCAGCATGTCCGGTGCGACGCCCTTGTGCGGGAGGTCGAGCATCTCGTACTCGCTCTCCGCGTCCGAGTACTCGAGGCTGATCTTGAAGAGGAAGCGGTCGAGCTGCGACTCCGGGAGCTCGAAGACGTCGCGGTGCTCGTACGGGTTCTGCGTGGCGATGACGAGGAAGGGGTCGGGGAGGACGTGTGACTTGCCTTCGACCGTGACCTGGCGCTCCTGCATTGCCTCGAGCAGGGCGGCCTGCGTGCGGGGCGGCGTCCGGTTGATCTCGTCCGCGAGCAGCACGTTCGTGAAGACGACTCCCTGGATGAACGTCTGCTCGCCGGCGCGCATGACGTTCTGGCCCGTGAGCTCTGCGGGGGTCGTGTCGGGCGTGAACTGGATGCGCTTGAACCTCGCGCCGAGCATGTGCGCCGCCGCGCGTCCGAGCAGCGTCTTCGCGCTGCCAGGGGGGCCCTCGATCAGGACGTGCCCGCGGGCGAGTGCCGCGACGAGCAGGAGCTCGACCGCCGCGTCCTGTCCGAGGACCACCTTCGAGACCTCGGCCTTGGCACGCTCGCGCAGGTCGATGAGATTCTCGTATGGCGCCTCGACGATGAGTGCCACTATCCCCGTCCTCCCCCGTTGTCCTTCATTTGCCGGTACAGAGAGTACCGCTCCGCCAGGCGTTTTGGCGGGATCCCAGCCCACCTCCCCCTCGAACTATCGGCGGGTCGAGCTGGCCGTCAACCCCAGCCCGCCGTTTCGCAGAGGCTCGAGTCAGTCGACGGGGGAGGGCACGGACGCCGGCAGCGAGTCCATCGCCCGCTGGAGAACCTCTATGGCGTCGGCGCCTTCGGTCAGGATCATGCGGTGCTTCAGAACGTACGGCGCCATCTCCTTCACGTCGTCGATGGTCACCGTGTGTCGTCCGTTCAGCCGGGCGCTCGCCTTCGAGGCGCTCATCAGGTGGATCATCGCGCGGGAGCTGACGCCGAGCTCGACGCCGGGCAGGTCACGCGTCCGCCGGCCGAGCGAGACGATGTAGCGTCCGACCGAGTCGGGCACCACGGTCGCCTCCAGCTCCTGGCGGGCCTTGTCGAGGCCGACGACTCCGAGGAGCGGCCGTACCTCGCCGAGCATGTCCGGTGCGATGCCGTTGTGGGGGAGGTTCAGCATCGCGAACTCGTACTCCGGGTCGGCGTACTCGAGGTTGATCTTGAAGAGGAAGCGGTCGAGCTGGGACTCGGGAAGCTCGAAGACGCCGGAGTGCTCGTACGGGTTCTGGGTCGCGATCACGAGGAAGGGATCCGGAAGCTTGTGCACCTTGCCGTCGACCGTGACCTGGCGCTCCTGCATCGGCTCGAACAGTGCGGCCTGTGTTCGCGGCGGGGTGCGGTTGATCTCGTCGGCGAGGAGGACGTTCGTGAAGACGGCGCCGGGAAGGAAGATCTGTTCGCCGGCCTTGATCACGTTCATGCCGTTGAGCTCTGCGGGCGTCGTGTCGGGCGTGAACTGGATGCGCTTGAACTGGGCTCCGAACATGTGCGCGACTGCGCGCCCGAGCAGGGTCTTCGCGCTGCCTGGGGGGCCTTCGAGGAGAACGTGGCCGTGTGCAAGGGCGGCGACCAGAAGAAGCTCGACCGTACGGTCCTGGCCGACGACGACCTTCGATACCTCGGCCTTCGCACGCTCGCGCAGACCCGCGAGGTCGTCGTACCGCTCCTCCATCATCAGGGCCACAGCTCTTCCTTTCGTCGCGTCGCGTTTTCGTAGGTCCCAGCCGCTTTCGACCCTCGAGCCCCTAGCCGGCCGGTTGCCTTATCGGCAGCTATCCTGGGAACCTGAACACACATACGGGGGCGACCAGGTCTCGACGTGGTCGGTTCTCCGGCAGAGCTGCGAGCCGAGGTCGCCGGTTGGCCTCGTAAATCAACCGGCACCAAAGCAAGTGCGAACAAGAACGAACTCGCACTCGCCGCCTAGTCTGACTAGGTAAGGCGACGTCGACCCGGGTTGGGCCCGAGATCCGGAGTTCGGCGCCAACAATCGGGCTGGCGCCTAGGGAGAGCCAATCGCCCGAAGCGCGAGACTCAAGGATGGCTGGCCCGTCGGTAGGTCGTTCACGAACCGGCCGCCGGGCGAGATCAAAGCGTGAACTACGCTCGTAGACGCTCTGTTCGGTGCGACCGCGGACGCGGGTTCGATTCCCGCCGCCTCCATATCTGGCTCAAGCAAGGCGTCCCCTGCGCCGCCCCGGGGCTGCTCCCGCAGCGCCGGGGCTATCTCAGGTGGGTACCGGTCGGTCTCGTCATGATCGGCTCACGATGAACGCGACCGCCCGATAACGGATTCGGGTCCGATTTGACTCTTATGAGCGTGGGGCCGCTCGACTCCGACCTGGAAGATCTCTACCGGCGACGACACGCCGCATTCCAGGTGATGCTCGCATCGGTTACGGGCAGCGTCGAGAGCGCACGCGACGTCGTGCAAGAAGCGTTCGCGCGAGCTCTGCAGAACCAGGACCGGTTCCGCGCTGAGGGTTCTCTAGAAGCGTGGGTGTGGCGGATCGCGTTCCGTGTCGCCGTCGGATCGAAGGGGTCGCTCGAGCTCGCGGTCGACGAGGTGCCGGAGGTGGCGTTCGTCGACGAGAGCCGCGATCCGATGCTCGCAGCCGCGGTTCGGGAACTGCCGCCGCAGCGACGGATGGCGATCTTCCTGCGCTACTTCGCGGATCTGTCCTACGCCGAGATCGGCGAAGTGCTCGGAGTCGCCGAAGGAACGGTGTCGCCAACCCTGTCCAAGGCACATCGACAGTTGAGTGCCGCGCTCACTCCCAACGAGGTGGTGGCATGACCACGTACGACGGCAACTCGCTCGCAGCTCGGTTCGCCGCGCTGGCACCCGAGCCGCTCGACGGGAACTGGGACGACGTTCTCGACAGGGCAGGCGCTCGGAAAGGTCGCGGACGACTCGAGCATTCCCGTGTGGGCCAGGGCCGTCGTCGCCGGCTCCTCGTCGTGCTCGCTGCCGCAGCGCTCGTCGCCGTCGCAACCGCTTCTGCGTTCGCCGTGCGCGCCTTCTTCATCGACAAGGGCATCGTCGGGCTCCCTCCGGTGGGAGCGACGCCGAGTGCTCCCGAGAGCGGAGTGCTCGAGATGTACTACTGGATCAACCACCCGCGGAGCAGGAGCTGGGTGTACGCCGACGGGCGGCTGATCCGGCTTGGTGTTCCGCCTCGCCGCGGCTTCCTCGAGCAACGCCTCACACGCGAGGGAGTCAAGCTCCTGCGATCCGAGATCGTCTCGGCAGGAGGGTTCGGACACGCCCAGCCGCCGCCCGGCAGCACGTCCCTGAACGAAACCTTCGGGCCGGCGGACATCAAGGTACGCAAGGGTGACCGGCTCGTCCCCCTCAAGTGGGCGAGCGATCTGAAGCGTCTCGAGGCGCGGCTTACAAACCCAGGGTCGTGGCTGCCGGCGAGCGCGTGGAAGCAGCCGAAGGTCAGGGCATACGTGCCCTCCAGGTTCGAGGTCTGCGCCGGGGCGGTCGTCGTACCCGACCTCGACAAACCCCTATGGGGGCGCGTCGTGCCGATGGGTCCTGCTCGCATCGTGGCTCTGCTACCGGCGGCAGCCCAGAAAGTGCTCCGCGGCAGGGACTGGCGCACGGAGATAACGGGCGGCCCGGGCTCAGGGCCCGGTGTCCCCGGAGCGAGGAGAGGGGTCTACGGAGGCTGCTTCGCAGTGACGACCAACGAAGCCCGCTCGCTCGCCAAGGCCCTCGACGATGCAGGACCCGCAGCCGCAAGGAAGGGGGGCGCCATCAATCTGAACTACAGATTCGATGCCCCAGGCCCGAGCCGCCAGGTCTGGATCAGCTTCTCGCCGTACCTCCCGCACGGCGAGACCACCTGCCTGGGGTGCGGATGAGGAGCCCGGTTCTTCTGAGAGGAGTACGCATGAAAGCTCGAGTGGTAGCCCTCGTCGCGCTGGCCGCGGCGGTCACGCTGACGTCGGTTGCAGCCGCGACGCCTAATGCAGCGAAACAGCGGGTGGCGATCGACCTGAAGCTCTGGCCGCAGAAGACGTTCGTACTCACGCCGCTGCAGGCCGGATCATTGAAGCGTGACTCAGGCACGATCACCCACGACTTCTTGAGCATCGCCGGACGCGACGTGATGCGCGACGGACAGAAGGTCACGATCTACGAGGGCGGCGTGGCGACACTCACCGGAAGGCTGGGCACGCTCACGATTCGAAACCGGAACGAGTGGGTCGATTTCGCGCGCGACGGGAATGGCGACGGTCAGAATGACGGCATTGGCATCGGGACCTGGAAGGTCGTACGCGGGACCGGACAGTACGCCGGGATCGTCGGCAAAGGGCGGTTTGGTCATATAGGCCTCGGTAGCCCGTGGTATGCACGCTACGAGGGCGTCCTAACCGCGAGGTAGAGGCTGGGAGTCGGAGGACGGGCCACCTCTTGGATCAAGGCCAATCGCAGGTCACTCGCGGGAAGCGGAAGCGCCCTGAGATGATCTCGGAACTCAGCCACGACGTACGGGAGGTCGGGATGGAGCGGTTCAGCTTTGCGCCCGAAGCGGCGTTCGTGCCGCGCGGCGATCTACTCGATGGTGTTTCCGTCGCTCCGCTGACAGAGCCGTTCGAAGAAGGGGCGCTCGTCCAAGCGGCGATCTTTCGATTTGAGCCGGGCGGTCGGCTCAGGCGGCATCCCGCGACCATCCCGGAGATCTTCGCCGTACTCGAGGGATCAGGAGAAGTGAGCGGGGCGAGTGGTGTCGATGAGCCGATCGGCGCAGGCGAAGCGGTCTTCTGGCACGAGGGTGACGAACAGGAGATGAAGTCCGAGGCTGGGCTAACGGTGCTCGTCATCCAGGGCGAGAGCCTGGATCGGTTCCGAGGTCACCCGACAGCCCCCTCTGCGCCGGAGTAACTGAGCAGCTCACGAATAAGCTCATGCCGTGACGGGAGGGGACGGTTGACGAGAATAAAACGCGGGTTCGACTCCTGCCGCCTCCACTACCCCCGAAATCGGGCGATTTCCGGGCGGGGCTGGCCTCCGAGAGCGTGTGTGAGCCGCGCCCCGCCATGTCGGTCGCGGCGATCGGACCTTCCCAGGCCGGATTACTGCGTGCTGCGGTCCGTCGTTGCCGGCGGGACGCGAGTCCGCCGCAGGGGGCGAGCTATGAGCCGTCGGTCGTCTCGCTCGGCGCCAGGAAGGTGGATGCGGCGCACTCGCCGGCCGCGAAGCTCTTCTCCGCGAGCCAGCCGCCGTCGACAACGAGCGCGACGCCGTTCACGTAGGCGGACTGGTCGCTCGCGAGGTAGAGCGCGGCGTCGGCGACGTCGGCGGCGACCCCCGCGCGGCCCTGTGGGACGACGGTGCGGAGTCCCTCCTCGAACGCGTCCTCGGAGAAGTACTGCTCGGTCAGCGGCGTCCGGATCAGCCCCGGACAGATCGCGTTCACCCGGATCCCAGCCGGGGCGAGGTCTCGCGCCAGGCTCTTCGTCAGTCCGACCACCCCGTGTTTCGCGGCCGTGTAGGCCGGGCGCCGCGCGAGCCCGATCAGGCCGCCGACGGAGGAGATGTTCACGATCGCACCGCCGCCGCCCTCGCGCATCCGTCGTGCGGCGGCCTGACAGCAGTAGAACGTGCCGCTCAGGTTGACGGCGATCACGTTTTCCCACTCGTCGGCCGCCATCGTGTAGACGTCGCCGATCTCACGGACGCCGGCGCTGTTCACCAGGACGTCGATGCGGCTTTCACTCGCCACGACTTGCTCGACCGCACGCTCGACGTCGGCGGGAGAGCGGACGTCGCCGTGGATCGCCACGTCGCCCACGCGGTCGAAGCCGGTCACTCGGGCACCCTCGCGCGCGAAGCGCTCGGCAATATCGCGGCCGATGCCGCTCGCAGCCCCTGTGACCAGCACTACCCTGTTCTCCAGCACCTAGCTCGCCTCCGAAGTAGGTTAACCGGATGAGCGCGTGGGCGATCGTCGGGCCCCGTCACGCGGGGATCACGGTCTCCGCCCTCGACCGCTCGCTCGAGTTCTACTGCGGCCTGCTAGGGCTCGAGCTCCTCTGGCGGCGACTCTACGAGGAGCGAGAGATCACCCGGATCGTCGACGTCCCCGAGGCGACAGGGCTCGAGATCGCGATGCTCCGCGTGCCCGGGAGCGACCTCGAGGTCGAGCTGATCGAATACCGGGGCTGCGAGCGCCATTCCGGCAGCTCCCGGCCGTGCGACTACGGCACGGGCCACTTCTGTGTCTTCGTCACCGGGATCGACGCGCTCTACGAGGAGCTGACGGCGCGCGGGGTTTCGTTCCGCTCGGACGGGCCGGTGGAGATGACCGCAGGCGCGAACGCGGGCGGCAAGAGTCTCTACTCGCTCGACCCGGACGGCTACATATTCGAGTTCCATCAGCGGCCGCCGCGATGAGCGTCGAGGCGACCGACGTCGCCGAGCGGCCCGCCGACCGCCCGCCGCTCCTCGAGCAGTACCGCCTCATGGCGCTGATCCGCCGCTTCGAGGATCGCGCCGCGGAGCTCTTCCAGCAGGGCGTCATCTTCGGGACGGCGCACAGCTGCGTCGGTCAGGAGGCCATCGCCGTCGGCGCCGCCGGCGTCATGCGAGACAAGGACTACCTCGTCGGCCATCACCGCTCGCACGGTCACCTGATCGCTGCCGGAGCGGACCTCCGCCGGATGATGGCCGAGATGTTCGGGAAGCGGACTGGCTACTGCAGAGGCCTCGGCGGCTCGATGCACATCGCCGACCTCTCGCTCAACATTCTCGGCTGCAACGGGATCGTGGGCGCCGGGATCCCGCACGCGTGCGGAGCAGCCCTGACCGCGAAGCTGCGGGGCGCGGGGCAGGCGGCCGTCGCCTTCTTCGGCGACGGCGCCGCCGGGCAGGGCGCAGCGCATGAGGGGATGAACCTCGCAGCGACGTGGGCGCTTCCCGTCATCTTCATCTGCGAGAACAATCAGTTCGCGCTCTCGGCCGACTGGCGGGCGCAGCGGGCCGTTGAAGATCTCGCCGACCGCGCGGTCGGCTACGGGATGGCCGGCGAGATCGTGGACGGGAACGACCTGCTCGCCGTCGAGGATGCGGTCGCACGCGCGCTCGCGCAGGCCCGCGAAGGCGCCGGCCCGACGTTCCTGGAGATGAAGACGTTCCGGCGGATGCAGCACTCCATGCGCGCGAACCTTCCGGATGTGCGCGATCCAGCGCTCGTCGAGGAGTGGGAGGCGAAGGACCCGCTGCCGCGGTTCGAGCGGCTGCTTCGAGACCGCGGGGAGCTCGACGACGACCGCGTCGAGGCCATCCTGCGCGACGTCGACCACGACGTCGAGGTCGCGATCGACATCGCGCTCGCCGACGAGGACGCGAGCGCCGACGACCTTCTGCCCGCGGTATTCGGCGCGCAGCGAAGCTACCCAGCCCCTGCCGCGGAGGCGGAGCGCAAGCTCGGCTTCGTCGCCGCCGTGCGTGAAGCGCTCGACCTCGAGCTCGAGGCCGATCCGAGCGTGATCGTCATCGGCGAGGACATCGGCAAGGTGGGCGGGCTCTTCCGCGCGACCGAGGGTCTCTACGAGCGCTACGGCGGCGAGCGGATCCGCGACACGCCGCTGACCGAGAGCGGCTTCGTCGGCTGCGGGATCGGCGCTGCCCTAACGGGGCTGCGGCCGGTCGTCGAGCTGCAATTCTCGGACTTCGCCGGCGTCGCCTTCGACCAGATCATGAACCAGGCCGCGAAGCTCCGATTCATGATGGGCGGGACGGCGAGCATCCCGCTCGTGATCCGGATGGTCTCGGGCGGCGGCGTCCGGCTCGGCGCGCAGCACTCACAGAGCCTGGAGGCCCTCTTCGCGCACATACCGGGCCTCGTCGTCGCGATGCCCTCGAACCCGTACGACGCCAAGGGTCTGCTCTCGGCGGCGATCCGCGGCGACAACCCGGTCATCTTCCTCGAGCAGAAACTCCTCTTCTTCGGCGAGCCCGCTCCCGTGCCGCAGGAGCGCTACGGGATCGAGCTCGGTGTCGGGCGCGTCGCCCGCGAAGGGAACGACGTCACCGTCGTCGCTCTCGGTGCGCTGGTGCCCCAGGCGCTCCGGGCGGCGCGCGAACTCGAGGGAGAAGGCGTCAGCGTCGAGGTCGTCGACCCACGTACGCTCGTCCCGCTCGACGCCGCCCTGATCGCGGAGTCGGTCGCAAAGACCCACCGGCTCGTCGTCGCGCACGAGGCAGTCCAGTTTTGCGGCGTCGGCTCCGAGATCGCGGCACACGCGGCGCAACACTGCTTCTGGGACCTCGACGCGCCGGTCGTCCGCATCGGCGCCGCTTCGCACCCGATTCCCTACCAGAAGGACCTCGAGGCGGCAACGCTGCCCGGGTCGGCCGAGATCGTGGCCGCCGTGCAGTCGCTGCACTCCCCGACAGCCGGCTAGTCGGACTCAGCCGCGAAGGGACCGTGTCGCGGGTTCGATTCCCGCCCCTGCCATGACTGACTGAGTCGGGTCGTTTGGCGCCATACGGCGTGGGGCAAGGGTGCCTACGATGGCAATTGAGGCAGGGGCTGCCGAGCGCTCGCTCGCTCGAGATCGGCGTCGTCGAGGTGCTGGCAGGACCGTCGGAGCCAGCCTTCGGATTGCCGACGTAGCCCTGCGCTCTCAGCCCTTCCCATGTACCCGATCCTGGAGGTCACTCGATGAGTAGCCGATTTCGCCGTTCCCTCGTTCTGACGACCCTGCTGGCCCTCGTGCTTGCGGTATCCGGCGCCGGCGCAGCCCCGCCGGAGACCGAGGTCGCCGGCATCGACGTCGACCAGACGACGATTCCCCAACTCCAGACGCTAATGAACGCGAGCCAGCTGAGCTCCGTCCAGCTGACGAACTTCTACCTCCGGCGCATCACTCAGCTCGACCCGACGCTCGAAGCGGTGATCACGATCAGTCCGACGGCCGTCGCTGACGCACGGGCGACCGACCGCGCGCGACGGCGCGGCGACCGCCGTCCGCTGCTCGGGATGCCGATCATCGTCAAGGACAACATCAACACAACCGGCATGCCGACGACGGCCGGCTCCTGGGCGCTCGCGGGGAGCACCCCCGACGACGCGTTCATCGTGACGCGGCTGAAGGCGGCCGGCGCGATCATCCTCGGCAAGGCCAACCTGTCCGAGTGGGCCAACTTCCGCTCGGGCCCCTCGTCGAGCGGCTGGAGCGGCATCGGCGGCCAGACGAACATGCCGTACGTCCTCGACCGCAACCCGTGCGGCTCGAGCTCCGGCTCGGGCGTCGTCGCGGCAGCGGACCTCGCGGTCGCAGCCGTCGGCACGGAGACGGACGGCTCGATCGTCTGCCCGGCCGGGGCGAACGGCGTCGTCGGGATCAAGCCGACGCTCGGGCTGTGGAGCCGAGGCGGTGTAGTCCCGATCAGCGCCGACCAGGACACGGCCGGGCCGATGGCCCGCAACGTGACCGACGCCGCAGTCCTCCTCGGCGCAGCGACCGGCGTCGATCCACACGACCCCGCGACCCGTGATCAGGTGGGCAACGCTTCCACGAACTACACGCGGTTCCTCGACGACAGTGCGCTCGAGGGCGCTCGGATCGGCGTCTGGCGCATGGGCACGTACGACCCGGAGCTGGTGGGCCCGGTCGTCGAGCCGATCCTCGAGGACGTCACCGAGGCGCTCGAGGACGAGGGCGCGACCGTAATCGAAGGCACCGACATCGATCTGTCGGCGTCCGCCAACGAGTTCCCGGCGCTCCTCTGCGAGTTCAAGACCGACATCGCGACGTACCTGCAGACCTACGCGGACGGTGCGAATCCGGTGACGCGGGCTCCATACCCGCAAACGCTCGCCGAGCTGATTGCCTTCAACGTGGCCCATCCGGCCCTCGAGGGACCGTGGAACAACGCGGTCTTCGAGGCCGCCGAGGCGACGAACGGCCGTGACGCCGCGTGCGCAGAGCTTCGGAAGCAGACGACGCCGCCAGTTCGGGCCGCGATCGACGAGGTCATGCAGGCGAACGACCTCGACGCGATCATCGCCCTGACGAACGGACCGGCCTGGCCGACGAACCAGGATCCCGACGAAGGCGACCTCGACGGCCACTTCGAGTACTTCGTGGGCTCGTCGACGGCGGCTGCGGTGTCGGGCTACGCCGACATCACGGTGCCCGCAGGCTACGTCGCCGGACTGCCGATGGGGATCACCTTCATCGGTGGCCGCTGGGCCGAGCCGGCGCTGCTGGGCCTCGCCTTCGACTACGAGCAGGCGACGAAGGTGCGTGTCCCGCCGGGGTTCATCCCGACCATCGGCGGGGATCTGTTCCCCGGCGTCCCGAACCCGCCGGAGGAGGCGCGGGCGCAGCGGGACCAGGCGACGCACGGGCAGCGCGACCTCGTGGCGCGCCTCTCGTAGGGCATCTCCAGCGAGAACGAAGCCCGGCCACTTCGGCCGGGCTTCGCGCTGACTTCACCGACTGAGATTTCCGGCCGGACGAGCTCGTGAGCGGGAACGCTTCGCGGGTTCGATTCCCGCCGTCTCCATCACCCGGCGGTAGGGGTGGCCACCATCCCGGCCCGTTCGGGATCACCCTGTTTGGGCTCGTCGTGCCAGATCCACCACTCGTAGGGCGGCGTTTGCGGATAGCCCTCCGGCGAATCCTCCCACTCCTCCTGGCGGCCCAAGGGCAGTCATGTCGAGGTAGCTCCACGTGCTCCCCAGTGCCTCGTCGCCGCGGGCGTCGATGAAATAGGTGCGGAACACGTCGTCGCCCTCACGAATGAACGCGTTCGTGCCGTGCCATTCGTCGACGCCGAAGTCGGAGTCGAAGTCGTCCGTGATCGTGTACCACGGCATCTCCCAGCCCATCCGCGCCTTCAGGCGCTCGATGTCCGGCTGCGGTGCGCGCGAAGCGAACGCAAGAGTCGTATCACGCTCATTGAGATGGGCGACGTGGGCGACCTGGTCGGCCACCATGGAGCAGCCCATACAGGCGTGCTCCGGCCAGCCCTCCACTCCGGGCTCGAAGAACGCGCGGTAGACGATCAGCTGGCGGCGTCCGTCGAACAGGTCGAGCAGGCTTGCCCTGCCCCCTGGCCCGTCGAACTCGTACTCCTTGTCTACGGCCAGCCACGGCATCCGCCGGCGCTCCGCCGCGAGTCCGTCACGGGCGCGGGTAAACGCCTTTTCCTTGACGAGCAGTTCCTGCCGCGCAGACTCCCATTCCTCCGGCGAAACAACTGGGGGCGTGTTCATTGCGGGATCTCCTTCGTTCGCTTCCTCTCGCCCGACGTCTCGTGGACGACGAGCTCCCACACATGGCCAGTTCCCCAACTCGCGATGTTCGAACCGTCGGCGCGAACGCTGTTCGAGTGACCCCTCCTTCAGCCCGTAGCCGCGAGAAATCGACCCCCCGACGCCCCGACGGCTAGGTGCTGCCCACGGCGATCTTCACCGGCGCGAACGTATGCGTGCGAGCGCCGCCGTACTCGGTGAAGGCGTCGTAGACCTCGTACCGCCACATGCCGGCGTCCGGGAACACGACTCGAGCTCGATAGACCCCGGTGCGACCAGTCGGCCTGGCCTTGAACGTCAGCGACTGCTTGAGAGCCGCGCTCGTGGAGCGGAGTGGCGCGACTCTTCGGATCGTCACGGTCGGCTTCAGACAGCAGAGCGGTTGGGTAGCCAAGCCGTGCTGAAGCACCGTGATGTTCACGACCCACGGCTCGTCTGCAGACATGCCCTTCGGCGACGAGCTCAGGCGTACGGTTGCCCAGCCCCCAGCGAGCGCGGTGCTCGCACACACGAGGGCCACGGCTACTACGGCAACGAAGAGTGACTTCCGCACGAGCGACCTCCTCTGTTCGGATGTCACGTATACACCGGCCCGCCGCAGCGGGTTCCGACTTCCGGTCTCGGCTCCTCAGATCGAAAGCAGAGTGAAGCGCCGAAGGACACGCCGATCGGTCGACGAACGCAGTCTGAGTCATGAGCTGGCGACGGGAAGAGCTCTGGTTCGATGCGGACACCGTCTGGTTTGGCGAGGGAGTCGTCGCGCCCGTGGTCGTGGGCTTGGAGCTTCCGCCGCTTCCGCGCTTCGGACCGCACGGGTTGGCCGCGTCTCGCGAACGCCGTGACGCGTCGAAGCGGCGACGACGTGCACGCGCGGTCGCTCTTGTCGCGTTGCCGGCGGTGATGCTGCCGCCGGCGTTCCTTCGAGGCGGCTCTGCCGGGGCGCAGACCATCGTGGATGATCCGCCCAGCTCGACGGTGCGGATTGCACCGGAGACGCTTCAGCCCGTGCGTGAGCTGCTTGCCGCACCGAGGCCGAAGCCCTCGCGAAAGACCGCCGGACGCTTCGACCCCATGCCGAGGATCGATCTGCGAAACGCCACCTCGCTCGGGGTGCCGTGGAGCGGCGGTCTTGTCGCCGGCACGCAGCTCCCGATCGAGGGCGAGGACTGGATCACCTGGAATCCCGTCACGGACTCGGTTCCGAACGAGCCGAGCAGGTTGTGGGGGAACGAGCGCACGATCCGCGCGATCCTCTCGGTCGTCGAGGAGTATCGAAAAGCGAACCCGAGAGCGCCACGAGTCCTCGTGGGCGACATCAGCTTCCCGGGCGGTGGGGGCATGGACGCGCACGTCTCGCACCAGAACGGCCTCGACGTCGACATCTACTACCCGCGGCTCGACGGGGCGCTGCGCGAGCCGCGTTCGCCTCAGGCGATCGACCGCCGGCTCTCCCAGGACCTCCTCGACCGCTTCCTGGCGGCCGGGGCGGGAATCGTGTTCGTCGGATTCCGTACTGGCTTGCACGGGGCGCACAGGGTCGTCATCCCGTATCCGCAGCACGAGAACCACATGCACGTGCGCTTCCCGCCGGCGGGCACGACGGACAGCGAGCTCCGCCCCTAGGAGGCGCGGCTAGTCCGGAAGCCAGCCGTCGCGGTAGCGCATGGGGTCCCGCTTCGTGACGTGCGCGTACGCTTCACGCGCCTCACTCGTCTCCTTCTCGACGCTCACACCGTGGCGCTGTGCGACCTCGTCCACGGTATAGCCGCCCCAGTCGGGACTGTCAGCGTGCTCGCGGCCACCGACTGCAACGACGACGCACGGCCCACCTCCGGCGCCGACGATCGTGTGCTTCGTGTCGGGCGGGCAGTGGACGAAGTCCCAGGCTCGGAGCGGTCGCTCCTCGCCTTCGATGATCAAGATTGCCTCGCCCGAGACGACGAGGAAGCCTTCCTGGTCGGCCTCCCAGTGGTACATGGCCATCGCGTCGCCCGGCCACAAGACCTGGACGTTGATCCCGAGCTGCGGGAAGTCCTGGTCGCCCTCGACGTCGCAGAACGCGGTCCGGCCCTCGACGTAGTACCAGCGTGTATCCCGCGCGTTCATGACGTACCAGCCTTCGCCGGTCGCAACGAGACCGTGCTCGGTCTCCTCGAGCTTCGCCTCGGGAACCATCGGCTCGAGCCTAGATGATCGATGACGTCGCGAAGCGCGCGTCCGCCGTGCCAGCGGCTACTCGGGAAGCCAGCCGTCGCGGTACGCGGCCGCTTCGCGGCCCGGGAGCGACGCGTACGCGACGTCTCCGTCCGTCGTCTCCTCCGCGACGCTCGCACCGTGACGGCGCGCGACCTCGTCGACCGGGAAGCCGAGCTCGTCATGCTCGCGTGCGCCGACTGCGATCACGAGGCAGGGGCCGCTTCCTGCCCCGACGATCACGTGCTTCGTCTTCGGCGGACAATGGACGAAGTCCCACCGGCGGAGTTGCCGTTCTTCGCCTTCGACGATCAGCACGGCCTCGCCCGAGACGACGAGGAAGGCCTCCTGGTCGGCCTCCCAGTGGTACATGGCCATCGGCTCGCCGGGCATGAGCACGAACGGGTTGACGCCGAGCTGGTCTGACTCGCGCCGCCAGCCTTCGAAGTCGTCGCCGATGACACAGACTGCGCCGCGGCCGTCGGCGTGACGCCACTCGGCGTCGCGCATGTTGAGGACGTACCAGCCTCCGCCCTTCGGGACGAGCCCGTGCTCGGTGGTCTCGAGCTTCGCCTCGGGAACCATCGAGGGAGCCTGCCACAACGTCGCCGGGCCTAGAGTCCAGGGCATGGCCGCGCGGCACAGGGCTCTGCCCGGGTGACGGACCAGGAGCGGTCGACCAGGCTGTCGCGCGACCCGGCGTTTCGGCGCTTCTGGCTCGCACACGCGATCACCGTCACGGGCACGTGGGTCTCGTTCATCGCCCTCCCGCTCCTCGTGTATCAGCGAACGGGATCGGCGTTCCAGACCTCTCTCTTGACCGGGCTCCAGCTCGTCCCCTATCTCGTGTTCGGGCTCGTTGCAGGCGCGATTGCGGATCGGGTCAATCGCAAGAGGTTGATGGTCGGAGCCGAGCTCGGGAACGCGCTGATTCTCGCCTCGATACCTCTCGCCGACGCCGCCGGCATGCTGACGATCCCGCACGTCTTCGCCGCCGCCCTCGCGTCGATGACGCTCTTCGTCTGGTACGACGCTGCAAACTTCGGTGCGATTCCCGCCTTGGTGGGGAGGGAGAGGGTCGTCGGCGCGCAGAGCGCTCTCTGGTCGGCATCGATGTTCCTGGGCGTCGTGGGGCCGGCGCTCGGAGGCGTCCTCGCAGCGGGGATCGGCGCGGCCAATGCAGTCGCTCTCGACGCCGTGAGCTTCGCGGCGAGTGCGGTCGTACTGGCCACGATTCGTCGCCCGTTTCAGCTCGGAAGGCTCGACGAGGCGGGTACGTCTGTTGTCAGCCGCACGCTCCGCGACATCGGCGACGGGATCTCGTTCCTCTGGAACCACCCGCTGATTCGGACTCTCAGCCTGCTCGGCCTCGGAGTGAGCTTTACCGGTGGCGCAGTCGCCGGGCTCACAATCGTCTTCGGCACCGAGGCGCTGGGCGTCTCCGACAGCGGTGCAGCGATCGGGATCCTCTTCGCGTCGGCCGCGCTCGGCGCGCTGGTCGCGACGCTTGCGCTTCCGCGCCTGCAACCTCGCTTCGGCGCCAGCCGGATCACACTCGTCGCTCTCGCGATCGACACGGTGTTGATCGCGGCACTCGCTTTCGCACCGACGTTCGTCGTCGCCGTCGTGCTCATGTTCTCGTGGTCAGCGGCACAGATGCTCGTCATCGTCAACGGCATCGCCCTTCGGCAGTTGGTGACGCCAGATCACCTGCAGAGCCGTGTCAACGTGACCGCGCGGATGATCGCGGTCGCTGGAACACCCTTCGGCGCGCTGATCGGCGGTGTGTTGGCCGAAACGACGTCTGTCCGCCTGGCGCTTCTTCTCGCGGGCATCGGCGTGGCCACGAGCAGCATCCTCGCGTGGTTCTCTCCGCTCCGAACCGAGCGCGACCCGCTGCCACTCGACGGAGAGGTGAGGTTTCCGAGTCGGTCGCCGAGCCGTCCGTAGCGCGCGCCGCTTGACGGGGATTCTTCGACCCGAGAGGATCTCGCGATGCGGCTGAAGGGGTTGTTCGTTGCATTGACGCTCGCGCTCGCCGCGCTCGCAGGCTGTGGCGGTGATGGCGACGAAACAGCCTTCACGCCCGTGGAGGGTACGGAGACCCCCTACTGCGACACGTTCCGTGCCTGGCAAGTGCACGAGCTGGAGGGTGAGGGCGACGATCAAGCAACCCCGGCGGCTCTCGAGGCCTACTGGCAGGACTACCTCGAGTTCAACGCGACCATGCTCGAGCAGGCGCCACCGGAGGTCCGCGAGGAGTGGGAACTGAGTGAGCGGCTCGTCCGGACGCTGGTGACCCCGGTACTCGAGAAGTACGACTACGACGTCGGGCGGATCGCGCAAGAGGGGACTCCCGCCGAGCAGGGCGTCAACACCCCGCCTCCGGACGCGCAGAAGGCCCAGGACGCAATTCACGCGTACGAAGCAAGGGTGTGCGGGGTGGACCCGCCTCCTGCTGCGGACGTCACCTTCACCGCCGACGAGTCCTCGGAGGCCTACTGCACGGCGCTGGGGACGTACCTCGGTGAGCTCCAGAAGATCGAGGCGTCCAAGTTCGACCCTGCCGTCATGGAGGAGTTCCTGACTTCGGACGAGTTCGCGGAGGCTCTCGACGCGCTGGACGAGGCGGCTCCCGCCGACATCGCCGAGGACGTCGAGGCCGAGACCGAGTGGTCTCGCACGCGGTGGAGCGACGTCATCGCCGAGTTCGATTACGACATCCGCGGCATCTGGGTGGACGGGACGCCCGAGGATCGAGCCGTGTTCGCGCTCGACCATCCCGAGATCGTCGAGCACGCCTCTCGTACGACCGCCTACGAAGAGCAGGTCTGCGCGAAGTAGGTTCTGGCCACGAAGTCGAATCTCGGTCAGACATGAGCGAGGACCCGGTCGAGTGGGCGAGGTACCTGGGTCGCGAGATCGAGCGCATCGACGAGCAGGGGGGCCCAGTGGATCTTGCCGGGGCCGCTGCTGCCCATGAAGCGCCGAAGCTGCTCGTCTGCCGGTCGTCCTCTCCACGCCGGCTGCTTCTGCATCGTGCGGAAGGATCCGAGCCGTCCTTGCGCCTCGAGGATCCGCTCGACCGACGGGACTCCGAGAGCGCGGATCAGCTCGTCCTCCAGGTCCGCGTCGCAGACGTAGAAGCCGAGTGCCTCCATGTCGGAGCGCGTGAGGTTGGAGCCGAAGCCCGCTCGCTCTAGGGCGCGTCGGAAGTCGTTCTCCTCTCCGGCGTCGCAAAGCCCTGCCAGCCCGACGTCGAGTCCCTGCGGCCCGTAGTGGTTCAGGAACCTTCCGATCGCCTGTGCGCCTCCGATCGGAACGACGGAGATCCCTTCGGCGTCGAGGTCTCGACCGCGACGTTCGGCGAGCGCCTGGAGCGCGCTCTGGTCGCTCGCTCCTTCGACGAGCACGACGGCCCGTGAGGCGGCGCCAACGTGCAGCTGCGGCTCGTCCATCGCTCGTAGGTTCGCAGCAGCCTTGACGAGCCGGCCGTGAAAACGGCACCCTTGACCGCGAAGACGTGCTACGTGTTCTCGCCTTGCCGCTCGCACTCGTTGCGCTCCAGTCGTACGAGTCGTCAGTTCGGCCGCTGCCGGAGCCGCTTCAGAGGACGCTGGTCAACCAGGGCCGCTGGCAGCCGGGTTGCCCGGTTCCGCTCTCCCAGCTCCGCCTGCTGACCGTCACGCACTGGGGCTTCGACGGAAAGGAGCACACGGGTCAGCTCGTCGTAAACGGCAATTGGGCGAAGCCGCTCGCGTCGGTGTTCCGAAAGCTCCACGAGCTCCGCTTCCCGATTCGGCACATGCGCCTGGACGACATGTACGGGCCTAGGCGCGCCTTCCCGGACGACGGCGACGTCACCGGGTCGTTCTCGTGCCGGCGTGCCGTTCCCTCTCCGTGCGGCACGGGCACCGGCAACTGGTCGAATCACGCCTACGGGCACGCGATCGACATCAACCCGGTCGAGAATCCCTACGTCGGCTGCGGTCAGACCCGCGATCCCACGAGCGTCCAGTACATGAATCGGTCCCGAGTCCGGAAGGGGATGGTCACGCCTGCCGTCGTCCGGGCGTTCCGTTCGATCGGCTGGGGCTGGGGAGGCGCGTGGTCGGGCGACACGAAGGACTACATGCACTTCTCCACGACCGGCAGTTAGCTGAGCCCTGAATGGGCGCGGCTAGGGCCAGCGCGGTGACTGCGCCGGAGCACGGTCGAGCGTTTGCCAGTCGTCGCGCGCGGGTGCGAACGCGTCGATCACGATTGCGCCTTCCGAGCCGGCGTGAACCTCGTGAGGCACGTTCGGTGGGATCCGCCAGGTTTCGCCGGGGCCGAGCTCACGGGTCGCGTCGCCGATACGGAACTGCACCGAGCCGGAGACAACGAGGCCGAGCTGCTCGTTCTCGTGTGCGTGCTCGCGAACGACGCTTCCCGGGTCGAGCTCCACCACGGCGAGGCTGACCTCGGTGCCCTCGATCGTGCGGGCGAGGACTCCGTCCCAGATGCGGATCGGCCCGGTGGTGGCGATGTCGTCGAAAGGAGCCATGACCGCGGCTCGACGATAGCGCGTGCGGCGGTACCGTCGAACCGTGGAGGCAAGCCCGAGTTGGCTATCGAGCGCCGCAACCGCCGCACGCATCGCACTCGCGGTGTTCGTGCTTGCGTGGATCTTCGGCCCGGACGAGTTGCGTTCGGCGGTGCCGATCCTGATCGTCTTCCTCATCGCTCTCGGCCTCGAGCTGAGCTTTCTCGTCGGCGCATTTCGTCCCGGACGCTCGCGGCGGCCGGATCGGAGGCCGCAGGAGATCGATCGCGAGCGGTACGGCTACGAGTGGGAAGAAGACGACGACTTCGAAGAGTCGAGTGAGCTCAGCGAACAGGGCCACAGCGCAGCACCGGTTCGGCGGTTCCTGATCGGCCTCGGCGTCATCGCCGCACTCGGGCTGACGATCTGGATCGTCGAAAGCCGTACCGGCTGGGACTCGCTGGCCGGCGATACGCGAGCGGCCGCGGTCGAGCGCTTCTCGGCCGAGGCCTCCCGCGTTGCAGAAAAGCCGGTGACGATCTACTGCGACGAGTCCCGCGACTTCGTCGGGGCGGTTCAGCACACTGACGGGGTCGCGGAGGTGGGAGGCGAGCGCGCGTACCTGACACCGGAGATCTGCTTCGACCTCCATCGGCTCGCTTTCGAGAGCGGCTTGAGGGGAAGCCGAACCGGCCGCGCGATCGCGGTCCTCGCCCACGAGGCATGGCATCTGCGCGGCGAGCGGGACGAGGGGAAGACGGAGTGCTACGGACTGCAGTCGGGCGTCGAGATCGGCCGCGCGCTCGGGCTCTCCGAAGGGCGAGCGCGCCAGCTCATGCGGCAGCAGCTCGCCGAGAACGCACTGCGCGGCGGAGCGACTGTCGAGTACCTCGTCCCGCCCGAGTGCCGAGATGGCGGGAGCCTCGACCTCGATCCCAACAGCACCTCTTTTCCGTAAGGGCGAGGGTTGCCTCGCCCCGTCCGCCCGTGGCACGCCTGCGCGAGGCAAGCCTCGCCTACGAAGACCTGGGTTCGAGCATGAGCGGCACCAGCTTGTCCGCCTCTCGAAGAGACAGTGACATGGATCGCGCCCGGCTCGCGGATCCACGCGATCAGGTTTCGCGCCGTCAGGTCGTCGAGCAGGAACTGGAACGCCTGGGCCTGCGCGCCCGACTCGTAGCGGCGGCGGATGTCGAAGGCATAACCCGTCGTGTGCAACGAGTACCCCTGCGTCGCCTCCGGGTTCCCGCTTCTCAAGAGCTGCTGGTACGCGTCGTCTCGCACCGAGCTCGTCACCTCGAGCGGGCGTGTCGCGCTGCCGAGTGCCCGCACGCGCGTCCCCACGTAGACGAGCACCGCAAGCGCCTCTGCCCTCAGGCCGCGATAGAGGTGCGTCGGCTGGCCGAGCTCGTCGGCAAGCTCGCCCATCGTCTCGTCGATCGTGAAACCGAGCCGATCGGGATCCTCGGGAAGCGGGTGGAGGTCGTCGGCGGCCCATGCCTCCTGCAGTCCTGCCGCATCCGCGATGCGCTCGGTCTCGAACGGAGGGAGCAGGACCTCCTCGGCGCTCCCTTTGGCTGCGTGCAGGAGGTCGAGCTCCTGGAGGCGATCGCGGTCCTCCCGGTACAGGCGCATGATCTCCATCGCTGCCAGGACGCGCCAGTAGTAGGTCGGCGAGTCGTCGCCCAGTCGCAGGAGCAGTTCGTGTGCAGGGGCGTTTCGGTCGGGCGCGGTGTCGAAGAAAACGCGTTCCCAGGACAGATCCTCTTCCTCGACGAGGTCGGGGATCGCGAGGTCGGCAGCGGGTGCGTAGGCGCGCAGCACGTCAGAGAGGTTCCCGATCCCCATGTGGTACGAGACGACGGCGAGGTCGTCGCGCCCGAGTTGCTCGCGCGCAGCGGTCAGGTAGCGGACCGTGCCCGCGAGCGCCTGCTCGGGATCGAAGCGCGGGTCGACGATGCGCCGCTCCGCTCGAAGCCGCTCGGCCTCGGGCAGGTCTCCGCGTTGCACGGCGCCCGCGATGCGCACCGTCAGGCTTCGGCTCTCGTCCAGGTCGACGGTCATGCCGAGGAAGTTCTGCGCTGTCTCGGCGAGGATCTGCGTGAGGCCCGACGCCGCGACCGGATCGTTCCCCGCGATGACCTCCGGTCTGCCGCCGCTCTCCAGGAACACGATCGCCTCGACGAGGTCCGCGTCGAATCCGCTGTCTGCCACCGCTTCCTCGACGAGCGGCCGGAACGACTCCGTGCGCTCGGCGGTGGCAAAGACGCCTCCTGGGCTCTTGGCATAGAGGGCGTGACTGAGCCCGAGCGCCGCGGCGCGCTCGAGGTCCTCGGCCTGCGAGTCGTCGTAGGAGAGGGCGTCGGCGCTCGAGATGTCCGCGCGAGGAACGAGCGTGCCCGCCGTGTCGTCCTCGGAGGCGAGCCGAATCCCGACTGCAAACGCGACCGCGGCGAGCACGAGGACGATCGCGCCAGCGATGAGTCGGCGACGCACGACTCTGCGGTCTCGAATGTCCGGTGTGCGACCTGGCGGCGCGTCGATGCGAGAATGCTCGCATGACGACGCTTCCCTCCGGGACGGTCACGTTCGTGTTCAGCGACATCGAAGGGTCGACGGGGCTCCTCAAGCGGCTCGGGGAGCGCTATGCGGAGCTGATCGGCGAGCACCGGCGGATAGTGCGAGAGGCGTTCAATGCCCACGGGGGTGTCGAGATCGACATGCAGGGAGACTCGTTCTTCTTCGCCTTCGCGCGAGCCCGCGACGCCGCGACTGCGGCGGTCGAGGCGCAGCGTGCGCACGCCGAGCACGCGTGGCCGGACGGCGAGACCGTGCGGGTCCGCATGGGCCTCCATACGGGCGAACCGGCAGTCGGAACGGAGGGATACCTCGGCGTCGACGTGGTCCGCACGGCTCGACTGTGCGCGACCGGGCAGGGAGGTCACGTCCTGCTGTCCGAAGCTACGCGCGCGCTCATCGGGTCGTCACTTCCGGAGGGGGTATCGGTCCATGCCCTGGGCGAGCGGCGGCTCAAGGACATCGATGAGCCGGAACGCGTCTACGAGCTCGAGATCGAGGGTGTCGACCAGCCCGACGCACACCCCGTTGCGTCCGCCGAGCCCGAGAAGGAGTGGGACACCCGCATGTCGGATCTCAAAGAGCGAATGACCGAGCAGATCAACGAGAGCGTGCTCCGCTCCCTCGAGCGCTCGCTCGGCAGTATCGGAGAAAAGAAGCGCCGCTAGACAGAAGAACTCGATTCAGAATGAAGCCGTGTCGCCGGGACGCACCGGACGGCACGCTGCGGCGTCCTCAGTCGCCCCGATATTCACGAATATCGGGACTCCTGCGTCCTTGCATCGCACTCGTCCGGAGCGCCCCGCCGACGAAGCGTCATCCTGAACCGAGTTCTATGACTGGCGGCCGCGCGAGGTCGGTGTGACAATGACGTCATGTCGCAGGTCGTCGATTCGCTCGATGCCGCCCGCGAAGCGGTGGCACGGTTCGCGTGGCGTGAGGCGTACGACGCCTATTCGAGGGTCGACCAGCGGGACCTGACGCCAGAGGACTACGAGAACTACGGCGACGCAGCTTGGTGGAGCGGCAAGCTCGACGCAGCGATCAAGCAGCGAGAACGGTCGTACGCCGGGTTCTCTTCGGCGGGCGACAAGTCGCGCGCGGCACGTCTCGCCCTGCACCTGGCATGGGACCATGAGGGCCGCGCTGCCTACGCGGTGTCGCAGGGGTGGTTCGCCACCGCGGAGCGTCTCCTCGAAGGTCTTCCGGACTCCGTCGAGCATGGCCGCCTTCTGCTCACGAAGGCGCTCACGGCGCTCTTCGAGGGAAACCTTCCCGAGGCGATAGCCCTGTTCGACACGACGCACGAGTTCGGGGAGCGCATCGCCGACCGCTCGACGCAGGTCCTCGCTCACGCCGGGAAGGCGCGCGCTCTCGTCATGAGCGGCGAGGTCGAGAAGGGCCTCGCTCTCCACGACGAGACGAGCGCCGCGGCTGTCTGCGGCGAACTCCAGCCGTTCGCGACCGGGATCGTCTACTGCATGACGATCAGCTCGTGTCAGGACGTCGGCGACTACCGCCGCGCCGCCGAATGGACCGAGGCGGCGAACCGGTGGTGCGATCAGGCCGACGTCAGCGGCTTCCCGGGCACGTGCCGCCTGCACCGCGCCGAGATCATGCGCCTGCGCGGTGACTGGCCCGCAGCAGAGCTGCAGGCGGTGGAAGCCTGCGAGGAGCTCAGCGACTTCGACCGGAACATCACCGCCGGCGGCCACTACGAGATCGGCGAGATCCGGCGCCGCCGAGGCGACTTCGCCGGCGCCGAAGAGGCGTACTCGACGGCGAACGAGTGGGGCCGAAATCCGCAGCCGGGCCTCGCGCTCCTCCGCCTCGCCGAGGGCAAGGTCGACAGCGCGGTCGCGGGTATCTCGCAACTTTCTCGAGGATGTCGAGGCGCCGCTCGTCCGACTTCGCGCGCTGCCTGCTCAGGTGGAGATCGCGATCGCGGCTGGTGACTTACGGACTGCCCGTGCCGCCGCGGAGGAGCTCGAGGGAATCGTCGACTCGTACAAGATCGGCGCTCGGCGCGCCCCCGCCTTCGACGCAACGGTGCATGCCGCCGTCGGACGCATCAAGCTCGCCGAGAAGGACTGGGCGGGCGCGGCGCAGAGTCTTCGCAGGGCGCGGGAGGAGTGGCAGCGCGTCGGGGCGCCATACGAGAGCGCACAGGCAAGGATGCTCTTGGGAGTCGCTCTCCAGCGTCGCGGCGACGAGGCCGGTGGTGCAGTCGAGCTCGAGGGCGCTCTCAAGGCGTTCGAGAAGCTCGGCGCACGGATCGACGAGGAGCGCACGAACGAGCTCCTCGGACGGCTCCAGGCCCGGCGAACGTTCCTCTTCACGGACATCGTCGACTCGACGAAGGTGCTGGCAACGTTCGGGGACGAGAAGTGGAAGAAGATCCTGGCGCGGCACGACGAGCTTCTTCGCGAGCGCATCGCCGAGAGTGGTGGAGAGGTGATCAAGAACACCGGCGACGGCTTCTTCGCGTCGTTCGGGAACCCGAAGGCCGCGATCGAGGCTGCCGTCGGGATCCAGCGCGCTCTGGACGACGAGGTGTTCGCCCCCGGCGTTCGGATCGGCATTCATAGTGGAGACGCATTCCGCGCGGGCGAGTCCAGCGACTACGGTGGGCAGGATGTCCATGTCGCCTCGCGGGTCGGCGGAGCGGCGGGTGCGGGGGAGATCCTCGTCAGCGTGACGACCCTCGACGGAATCGGCTCGGCGTTCAGGCTCTCGGAGTCGCGTGCGGAGACGTTGAAGGGCCTCGAGCAGCCGGTCGACGTCGTCTCGGTCCACTGGCGCTGACCTTCCGCGAGCGGCCTGCGGCGGGCGAGCCGGCCGGGCTGCTCGTGCTACACCACGGCCGCGGCGCAGACGAGGCCGACCTGCTGCCGCTCGGCGACGCGCTCGATCCCGAGCGGCGGCTCCACGTCGTCACACCGCGCGCGCCACTCGAGCTTCCCGGCTGGCCGGGGTACCACTGGTACGTCGTTCCGCGGGTCGGCTACCCCGATCCCGACACGTTCCAGCGCGCGTTCGACGAGCTCGCGGCCTTCCACGACGACGTCTGGACGCGCACGGGGCTGTCGGCGGAGCGCACCGTCCTCGGCGGGTTCTCGATGGGATCGGTGATGAGCTACTCCCTCGGGCTCGGCGAGGGTCGTCCTGCGCCTGCGGGAATCCTGGCGTTCTCCGGATTCGTGCCCGTCGTCGAGGGCTGGCAGCCGGCGTTCGCGGGTCGCTCGACCCGCGTCTTCGTGGCGCACGGACGTCGCGACCCGATCATGGACGTCGAGTTCGCTCGTCGCGCCCGCGAACTGCTCGAGTCCGGCGGCCTCGACGTCGACTACCACGAGTCGGACGCAGCCCACGAGATCGATCCCGCCCACGTTCCCCTCGCACGCGACTTGCTCCGATCGCTGCTGTGAGCGAGGCACCGATTCGGATTCGCGAGCTCGAGGATGCGGATCTCGCGTTCCTCGGGGAGATGCTGTATGCGGCGCTCGACTGGCGAGCAGACGGTGAGCTCCCGCCGCGCGAGTGGGTCCTCGCTCATCCGCAGGTTTCGATCTTCCACGAGCAGTGGGGCAGGCCCGGTGACACCGGTTTCGTTGCAGAGGACGCGGGACGGCCGATCGGCGCCGTCTGGTACCGGCTCTTCACGGATGCCGAGCATGGCGAGGGGTTCGTCGACGAGCAGACACCTGAGCTCGCGATTGCCGTCGCCGAAGACTTTCGCGGGGGAGGTGTCGGTCAGCGCCTGATGGAAGCAATGCACGAGCGAGCGCGTCAGGACGGCGTGGCGCGCATCTCGCTGAGCGTCGATCACGAGAATCCGGCGAGGCGGCTCTACGCGCGGATCGGGTATGAGGACTACGAGCCGGACGACGGCGGGGACCGGATGATCCTCGAGCTGCTGACATGGAGGCGCTGGTCCCGGTCCCGCGTACCGGCAGGACGTTCGGCTCGGATAGGCGCATCCGTCTCTCCGACCGGGACCCGTCGGGGCGGCTGCGGCTGGATGCGGTCGCGCGGTATCTCCAGGACGTCGCGATGGACGACGTCGACGAGACCGGTTGGGGCTCTCCCGATCATCTGTGGGTCATGCGGAACATCAGGATCGAGGTCATGGCGCCGGCAGTCGAAGACGACTACGTGAAGCTCACGACGTGGTGCAGCGGAACGGCCGCCCTGGCCGCCGGCCGCCGGATGTCGCTGGTAGGCGACCGCGGCGGGAAGATCGAGCTCGACAGCGTCTGGATCCACCTCGGCCCGGACGCTCGGCCCGCCCGCCTCGAAAACTTCGGCTTCTATGCGGACGCAGCGGAAGGACGCACCGTCTCCACACGCCTCGAGCTACCGGTTCCCGGAAATGATGGGAGGCGGAGCCCCTGGCCGCTCCGCGCGACCGACGTCGACCTCCTCGGTCACGTGAACAACGCCGCGTACTGGCACGCAGTGGAGCAGCGGCTGGGTGCCGGGATGCCGGACCCACGTGCGCCCCTGCGCGCGCAGCTCGACCATCGGCACGCGATCGACCTCGGCGACGACGTCGAGCTCGCAGAGGTCACCGGCGACGGCCGGCTCGGGCTCGCGTTCGTGGTTCGGGAGCAAGCGAGAGCCGTCGCCTGGGTCGAAGCGCGTTCTTAGAGCTTTCTCAACGCCGCTCGCTACCCTCGAGGGGTGAACGACGCGGATCGACTTTCCCGCCGCGACTCGCTCCTGAAGCTGGGAGGCTTGCTCGCAGGCGCGACGGCTGTCGGCGGCTGGAAGGTCGCTGAGGAAGCGAGCGCCGGACCGGCCGCGGTTGCATCCGGCCTCGTGAGCTGCGTCCTCGCGCCGGAGCAGACCGAGGGGCCGTACTACCTCGACGATCACCAGGTTCGCCGGAACATCACCGAGGGGAGACCCGGTACACCGCTGATGCTGCGTTTGGGCGTTCTCGACGTATCCAACTGCAAGCCGATCAAGGGCGCCGCCGTCGACATCTGGCATTGCGACGCCGGAGGCGTCTACTCGGGAACGAGCGTGCAGGGCACGGACGAGGATCGGTTTCTGCGCGGGATCCAGCGGACGGACGCGAAGGGCATCGCGCTCTTCCGGACGATCTACCCCGGCTGGTACCAGGGTCGCACGGTCCACGTCCACGTCATGGTTCACATCGGCGGAAACGTGGTGCATACGGGCCAGCTCTATTTCGCCGACGCGTTGACCGACACCATCTACAGGCGCTCGCCCTACGCGAGCAGACCGAGCCGTACCACCCGCAACGCCGCAGACAGCATCTACCGGAATGGTGGCAAGCGGTCGACGCTCAAGCTGACGAAGAGCGGATCGGGCTACATCGGCGCGATCACGATGGGCGTTCAGCGCTCCTGAGCTCGCTCGCCAGCCACTGCGACCCGCGGCCGATGGACGCACGTCTTACCCCAAACTCACCTTCGTCTGCTTTCGTATAGGTCCCCAAGGGCCGCGAGAGAGGAGCAACACGTGACCGACCAGCCGGACGAGGCCGTCGTCCCCTCGCCTCTGGAAGCGAAGGAGCAGCTCGAGCAGGCGCTCTTCGAGATCAGGCGCGTCATCGCCGGGCAGGACGCGATGCTCGAGCGGGTGCTGGTATGCCTGCTCGCGCAGGGGCATCTGCTGATCGAAGGTGTTCCGGGGCTTGCCAAGACGCTGACGATCAAGACGACCGCGGGTGTGCTCGGCGGATCGTTCGCGCGGGTGCAGTTCACGCCCGATCTCGTCCCTTCGGATCTCGTGGGCACGCGGATCTATCGAGCGGGTGACGGCGCGTTCGACACCGAGCTCGGCCCGGTCTTCTGCAACTTCCTCCTCGCCGACGAGATCAACCGCGCGCCCGCCAAGGTTCAGTCGGCGCTCCTCGAGGTCATGCAGGAGCGGCAGGTGACGATCGGCCACGACACGTTCCCCGTTCCCGATCCCTTCCTCGTCATGGCGACGCAGAACCCGATCGAGTCGGAGGGCACGTATCCACTCCCGGAGGCCCAGATCGACCGCTTCATGCTCAAGGTCGTGATCGGGTATCCGCAGCACGACGAGGAGCTGACCGTGGTTCAGCGCCAGCTCGTCGAGGCACCCGATTTGCGCGAGGCGCTTTCGCTCGAAGACCTGAAAGCGCTGCAAAGGGCGGCTTACGACATCTACGTGGATCCTTCGCTCATCAGCTACGCGGTCGACATCGCGACGGCGACGCGCGAGCCGGCCGCCCACGGTCTCGGCGAGATCGCGCCCTACATCTCGTACGGGGCGAGCCCGCGTGGGCCGATCAGCCTCGTCCACGGATCTCGCGCGTTGGCGCTCATCCGCGGCCGTGAGTACGCGCTCGTCGAGGATCTGCAAGCGCTCGCCAAGGACGCGCTCAGACACCGGCTCGTGCTCTCGTACCAGGCACTCGCAGAGGAGGTGAACCCCGACGAGCTCCTCGACCAGGTGCTGGCCGCCGTGCCGGCGCCTCGGCTCGACCTCGCAGGCGAAAACGCTGCATGAGACCCACGTCCGCAAGCAGTCTCCTCACCAGCTCGACGCCGGCCCGGCCAGGCCCGGGCTCGATGCCGGAAGGGCTGCTGCGCGCGCTCGACGTCTCGATCGCGCGCCGGATGGAGGGGCTCCTCGCGGGCGACTTTCGCTCGAATCTCCTCGGGACCGGATCGGAGCTCGCGATGGTGCGCCCGTACGCACCGGGTGACGATGTTCGCCGGATCGACTGGAACGTCACCGCGCGAACGACCGAGCCGCACGTCCGCGTCGACCTCGCTGAGCGTGTGCTCGTCACCTGGCTCGTGCTCGACGCCTCCCCGTCGATGCAGTTCGGCACGGCCGACCGCCGCAAGGCGGACGTCGCCGAGGGCGTCGCGATTGCGCTCGGGCACCTTGCAACGCGTCGCGGCAACCGCCTCGGGCTTGCGACCTTCGGGAGCGTCAAGCCGAGAACACTTCCGCCGAAGCAAGGTCGCGCGGGACTCGTCGGCCTTCTCGCGGCGCTCCGAGAGGAGCAGGACGAGGCCGCGAGCGACACGTCGCTCGCCGAGGCGATCGGCCGGACTTCTGGCCTGGCGCGGCAGCGGTCGCTGATCGTCGTCGTCTCCGACTTCCGCGGGCCGCGCGACTGGCGCCGGCCGTTGCTCGAGCTCGCCGGGCGGCACGACGTGGTCGCAGTCGAGATTCAGGATCCGCGCGAGCAGGAGCTCTCGAACGTCGGGCTCCTCTGGCTCGTCGACCCGGAGACGGGGCGTCAGCTGCGGGTCGACACTCGTAACCGTCGCCTGCGTGAGAGGTTCGCGGTCGCCGCTCGCGCCGAGCGGGCCGAGGTCGCGCGGAGCTTCGCGGCGCTCGGCGTGAGACACGTCGTCCTCAGCACCTCGGGCGACTGGCTTCGCCCGCTCGTGACCTTCCTCCGTCAGGAGGCGTCGATGACCTTCGGCTGGCCGATCGCGCTCGCGGGTTTGATCCTCATTCCGCTGCTCGTCCTTCTCTACCTCTGGTCCGAGCGGCGCCGGAAACGCTCACAAGGCGGCGTTCGGGAACCCCGACCTGCTTCCGAACGTCGTCGACCGCGAGCCCGGAAGGCTCCGCTATCTGCCGGTGGCGATTCTTCTCGTCGGCCTCGGAGCAATGATCGTCGGTGTGGCGCGGCCGCATGCGACGGTGAGCGTTCCGCGCGAGGAGGCGACGGTCATCCTGGCGATGGACGTCTCTCGGTCGATGAAGGCGAAGGACGTCGAGCCGACGAGGCTGGAGGCCGCGCGCGCTGCGGCGGAGGGCTTCCTCGTCCAGGTGCCGGAGAAGTTCCGCGTCGGGGTCGTCTCCTTCGCCACGCGGGCGTCTGTCGGTGTTCCCCCGACCCACGACCGGTCCCTGGTCGAGGCCGCGCTCGACTCGCTGACGCCGGGCGAGGGCACCGCGATCGGCGATGCCGTCGCGCTTTCGGTTCGCGTCGGGCAGCCGAAGCAGCCGCCAGGAGAGGAAGGCGCCGAGGAGGGCGATGGTGTCGTCGTCCCGCCACGAGCGATCGTGCTGATCTCGGACGGGGCTCAGGATGGTGGCAGCGTGGAGCCTGCGAAGGCTGCCGAGGAGGCGAAGGAGCGCGGAATCCCGGTCTACACAGTCCTGGTCGGGACGCCTGCAGGCGTTGTCGAGGAGAGGCTCACCGGGGGCTTCGAGCGCATCATCCGCGTTCCGCCCAGCCCCGAGACGCTCCAGATGCTCGCCGCGACGACCGGCGGCGAGTTCTTCACCGCCCTCGACGACGAGCGCCTGCGCGAGGTGTACGACGAGCTCGGGTCGCGCCTCGGCGAGCGCGAGGAATCGCGGGAGATCACGGACGTCTTCGCCGGCGCCGCCTCCGTGCTCCTCCTCCTCGGCGGAGCACTGTCCGCGTTCCTCTTCCGGAGGGCTCCGTGAGGCGCTGGGCCGCTTCCGTATCCGTCCTCGCGGTCACGCTGCTTGCGGCACTCGCACTTGCGGCACCGGCGGGAAGCGCGAACGAATGTGACGGCCTCATGGTCTGCATTCCGATAGCGGGGCCGTGGGTGGTCGTCCCGGCCTCGACGGGAACCGCGCGTCGCCAGGTCTCGTGGCAGCTCACCTGCCCGCGTCGCTTCATCGTCGGCGGCCTCGACGCCGAGCTCAGCCAGCGGGCGATCGACGTGAGCTTCCTGGGCAGGATGGGAAGCCCGGTGAACCCGGGCATCACCACTGCCCGGTCGGTGACCTTCCTCGGGACGTACGTCGGTACATCGCCGCGCGCGCCGACGTTCAAGCCCTATGTCGGCTGCATGCCTGCTCAGGGCGGAGGGTCCCGCGTTCCGACCTCGGCCACCGTCTTCGAGCCTGGCACACCGACGACGTTCCGCGTGAAGACCACGAGAGTACGGCCGGGAAGTGCCTCCGTGACCACGGGTTGTCGCACGGGCGAGCGTCTCGTCGGAGCCTCGCATGCATTCGGGTTCTTCACGAGGACTCCGCCAGGCGCAAGCCTCGTCTCCAGCGTGAGAGGCGAGCAGTCGGTTCGGGACGGCAAGGTCGTCGTCGCGATCACCGGTGACGCCGAGTTGGGAGAGGTCCGCGCGGTCGTCCAGGCCCAGGCTCTGTGCGCGAGGACGCGGTGAGCTTCCAGAGCCCCTGGCTGCTGTTCTCGCTCGTCATCCTCGCGCTGGCCGTCGGCCTCTGGCTGCTCGCCGAGCGGCGGCGAGCCCGCTACGCGGTGCGCTTCACGAACATGGACGTGCTGGCGACGGTCGTGTCGGGAAGGTCCTGGCCGAGGTTCGTTCCGCCCGCGCTGCTCGCGCTCGCGCTCGCGCTTCTCCTCGTCGGGCTCGCTCGACCTCAGGTCGAGCGGATGGTCCTGGCCGAGCGTGCCACGGTCATCCTCGTAGTCGACACGTCCCGCTCGATGCAAGCGAGGGATGTCGAGCCGACGCGGCTGGGCGCTGCGCAGGAGTCCGTGCTCACGTTTCTCGACAACGCGCCCGACAAGCTGCGCGTGGGTCTCGTCGTGTTCGCGGGCGAGGCACAGGTGGCGACTCCGGCGACCCGCGATCACGATCTCGTTCGCACGGCGGTGGAGGAGATCGACACATTCCTGATCTTCGGCGGAACGGCTATCGGCGACGCGCTGCAGACCGCGGTCGACATGGGCAAGCGGGCGACCGAGACCGAGCCCGCCGAGGAGGAGGAGATCGCGCTTCCTGACCTGGGCGCGACACGATCCTTTGCGCAGGCCGCGAGCTGCGACGAGCCAGCGCCGGTATCCATCCTCTTCCTCTCGGACGGCGCGCAGACCCGTGGGATCCTGCAACCGCTCGAGGGTGCGGCGCTCGCGCGGGACGTCTGCTTCCCGGTGTACACGGTCGCCCTGGGGACGCCCGAAGGAACGATCGCTCGCGGCTCGTTCGGCGGGCCGTTCGACCCGAGCTCGGGCGACAGTCAGCGGATTCCGGTCCCGCCGGATCCCGAGACGCTGCGGCAGATCGCCGCGATGACGGGCGGCGAGTTCTCGGAGGCCCGCACCGCCGACGCACTCGAGAAGGCGTACGAGAACCTCGGATCGCGCCTCGGGCGCGAGCCGGGCGAGACGGAGGTCACGTTCCTGTTCGTCGCTCTCGCGGCCGGCCTCTTGCTCGCTGCCGGCGTCCTGTCGGCGTTCCTCGCGCCGCGCTTGCCTTAAGAGCTCGATTCAGAGTGAAGCCTTGTGTCGCCGGGACGCACCGGCCGGCACGCTGCGGCGTCCTCGGTCGCCCCGATATTCACGAATATCGAGGCTCCCTGCGTCCTTGCATCGCACTCGCCCGGTGCGCCCCGCCGACGAAACGTCACTCTGAACCGAGTTCTAGTCGCTTACACGAGGACGATCATGAAAGGCTGATCGGCCGGGTCGTCACGGCCTGCGGGGTGGACTCCGATGCGAAAGACGCCGTTCGGAAGCGGGTCGACGACCGCATATGCGTTACCGACCCCACTCGCCACCGCGGTCGAGGCGGGGTTTCCGACGAAGCGGATCTCGAAGACCCCGATCGAGACTCTTCGAACCTCGATGCCCCTTCCGTTGCAGTTGAACTTCCGTCCGAACACCGTGGCGGCGCTCGTGAACCTGTCGCCGACGTTGGCGATCCCCATCGAGGGATTGCCCGTGACGTACGCGATGCCACGCACCGCGCCGTTCGTGCAGCGCTGCTGAGCCACTGACGACGCCTGGATGCGCTCGCCGACCGCGAAGGCCGAGCCCCCGAGCGCGAAGAAAAGGGCGAGGAGCGCGATGGCGGTCCCCGGAGTCAACGAGTACGGCGTGCGGCGTCTCATGTGCCCTCCCTGTCGAGTGAGTGATTCCGGCGTGATCTTCCGCGATAGGTTCTCTCAGATGCCAGACGGCACGGCGCCGCCGCAGGGACTCTGGGGAAGACACAGGAAGCGCCTGCTCGGCGGTGCCGCCAGTGCCGTCGTAATCGGAGCGGTGTTCGTGTTCGTCCTCCCTCGTATCGCGGACTACCGAGACGTCTGGGAGGTCATCAAGGACCTGGGCTGGCAGGACGCGCTCCTGCTCGTCGGGGCGACGGTGCTCAACATCGCGACCTTCCCGCCGAGCTGGATGGTGGCGCTTCCCGGGCTCGGCTACCGGCAGGCACTCGTGCTGACGCAGGCTTCCACTGCGCTGTCGATGATCTCGCCGGCGGGCGCTGCCGTCGGGATGGCGGGGTCGTACTCGATGCTCCGCTCCTGGGGCTTCCGAGCGGGCACCGTCGCGCTGGCCGTCGCAGTCACGGGGATCTGGAACCAGTTCGCGAACCTTGCGTTTCCGATCGTCGCGCTCGCGCTGCTCACCGGGGTCGACGAAGACCATCCGGCGCTTCGTACCGCCGCCTTGATCGGCCTCGCAGTCCTCATCGTCGCGATCTCGGCCTTCGCGCTTGCGCTGTCGAGCTCGCGACGCGCGCACCAGATCGGAGCGCTTGCTGCGCGGCTCGTGAGCCGTGTACGCCGTGCTCCTGCGCCGGAACCCCGTCACCTGGGGCGGCGAGCAGCTCGCAGGCTTCCGCACGAGCGCCCTCGGGCTGCTCAGGCGACGCTGGCACGTGCTCACGCTCGCCACTCTCGTCGGCCACCTGACCGTCTTTCTGCTCCTCTTCGTGTGCCTTCGCGTGGTGGGCGTCTCGGACTGCGGAGATCACGTGGATCGAGGCGTTCGCCGCGTGGGCGCTCAGCCGAATCCTCGGAGCGCTCCCGTTGACGCCCGGCGGGGTCGGGATCGTCGAGCTCGGCCTGAGCGGCGCCCTCGTCGCCTTCGGTGCGTCGAATGCGGACGCCGTCGCGGCAACGTTGCTCTACCGAGCGCTGACCGTGTTGCCTACGCTGGCGCTCGGCCTCCTCGCCGCTGTCAGTTGGCGCAGCCACCACCCAGGGAATCGGTTAGGGTCGCCCGAGTGACCCTGATGAGGGGCAGGATCACCGAGCCGGGCGATCGGTCTTAGGCCGTGACCTCGACCACCGCGACGGCGCTCGCGCGCCTTGGCTTGGCCGTGCTTGTCGCGCTCATCGCGGCGATGTTCGCGCTCGCGTCGACCGCGACCGGAGCCAGGAGCTCGACGAGCCCGTACCTGGCCCCAGCCGGTGCGTGCCGGGGATCGACTGATCCCGCGGCCTCCGTGCGGGTGCAGGAGCGCGCGGTTCACTGTCTCGTGAACTGGGCGCGAGCACGCCATCGGCAGACACGGCTCGCGGAGTCGCACTCCTTGCGTCGCGCATCGGTGATGAAGGGGCGCGGCGTCGTGGCGTGCCGGCAGATCTCGCACACGCCGTGCGGCTCGGACGTCTCCGCGACCGTGCGCAGAGCGGGATACGCGTTCGCGAGCTTCGCCGAGAACCTCTACGTGGGCTCGCACGGTGCGGCCAGCGCCCGGGACGTCGTGTCTGCCTGGCTGCAGTCTCCGGGGCACCGCGAGAACATCCTGCGCCCTGGGTATCGCGATGTCGGCACCGCCCTGGTGCGTGCGGACGGCGTGTTCTACGAGGGTGCAGCGGTTGTCTGGATCGTCACGCTCGCCTCGCCGCGTTAGAGGAGTCGGGTCCCAGGCCGGGAACGGCCACGAGGTGAGAGAAGAGAGCCATCTCGACGCGATGCGTGAAGCGATTCGTGGCGACTTCGAGCGGTTGGAGGAGCGGCGCGGAGAGCAGGTCGTCCTGCGCATCCGCGAGCGTCACGAGATCGAGCAGGATGCGTCGGCCGAGCCGGAAGCGCCCGAGCGTGATGTCCCACCCAAGCGCTCCTGGATCGACCGCCTCCTCGGCGTGTAGACGGCCGCTTCAATAGCGGTGTGGAGAAGGCCGAGCGCGACTCGATCATGCGGCAGGGAATCGTGCTGCCCGAGACACCGAGGGAGCGCCGCGAGCTCGCAGCCCTCGAGGAAGACCTCCGCTCGATCCCGCTTCGCGGAAGGCCGATCCCTCTTCGCCTCCGGAACTTCGTCCCGCGCGCGGACGCGTACCTGGCGGCCTCGCAGGGACCGCGGCCGTACATGTTGCGGTTGCGCGAGATCGAGCAGCGGACCGCCCAGCACGACGCTCGGCTCGGTGAGGCGTGGCACGCAACTGCGGAGGCGTGTCCGCACGACGCCCCGGCGTTCTCGGACGCCTGGCAGGTCATCGCCGCCGGCTGGTCGTTCGACGAGGTCAACGATCTGATCGAGCGCCACAATCGCTGGTATCCGGTCGAAGCGCGGCTGGCGATGGATCCGCGAACGGGCGACTACGCCCTCGTGAACGGGCGCGCATACCGGCTCGAGACGCTGGACGCCCGGTGGATTCTGGAACGATTCCCGCCCGTTTTTCGAGCGGGCAGTCGCATCGCGCGAGCAGACCCGTCCTCGCGCGAGTGACCCGCTGACGGCACAGGATCGCTAGACCGAGGGATCGATTTCCCCCACAAGGTGGACCAGGGTTCGATCGGGATGGATTGGACTGCGGCATCGACTCGGCTCCGCCTCGGCGCGCTTCTGGCGGCGCTTGCTGCGGCCAGCGGGATTGCCGGCACGGCAGCCGGCGCGGAAAAGCCCTGGGCCGCATACCTGGCGCCTGCCGAGGCTTGCGCAGGGTCGACTGACGTTGCCGCCTCGGCCTTCGAACAGCGGCGCGCGATGAGGTGCCTCGTGAACTGGGCGCGCGCCAAGCATCACGTGGGGCGACTCGCTCCTTCGAGCTCGCTGGGGCGGGCGGTGGCGCTCAAAGGACAAGGGATCGTGACTTGCCGGCAGTTCTCACATACGCCGTGCGGCGCGAGCGCCACGGCGCCGATACGGCGAACCGGCTACCGGCACGCACGCTTTGCCGAGAACCTCATGACCGCATCACCCGAAGCGGCCAGCCCGCGGGACGCAGTTGCGTTGTGGCTGCAATCACCGGCGCACCAGGAGAACATGCTCAGCGCTGGATTTCGTGACGTCGGCACCGCGCTCGTCCGGGCGGACGGCATCTTCTCCGAAGGTGCCGCAGTCGTGTGGGTCGTGGCCTTCGCGTCGCCTCGCTGAAGCAATCTCGCGCGTTGTTCTCGGCCATCCCCGAACGGACGGCCCGCTCGCGGTAGCAGGCTCTCCGCCCGCGGCGGGAGAATGCAGCCGTGACCCTCGCCGAGCTCGCCGTAACCATCGCCGTGCTGGGCGTGCTCGGCCTCGTCGCTCGCCGAATCGGGCTGTCGGCGATCCCGGCCTATTTGCTCGCAGGTCTCCTGCTCGGCCCGAACGAGCCCGAGCAGCTGGCGCTGATCCGTGAGTCCGAGGTGACGGAGTTCGTCGCCGAGCTCGGCATCGTCTTCCTGCTCTTCTTCCTCGGGCTCGAGTTCACGCTGACGCGACTCCGCGGGAGCGGCCGCCACCTCGGTCTCGGCGGCACGGTCGACCTCGTTGCGAACCTCGGGCTCGGGCTGATCGTCGGCGTGGCAGCCTTCGGCTTCACGTTCGCTGCGCTCATCCTCGCGGCGTGCGTGTACGTCTCCTCGAGCGCGATCGCGGTGAAGGGGCTCATCGACTTCCGCCGCCTGGGTGACGACGAGACCGACCTCGTCCTCGCCATCCTCGTCTTCGAGGACATCGTCATCGCCTTCATGCTCGGATTCGCGGCAGCCGGAGGTGGGGACGTGTCGGACACGCTCGTTCTCGTCGCCAAGGCGTTGGGATTCATCACTGCGGGGCTCGCGGCGTCGCAAGTGGCTCTCCGGGCCGATCGATCGAGCGCTCGATCGTCTGCCGCTCGAGTTCTTCCTGCTGGCGGTCTTCGGTTTCCTCATCGGCTCTGCGGCCGTCGCCGAGGAGCTCGGGCTGTCGGAAGCCATCGGCGCGCTCATGGCGGGGATCGTCCTCTCCGAGACCTCGGTCCGCGATCAGATCGAGGAGCGGTTCTTCAGCTTTCGGGACATCTTCGCGGCCCTCTTCTTCTTCGTGTTCGGGCTCTCGATCGACGTCGGAGAGATCGGCGACGTCGGGTGGCTCGTCGCGCTCGCCGTGGCGCTCACGCTCGTCGGGAAGCTGGGTGGGGGCATGATCGCCGGGCAACTCGGCGGCTTCACGCGCCGTCAGAGCCTGAACGCCGGGGTGGCGTTGGTGGCGCACGGCGAGTTCACGATCATCCTGGCCCAGGTCGCGTCCGAGAACCCGTTGCTCGAACCGGCCCAACGGGAGGATCTCGTCGCTTTCGCCGGCCTGTACGTGCTGGTGACGGCGACGGTCGGGCTCGTGCTGATGAAGGAGTCCAAGCGGATCGGCCGGCGCCTGTTCCCTGTGCCTAGACCTACACTCGTGGAGGAGGCTTGACGACGTGCCAGTAGACCTACGAGAGACGCGACTCCCAGGAGTCGGCGTCAAGTACACGTTCAGGACCGCCCTTGGCGGGCGCGTGGCGGTGATCATTCACGTCGACGGCCAACGCGAGATCTACTTCTACCGCCGCGCGGACGACGACGAGCCGACTGCGGTCATCGAGCTGCACGACGACGAGGCGCGACAGCTGGGCGCGATCATCGGCGGAGCGTACGAGCGCCCGAAGATCGTCGAGGAGCTCGAGATGGCGCTCGGGGAGCTCCACATCGAATGGATCCCGGTGCCGGACACGAGCCCCGCGATCGGCCTCTCGCTCGCCGAAGCGCGATTGCGTGCCCGAACCGGTGTGACGGTGATCGCCATCCTTCGCGAGCCCGAGCCGGTGAGCGGCGCGCAGCCCGAGGACGTCGTCCAGCAGGGAGACACGCTGGTCGGCGTCGGGAAGGCGGGGCAGTTCGCGGCCTTCCGGCGGCTTCTCGCGGAAGGGCCGTTCGGGGCCGACGCTGGCTAGCGCCGGAGCCGGCGCGCTCTGACGAGCACGTCGATGGCCGGCCGGTCGGCGTCGTCGACCGGGCGAAGCACCTGCTCTGCCTTCTCGATCTCGAGGCCGGGGAGCTCGGCGACGATGTCGTCGGGCGTGTAGAGGACCGAGGGGTCGCTGGGGCCGCCGGTGCCTCTTTCGAGGTTCTCGAGGTCGTGGCCGACGAGGACGAAGGTGCCACCTGGGGCAAGGGCTGCGGTCGCGCGCGAGAGTACGAGGCGGCGCTCGTCTCCGGGGATCTGGAGAAAGAGGACGAGGACGAGGTCGAACGCCTCGGGCTCGGGCTCGAACTCGAGCAGGTCGGCACAACGGAAGTCGACGTCTACGTTCTCCCTCACAGCACGTGCCCGCGCCTTGGCGATCGCCACTTCCGAGAAGTCGACGGCCGTGACCTGCCAGCCACGGTCGGCGAGCCAGATCGCGTGCCGGCCCTCTCCGCAGGCGAGATCGAGCGCACGACCCGGCGCGAGGTCTGCGGCTTCGGCCTCGAATGAACGGTTCGGCGTGAGAGCCCAGAGCTGCTCCGCCTCGGCGTACTTGCGATCCCACTGCTCACGCTTCACTGGGCCGCATCCTTGTTTGAGCGACGCGATACGTCGCGGCGAGCGTAAGCACGCAGATGGTCGCTCCGACGAGATACGGAGCGCCGTCGCCCTGAGCCTCCGCCAGTCCGCCGCCGAGCGCAGGACCGAGGAGAGCGCCGACCGCCCAGGCCGTGTTCATGATCCCGAACGCGAGGCCCTGCGCGAGACCGGCCGCATCCGCGCGATGTGACGTCAGCGCCATCGCCGGCGTGTACAGGCTTCCAAAGGTGATACCCGCCGCCGCCGATGAGGATCGCGATCACGATCGGTTTCGACGACGCGGCGAGCACGACCGCGACCGCTGTCGATCCGACGAGGGCGAAGCGGATGGGGCGGAGACGTCCGAGTCGGTCGGTGGCACGGCCGAGGAACGGGTTGATCACGACCTCGAGCACGCCCGCGGCGAAGAACACCGTCGCGATTCCGATCGTCGACCAGCCGGCGTCGTCGAGCGCCAGAGGCGCGAGGACGACGAGGATTCCGAAGAGCATCGCGGGAAGCGTGTTCAGCCACAGCCCGCCCAGGAAGCGGATGTCCTGGAACGCCCGTCGTACGCCGTCCGCGGTCAGCGTCTCGCCCGACGGGCGACCGTTCCACGAGCGCGAGCAGCGCGAAGCAGAGCGCCACGACGCCGAGCGTCGTCAACGAGACTCGGATGCCGACCGCTTCGGCGATGCCGCCGAACATCGGACCGAGGATCGCGCCGGCGATCGCTGCTCCGAACGCGATTCCAATGATCTCGCCACGCTTCTCCCGCGGGGCGACACCGGCGACCCACGCGAGGGCTCCTGCCCACGTGACCGTGCTGGAGAAGCCCTGAACGAAGCGGGAAACGCCAAGCGCGACCGCGCCGTCGGCGAGTGCGAACGCGAAGCTTGCGATGCCGAGAAGGACAAGGCCCCAGACGACGGCGCTCTTCGGGCCGAAGCGTGCCGCAGCGAGGCCTCCGGGTATGCCGCCGAGGAGCGCGCCTGCGCCGAAGGCCGCGACCAAGAGTCCCGCCCCCGTCTTCGAAAGCTCGAACTCGTCCGCGTACCCGGGCACGAGCGGCGCCAGCGCGGTGTACAGCATCGCGTCGACGAAGATGATCGAGCAGAGGAGAGCCAGCAGCCGGCGCATTCCGGCGAGACTAGCCACCACGAAGAAATGCACCGAGCCGGTGACGTCTTCGTCCGGCAACCCGACTGACTTCCGCCGAAGCGACTGCCACTCGGAAAGCCATCAACCTCTGACGTTCCGTACTCGGTGCACCGCGACTCTATGCGGCTCTCGAGGTCTGGGTCAAGCACTCGCCGAGGCGAACTTCGCGCAATTTGCGGCGGCCGCGTTCTTTACAGAGCCTGGCCCTGTAAGTGGAACGATTGCGTGCCGAGTTTTCCACAGCCGGGGGTGGCTCGAGGAGACAGGTCCAACAAGAAATGCACCGAGCCGGTGTCGCCTCCGTCCGGCAATCCGACTGACCTCCGCCGAAGCGGGTGCCACTCGGAGAACCATCAACCTCGGGCGCTCCGTACTCGGTGCAAGCAGCACACTAGGGGGGTCGTCCACCTGCGTCAAGGCCTCTCGAGACAGGCTTGTCGCAATTTGCGATGTTTTCTTTTCAAACAGGTCGAACTGCATCTGCGAGCACATGCTCTAGTCCGCTCGAGGAAGAAAAAAGGCCGGACGCGTAGGTCCGGCCCGAGCCGTAGGCTCGACGGAGGCTCCAAAGAGCGGAGGTGCCGGCTTTGCGGCGCCGGAGCGGGAACAGTTCGCCGAGCCGGGAACGCTTTCGTCCACCTTCCCGACGAACCTTCCGCTTCCGCGTAGTGCTCCTCGGGGGGCTTCGTCCTACCGGCGCCCCGTGCTCGGCGCAGCGGCACTCTATGCAAATCGGGACGCGCCGATCAAGGACTCGGCCGAAGGAATCCCGCGCAATTTGCGAACGAGCGGGCGCAGGAGGGGGTCTGGCTGAAGCCAGACCCCCCTCGGGCGATGGGTCGGGCTTCAGCCTGACCCCGGCCTTCGCTTCTCGTAGGCTCGCGCCATGCGAGAGCGCGCCCGAGCGGTCGTGATCGGCGGCGGCGTCGGCGGCTGCGCGATCCTCTACTGGCTCGCAAGGCTCGGTTGGGACGACGTCGTCCTCGTCGAGCGCGCAGAGCTGACGAGCGGGTCGACCTTTCACTCTGCGGGCCTCGTCGGCCAGCTCAGGAGCTCTCTCTCGCTGACGAAGATGATGATGGAAAGCGTCCAGCTGTACCGCTCGCTCGAGGAAGAGGTCGGGCTCGAAACCGGCTGGCGAGAGGTCGGCTCGCTCCGCCTTGCCTCCTCACAGGAGCGGATGGAGGAGATCGCCCGCCAGGCAGGCTGGGCGAAGACGTTCGGCCTTCCCCTCGAGCTCATCTCACCGAAGGAAGCCCAGGAGCTCTTCCCGCCCCTTTCGACCGACGGCGTCCTCGGAGCCGCGTTCCTGCCGACGGACGGCTACGTCGACCCGAGCCAGCTCACCCTCGCCCTCGCGGAGGGCGCTCGCCGCCGCGGCGCAGGCATCGAACAGCGCACCCGGGTCGTCGGCATCACGTACCCACCGCGGCCGCGTCGCCGGCGTGGAGACCGACCGAGGCCCGATCGAGACCGACGTCGTCGTCAATGCGGGCGGCATGTACGCGGGCGAGATCGGGGTGCTCGCAGGCGTCAACGTCCCGATCGTCCCGATGGCGCACGAGTACCTGATCACCAAGCCTGCGGGACTTCCGCTCGAGATGCCGACGATGCGCGATCCCACGCTCCTCGTGTACTTCCGGCCCGAGTCGGGCGGGCTGGTCATGGGCGGGTACGAGCGCAACTGTGCGCCCTGGGGTCTCGACGGCATTCCTTCCGACTTCAACTCGAGGCTCCTCGAGGAGGACTGGCCCCGCTTCGAGGAGCTGATGGAGAACGCCGTCATGCGCGTTCCGTCCCTCAACGACATGGAGGTCGTCAAGCTCATCAACGGGCCGGAGGCCTTCACTCCGGACGGCGAGTTCATCCTCGGCCCGACCGACGTTCGCGGCTTCTGGGTCGCCGCCGGATTCTGCGCGCACGGGCTGGCCGGCGCGGGCGGGATGGGGAAGCTCGTCGCGGAGTGGATCGTCGACGGCACGCCCTCGCTCGACGTCTGGCACATGGACTCTCGCCGCTTCGGCGCCTCCTACCGCAGCCGCGACTACACGGTCGAACGCACGAAGGAGATCTACGAGACGTACTACGACGTCAAGTACCCGGGGCACGAGCGCCGGGCCGGACGCCCGCTGCGCGTCTCACCCGCGTACGCGCGGCTGCTCGAGCTTGGCGCGGCGTTCGGAGAAAAGTCCGGCTGGGAGCGCGCGAACTGGTTCGAGCCGAACGCGGAGCGTGCAGACGAGACGCTCCGGCCCAAGGGCTGGGCGGGAAAGCTCTGGTCGGCGGCGATCGGCGCCGAGCACCTCGCGTGTCGTGAAACCGCGGCGATCTTCGACGAGAGCTCGTTCGCGAAGATCCTCGTCGAGGGCGCCGGCGCGGGCGACTTCCTGGAACGCCTGTGCGGCAACCGGGTGGCCCGCGACGCCGGGCCAGGTCACCTACACGCAGATGCTCAACCCACGCGGCGGGATCGAGTGCGACTTCACGGTCACCCGGCTGGCGGGCGATCGCTTCCAGGTCGTCACCGGAACCGCATTCGGCCAGCACGACCTCGCGTGGCTCGCCCAGCACGCACCCGACGATGGCTCTGTCGTCCTCAGCGATCTCACGTCGCAGTACGCCTGCTACGGGATCTGGGGGCCGAAGGCACGGGAGATCCTGCAGCCGCTGACCACGGCCGATCTCTCGAACGAGGCGTTCCCGTACATGCGGGCGAGCGAGGTCGCGATCGGCCGCGTGCCGTGCCTCGCGTTGCGCGTGACGTACGTCGGCGAGCTCGGTTGGGAGCTCTACTGCCGCACCGAGTTCGGCCTCGCATTGTGGGACACGCTCTGGGAAGCCGGCCAGGAGCACGGCCTCGTCGCAGGCGGGTACAAGGCGATCGATTCGTTGCGGCTCGAGAAGGGCTACAGGGTCTGGGGGGCCGACATCACTCCCGAGGACACGCCCTTCGAGGCCGGTCTCGGATTCGCCGTGAAGCTCGACAAGGGGGACTTCGTCGGGCGCGATGCGCTGGCAGAAGCAGCTGAGCCTGAAAGGATGCTCCGCTGCTTGACGCTCGACGATCCCCGCGCGGTCGCGCTCGGCTCTGAGCCGGTCCGAATCGGCGGCGAGCTCGTAGGGCGGGTTACGAGCGGGGGCTACGGGTACTCGGTCGAGAGGTCGATCGCCTTCGCGTACGTGCCGGCCGACCACGAGATCGGCGCGCCGGTCGAGGTCGAGATCTTCGGGGAGTGGGTGTCCGGCGTGATCGCGTCAGAGCCCCTCTTCGACCCGCAGGGCGAGCGGATCCGCGCGTGAGCGAGCTCGCCACGGCCGTCGAGCGCGTGTGGCCCGGCAAGGAGACCGAGGTAGAGGTTCTCGGCGGCGGGATCACGAACCACAACCTCAAGGTCGACGTCGACGGCGAGACCTTCGTCCTGCGCGTCGCGGGCAAGGACACCAGCCTGCTCGGCATCGACCGTACGGTCGAGCTGGAAGCGACCAAAGCGGCCGCGGCGCTCGGTATCGGCCCGGAGGTGGTCGCGTTCGTCGAGCCTGAGGGCTGGCTCGTCACGCGGTTCGTCGAAGGCGCGACTCCTTCCCTCGAGCACATGCGCGAGCCGGCGCTGCTCGCCCGCGTCGCAGCTGCCCTGAGGGCATTCCACGACGGCCCGCCGATTCCAGGCGCGTTCGACGCGTTTCGCGTGGTCGAGCGCTATCGAGAGACTGCGCTCGAGCGAGGTGGGACGATCCCGAAGGCTTTCGAGTGGGCGCACCAGCTCGCGGCGCGGATCGAGCAGATCCGTGGAAGCGCAGCGGCGAAGCCAAGCCATGTCACAACGATCTCCTGAATGCGAACTTCCTCGATGACGGCGAGCGACTGTGCATCGTCGACTGGGAGTACGCGGGCATGGGTGATCCCTTCTTCGATCTTGCGAACTTCTCGATCAACCATGAGCTCGACGAGCCCGGTCGCCGCGCGTTGTTGGAGGCGTACTTCGACGACGTTGATGCGAGCGAGGTTCGCGCACTCGAGCTGATGCGCTTCATGTCCGACTTCCGCGAGGCCATGTGGGGCGTCGTGCAGACCGCCGTCTCGGAGCTCGACTTCGACTTCGCCGCCTACGCGACCGAGCACTTCCAGCGCCTCGAGCGCACGGCCGACGAGCCGGCGTTCCAGACGGCGCTGGCCTCCTGAAACGCGAGAGGCGCCTCGCGGCGCCTCTCGCACGTCCAGCAGTCGAGGTTCTCAGACCGTTCGACGGCCCGCTTCCGTGGGCAGCTCGTACCGCTGCCTCTGTTCCTCCTCCAGCCGCTGCAGCTCCTCTTCGGTCCCCATGCGGACCGGCCCCTCGAACCACTTGCGGGCCGAGAGCAGCCACCAGCCGCCGAACACGAGCCCGATGCCGGCGAACCAGAGAATCGTGTAGTTCGTGAACTCCCAGCTGAAGTCGGAGTGCCAGGGCATGCCGACGTCGTACAGCGGGAAGACGAACAGGATCGTGATCAGCGCGACCCACGCGATCGCGATGGGGTTGAGCCACTTGTAGTGCCGCCCGAGGCTCCAGGCGCGTGGCTCGTCCCAACTGTCGCCGAGCCGCCAGCGCAGCCAGACGGGGAGGATGAACGCGATGTAGAGCCCGATCACCGCGATCGCCGTTCCCACCGCGTAGCCGATGAAGTAGTTGGCCGTCGCCGGGATCATCAGGATGCCTGCGAAGAGGCCGATCCCGAACACGGACCACCTGGGCACGCGATTGCTGGCGACGCGACGCCAGAGAGGGTGCCCGGGCACGGCGCGATCCCGCGAGAAGGCGAACATCATGCGCGACGCCGACGTGACCGACGCGGTCACGCAGAAAAACTGTGCGATGACGCAGATCAAGAGCAGGAACTCCGCCCAGTTCTGTCCCATCGACGCGGCCCAGGAGAACGGAACGATGTAGCCGACGTCGAGTCCGAGGTCGATGCCGAACTGCGTGCTCGGCAGCTGGAACGTCACTGCGAGCAGGAGGATCCAGCCAAAGATCACGGAGGCGACCACCGCGGTCCACATTCCGACAGCTGCTCCGCGTGAGGCGTTCTGGGTCTCTTCGGCCGTATGCGCCGAGGCGTCGAATCCCGTGATCGTGTACTGCGAGAGCAAGAGGCCGAGTCCGAACACGAACCAGAACGTCAGCGCGGAGAAGTTGTCGTCCGGGTTGCCGAAGCCCGAGTTGTTGACGGTCTCGGTGAACACGTACGAGAACGACTGGTGGTTGTCGGGGACGACGATGAGCACTCCGACGATGACCACGACGCCGATCATGTGCCAGTACGCCGAGATCTGGTTCAGGGCTGACGTGATGCTGACGTTGAACATGTTCACGAGCAGCGCCGCCAGGAGCAACACGATGTACATCAAGTAGATGGATTGGTTGCCGTCGAGGCTCAGCCAGTCGTCCATCTTGGCCTGGTACTCGAACCAGTAGTTCCCGAGGACGGTCGCGAACGTCGCGAGGCCGTACCCGATCGCTGCAGTGACTGCGATCTGCCCGATCAGGTTGAACCAGCCGGTCGCCCACCCCCAGCCGGGGCTTCCCATCTTCGAGGCCCAGTAGTAGAGGCCGCCTGCCGTCGGGTACGCGGAGGCGATCTCCGCCATCGACAGCGCGATGATGGTCGACATGAGGCCGACGAGCAGCCAGCCGTATGTGATCGCAACCGGCCCACCGCGCTCGAAGGCGACCCAGTACGACGTAAGGCAGCCGGCGAGGATCGAGATGATCGTGAACGAGATGGCGAAGTTCCGGAACCCGCCCATCGCGCGGAAGAGCTCCTGCGCGTAGCCGAGCTTGTGGAGGAGCTGTTCGTCGTCCGAGGTGTGATACCCGCCCGGTGCGGGCCCTGTGCTGCTCATTCCACCCTCCTTCGGATCGCTGACGCGACGGGGACGGGGTATTCAGCTACTACCAGGGCACTTCTGTCAAGCGTCGGCGCCATAGAACTCGATTCAGAATGAAGCCTTGTGTCGCCGGGACGCACCGGACGGCACGCTGCTGCGTCCTCAGTCGCCCCGATATTCACGAATATCGGGGCTCCCTGCGTCCTTGCATCGCACTCGTCCGGAGCGCGCCGCCGACGAAGCGTCATTCTGAACCGAGTTCACGCAATAGGATCGCGCCCTGTGTTGAGCTTCGACGAACTGAAGGCCGAGGTCGAGAACGGCGCGATCGACACCGTCGTCGTCGCGTTCACCGACATGCAGGGCCGGCTGCTCGGAAAACGGCTCCACGGCGAGTTCTTCGTCGAGGAGATCGAGGGCGAGCACCCGGTCGAAGGCTGCAACTACCTGCTCGCGCTCGACATGGAGATGGATCCGATTCCCGGCTACGAGATCGCGAGCTGGGAGCAGGGGTACGGCGACTTCGCGCTCGCGCCCGATCTCGGCACTTTGCGCCGTGTTCCATGGCTCGAGGCGACGGCGCTCGTCCTCTGCGACGTCCAGTGGCACGACGGCTCTCCGGTTCAGCCCTCTCCGCGGCAGGTACTGAAGGCGCAGGTCGAGCGGGCAGCCGCCCTCGGCCTCACGCCGATGACGGGCTCCGAGCTCGAGTTCTATCTCCTGCGCCAGACCTACGAAGAGGCGTGGGCGCAGCGCTACGAGGACTTGACCCCCTCAGTGCCCTACATCCTCGACTACCACGTTCTCGCGTCGACCTACGACGAGGCGCTGATCCGCCAGATCCGGAACGGGATGCACGCGGCGGGAATCAAGGTCGAGACCTCCAAGGGCGAGGCCTGGCCCGGCCAGCACGAGATCAACTTCCGCTTCGCGGACGCGCTGACGATGGCGGACAACCACGTCGTCTACAAGAACGGCGCCAAGGAGATCGCATATGCGAACGGCTGCTCGATCACCTTCATGGCGAAGCCGTTCGAATCCTGGATCGGCAACTCGTGCCACGTCCACGCGTCGCTCTTCCGCGACGGCGAGCCGGCATTCGCCGATGACGACGCGCTCTTCGACCGCTTCCTCGCCGGACAGATCGCCTGCTTCGAGGAGCTGGCGGTCTTCCTCGCGCCGACGATCAACTCGTACAAGCGGTTCGCGGCCGGGAGCTGGGCGCCGACGACGCTCGCCTGGGGGAAGGACAACCGGACGTGCGGTTTCCGGATCGTCGGTCACGGAGGCTCGAAGCGGGTGGAGACGCGTATTCCTGGCGGAGACGTCAACCCGTACCTCTCCTTCGCCGCGATCATCGCGGCCGGTCTGCACGGGATCCAGAACGAGCTCGAGCTGCCGCCGGCGCTCGAGGGGAACGCGTACGAGTCCGACGCGAAGCGCTTTCCGTCCGCCCTGCGCGAGGCGATCACGGCTCTCGAGTCGGGGACAATGGCGAGGGCCGCGTTCGGAGATCAGGTCGTCGACCACTACCTGAACTACGCGCGCACGGAGCAAACGCTCTTCGACAAGGTCGTCACCGACTGGGAGCGGACCCGGTATTACGAACGCGGATGAGCGAGACGAGACCGGTCATCGGAATCACGACGTATGCCCAGGACGCGAGCTGGGGCGTCTGGAACCTGCCCGCTGCGTTGATCCCGCTCGACTATGTCGACGCCGTCGAGCGGGCCGGCGGACGGCCGGTGCTGATTCCCCCGAGCGAAGAGGGCGTTGCGGAGACGCTCGACGCTCTCGACGGCATCGTCTTCTCGGGCGGCGCGGATCTCGATCCCGCGCGCTACGGCGCCGATCCGCACCCGGAGACGGACACGCCCCAGGCACGACGCGACGCGGGCGAGATGGCCCTGCTCGAGGCGGCGCTCGAGCGAGACCTGCCGACACTCGCGATCTGCCGCGGGTTCCAACTTCTGAACGTCGCGCGAGGTGGGGATCTCGTCCAACACCTGCCGGACGAGGTCGGCACGGACGAGCACAAGCAAGTCCCGGGTGTCTTCATGCGGCATCCCGTCGAGTCGAAGGACGGGACGCGGCTGGCGTCGATGGTAGGCACCCGCTTCGACGCGACCTCGCACCATCACCAGGGCATCGGCCGCGTGGGGGAGGGGCTCGTCGAGGCTGCGCATGCCGCCGACGGAACGCTCGAAGGCGTCGAGGATCCGACGCGCCGCTTTCTCGTCGGCGTGCAGTGGCATCCGGAGGCGGGGGAGGACGACGCGCTCTTCGGGAACCTCGTCGTCGAAGCGCGTGCGTACCGCGACTCGAAGGCAGACTGACTTCACGACGACGGCGAGACGGGAGGAACCGTGTACTGGACCCTGGGAATCATCTACATCGTGCTGACGGTCGCGTTCATCGCGGACGTCGATCCGCAACGACGCTCTGTCAGCAGGCGGCAAGGCCTTGTGGATCGTCGCGTTGGTGCTGGTGCCGGTCGTCGCCTGGCTCGTCTACGGCATCTGGCGGATGCGACAGAGCCGGGGTCTTACCGGGACGTGACTCTGACGGTCCTCAACCCGGCAACCGAGGAGCCGATCGCCGAGCTCGAGCAGGCGGGCGTGGAGGAGACCGACGAGGCGGTGGCGCGCGCGAAGGAGGCGTGGCCGGCATGGCGTGAGGTTGCCCCCGCGGACCGAGCACGTCTCCTCCGCAGTGTTGCGACCCTCGTCGAGGACAACGCCGAGGAGCTCGCCCGGATCGAGTCCAGCAACGTCGGGAAGCCCATCTCGGGAGCCCGCGCCGAGATCGGCATGGTCGCGCAGGTCTTCCACTTCTATGCGGGAGCGGTCGACAAGCACTACGGGCAGACGATTCCGGCCGTGGGCGGCGAGGCGCTGACATTCCGCGAGCCGCTAGGCGTCGTCGGGCTGATCGTCCCCTGGAACTTCCCCTTGAACATCGCGAGCTGGAAGCTCGGGCCTGCGCTCGCCTGCGGAAACACGGTCGTCCTCAAGCCGGCGGAGCTGACCCCGCTTTCGGCGCTGCGCCTGGCGGAGCTGGTTCTCGAGGCAGGGATCCCTGAGGGCGTCGTCAACGTCCTCGTGGGGAAGGGCTCGGTCGTCGGGCAGCGGCTGATCGAGCACCCGGGCGTCGCCAAGATCGGCTTCACCGGGTCGACCGAAGTGGGGCGGCTCGTGATGCAGGGCGCAGCCGCGACGATCAAGCGCGTCACGCTCGAGCTCGGCGGGAAGTCCGCGAACGTCATCTTCGACGACGCCGACCTCGAGCGAGCTGCGGCCACGGCCCCATACGCGGTCTTCGACAACGCCGGCCAGGATTGCTGCGCGCGGTCACGGGTCCTCGTGCAGACGTCGGTCTACGACCGCTTCCTCGAAGCGTTCGTCGAGGCAACCCGAGGCGTCGCGGTCGGCGACCCGGCGCAGGAGTCGACCGAGATGGGGCCGCTCGTGTCGGCAGCGCACCGCGAGACCGTGTCGTCATTCGTCGACGGCGAGCCAGCGTTTCGCGGGGAGTCACCGAGTGGCAACGGCTTCTGGTTCCCGTGCACGATCGTGGAGGCCTCGAACGACGATCGCGTCGCCCGCGAGGAGGTGTTCGGGCCGGTCGCCGCCGTCATCCCGTTCGAGGACGAGGCGGACGCGATCCGGATCGCGAACGACACGCCTTACGGCCTCTCCGGGTCGATCTGGACACGGGACGGCGCCCGCGCGCTCCGCGTCGCCCGAGCGCTCGAGAGCGGGGTGCTCTCGGTGAACTCGAACTCCTCGGTGCGTGTGCAGACGCCGTTCGGGGGCTTCAAGCAGTCGGGTTTCGGCCGCGAGCTCGGGATGCAAGGACTCGACGGGTACTCGGAGGTCAAGAGCGTGTTCATCTCGACGGAGGGCTGAGAGATGGGGAGACTCGACGGCAAGGTCTGTGTCATCACCGGAGCGGGCGGCGGCATGGGCAGGGAGGCCGCGATCGTGTTCTCGGAGGAAGGCGCGAAGGTGTGCGCAGCCGACGTCGACGAGGCGCTTGCCGAGGAGACCGCGTCGCTCTGCTCCGGCGAGGTGCTGCCCGTGCGCGCGAACGTCGCCGACGAGGGAGACGTCGCGGGCATGTACGAGGCGACGGCCGAGCGCTTCGGCGGGATAGACGTGCTCTACAACAATGCGGGAATCTCGCCGGGCGACGACGCCTCCGTCCTCGACACCAGTGTCGATGCCTGGCAGCGGGTCCAGGACGTGAACACGAAGGGCGTCTTCCTCTGCTGCAAGCACGGGATTCCGTATCTGCTGGAGCGCAGCGGCGGCTCGGTGATCAACGTCGCCTCGTTCGTCGCGATTCTCGGCGCTGCGACCTCTCAGATCTCGTACACGGCCTCGAAGGGCGCAGTGCTGTCGATGAGCAAGGAGCTCGGAGTCCAGTTCGCGCGTCAGGGCGTGCGTGTCAACGCACTCTGCCCCGGCCCGGTCGAGACGCCTCTCCTGCTCGCGATCTTCGGAGACGATCCCGCTGCGTTCGCGCGCCGACAGGTGCACTGGCCCACGGGGCGGCTCGGCAAACCCCGCGAGATCGTCAATGCGGCCTTGTTCCTGGCGAGCGACGAGTCGTCGTTCGTGAACGGCTCGGCGTTCGTGGTCGACGGCGGCATCACCGCCGCTTACGTCACGCCGGAATGAATCGCAGATGGTCGTAGGGGCGAGGCTTGCCTCGCCCTTGCGTCGGGCTCAGGCTTCAACCCGACACCGGTCCATCACGAGCTCGATGATGCGGGCGGCGGTCTCCGCCATGCGTTCCTCGGAGTCGACTGCCGGGTTGTACGCCGTTATCGCCGCCGCCGCGACCTCGAAACGGTCGAACACGTCGGACACTGCGGCAGCGAGCTGGTCGAAGGTCAGCCCGTCAGCAGCGCCGTACTGATTGGCGATTCCTTCACTCGGATCGAGTGCGTCGAGGTCGATGTGCAGATAAATCCGCGACACCGCGTCACCTAGGGCGGCGAGCGCGGCTTGCAGTTCGACTCGCGAGAACGTGTTGCCTTCGCAAATGGCGATGGCCGAACCACGGAGCCGCTCACGCTGTAGAGGCTCCAGGTCGCGAACCCCGACTAGCAGGACGTTCTTCTCGTCGATCGCGGCAACGCCCGGGATGGTCGCTACGAGCGTCTGCCATGCACCGCCCGTCAGCATCGCGAGCCCCATTGCGTCGAGGGATCCCGACGAGGTGTCCCTGGGCGTGTCGTAGTCCGCGTGGGCATCGAACCACACGACTCCCAGACCGGCGCTCGCCACATCCGGCGACGGTTCCGAGGCAACTGTTGCAGTCGCCAGCAAGCACAAGCGGAAACTCGTCCGCATCGACGGCGGCACGCACTCGCTGAGCCAGGCCGCGGTTCAGCGCGACCACTCGTGCTGCTTCCGGGAGCGACGCGTCGGCCGGTGCGAGCACCTCCATCGCGACCTCAGGTCCGGACGGGGCGAGCTCCTCCATGAGCCGAGCAGGGCCGTTTCCCCGATCGATGTTGGCCACGCCGTCGTGAAACGGCGACGCGATCAGCCGCACTGCAGGCGCGGCCACTGTGCTGAGATCGTCCGTTTCTCGAAGATCAGACCCCGACGACCTGAGCCAGCCAGCGTCGGTCTCGCGCGCGGTCGAGCTCGAGGAAGAGCACCCGCTGCCATTGGCCGAGAGCGAGCTCGCCGTCCCGCACCGGGATCGATTCACCGGCAGGGCCGAGCAGCATCGACATGCAGTGCGCATGCCCGTTCCCGATCTCCATGTCCTCCTCGCACACGTTCTCCGTGCGTCGGTCCCAGTCGTCGTGCGCGTAGTAGTGCTCGGTCGGCACGAGACGCTTGAGCAGCACCGCGAAGTCCTCGAGGAAGCCGCGCTCCCATTCGTTCACGCGCACGGAGCACGTGGTGTGGGGCGAGTAGACGGAGCAGATCCCGTCCTGGATCCCGCTCTGCCGGACGATGTCCTGCACGTCGTCGGTGATGTCCGTGACGGTGAGGCCACCGGCGGTACGAAGCTGCGACTCCGACTGGAAGGTCTCCACGCCGCCCGACATTGTGTCAGCAGCGGGCCGGGTCGGCTTGCCGGAACCGTCGGTTACCCTGACCGTCGCGGGCCCGTAGCTCAGCTGGTTAGAGCAGCCGACTCATAATCGGTTGGTCCCTGGTTCGAGTCCAGGCGGGCCCATCTGATACCGCACGGTTGAGCGGAACCCGCATGGTTACGTGGGTCAGGTGTGCCGGAAATGTCCCGAAGGCGCAAACGGTGCTGCCACCTGTGCTGCCACGGGATTTCGCCGAACATGACAACGTCTCGTCAGTGATCGTCTACGCCGTCGTCGACGACGCGCTCTCGCCCGACTTCCCGCTCGGCGCCGAGCTGGAAGTGTTCATCCGGCGCGACGACGCTGAGCGGTTCATCGAGGAGGGGCGAGGCGACGATCCCGAACTTGCGATCTACCTGCGGATCGAGGAGCGAGAGTTGGAGGCCGGCGGGCCAAACTGATCCCGTTTCCGCGTCTGCTTAGTGGGGGAGAGTCACGCTCGCCCGAAGCCCTAGTCGGACGTGGCCGGCTCGCTCTGTGGGGCGCTCTCGATCGCGTTACGTCGACGGAAATTGAATGCTGCCGCGACCGCGAGGCTGATCGACGCGACGAGCGTGAGCATCAGTCCCCACGAGACGGTTACAAGCGCATCCGTATCGAAGTCAAACGCGAACTCATCGTCGCTCGTCGACGAGCTGTCCTCCGAACCATCCGACGTCTCCAAGTCCCACCAGACGTTTGCGGTGATGCCCACGCCCACCACAGCTACTCCCAGGCATAGAGCGAGTGGCCACCAGGGTCGCGGCCGGAGGCTCGTGCGTGCAAAGAAGAACGCAGCCCCGACTGCGGCAACACCGCCGAGGAGGGTGACCACACCGTCGCCATCGGTGCCGCTCACGCTCACGAAGAGAGCGCGTGCCCATGGGCCGAACGACCCGATGATGACAAGCGCTGCGCTTGCTCCGAGCCACCACATCCGCAGTGGGTAGCCGCTGATCACTGTCCCCTCTCCTCCCGTTAGCCGCAGTACTACGGATTCTCGTCCAAAAAGATGCCGCGTCTAGGGGTATGGGAACATCTGTTCGTGACCGCGCAACCGAATGCCCGCGTTCGCTTCCGTCGGGCGATCGAGCGCCGAGCGCTCTGGATGGCCGAGGACGCCGCCCGCGAGCTCCCGAATCTGCCGCTCGAGGACGCGCTCCAGCTAGTCCACCTCTACGCCGAGTGCGACTCACCGAAGTTCGAGCCGGCCGCGAGGCGGTGGATTGTGCGGTATCTCACCGAGGGCTCACCTAGCCTCCGAGACGTCGCACAAGTTACGGCGAATCTCACGGAGCATGAGCTCAAAAAAGGGCGGCTGAACTAGACGCGAGCTCGCGCCGGCGCTCGTGCTTCCGAGTCATCGACTCACGTTCAGCGTCCCGCCGCCAGTAGTTCGGAGTCGGATCTTGACCCACCCGCGATCGTTCGGGCGGTAGAGGCTCGAGTTCTTCGCGGCCACGCCCTCGAACCCGACGTCGCACACGGCATTCACCACGAGACGGCCTAATGAGAGCGCGAAACGGCCACCCAGCGGCAGCCGCTTCGACAGACGGATGTGCCGGTGCTAACGGCGAACGTAAACGCCGCCGGTGAGCAGTAGCACCAGCAGCACGATGATCAGAACCCATGCCCAAACAGGCATTTCGACCTTCTCGTCTTGGACCTAGCGGTCGCTAGCAGTACGGTCGCGCTCGACGATCGTCGTGTTCTGCCCACCGCCTGCCGTATCGCGGCCGCCAAACCCGCCCCAACTCGACCAGAAGATGAGTGAGGCGACGAAACCGATGACACCGACGACGACCAGGATGATTCCGGCCACCTGAAGGTCGATCCCCGACGCTTCAGCGTCTACGGCCCACGCCAGAATCGCGCCGACGGCGATCAGGAGAATGCTGAGACTGATTCCCATCTGTGTTCCCCTTTTCTCTCGAGGTCGCTCAGCGATACCCAATCGCTAGGCAGCTCAAACGTGTATTGCCTGGAAATCGGGCAAATTGGCGCTGATTCCGCGCGGACTTTCTGCGTTCAGCAGGAGCCCTGCGTGCGAATCGAGGAGCGGGAGCTCGAGGCGGCAGGCTGACCTAGGCGTTTGGGTCGTCCGCTCAGTGGGCACTAGAGGGTCGACGAGGTGGGGGATTGCGCCGCTCTGGTTTTCATCTTTCTCGCCATCGCGGTGATCGCGACGGTATCGCTTCTGTTCCTTGCTGGCGGCCTCACCGCCTCCTAGACCACGGTTCTCTAGATCCAGCCGCGAATTCGTGCTGCCGCGATTGTTGCGACAGCGAGCACGACAATCGCTCCGCACACCACCCAGAAGTACGCGTCCGTCTCAAACAAACCCATCTTGAAGTTCATACCCATGACGCCGGCGATCACGGCACCGGGCAGCAACAGCATCGACCCCAGCGTGAGGATCTTCATGATCTCGTTCGTCCGATGACCAGTTCGCGCGACGAGCACATCAAAGGACCCGACGACGGAGTCGCGGGTGTCCCGCGCCAACTGAACGGCACTCTCTAGATCGCTTCGAAGATTCGCGAACCGTTCGGCGTGGCTTGAGTTCGTTATTGCGTCCAACTCCGGGCGAGTAAGCGCCAGGAACGTTTCGCGGTGAGAGACGAGAGCACTTCTCAGGCGGCTGACCTCGCGCCGGATCGCGACAAGCCGCTCCAGCTCCTCCTCAGCCTCGTCGTGGTCCCCCTTCATCGCCCTGGTGTCGAACTCCTCGAGGTCGAGCTCGACCGCCTCGAATGCCGAGAGGTATGCCGCCAAGACCCACTCAAGAAGATCGGCGAGAAACTCGGGGCCGTCCAGCAATCCGACTTCGCCCGATCCGCCGGCACGCTCCCTGAACTTCTCGAACACCTGCACCGGCCCCTCATGAATCGTTATGACCCAACGCTCCGCCACCAAGCAAACGACCCTGACGAGTTTCGTTCGCTCCTCGTCGCTAGCCGGGACGTACGCCGTGACATGCAGGTAGGAGCCGAACTCCCCAAAGAACGGCTCTGTGTCCTCACTCTCGAATTCCTCGGCGCTCTTCGCGCTGAGCTCGAGTGTCTCGACGATCTCAGAGGTCTGATCCGGCCTCGGATGGTCGAAGTCGACCCACAGAATCGACCGACGCTCCACATGTGCGATCCGGTCCTTCCAGTCCTCGACTTCCTCGACCTCGTCTCCGTTGAAGAGGAGCGCCCTCGCTACGTCCACTTGGGTGGCCATCGTGCGTTGCTACCCCTGGTCGCCGGAGGCAAAACGAACATGCGCGAGCTTCAAAGAGCCCTACGACCTGGGCGTGGAGATGCGCAAGCGTGGCGACTGTGGTGAAGCGTTGACGCGGCGACCCTCTGCCAGATCCGGCACCCGACGAGATACCTCGACGAGCCCGCCCCGAAGAACACCTCCTCCGTGGTACCAGCGGCGGAGTACGCTCAGCCGTCGCCGTTGAGTGTGGAGACGAGCTCGTCGAGCAGTAGCACGGTCGACAGCCGGACCTGCCCGACCCCTGGCTCGCTCGAGCAGTGGTATCGGGACTGATCCCAATCCGTCGTGCCACTTCACGAGCTGAAAGCCCCCTCCCTTTTCCGCGCTGGCACTCATGGCCGCGGAGCGGGAACTCCAGATCCTGCATGGCGCGACAGGCGATTGGCAATACGTGAGGTCCTCACGACAGACGCGGGAAAGCTGGGGATGGAAGCGCTGCCAATCGTTCTGGGGCTCACTGTAGGAGCCGCGATCACCATGCCGGTCGGAATCAAGAGCCTCGAGGTTCTCCGGAGGATCATCGAGACTGACGCTCATTGGAGAGCTGAGTAGACGGAACATTCAAGCGCTCACCCCGTGCTGCCACGGACGCTAAAAAAGTGCGATTAGCAGGGGTGTTCGAGTCCAGGCGGGCCCATTGCACACCGCATCGCTATGCGGATTTGGCTTAGAAGCGTGTGTCACGGTGTGCCGGGAATGTCTCGAAAGCGCAAACGGTGCTGTCCCGGAATTTCGCCGAACGTGAAAACATGATCGCCGTCGTACGTGGGTTCGTGATCCTCGCCGATCACTCGAGCGCGAGTCGGCCCCTTCGGCGATTCCATCAAGACGTTCGTCCGCCGCGCGGATGCTGAGCGCTCATCGAAGAGGTACAGAGCGACGACCCGGACACCTCGCGAGCTACCTGCTGATTGAGGAGCGGGAACTCGGGGTGGGGCGGACCTACGCGCGGTAGCGCGCACTTGGTGCGGGCTGAAGGACCACGGCTCAAGCGGATCTGCGGTCCTTGTGCTGGTTGACACGAGGGTCAGCGCTTGTCATAGTCGTGGGCGTTGGCAGGCGGTTTGCAAGGAAACAACGAGAGCACCGTCTGTCTGTTGCACGACAAATGAGGGGAGAGGACATGCGACCAGATTCGCGTTACATGCGGGCTGGGGTGATCACCGCCGCAGTCATGCTTTTCATGGCCGTCCTGCTCGCGGGGGCGACCGCGCCGGCGCATGCCGAGGCGCCGGAGGACGCCGTCTTGGACTGGAACCTCTACGCGGTCCAGGCGCTCATCAACGGGCCGACCGCAACGCCGCCGGGTGTGGGCCAGCCGGTTCCCGTATCCGTGCTGCACCTCGGCATGGTGCAGGGTGCCGTGTACGACGCCGTCAACATGATCGACGGCGGTCACGAGCCATACCTGGACGGCCTTCCGTCGGCACCCGCGTCAGCGTCCAAAGCTGCTGCGGCGGCAACCGCCGCCTACGACGTGCTCGTCGGGATGGTGATCGTGCCGGCGCTGACACCGGTGATCGTCATGAGGCTCGATGGTCACCTCGACGACTACCTCGCCGCAGCAACCGAGGAGGATGGCGCCGACGCGGTGGCCGCGGGGATCGCCGCCGGAGCGGCGGCCGCGGACGCCATGCTCGAGGCGCGGGCGAACGACGATCGCTATACGCCGTTTGCCTTCACGGAGGGTACGGGGGTTGGGGACTGGCGACCTACGCCACCCGCCAACATCAACGACCCGAACGCCTGGGTGGCGCTCGTCGATCCGTTCGTGATGACGAGCGAGTCGCAGTTCCGGACGAAGGGACCGACCAAGATCGGTAGCGGCGCGTACAGAAAGGAATACAACGAGGTCAAGGACCTGGGCGGGAACGGCACGACGACCGTGACCCAGAGGACGCCCGAGCAGACGGCCACCGCGCAGTTCTTCACCGTGAGTCCCGTGGAGATGTTCAATCGCACGTTGCGTGGACTCTCCCTGAGAGAGGGGCTTACACTCGTCGAGCAGGCCAGGCTCTTCGCCATGCTGAACTTGTCCGGTGCGGACGCCGCGATCGGCTGCTGGGACGACAAGGAGTTCTGGGGCTTCTGGCGTCCGATCACCGCAATCCGGCTCGGCGACAGCGACGGCGATGACAAGACCGTCGGCGATACGGAGTGGACGTCGTTTCTCGCCGCGCCGCCCTACCCGGATCATCCGTCCGGCTTCAACTGCCAGACCGGCGCGTTCATGCACGCGGCGACGGCGTTCTTCGGCAAGAAGAAGATGGAGTTCGGCCTGACGGCGACCTTCGTGCCTCCGGGGTCGCCTCCGGGAACGCCTTCGGTGACGGTGACGCGTCCCTACGAGCGTTTCACCGACGTGATCGACGACGCCATCGACGCACGCGTGTGGCTTGGGATCCACTTCCGATCCGCGGACGTCGACGGCGCCCGGATCGGCAAGAACGTCGCCCGCTGGCTCGACAAGCACTACTTCGGGCGGGTGAAGTGAACTGACTGCCGCGAGACGGGCTGCAGAGCGCCGCGGCCCGTCTCGTGACCCACGTTTTACCCCCGACGAGTCCGCCCAGCGCGGACTAAGCGTCGCTGTAAGCCGTTTGGCCGCAAGGTTCCAGGCGGCAGCCGGATCAGCGTAGTAGCTGGCGCTCTGTGCATCTGCTAGGAAGGCGGCCGTGATTGTCGCGCTCCACGTGGCCACGGGCGCCGCCGCCGGCGCGGCGAGCAAGTCCCGACTTGCGGCGCTTCTCCTCGGGCCAATCATCCACCTCGCCGGTGACCGGCTGCCGCACCAGGACTTTCGCTCGCGTCGCTTCGAGATCGGCAGCGGGGTCGCGGGCATCGTTCTCCTCGCATTGCGGCGAGGCCCACTCGATGCGGCGACCCTCGGCGCCGCAGCGAGTTCCGCCCCTGACCTCGAGCACGTCCTCCCCTTCCTGCGTCCGGGCGGAAGGAAGCTCTTTCACGACCGCCTCGGCTGGCATCGCGCGGGGCGCTTCCCGGCATACCTGCAGCTCCTAGTGGCCGTCGGGATTCTCGGCGCGCTCATCGCTCCATGGCGCAAAACGACTGAAAGCTGACCGTCCGCGCTCGCGCCGTGCTGTCCCGGTCCTGTCCCTTGCGCTCAGCAATCGCTGGTAGCAGGGGTGTTCGAATCCAGGCGGGCAAATTCTCAGGCGCATCGTCGCTTCGTGCTCCGATATGTGGCGCTCACTCGTGTGCGCGGACCTGCTCTTCGCAGCGGCGGCGGATCATAGGAGTAGGATGGTTGTACTGGCCCTGCTGCCAGAACCCCGGCCGAAAGCCCGCAACCTCCCAACGCGCCGTGGCGCGCGAGACGTAGGAGCCTAGGCGAACAGGATTCGACTTCAGGGCCAGCTTCGATGTTTTCGAGCAGGCACTGAGTGGAGCGACGGCTCGGAGGTGGCGATGAGCAAGGGTTCCGACAAGCCAAAGAAGCAGCAGAAGCAGAAGCCGCAGAAGACGCTCAAGGAGCGCCGGAGCGAGAAGCGCGCGGCCAAGAAGTTCGGCTCAGGCTCGTTGCTGCCGGCAGACAAATAGAGACCGCCCGCGGACGTTGCCGGACTGCACGGACTGAGGGATCATTCCACTGTGGACGACTACGAGGTAGTCGCTCGGGAGCTGAGCGAGCTCGAGGGAAAGCTGCGCACGCTCGAGGAGCGTGTGGCCGAGGTGGAGAGAGTGAACATGCGACTAGAGGAAGCCGCGCTGACCACGGCGCGTGCCCTGTCTGAGGTCTCGCGTCACTGGGACGCGGTGTACGACGCTATGCGCCGCGCAGACAGGCTCGACCGCGCGATCGCGTCCGAGCGCGACCACGATGCGGCTAAGGCGCGTCGCGAGTAGGGCTACACGAAATTTCGGAACCACGCAGCATGGGGTACTGATCTCGCTCTCTGCTGGTGTCCACCGGCGCATGACCCCTCGTCGCCGCTCGCAGGTCGAGCTGGCTCGTAGGGCATGAGAACTTCTACCCCTTGCGTTCTTGGGCGTCGCGCCTCTTCTTCCGCGCAGCGTCCCTTCGTGTGCGTTCCTCGGGCGTCGCTCGTCGATCAGAGGCCGCTGAGTGGTCGTCCCAGCGCGCACGCTCGGATTTCGTCATCTGACGAACGACGAGCTCCCCCGAGGAGACTTGCTCGCGGAAGTGCTCGAGCCCTTCCGCGTGTGCGTCTTCCTCTCGTTCGCGTCTTGATTTCGCCATTGCGACGTGCCCGTGAAGCGTGCTATCCGAGGTTGTGGATCCGCATCGCGATGTTGGAGATGTCGTACGTCGTGCCTCCGCTTCCGGCGCAGAGGAACTCGACCGACGCGGCGCCCTGGACACCAAATGCGCCGACGGAAGTGCCAGTGGCTGTGCCGCCCGCGGTCGTCTCCACGCCGGCCGCGCCAACCATGGTGCCATCGACCCGGTAGCCGCAATTCAGGTACTCGTTGTTGGCGCCCGTGTTATGAACGGTGAGGGTCGTGAAGATCACGTAGTCGCCCGCGCCCGCGAGTGAGTAGCTCGCGAGGGGCGTGAAATCGACGTAGTTGGGCGAATCCGCGCCGCTGGCGGTGGCCGTAGTGACACCTGCGCCTGGAGCACCCTGCGGCCCAACGGCACCCTGCGGTCCCGGCGTGCCCTGCTGGCCCGCTGCTCCCTGACTTCCCTGTGCGCCCTGGGCGCCCGTTGCGCCCACTGGCCCTCGTGCTCCCCTCAGGTTCGCGCGTGCGGCGGGCGAGAGCGTCCTGAGCCCTAGCGAGCCCGTCCGGATGTCGATGCCTGTCAGGGAGTGGTTCTTGACGTTGGCACCGGTCACGAAGAGGTGGGCGCCGGCGAACGCGGTTCCGCTCAGCGCGAAGAACAGCGCAAGCGTGGAAGCGACGTTGGCATAAGTCAAGCGAGGCGTGCGCACTTGGAACCTCCGCACTGATGTTTGATGAGTTCGAGAGCACCCATACGGGCGCTCACAGAGAATCGGCACTGTGGCCGTCATCCTTTAGAACTCGGAGCTGCTGCTGATCGAGGCGAAGGGAGGTAATCCGTTTCGACCGGAACGCTGTCGGGGTAATGACAGTGCCAGGAGGTGATCAGATGCCTGTGTGGTTCTTGATAGTGCTCGTGCTGCTCGTGGTCTTCGCCATCGGCTTGGCCGTGGCCATGTCCGCGCGACGGCGATCGGCGGGTGGACAGAACGTCACGATCATCGAAGACCGCAAGTAGGTAATTACGGGGCGCCGGGCCCCCTTCCCGCTTCCCGATTCGTGCACCGTCGTCCAGGTGCGGAGATGACGTTGCCAGCCCCGAGGTTGACAGTCGCGGTGGGCGACGTAAGTTGAGTCCGGGCGCGGGAAGCTCCTGAGGCGACCGACCTCGGTGATTAGGGGATGGAGGAATCTGGGGCTACTTCACCCGCGCCCGCCAAGCAGACCGTTCTCCCGACCGCTCGGCGTTAACGTGGCCTCGAAACGACAAACTTCTGACATGAGCAGCTATGAGACATGCACCTATGAGATTCGCTCGGCGGGACGGTCGATCTCGCTCCGGGATGCGAGCTCGCCGCAGGAGGCAGTGATCGACTACGTACGCTCGCTCGGTTGTCGTGACGAGGAGATCCGGAGACTCGCCGTGAACGCAGTGTCGTGGCGCGGGGCCATCTTCAGGGCCGTGCCGGCTTCGAACACCGCCGCCTAGGTCCTAGTCGTCCTCCAGGAGCATCTCGTCGGCCACCTCGGCCCAGCAGTCCAGGTACTGCAGCACGTGGCGGTTCAGTGCCCGCGCGAGCGGGACCACCTCGACCCAGGCGACCGTATCGCCACCGCCGAGCGTCTCGTTCAGGAACTTCGCTACCGCGCTCGCGTCCTCGTCGTCCGTGAACGCCCAGGCCGCTTGGTCGCGCGGCGCGAGCTCGGGGTCGAGGAGAACGACGCTGATGCTCGACACATCCAAAACCTAGACCGTCGCCCCCCAAATGGGTATCCCTCGTGCGAGGGGTGTGTCACATGGTCATGAAGCCGAGATTCCCCATCGTCCTGTCCGACGACGGCAGCCGCCGAATCGAACGCGCGACTTTCGAGGATCACCTCGAGTGCAGGGAGTCCCTCGAACGAGGGACGTCAGTACGACAAGGGGCCCGGGTGGGCGGGCCCCTTGTCTTCAGTGGCGCAACTTCGGGCCAGGCGCATCGCCTGCGGGGAGAGGAGTCGCGCCGCTGTGACTATCTGTTTCACATCCACACCGGCGGTTGTGTTTTTCCAGGTGATTTTCCACAGGCGGAAGGGCGGAAATTGGGCGAAGTCCGTCGCGTCCGTCCACAGGGCTGTGGATGCCGGGGCAGACAGGACGCGCGAGGGCGCGGCTACACTCCGGCTCGTGGCCGAGTACGGCACGCTGAGGGTCAAGACGGGTCTCGCCGAGATGCTCAAGGGCGGCGTGATCATGGATGTCGTCGACGCCGACCAGGCCCGGATTGCGGAAGAAGCGGGAGCCTGCGCGGTCATGGCGCTCGAGCGCGTTCCGGCGGACATTCGCCGCGACGGGGGCGTCGCCCGGATGAGCGACCCGCAGAGGATTCGGGAGATCCAGGAAGCGGTCTCGATTCCCGTGATGGCCAAGTGCCGCATCGGGCACTTCGCGGAGGCGCAGATCCTGCAGGAGCTCGAGATCGACTACATCGACGAATCGGAGGTCCTGACCCCCGCCGACATCGAGCATCACGTCGACAAGTGGCTGTTCACCGTCCCCTTCGTCTGTGGCGCCACGAATCTCGGAGAAGCGCTCCGCCGGATCTCGGAGGGCGCGGCGATGATCAGGACGAAGGGCGAGGCGGGCACAGGCGACATCGTCAACGCCGTCACCCACATGCGCGCCGTCTTCGGCGCCATTCGCAGCCTGCAAGCGCTCCGCAGCGACGAGCTGCATGCAGCTGCGAAGGAGCACCGAGCGCCGTTCGAGCTCGTCCAGTGGGTGGCCGAGAACGGGCGGCTGCCGGTCGTCACGTTCACGGCAGGTGGAATCGCGACGCCCGCCGATGCGTCCCTTTGCATGCAGCTCGGCGCGGACGGCGTGTTCGTCGGATCGGGCATCTTCAAGTCCGGCCGCGATCCATTGGATGACCGGGACGGCTGGGCGGACGACGTCGCGCGTCGCGCGCGAGCGATCGTCGAGGCGACGACGCACTTCGACGATCCGAAGGTTCTCGCCGACGTCTCGGCGGGCCTCGGCCAGCCCATGGTGGGTATCTCGGCGAGCACGCTTCCCGAAGCCGAGCGTCTCGAGATTCGCGGCTGGTGAACCCTTGCCAAGCGATTGGGGTCAGGCGTTAGCCTGACCTCGGCCTTGGTTTTCGCAGCTCGCGGCAGGCCGAGGATCTCAAACAGGGCTCAGGCTGAAGCCTGACCCCGCTCACTCCGTCGGAATCTAGACTGACCGCGTGGGAAACCGCATGCGTATCGGGGTTCTGGCGCTGCAAGGCGCCTTCCGCGAGCACGCCCAGATGCTGCGCCGCCTCGGCGCGGACGTCGTCGAAGTACGGCTCCCGGAGGAGCTCGAGGGCCTCGACGGTCTCGTGATCCCCGGCGGCGAGTCGACCACGATCATGCGCCTGGCGCAGATCTACGGACTCGACGACGCGATTCGCGAGTACCGTGAGCCGCTCTTCGGCACGTGTGCGGGAATGATCGTCCTCGACCGCGAGCATCTCGGGCTCGCCGACCTCGTGGTCGACCGCAACGCATACGGCCGCCAGGTCCGGAGCTTCGAGGCCGACGTCGAGCTCGCGGGGGAGGAACGACCGCTGCACGGAGTGTTCATCCGCGCCCCGCGCATCCGCGACACCGGCACCGACGTCGAGGTGCTCGGGGAGCTCGACGGCGAGCCGGTGCTCGTGCGGGAGGGACGGCTGCTCCTCGCGTCGTTCCACCCAGAGCTGACCGACGATCCGCGTGTGCACGAGCTGTTCCTCTCGATGGTGAGGGAGGAGCAGCGTGTCGGGGCATAGCAAGTGGTCGTCGATCAAGCACAAGAAGGGCGCCGCCGACGCGAAGCGCGGAAAGCTCTTCTCGAAGCTCTCGCGCGCGATCATCGTGGCCGCGCGGGAGGGCGGTGCGGATCCCTCGGGCAACCTCGCGCTCCAGAACGCCATCGAGAAGGCGCGTTCGTACTCGATGCCGAAGGACAACATCGAGCGCGCGATCGCGAAGGGATCCGGCGCCGATACGGACGGCGCGAGCTTCGACACGGTGGTCTACGAGGGCTACGGCCCCGAGGGCGTGGCGGTGCTCGTGGAGGCTCTCACCGATAATCGAAACCGCACCGCCTCCGAGGTGCGTCATGCCTTCTCGAAGCACGGCGGGAACCTCGGGACGACCGGTGCGGTCGCCTGGCAGTTCGAGCGCAGGGGAGTCGTGCTCGCGAGCGCGGAGAACGTGGACGAGGAGGAGCTTCTGCTCGCGGCGGCAGACGCCGGGGCGGAGGACGTCGAGCTCGACGGATCGAGCTTCGTGATCTCGAGCCCGCCCGAGGCGTTGAGCGCGGTGCGCGAGGCGGTCGAGGCGGCCGGGTTCACCGTCGAGTCGGCCGAGCTCGCGATGATCCCCAAGGCCACGGTCGCGATCGCGGACGAGTCGACCGCACGCAAGGTCCTCCGGCTCGTGGAGGGCCTCGAGGAGTCCGACGACGTCCAGGACGTGTACGCGAACTTCGACATCCCTGAGACCGTTCTCGAGGCTGTAGCCTCCTGAGAATGGACTCTCTGACGATCGACACGCAAAAAGGCCTGACCGCGAACCGGATCGAGGCGCTTCTCTCCGCCCGCCTCTTCCTCGAGCCGCAGCTCGCAGAAGGGCGCATCTATTTCATCTCGAACCTCTCCGGCCACCTGAGCTTGTACGTGATGGACGCCGCCGGCGGCGTGCCGGAGCCGCTGCTCCCGCCGCAGCTGGCGCTCCAGAATCCCGAGCTGCTCGACGGCTATTCGTTCTACGTGCTGCCGAGCCTGGGCCAGATCGTCGTCATGGTCGACAGTAACGGCGACGAGAACTACGAGCCGGCAATCGTGCCGATCGAGGGAGGATTCCCCGAGCCGCTCGCGGACGAGGCATTCGCTGGCCGTCGCTCGAACCTACTCGACGTCGACCTCGAGACCTCCACCGCGTACTTCAATTCGCAGTCTCGTGAGGAAGCGATGTTTTCGGCGATCCGCGTCGACCTCGAGACACGTACGACCGACACGATCGGCGAGAGCATGTACGGGGCGTTCGTCGGCGGCTGGACGCCCGACCACTCGCGCGTCGTTCTCGCGGACGGCTACACGATGGGAGACGTCGTGCTCTACGAGCTCGATGCGGGTGGCGAGCGCCAGATGCTGTTCGGAACGGCGCTCGACGAGCGAGAAGAAGGCCGCGACTACCCGTTGACGGGCGTCGGCTCGATTCACGCCACGGTCAGCGGCGAAGGGATTCTCGTGTCGACGACGGTGTTCGAGGACACCGGCACTCCGGGCTACCTCGGCTTCGAGGGCTCCGGCGAGATGGAGCCCGTGACGATCGAGGGCATCGTGCACGAGGGCGCGGGCGAGCTCGAGGGTCTCCAGCACCTCGACGGTTTCCGCTACGCCGCTCGATACAACATCGACGGCTGCTCCTGGGTCTACGACACGCAGCTCGACGAGGCGGCGAGGAAGCTCACCGTCGAGCGCATCCTCGTCGGCGAGGGTGAGCTGGCGAACGGAATGCTGCACGGCCTTCACTACGACAAGGAGAGCGGCGGCTTCGCGATCTCGTTCTGCACTGCGACCGATCCGACACAGCTTTGGCTTCTGGAGCCGCCGGCCGATCGGCCCGTGCGGCGGACGCGCGAGCGCGTGCTCGGACTGAGCTCGGACCTTCTTTCCGAGGGCGAGGATGCATCGTTCGAGTCCCACGACGGCCTCCGCATCTCGGCGCGTCTCTACCGACCTTCACCGGAGCTCGGCTACGAAGGGCCTCGCCCGCTCGTCTACTACGTGCACGGCGGCCCGCAGGGCCAGGAGCGCCCGAACTTCGCGTGGTTCTCCATGCCGCTCATCCAGATCCTCACGCTCGAGGGATTCGCCGTCTTCGTGCCCAATGCGCGCGGCTCGACCGGCTATGGCCTCGACTACACGAAACGCGTCGATCGCGACTGGGGAGGGCTCGACCGGCTCGACCACGTGCACGCGATGACGGAGGTCCTGCCTCGGGACGACGGCGTCGACGTCGCGCGCGCCGGGGTCGTCGGCCGCTCGTACGGCGGCTACATGACCCTGACGCTGGCCGGGCGGCATCCGGATCTCTGGCGCGGCGCCGTGGATATGTTCGGCCCGTACGATCTCCTGACCTTCTCGCAGCGGATCCCCGAGACCTGGAAGCCGTACTTCGCGCTGGCGCTCGGTGATCCCGAGAAGGACGAGGATCACGCGTTTCTCGTCGAGCGGTCTCCGAAGACGCACATCGACAACATCTCGTGTCCGTTGCTCGTGATCCAGGGGAAGAACGACCCGCGTGTCGTGGAGCAGGAATCACGCGACGTCGTCGAGAAGTTGCGCGGCGGCGGGAAGGTCGTCGACTACCTCGTCTTCGAAGACGAGGGACACGACGTGCTGAAGCTTCAGAATCGCGTCCGCTGCTACGACTCCATTGTCGGCTTCTTCTCCGAGCACCTCGCGTGAGCTCTTGTTAAGGTCGGCGCCGATGCGCTGGTTGACGATCCTCGTCGTGGCCGTGACAGCTCTCGCGCTGGTAGCTGCGGGCTGTGGCGGGGACGACGAGACGGCGAGCGATACGACGGAGCTCACGGACACGCTCACCGACGAGACGACGACCGACGACGACGAGACAACGACGGACGACGACACGGACGACACGACGACGGACGACGACACCGATCTCTCGGGCGTGCTCGAGGACGAGGACTGTCTCGCGTTGGTCGCCGCCGTCTCGAGCTTCGCCCAGGCGTTCGGAGGCCAAGGCGTGACGGATGAGACCGAGGAGGCGTTCGCGGACCTCGCGGACAAGGTCCCGGACGAGATCGAGGAGGACGTCGCCGTGCTCGCCGATGCGTACACCGAGTACGCGGCCGAGCTCGAGGACATCGGTCTCGAGCCGGGTGAGACTCCCGACGCCGAGCAGCTCCAGCAGATGCAGGCGGCCCTCGCGTCGTTCGGTGACGAAGGCGTTGCCGAGGCGTCACAACGCATCTCTGCCTGGGCCCAGACGAACTGCACTAGCGGCTAAAGCATCCGCGTACGGGGTCTGGCTGAAGCCACACCATCCCGATCCCCGCTGCAGGGGCCTACATCCGAAGCCCCGAATACCTTCTGCACGTGAAGGTACTCGGAATCGACCCAGGGACAGCCACATGCGGGTACGGGATCGTCCACGGAAGCGACGGCCGCCTCCGGGCGGTGGTCTCAGGCCACTGGCGGACGTCCGCACGCGAGCCGCCGCACGCGCGGCTGCTTCAGATTTTCGCGGGCGTGCAGGAGCTCATTGCGGAGCACGAGCCGGACGCCGTCGCGCTCGAGGAGTCCTTCGTCGGTGCAGACGCCCGCATCGCGCTCTCCGTCGGGCAGGCGCGAGGCGCCGTGCTCGTCGCGGCCGCGTCCGCCGGAGTTGACTGCGCCGAGTACGCGCCGGCCCGAGTCAAGAGTGCGGTCTGCGGATACGGGCGGGCCGAGAAGGGACAGATGCAGCGAATGGTGAAGATCCTCCTCAACCTGAACACCGAGCCTCCTTCGTCGCACGAGGCAGACGCCCTGGCAGTCGCCATCTGTCACGCGCTCGCACCTCCGCTCCTCGAGGTCGCGCAGTGATCTCGCGCCTGCGTGGCACGCCAGCGGGCCGTACCGCAGACGGGCTCGTCCTCGACGTCGGCGGTGTCGGCTATCTGGTGGCAGCGACTCCGTCCGCGCTTCGGCGTGCCGCAGACGTCTCGGAGGTGACCCTCGAGACGTACCTGCACGTGCGCGAGGATGCGCTGCAGCTGTATGGCTTCGCCGATGCGGCGGAGCGGGAGCTGTTCATCCATCTCCTCGGCGTGAGCGGCATCGGGCCGAAGGTCGCGCTCGCGGTCGTCTCGAGCGCACCGCCGGCAGACCTGCGGCGGGCGATAGCGCTGAAGGATCCCGCTCGGTTCCAGGCGATCCCGGGGATCGGAAAGAAGACGGCAGAGCGCATCGTCCTCGAGCTCGAGGAGAAGCTCGGGAGCGAGGACGTCGCCGCGCTCCAGGCGCTCCCCGCAGCACCGACCTCAGCGCATGTCGTCGCGCGCGACGCGCTTGTCGAGCTGGGCTACTCCGTCGTGGAGGCGGAACAGGCACTGGCGCGAACCGACCCCGACCTTCCTGCGGAAGAACGGGTTCGCGACGCGCTCAGGAGTGCCGCGTGAGCTCTCAGTTCCTGGCTCCGGCGTTGCAGGAAGGCGACGAGGAGGTCGAGCAGTCGCTGCGGCCGCGGCGTCTCGCCGATTTCGTCGGGCAGGCGCAGACGAAACTGCAGCTCGAGATCGCGCTCGAGGCCACTCGTGGCCGGGGCGACACACTCGACCACGTCCTCCTGGTCGGGCCGCCCGGCCTCGGCAAGACGACGCTCGCGACGATCATTCGCGAGGAGCTCGGCGTCGGGATCCGGACCGTCGCCGGCCCCGCGCTCGAGCGCAAGGGTGACATGGCCGCGATCCTCACCGGGCTCGAGCCGCGTGACGTCCTCTTCATCGACGAGATCCACCGGGTGAACCGGGCGATCGAGGAGATCCTCTATCCGGCGCTCGAGGACTTTCGCCTCGACATCATCGTCGGCCAGGGCGCAGGCGCGCGGACGCTGACTCTCGACCTCCCGCCGTTCACGCTCGTGGGCGCGACGACGCGCACCGGGCTCCTCACGACGCCGCTCCGAGACCGCTTCGGGATGACCTTCCGGCTCGGGTACTACGAGCCCGACGAGCTGGCGTCGATCGTGCGCCGTTCTTCCCGCATCCTCGACGTCGAGATCGAAGACGCTGCGGCCGAGGAGATCGCTGGCCGGGCGCGCGGGACGCCGCGCGTCGCGAACCGGATCCTGCGGCGTGTCCGCGACGTTGCGCAGGTACGCCATGCCGGCGCCGTGACGCTCGACATCGCGCGCGAGGCGCTCGAGCTGCTCGAGGTCGACGAGGCCGGTCTCGAGCGCACCGACCGCGAGCTGCTCTCGGCGATCGCGAGCAAGTTCGGTGGAGGCCCCGTGGGGCTCTCGACGCTGGCCGTGTCGCTCGGAGAGGAGCCGGACACCGTCGAGGACGTCTACGAGCCGTTCCTGCTCCAGCTCGGCTTCCTCCAGCGGACGCCCCGGGGACGTGTCATCACAGCGCTGGGGCGCGAGCACATCGGCGTCGCGGCGCCTTCCGACGGGCTCTTTTGACTGCATCGACACACATCTGGACGCCCGGCATGGCGGGGCCGCTCGACGAGTTCGTCGCGCGCATCACACGGATGGTGTCCGAGTTCGTGCAAGAGCACTCCCTCGAGCAGGCGGAGGTGCGCATCGAGCTCGCCGACGGCTCGCGGCACCTCGTGGCTGCCGCGACTGCGGAGCCAGGGTTCGGATTCTTCTCGATCACTCCGCACCGAACCGAGGGCGAGGAGCCGCGACTCGTGATCGTCCCGATCGGGGCGGTGAAAGCGATCGAGCTTTCAGCACCGGATCCCGAGCATCCGTTCGGGTTCGTCTCAGACGAGGGGTCTGGCTAGAGCCAGACCTCGGTCAAGCTTTCGGTGGGGTCAGGCTTGAGCCTGACCAGGTCAAGCTTTCGGTGGGGTCAGGCTTCAGCCTGACCCCGGTCTGAGAGGTTCTTCAGCCGCGATACTGGTACTCGCGCCAGGAAGGCACGGGAGCGAGCTCGAGCAACGTCCTTCCGCCCTGCGGCTCGGCGTAGCCGAAGTCGCCGGTGTCGTCCTCCCAGGACACGTCGAGAAGGCCTTCCTTCACCCGGTGGTCGAGCCAGGCGCCCCGAAAGACGAGCTTGCGCAGCCAGTACACGAGCGACTCCTCCTTCACGAGCGACACGTATTCCCACTGCCGGACGAGGTAGATGCCTAGCCCGCTTCGTGGGTCGACGATGCGCCCGTCCGCGACGAGCTCGACGAGGTCACCCGCCTCGTCCTCGTCCAGATCGTTCGACGCGACGAGCTCGATGCGTACCGCGGCAGCGGTGACGCGCTCTGCGAAGTCATCCGCACTGAATTCGAACTGGTGGCCGAGGAACTCGACCACGAAGTCCTCTCCGGAGCGATAGTTCGCCGGCAGCATCCTTCCCAGCGTATCTAGGGTTGTTTCCGACATGAAGGACCGCCGCCTGTGGGCAGTCATGGCCGTAGCAGTGCTGGTCGTCTGGCTGGTGGGCGCAGCGGTGACGAAGTACTCGCTGGAGCAGATGGCGTACGTCACTCCGATTGCGATGGTGGTGGTCGGCGTGACCATCGGCTTGGTGCTGCTCTGGGTGAAGATCGTGCTCGACTCGCTTCGCAGGCGGCGCGGCGCATCCTGAACTGACAACCTGAGCCCTCCGAGGGCTGTCCGATCGGCTCCGTACCGTCACTCGAGTGACGGGCGTGTGGACGATCGACCCTCTCGACCTCGAGAAACCGGCTGTGCTCGCTCGGGAGCTCGGGCTGCACGAGATCACGGCCGGCGTGCTCGTGCGTCGTGGCTACGGCGATCCCGAGGTGGCACGCCGGTTTCTCGACGCCGAACTTCCCGGGCACGACCCGTTCCTGCTCGGGGACATGGCGGCTGCAGTGGAGCGCATCCGTGCGGCGATCGAGGCGGAGAAGCGCATCTGCGTCCACGGCGACTACGACGTGGACGGCATCTGCGCCACCGCCCTCGCGGTGCTCGTTCTCCGTGAGCTCGGTGCCGACGTCGTGTGGCACCTGCCGAGCCGCTTCGAGGAGGGCTACGGGGTGTCGGGTGAGACGCTCGAGAAGCTCGCAGCCGACGACGTCGGGCTCGTGCTCACCGTCGATTGCGGGATCACCGCGGTCGAGGAAGTCGCCAGAGGCGAAGACGCTCGGCCTCGAGGTCGTCGTCACCGACCACCATCGACCAGGCGACAGCCTTCCCGACTGCCCCGTCGTAGCGACCCGCCCTTCGTCGTATCCGTTCCAGGACCTGTGCGGGACTGGGGTCGTCTACAAGCTAGGTGAGGCATTGCTCGGTGCGGACCACGCGCTCCTGAAACGGAGCCTCGATCTCGTCGCCCTCGCGACGATCGCGGACGTCGTCCCACTGGTGGACGAGAACCGCGCGCTTGCCTTCTCCGGCTTGCGCGCTCTCGCCTGCACCCGGCGAACCGGTCTGCAGGCGCTGATGAAGAGCGCGCGTGTCGATCCCGCTGCGGTCGAGGCGAGTGCGGTCGGATTTCGCCTGGCCCCGCGGATCAACGCCGCTGGGCGGCTCGGCCGCCCCGACACGGCCCTGCGCTTGATCCTGACGGACGACGCGGAAGAAGCGCGCCTGCTCGCCCTCGAGCTCGAGGAGCTGAACCGGGACCGCCAGGCGGTCGAGGATCGGATCCTTCGCGAGGCAGTCGCGTTGGTCGAGAGCTTTCCCGAGCGAGATCGCCGGCGGCGCGGCTATGTCCTCTGGAACGAAGGCTGGCACGAGGGCGTGATCGGCATCGTCGCGTCCCGCCTCGTCGAGAGGTTCAACCGACCGGTCGTGCTCATCGCCGGCTCCCAGGACGGATGGAAGGGCTCAGGCCGGTCCGTCTCGCGCTTCGACCTCCATGGCGCCCTCGCGGCGTGCTCCGAGCACCTGGAGCGATTCGGCGGGCACCGCGCGGCGGCGGGGCTCTCGATCGAGGAGGAGAGCATCCAGGCATTCGCCGACGCGTTCGGCGCCCACGCCGACGCCAACCTCGCCGAGGAAGACCTGTACCCGATCACTGTGATCGACGCGGTCGTCTCGGCCGAAGACCTCACGCTCCCCCTGGCGCAGGAGCTCGATCGGCTCGCACCGTTCGGGCTCGGGAACCCGGACGTGACGCTTCTCGTCCCGGGCTCACAACCGGTTGCGCCGAGCACCGTCGGAGAGGGCAAGCACCTGCGCTTCAGGGTCCGGCAGAACGGGCATGACGCAGGCACCGCGATTGCGTTCGGCCAGGGCTCGCAGCTCGACCGCCTTCGCGCGACCGGTCTTTTCGACGTCGCCTGCCGGCTGAAGGAGAACCGCTGGAACGGGACGATCGCCCCGCAGCTGGTCGTGCGCCGCCTCTTCGACACGCCTGAGACCTACGAGGAGCTCCGGGCGCACATGGCAAGCCTCTGGCGGGCGGGCGAGGGATCGTGGACGCCGGATGCGCGCAGCGTCTTCGCCGAGCTCGGCCTCACGCCCGACGTCGAAGGCAAGCGCCGACGGCGGCAGCTCGTCGAGTCGGAGACCTTCAGAGCTCTGCTCGCACGAGAGGCGCTCGCCTTGCCAGAAGCGGCGTGACGGCGATCAGGGGAGCGGAACGAATGCGTCGCGCATGGCGACTGCGAGCCGCCGCGCGCGCCGCTGCCGGAGCCAGCGTCGAATCGCGAGCATGAGGCCTTCGTGTTCAACGCCTCGCAATGGGCTCCTCCGCGCGAGGCGGGCTCGCAAAAGGTGCTCAGTACACTGAGACGATGAGTGTTCTCGACGCGAAGCGACATCACGAGCATCTCGTCGATGAGCTGATCGCCGAGGTCGAGACGTACAACCCGGAGGTCGACAAAGACCTCCTGCGCCGGGCTTTCGACCTCGCCGAGCGCGCGCACGACGGTCAGACGCGACGCTCCGGCGAGGAGTTCATCCACCACCCCCTCGGCGTCGCCCGCATCTGCGCAGACTTCCGGCTGGACGAGCAGACGATCGCGGCGGCGCTCCTGCACGACGTCGTCGAGGACACCGGCGCCGACCTGGAGGAGATCCGAAGCGAGTTCGGCGCAGAGGTCGCGCAGCTCGTCGAAGGCGTCACCAAGCTGACCAGAATCTCGTTCCAGAGCCGCGAGCAGGCCGAGGCCGAGAACTACCGCAAGATGATCGTCGCGATGGCGCAGGACGTCCGCGTCATCCTGATCAAGCTCGCCGACCGGCTTCACAACATGCGCACGATCGAGTACCTGGGCAAGCAGAAGCAGGCCCAGAAGGCTCGCGAGACGCTCGAGGTGTACGCGCCGCTCGCGCACCGGCTCGGGATCCACGCGCTCAAGTGGGAGCTCGAGGACCTCGCGTTCCAGACCCTCCACCCGCGCAAGTACGCGGAGATCAAGGCGATGGTCGCGGATCAGCGCGCCGACCGCGAGGCGCAGGCCGACAAGGCCGCCGAGATCCTGGGCGAGGAGCTGCGCAAGGCGGACGTCCCGGCCGAGATCATCGGCCGCGCGAAGCACCTGTACTCGATCTACGACAAGATGGCCAAGCGCGGCCGCGAGTTCAACGAGATCTACGACCTGACCGCGATGCGCGTGATCTGCGAGCGGACCGGGGAGGAGGGGACGCGCGACTGCTACGCGGCGCTCGGCCTCGTCCATTCGCTCTGGAAGCCGATGCCGGGGCGGTTCAAGGACTTCATCGCCATGCCCAAGCTGAACCGGTACCGCTCACTGCACACGACGATGATCGGGCCGGAGGGAAGGCCGCTCGAGATCCAGGTGCGAACGCGGCAGATGCACGAGGAGGCGGAGTTCGGCGTCGCCGCGCACTGGCTCTACAAGCGCGGCCGGGGCGGGAAGGCGGACGACGAGTGGCTCGTGTGGGTCAAGTCGCTGATGGACTCGCAACAGGAGGAGCAGGACCCGAGCGAGTACATGCGCACGCTCCGCACGGACCTCTTCTCGGACGAGGTGTACGTCTTCACCCCGAAGGGCGAGGTGAAGGTCCTGCCTGCCGGCGCGAGCCCGATCGACTTCGCGTATGCCGTTCACACCGACGTCGGCCACCGCACCGTCGGCGCGAAGGTGAACGGCCGCATCGTCCCGCTCCACTACCGCATGAAGAACGGCGACTTCGTCGAGATCCTCACCTCGAAGACCGGCCGTGGGCCGTCACGCGACTGGCTCGCGCTCGCGAGATCCTCGCGAGCGCGCAACAAGATCCGCCAGTGGTATCAACGAGAGACACGTGGAGAGACCGAGGCGAAAGGCCGCGAGCTCCTCGACCAGGCGCTGAAGGCGCAAAAGCTCCCGTATCGCAAGCTCCAGGGCTCGAGCGTGCTCGCTCAGGTGATCCGCGAGACCGGCTTCAAGAAGGCTGAGGACTTCTACGTTGCTCTCGGCGCCGGCAAGCTCCAGCCCGGCCAGATCGTCAACAAGGTCATCCAGCGGCTGAAGACCGACGAGGTAGCCGCCGAGCCCGTGATCACGACGAAGCCGACTCGGGCGAGGACGGCGGTCTCGGGCGGCCGTCTCGGGATCACGGTGCCGGGAGTCGAGGACGTGCTCGTCCGGCTCGCGAAGTGCTGCACTCCCGTGCCCGGAGATCCGGTGGTCGGCTACATCTCGCTCGGCCGCGGCATCACCGTCCACCGCGGAGACTGTCCGAACGTGAAGGCTCTGCAGCGCAATCCGGAGCGGTTCACGGAGGTCGAGTGGGAGGGAGGCGCGTCTGCCGGCTTTCGCGTGCAGATCGCGGTGGATGCGTGGGACCGCGCTCGCCTGCTGGAGGATGTCGCTCGAACATTCGCCGAGCACGGCGCGAACATCGTCTCCTACGGCGGGAGCGTCGAGGACGGGATGGCGAGGAACTGGTACACGGCGGAGGTGGGCGAGGTGAAGGAGCTCCGCTCGCTCTTGACTGCGCTAAGGAACCTCGACGCCGTGTTCGACGCCTACCGCGTCACCCCGTCCTGAGATCACGTGGGGTCAGGCTTCAGCCTGACCCCGTCTTTGGGTTGTCAGCTGGCGCCGACCGAAGTCCAACACCGGGGTCAGGCTGAAGCCTGACCCCCTCCGGTATCAGCCGCCGCCTAACGGCCAGTCGGGCCGGTCGCGGAGCGAGACGAGGTCGGGATCCTTCTGCGCGTGCTCCACGAACTCGGGCCGTAGCTGGAGCGCGCGGCGCACGTGCTCGAGCGCGTCCTCCGGACGACCCGCAAGCGCCTCCGCGCAGCCGAGGTCGTACAGCAGGCCGGCGTCGTCAGGATGCTGTTCGAGCCCTTGCGAGATCTCCGCAGCGGCGGCCTCGTAGTCGCCGACCGCGCGGTGCTTCTCCGCGAAGAAGGCGCGCTCCCACGGCGACGGCTCGTACGCTTCGTCGCGCGGGCCCCCCACGGCGAGTACCGACGTATCCGGCTCTTCGGCTCGCGCGTGACGCTTCACCGCCGGGTCGCGGATGAAAACCACGGTTCCGGCAGGCGCGTCGAGCGTCTCCTCGTCGAGCGTGAAGGTGGCCCGTCCCGAGAGAACCACGTAGATCTCCTCGTGGCGATAGAGCTTCTCGGTGTGCTGCTCGACGACATCATCCCCCGCGTTCGGTGCGACGTACGCGTTGATCCCGAACGCGCCGATGTCGAGCGTCCGGCGCACGGGACGCCAGAGGAGCGTCCCGCCGACGACCGGAATCGGGTCGATCTCGTCGAGCCGAACGCTCTCCCAGCCCTTCGCCACGTCTACGGGATCCGTTCCGGCCGCGTCCCGAGCGTGACCTCGAACGTTCGGCGATCGCCGTTTCGGAGCACGGTGATCGACACGGTGTCGCCCGGTTTCTTCGCGTCGACTTCGCTCTGGAGCTCGGCCGAGGTCGAGATCTCCTCGCCGTCGAGCTCGACCACGATGTCACCACCGGACGGGAGCTCCTGTCCGTCGACGATGCGCGTATCGGTTGCTGCCTTCAGCCCGGCTTTCGCCGCGGGGGTGTCGTCCCTGACCTCCGTGATGGCCGCGCCTTCCGAGACGGTGACCATCCCCACTCCGAGGTAGGCATGCTCCGCCTCGCCGGACTGGATGAGCTGAGACGCGATCGAGCGGACCGTGTTCGAGGGGATCGCGAAGCCGACGCCGTCGGATCCGCCCGACTCGCTCTCGATCTGAGCGTTGACGCCGATCACTCGGCCCTCATCGTCGAGGAGCGGCCCGCCGGAGTTTCCGTGGTTGATCGCGGCGTCCGTCTGGATCGAGTCCAGGATCCTGAAGTTGTTCGGCGCGGTCATCTGGCGATGAAGCGCGCTGACGATGCCGCTCGTAACCGACCCCTCGAGGCCGAACGGGCTTCCCATGGCGACGACTGCGTCGCCCACGTCGACCGCGCTCGAGTCGCCGAGTCGAAGAGGCTCGAGGAAGGACGCGGGAGCCTCGACCTTGATCACAGCCAGGTCGGTCGAGGGATCCGTTCCGACGAGCGTCGCGCGCCGGGTGGACCCGTCCCAGAAGCGGACCGAGATCGAGCTCGCTCCTTCGACGACATGTTGATTGGTGATGATGTGACCCTCGTCGTCGTAGACGAAACCTGATCCCTGGGCCGATTGCGAGCCGCTGAACTGCGTCGAGGCGGCCGTGAGCTCGACGACTGCCCTTTCCGAGCGCTCGTAGATGTCCCCGATTGCCAGCGCTTTGCCCGTAACCGCAGGCTCGGAGCTACTGACCGTCACCTGACGGACTACGGTGGAAGAATCGTCGGAGAGCGTCGCGTACGCGATCGCACCGACCCCGGCACCCAGCGCCGAGGGCGGCGACGAGCCAGGCGACGAGAACTGATGTGCGGCTGCGGGGATTCATCAAGCGTCCTTTCGTGTGGAGTACAGAAATAGCAGCGGCGCCCTCTAAGGCGTCGCTGAACGCCGCCTAAGAAGTCGCTAAGACCCGCCCGAGCAGGGAAGACAGACCGCACAATGCGGCCGTGGGCATCCTGGTCGTCGACGACGAGCGCGCTGTGCGCGACTCCCTGCGGCGTGCCCTCGAGCTCGAGGGCTACGACGTCGAGCTCGCCGAGGACGGCGAGCAGGCGCTGCGGCGGCTCGAGGTCGATCCGCAGCCGGATGCAGTCATTCTCGACGTCCTGATGCCGGGCGCAGACGGGCTCGAGGTCTGTCGCCGCCTACGCAGCATCGGGAACGAGGTTCCAGTGCTCATGCTCACCGCCCGCTCCGAGATCGACAGCCGGGTCGCGGGTCTCGACGCCGGTGCGGACGACTACCTGTCGAAGCCGTTCGCTCTCGCCGAGCTTCTCGCGCGCCTGCGCGCTCTGCTGCGGCGTCTCGGAAACGACGACACGACGGACGTTCTCCGTTTCGCCGATCTCGAGCTCGACACCGGAACGCGAGAAGTTCGTCGCAGCGGAGAGCTCATCGACCTCACCCGCACGGAGTTCGCGCTGCTCGAGCTCTTCCTGCGCAATCCTCGCCAGGTGCTGACACGCTCGGTCATCTTCGAGCGAGTGTGGGGATACGACTTCGGGCCGTCGTCGAACTCCCTGGACGTGTACATCGGCTACCTGCGGAGAAAGACCGAGTCGGGCGGCAGGAGCCGTCTCATCCACACCGTGCGCGGCGTCGGGTACGCGATTCGCCAATGACGTTCCGCGCCCGGATCGCGATCGGTGCCGCCAGCGCGGTCGCGCTCGCCGTCGTCCTCGGATCCGTGCTCGTGTTCTTCGTCGTCCGGGGAGAGCTGCGAGCGCAGATCGACGACACCCTCGAGCAGCGGGCACAGGAGATCTTCCGCATCCCGATCGCCGAGATCGAGTCCGAGACGGGCGAGTCCTTCCTCGCGATCCGGGCCGGCTTCGGCGAGCCCAATACGCTGGTTCAGGTGGTCAAGGCCGACGGTAAAACGTTCCGGCAGCCGTACGAGGACGTCGAACTGCCGGTCTCGGACGACGCACTCGCGCTCGCCAGAACCGGCCTGCGCGGCCAGTCGGCGACCACCGAGACCGACGTCGCAGGCCGGCACGTTCGCGTGCTCACGGTGGCCTACGAGCCGGGGTATGCCGTCCAGATCGCTCGTCCGCTGACTGAGATGGACGAGGCGCTCGATCGCATTCGGCTGTTCCTCATCGTCGTTGCCCTGTCCGGAATGGGCATCGCCGCTGCGGTCGGGCTCGTCATCTCGCGTGCTGCACTCGCGCCGGTGCGCCGTCTGACGGAGACGGCAGAGCGGGTCACCGAGACAGGTGATCTCTCCGAGCGCATCGTCGTGACAGGCAGGGACGAGCTCAGCCGGCTTGCTACGAGCTTCAACACCATGCTCGCGGGCCTCGAAGACTCGAACCGCGCACAGCGTCAGCTCGTCGCCGACGCGTCCCACGAGCTGCGCACCCCGCTCACGTCTCTTCGCACGAATATCGAAGTGCTGGCGGACGAGCGCGCGCTGCCGGCGGCAGACCGCCGCCGGCTCCTCTCCGACGTGGTGGAGCAGCTCGGCGAGATGACGACGCTGATCGCAGAGCTGATCGAGCTCGCGCGGGCCGAGCAGCATGCGACCCACCCGGAGGACGTTCGCCTCGATCTCGTGGCTGCGGACGCGATCGAGCGCACGAGGCGGAACCAGCCCGGGGTCGAGGTCAGCGCCACGCTCGAGGAGTCGGTCGTACGCGGCGTCCGTGCCCCGATCGACCGAGCGATCGGGAACCTGCTCGACAACGCGGCAAAGTGGAGCCCGCCGGGCGTGGAGATCGAGATCGAGGTAAAGGACGGGCAGGTGTCGGTACGCGACCACGGGCCCGGGATCTCCGAGGAAGACCTGCCGTACGTGTTCGACCGCTTCTATCGCGCCCGTTCGGCCCGTGGCATGCCCGGGTCCGGGCTCGGGCTCGCGATCGTCCGGCAGGTCGCGGAGACGCACGGCGGCGATGTGGTCGCCGAGCAGGCCGAGGGGGGCGGGACGCGGATGACCATGCGACTCAACGGATCGTCGGTCGCCGCCAAACTCTCTTAGGAACGCGCTTCAGGACGAAGCTCGGATTGGCCTTCGGCGTCGTCCGCGGCAAACAGCCCTGTCGTCGTTGCGCTGAGCTCGACGACACTTCGCTCGACACCCACCCGAATGGGGGAGCGTTGTCCCCCATATGGGGGAGTTCACTCCTCTGAGGGATTGCATCCCCCTAAGGAGTGAGTACAAGAAAAGAGTGGGGAGAGGGAAGGGGGCCGCGCGCTTGTCTTCGGATGGGCGCGCGGCGTTTCCTCTCCTCTCTCTGTGCATGCAGGGCCGGCTACGGCTCCCAGCCCTCTCCTCCGGTGTCCCAGCCGATCAGGACGTGGGCAGAGATTCGACCTACGAGCTGCTCGAGGAGCCCCCGATCGACTTCGCCGTCGACCCAGAGCTCGCCGACCTGGTCGCCCTGGTACGCGATCGGAACTCGCACGCGTCGGGTTTCATCCGGCTCGCCTGCAGCCGGGCCGAGAACGAGGTCGCCCTCCTCGAGGAAAGCGATGCCTGCCCAGGTCACGTTCGGTTCGTCTGCCAGGGCCGCGGTGACGCCTCGCAAGACGTCATCCGGCTCGCCGCCGCTTTCGAGAATGCGATCGAAGGCGACCAGCGACGGGGTGCTCACGACTCCAGGTCCGAGCCTTCGAAGGCTTTCACCACTTCCCGGATCGCGTCGGGGATCGGTATCGGCCTGCGCTTCTCGAGATCGACGAGCACGATGGTCAGGTCGGCGGTGACCATCAGCTCGTTGTCGGACAGACGGTACGCGGCGCATTCGTAGGTCATGCTCGTGCGGCCGATGCGCCGAACCCGGACGAAGGCCTCGATCAGGTCGTCGAAGCGGGCAGGGGCGTGGTATTCGACCTCGAGCGCGCGCATCACGAAGTCTCCTTCCGCCTTGGCGAACGGCGCATCCGACAGGTGGCGGTGGTACTCGGTTCGCGCATGATCGAAGTACGGGAGGTAGCGGCCGTAGTACACGATTCCCTGCGCGTCGGTGTCCGAGAACCAGACCCGGGCCAGCGCCGAGTACTTGAACGGCGGCCGGCGATCGGTAAGCCTGCCGAGCTCGAGCTGATCGGCCACGCCTCGATCCTAAGATCTATGCGCGGATCAAGCCGAGAACCTCGTCGCGCTTCTCCTCCATCAGATCGGGGGAAAGCGCCTCGAGATTCAGCCGGAGAAGCGGCTCCGTGTTCGACGGCCTGACGTTGAAGTGCCAGTCGTCGAAGTCGACGGAGAGCCCGTCCAGGTGCGAGATGCGGCCTCCCTCCGCCGCATAGCGCTCCTTCAGCTCCTGGAGCTTGAGCGGCACGTCGGCGACCGGGGTGTTGATCTCGCCGGTGAGGAAGAAGCGCTCACGGAAGGGCGCGAGAAGCTCGGACAGCCGCTTCTCGACGGCGGGAGAGGAGATCGACCATGAGCAGGAAGGGCACGACGCCTGAGTCGGCCTGCGAGAACTCGCGGAAGTAATAGTGCGCGGAGACCTCCCCGCCGAACGCGGCTTCCTCTTTCCGCATGCGCTGCTTGATGAACGCGTGCCCGACGCGATTGACGAGCGGGATGCCACCTGCACGTTCGATCGTCTCGGGCACCGCTCGGCTGGCTCGCACGTCGTAGATCACCTTCGCGCCGGGCTCTCGCTCGAGCATGCTCTCGGCGAGAAGCGCGGTGACGAAGTCGCCCGGGACGAAATCCCCCGTGTCGTCGACGAAGAAGCAGCGGTCGGCGTCACCGTCGAATGCAACGCCGAGGTCGGCGCTCTCCTCGCGCGTCCGCGCGACGATGAACTCGCGGTTCTCGGGCAGGAGCGGGTTCGGCTCGTGATTCGGGAAGGTCCCGTCGGGCTCGAAGAAGCAGCGCACGACGTCGAGCTGGGGCAAGCGCTCGAGCACCGGCGGGAGCATCGTCCCGGCCATCCCGTTCGCTGCGTCGACGACGATCCGGAGCGGACGGATCTTCTCCTGGTCGACGAAGGACAGGACTTTCTCCACGAACCCCGGCCAGACGTTCTCCTCGCTGATGGCGCCTCGCGCCCGATTCGAGTCGGTCTGTTCGGCAAGGGCGCGACCCCGGATCTCGGCCAACCCGGAGTCGCCACCGACCGGAAGAGCGCCTCGGCGGACGATCTTCATCCCTGTGTACTCCTTGGGGTTGTGCGACGCCGTGACGCACGCTCCGCCGTCGAGCCCGAGCTCGACGACGGCGAAATACACCATCTCCGTGCCGACGAGCCCGATGTCGAGAACATCCGCGCCGCCGTCTGCAGCACCCTCGCTGAACGCACTGGCCATCGTCGGCGACGACGTCCGCATGTCGCGCCCGACGGCGATCCTGCGAGGCTCGAAGTGCTCCACGTACGCCTTGCCGACGCGGTACGCGCCGTCCTCGTCGAGCTCGGCCCCGTAGAGACCTCGAATGTCGTACGCCTTGAAGACGGCGGGGTCGATCACGAGGAGGATGCTATTTCAGCGAGCGAGGGCCCTTCACCGCTGGAATCACCGCCGGTCCGCCGCCGTTTCTACACTTAGGAGATGGAGCGCAAGCTCGCAACAGTGCTGTTCGTGGATCTGGTCGACTCCACGAGCCTCGTCACGGGCTCGGATCCGGAGATCGTCCGCCGCCGCGTGAACCAGTTCTTCGAGAAGGTCTCGCATTGCGTCACGCTGCACGGTGGAATCGTCGAGAAGTTCGCGGGCGACGCGGTGCTTGCCGCATTCGGCGTTCCGCAGGCGCACGAGGACGACGCCGAGCGCGCGGCCCGCGCAGCGCTTGGGATCCGGCATGCCGTCGAAGAGCTCGGGCTCGAGGCGCGAATCGGCATCGAGGCCGGCGAGCTCGTGGTCGAGGACTCCGACTCCACGTTTGCCACCGGAGAGGCCGTGAACCTGGCCGCCCGGCTGCAACAGGTCGCGAGGCCCGGGGAGATCCTGATCGGCCCGACGGCGCACCGGCTCGCCTCCGCGAGCCTCGTCGTCGAGGACGCAGGCCCGCTCGAGCTGAAAGGCATGGGATCGTCACTGCGCGCCTGGCGCTTGGTGGACGCGGTGGACGGTCCCGCACGACCGACCGGTCCACGTGCCCCGCTGGTCGGACGCGAAGCCGAGCTCGAGCTGCTCGAGAACACGTTCGCGCGCACCGTTCGCGACCGGCGTGCCCATCTCTTCACGATCTTCGGGGAGCCTGGAGTCGGAAAGAGCCGACTCGCACGCGAGTTCGTCGACGGCCTCGAGCGCGCGAGCGTCCTGAGCGGGCGATGCCTCCCGTACGGCGAGGGTGTCACCTACTGGCCGCTGGCGGAGATGATCAAGGCCGCCGCAGGCATCTCGGACGACGACCCGCTGGAGGAGGCGTTCGCGAAGCTCCGCGAGTGCTGCGAGGAGGAGACGGTCGCGGACGTGCTCGGTCTGGCGGCCGGCATGCTCGAGGCGCTCGAAGGGGAGCGCAGCTCGCAGGAGATCTCGTGGGCGGCGCGCGAGGTGATGGTGACGCTCGCCGACGTGCAGCCGCTCGTCCTCTTCTTCGAGGACATCCACTGGGCGGAGGAGCCGCTGCTCGAGCTGATCGAGCACATCGCCGACTGGGTCCGCGCTCCGCTCCTCATCATCTGCCTCGCGCGACCAGAGCTCCTCGAGCAGCGTCCCGGTTGGGGCGGCGGGCGGGTGCGGTCGACCTCGATCGAGCTCGAGCCGCTGTCCGAGGAGGAGAGCGAGCTTCTCGTCGAGAAGCTCCTCGCCCAGCTCGCGGGAGCGTCCGGTGAACCCGTTCCGACTCCGTCCAAGGAGGTTCTCGAGCGCGACGGAAGGCAATCCGCTGTTCGTCGAGGAGACGATTCGGATGCTCATCGAGAGCGGGGACGGGCCGTCGGGCCGCATTCCGGACACACTCCAGGCACTCATCGCCGCGCGCATCGACCACCTCCCAGCGGCAAGCAAGACCGTTCTCCAGAGAGCCTCCGTCGTCGGGAGGGTGTTCTGGAAGGGCGCGCTCGAGCATCTCTCGCCGGACGTCGAGGACATCGACGGGCTGCTCGAGGATCTCCATCAGAAGGAGTTCGTGCTGCGCGAGCCCCGGTCGTCGATCTCCGGCGAGTCGGCATACCGGTTCAAGCACCTCCTCATCCGCGAGGTCGCCTACACCGGGCTCGCCAAGCTCGCACGCGCGCAGCACCACGCGCGGTTCGCGGAGTGGCTCGCCGATCGCACCGGCGAGGAGCTGCTCGAGATTCGCGCCTACCATCTCGACCAGGCGGTCGAGTTCCTCACCGAGCTAGAAGGCGCCCCACCGGAGGAGCTCGCCCAGGAGACCGGAGCCGCGCTTGTCAAGGCGGCAAAGCGCGCGATTGCCCGCGAGGCGTATCCGACGGCGCGCAGGCTCGGGCTCCGCGCGCTCGAGCTTCGGCCGACCCTGGGTGCGCGCTACGTCGCGGCACGGGCGGCGTGGCGGCTGCAGGACTGGGCCGCGGTGGAGGTCGAGATGGCCAAGGTCCGGGATCAAGCACATGAGCAGGAAGAGGATGTGATCGAAGCGCTTGCGTTGACCGCGCTCGGCGAGGCCATGCTCAAGCGACACGGCGACTGCACGGAGGCGAAGGTGATCGTCGACCGCGCGCTCGAGCTCCTGGCGGACAAGGAAGACCCGGTCGCGTACTTCGACGCCCTGACCGTCCGCGCGAGTGCGGGCGCCTGGCTCGGCGAGATGGAGGACACCGTCCGCTACATGGAGCGCGCATACGTGATCGCGCTCGACGCAGGGCGCAAAGATCTTCAGACCATCGCCGCGCAAGTGCTCGCGCAGACCCACATCATCCGGCTCGAGCTCGACGAGGCGGAGCTTCTCCTGACGAGGGCCCTCGAGCTCGCCGGGGAGAGCGGCAGCGTTCGCGCGCGCGTCGGCGCCACGCTCTCGTACGGCTGGTTCCTGGCGCTGAAGGGAGAGCTCAACGCCGCCGAGACGCTGTTCGAAGAGGTGCGCGCGAGCTCGGCAGAGCTCGGCGTCGAGCCCGCGGTGTCTGCGGCGCTCACGAAGCTTGGCTGGATCTCACGGCTCAAGGGGGACTTGAAGCGGGCCGAGAAGTACCTGCGCGAGGCGGTACGGATCACGGAGACCCGTGGCGACCATGGCGTGCTGCCGGATCAACAGGCTGCACTCGCCGAGATTTTGGCCGACCTCGGCAAGGTCGACGAGGCCGAGCGGCTCGCGATGGAGGCCCGCTCGAACGCCGGCGTACGCGACACCAGCGCGACCGTTGCCGCGGCGACCGCGCTCGCCGCTGTCCGCGCTGCGCAGGGGCGTGAGGAGGAGGCCGAAGAGCTTCTCGACTCGGCGCTCGAAGTCGCGAGGGTCGGCGACTTCAGGGTGTTCGAGCTCGAGCCGCTCACGCGTCTCGTCCGGCTTCGCGAGGCGACGGGCCGAAACGGCGACGGGAACGTCTACGAGGCCCGTCTGGCGGAGCTCACGCCGGCGCCTTCGAGCACGGCTCGAATCGCCTGACTCGACCGCTCGTCCGGCGACTCGGAGATCACGGTCGCAGGGCGTTCGAAGCCGGCTAACGCCTCGGCGAGAGGGTCTGCTCGCAAGGTGCCTTCGCCGTAGGGGAGGTGCTTCGTCTCGTTGCGATTCGCAAAGGCGATGTCGGAGAAGTGAATGTGGAACGGGGCGTCGGCGGGGAGAACCTCATCGGCCGCGCCGAGGGCCTCGGCGAAACGGTCCGGCTCGAGAAACGCCCCGTCGCTCGTCGCGTGCATGTGTGCGAAGTCGAGCACCGGTCGCACCCAGGTCGTGCGCCGCGAGATGTCCAGGATGTCGTCGAGAGAACCGAGGTCGCGCACCCGACCCATCACCTCGACGCCGAACGGCACCGCGCGATCCTTCCCTTCGAGCCTCTCGCGAAGGGTTCCGAGCTGCTCGACGACCGCCGTCAGCGCATCCTGCCGCTCACGCTCCAGCAGAAAGCCAGGATGGAAGACGACGAGCTCGGCGCCGCTCGCCGCGGCGATGCCGGCGCTGCGATCGAGCGCGCCGACCGCGGACGTGAACTTGCGGCCGCTGGCCTCGACGTGGCCCATGAACCCGAAGAGCGGCGCATGCACCGACAGCGCGATGTCGTGATCCCGTGCGAGCTCGCCGAGTCGCTCGGCGAACGGATAGTCCATCCAGAACCCGCTTTCGAAGTCGATCTCGCAGGCGGTGTAGCCACGCTCGAGAAGTGCATCGAGCGCGGCCTCCGGCGAGTCGCGCGAGGGGAGCCGAGCGGGGCCGACGCGAATCCTGGAGGACACGCCGCCATGCTAGTAGTCGATGTGATTGGCTCCCGTCAGTGAAGGCCACGATGTTGCTCGCCGACTACGCGGTCGTCTCGGACGGCAAGCTCACCATCGTGGGCGGCGGCTGGTCGCAGACCGGTCCGGAGCCTGCCTCGTTCGGCATAGGCCTCCTCATCCAGGTGCCGTGGGACCAGGCGAACACGATGCACGTGTTTGCAGTGGAGCTCGTCGACTCCGACGGGGTGGAGGTCGTCCTCGACGAAGACGAGGACGACGAGCAGACGGTGGCGTTCGGTGGGGAGTTCGAGGTCGGCAGGCCGCCTGGCCTCAAGCCCGGAACCCCGCTCGACTTCCCGGTCGCGGTGAACTCGACCCCGTTGCCGCTCGAACCGGGCCGCTACGAGTGGCGCCTGACCATCGACGGGGCCTCGCGGGAGGACTGGACGCTCCCGTTCACCGTTCGCGGCGACGAACCTGCATGACGCGACGAGAACCTGCGAGGGTCTGGCTCTAGCCGGACTCCGGAGTTTTCGCCTGCAACTGGCTGGTTTCGAGGATCATGGCTTCAGCCAGACCCTGGTTTCCGCCTGTCCGTCCGACCATCTCCCTACCGTGAAAACGTGCTGAGAGAACCAACTCGTATCGATCTGCTCGAGCTCGACATCGACCTCCGCCTGTCGGATCTCTGGCGGGAGGCCGTGGACGTGTCCGAATGGAACCTCGAGGTCGTCGCCGCCTTCATCCGCGCGGCATACGGCAAGGGGTACTGCGACTCCCTGACCGAGGAGTTGCCCGGTGAGCTCTGCGTCGAGCACGGCTACCGGATGCCGGATCGGCGCGCGCCCACCTCCGTCGGGCCGGCGAATGCCTGGCCCGAGCGCGACGCCGCGTAAGCGCCTGTTCAGCGGTTTCCGCGGCGTTCGGGGCTAGACTTTCGGGCGTGGCACGCAAGGGCAGTCCTGCGCGGCTCGTCATCGCGCTCTCGGTGGCTGCGGTGCTCGCGGTCTTCCTGCTGTACACGTCGATCGCAGGCGGCGGGAACCCGTCGATCGCCCCCAGCGAGCTCGCCGGACGCACAGGCCAGGTTCAGCTCGCGGGACTCGTCGTCGGCCCGGTTACCGGTGACGCCCACGCGGGCGGCCTGCGCTTCGGCCTGCGTGACATCGGCGAGAAGTCGGCGCGCACCGTTCCCGTGCGGTACGCGGGCTCCGTGCCCGACCTGTTCAAGGTTGGCCGCCACATCGTGCTCGACGGGCGACTCCAACGCGGCACGTTCGTCGCCGAGCCCGGCTCGATGATCACGAAGTGCCCGTCGAAGTACGCGCCCAAGCAGAGCGGCGACCCGGCCTGAGTGGTCTCCACATGGCCGAGCTCGGTCGTGCCGCCCTCGTCGTCAGCCTCGGTCTCTCCGTCTATGCGCTCGTCGCAGGCATTGCCGCCGCGCGGCTAGGCCGGCGCCGCCTTGCGCTCTCGGCCCAGAACGCACTCGTCGCGGCATTCTTCTCCACGATCGTCGCGTCGGGGGTCCTCCTCTCGGCGCTCCTCCGGAACGACTTCTCGTTCACGTACGTGGCGAGATCGACGAGCGAGGCGCTTCCTACCGCGTACACGATCTCGGCGTTCTGGGGCGGTCAGGAAGGGTCGCTCCTGCTCTGGCTGCTCGTCCTCACGGGCTTCGGCGCGGCTGCGGTGCTGCTGAATCGCGGTTGGGCACGCGATTTGATCGTCTGGGTCGTCCCGGTCTTCGCCGCCGTCTCGACGTTCTTCGCGTTCCTCCTCGTCGCCGTGGCGAACCCGTTCATGCTCCAAGCCGCACCCGCGGACGGCGCCGGGATGACGCCGAGCCTGCAGAACCCCTACATGCTCGCGCACCCTCCGCTCCTGTACCTCGGCTACGTCGGCCTCACGGTGCCGTTCGCGTTCGCGATGGGCGCCCTGATCGCCGGCCGTACCGACGAGCGGTGGCTGATCGCGACCCGTCGCTGGACGCTCTTCGCCTGGACGGCTCTCGGGATCGGTCAGCTGCTCGGCGCGCATTGGGCCTACGAAGAAGTGGGGTGGGGCGGCTATTACGCCTGGGACCCGGTCGAGAACGCCGCGCTCATGCCCTGGCTCGCGGCTACGGCCTTCCTCCACTCGGTGATGATTCAGGAGAAGCGCGGGATGCTCCGCGTCTGGAACGTGCTGCTGGTCATCCTCGCCTTCTCACTGTCTCTGTTCGGAACCTTCCTGACGCGTTCCGGCGTCGTGAACTCGATCCACTCCTTCACGCAGAGCTCGATCGGGCCCTGGTTTCTCGCGTTCATCGGGCTGACCGTGACCGTGTCGCTCGCACTCGTGTTCTGGCGGCTGCCGATGCTCCGCTCGCAGACGAAGCTCGAGTCCGTGGTGTCACGGGAAGCAGCGTTTCTCTACAACAACCTGCTGCTGCTGGCGCTGTGCCTGACGATCTTCTGGGGTGTCGTCTATCCGCTGATCTCCGAAGCGGTGCGCGGCGAGGCGGTCGTGCTCGGACGCGAGTACTACGACTTCTTCCTGCGGATCTTCGGGCTTCCGCTGTTGTTGCTCATGGGAATCGGGCCCTTGATCGCGTGGCGCAAAGCGTCGCTACGGAGCCTGGGCACGACGTTCGTATGGCCGATCGGTGTCGCGGCGGCGACCGGACTCGTGCTGCTCATCCTCGGGGCGGGAAGCTCGATCCCCGGTCTGATCGCGTACACGTTCTCTGCATTCGTCGCCGCGACGATCGTGCTCGAGTTCGTGCGCGGAACACGGGCGCGCAAGGCACTCGGCGCGACATCGTGGCCGGGCGCGTTCTCGTCTCTGATCGCCCGCAATCGTCGACGCTACGGCGGCTACATCGTCCATGCAGCGATCGTCCTTCTGGCGATCGGGATCGCCGGCTCGAGTGCGTTCGACACCGTCGCAGAAGCGAGACTCACCCGCGGGGAGTCGATGGAGGTCGGTCGCTACCGGCTCGAGTACCGGGCGCTTGACGAGCGCGTCGCCGCGAACGCCACGGAGATTCGCGCTGAGCTCGCCGTCAGCCGCGGGGATCGCGACCTTGGGACGCTCGAGGCGGGAAAGAACGCATACACGATCGAGGAGCAGGTCTCGAACGAGGTCGGGATCCGCAGCGACCCGCTGACGGGAGAGGACCTGTTCGTCATCGCGGAGCAGATCGACCCGGACGGCACGGTCTATTTCCGCGTGTTCGTGAAGCCGTTGGTGAACCTGATCTGGGTCGCCGGCCTCGTCTTCCTCCTCGGATCGCTCATCGCCATGTGGCCGGACGCGCGCGAGCAGCGCCGGCTCGTCGAGAGAACGCGGGAGATCGGCGTCCCCGCGACGCGTTGACCCTCGCCTTGGCTCTCGCCGCCCTGCTCGCGGTTCTGTGCGTTGTCGTAGTCGCGTTGCCCTTCATTCGGGAACCGGAGCCCGTGTCGGACAGCCTCGTCGAGCTCGACGACCCCGAGCGACGCCGTCTAGAGCTCGTCGAAGCGCGCGATCGGGCACTCGCCGCGCTCAAGGAGCTCGAGTTCGACCACAGGACCGGAACGATCTCCGATGAGGATTACCGAGCGCTCGTCGGGCCGCTCCGGCGGGAGGCAGCCAGCGCCCTGCAGTCACTCGAGCGCGAGGAGGCGAAAGCGCCGGTACCGGCGTCGAACGAGCAGGGACGTCCGACCCGCGAGCGAATCTCATGACCATGCGACGACGTTTTCCTGTCGTCCTCGGGCTTGCGCTTGCGCTCGTGTTCGCCGCCTCCGCTTCGGGTCAGGATCCCGAGTCGGAGAAGGCCCAGGTGGATCAGCGCATCGCCGAGCTCCAGTCTGAGATCGCGGCGGCTCAGGAGGAAGAGGGCGTCCTGACGTCCCAGCTCGGCGAGGTCGTGACCGAGCTGCGAGCCGCTCAGTCAGCGGTCGACCAGGCTCAAGGAAGCCTTGGGCTCCTCGAAGCCGAGCTCGAGACCGAGCAGGAGCGACTCGAGCGCCTCACGGCGCTCCTCGGCGAGCAGACGCGACGTCTCCAGCGGCTGCAAGAGGAATACCGCGCGGCGGTCGCCATCCTGGAGGCGCGAGTGCGAGCGATCTACATGGAGCAGCCTCCTGACACGCTCTCCGTGCTCGTTTCGGCGACGACGTTCAGCGAGCTGATCGACAGCTACGAGTTCGCGAACCGGATCGGGCTCCAGGATCAGCGAATCGCGGGTCGCGTCGAGAAGGCGAAACGGGTCGCAGCGGCAAAACGCCGCGAGACCGAGCGCACGCAGAAGCTGGCAGCAGCCACGGTTTCGGTGATCGCAGCGCGCACGGACGAAGCCCGGTTCGTCCGCAACGAGCTTGCTGCCAACCGGGACACGCTCGCCGCTGCGCGGGCGCTCAAGCAGAGCGCTCTCCGGAGCTCACGCGAGACCCGCGAGGACTACCTCGACGAGGTCGAAGCTCTTGCTGCTCAGAGCGCGTCCCTCGCCGCGGCAATCCAGCAGGCGCAGGCAGGGGCCGGATCCAGCGGAACGGGGACGCCGTCGGCGGCCGGATTCATCTGGCCGGTGAGCGGAACCGTCGTCAGCGGCTACGGCATGCGCTGGGGTCGTCTGCACGAGGGCATCGACATCACCGCCTCGACCGGCACGCCGATCTGGGCGGCGGCGGCCGGGACCGTGATCCACGCGGGATGGCTGGGCGGGTACGGCAACCTCGTGGTCGTCGACCACGGAAACGGCCTTGCGACCGCGTACGCGCACGCGTCGGCGATCCTCGTCGCGGTCGGCCAGCAGGTGGCACAGGGCGAGACCATCTCGCTCGTGGGATCGACAGGCAACTCGTCAGGGCCGCACCTTCATTTCGAGGTGCGCGTGAACGGGATTGCGGTCGATCCGCTCCTCTACCTGTAGGGGAGAGGCTTGCCTCGCCCTTTCTACGCGGCTTCGATCTGTGCGCTCGCGAGCGGCGGAACGACGCTGTGCAGATCCGGAAATGCGCGCCAGCGCTCATCCAGACCGAGGCCGTAGCCGGCGAAGAGCTCGTCGGGGACGGTGAAGCCAATGTAGTTCAACGGGATGTCGTCCACGAGTCGGCGGTACGGGCGATCGAGGAGTGTGACGGCGGCGAGGCTCGCCGGATTGCGAAGCGCGAGCGTCTTGCAGAGGAAGTGCAGGGTCAGCCCGGTGTCGACGACGTCTTCGACGATGACGACGTGCCGGCCCTCGAGCGGGGAGTCGACATCCTTCAGCAAGCGGACGCCACCGCCGTCGGCGCCCGTGTACGCGGCAAGCTCTACGAGGTCGAGCGTGTGCGCGATCGGGAGCACGCGCGTCAAGTCGGCCAAGAAGACCACGCTCGACTTGAGAGGAGCGATCAGAATCGGGTTGCGTCCTGCGTAGTCGCGGGCGATCTCGGCTCCCAGCTCCGTCACGCGTGCCGCGATCTGCTCGCGCGCGAGGTAGACGGCTCCGACCTCGCCGTGCTCCGATGTCATGCCGGAGACCACTAGTGGCCTCTCTGGGGAATCCGGTGCTGCTTGGGCGAGCGAAAACCAAGCAGCGCTAGGACGCAGGGAGTCCCGATATCAGTAGATATCGGGGCGACTGAGGACGACGCGATGCGAAGTGTTTGCAGCCGGCCAAGCAGTGCCGTATTCCCCGGGGAGGCCACTTAGGACGCGAGGCGCAGTCGATAGCGTTGGGCGAGCCGCTCGATGTCGCGTCGATAGAAGAGCTTCACGCGAACCTCCGGGTACAGGCGCCGGAGCTCCCGAAGCTTGCGGTTCTTACGCGTGACGAGAGACTGCTTCATCACCGTGACCTCGATGAAGAGATCCTGCTCCGGGAGGTAGAAGTCGGGCGTGAAAGCGCTGACGATGCGCCCGTCGTCGTCACGCTCCAGGACGAACGAGTGCGGCTCGTAATCCCACGGGATTCCGTAGTAGTCCAGGATCTTGGCGCACTCCAGTTCTGAGCGGTTCACGAACCGGGGCGGCTTCGATCCACAATATGCCTGGAAAACGGGACTTTCTTCCCGCACCTTCACCAGAGTACCGATCGACTCGGACGACTCTCTGCTCCTTGGAGAGATTGACAAGACGGTCCCGACGTCGCCGTGGGAGCGCTGGATCGCCGAACCCCGACGACGAGGCCCGCTCCGCCAAGCCCTCCTAGAATGGAGTCGTGAAACCCTTTCGGATCGCCCAGATCTCGGATCTGCACTGCGGTGGCCCCTACTTCGAAGTCAGCCTGCTGGAGCGTGCGATCGGAGAGATCAACGAGCTCGAGCCCGACGTCGTCGTGTGCTCGGGCGACCTCACGACCTTCGGCTTCCGCCACGAGTACCTGACCGCTCGCGAGTACATGGATCGCCTGAATTGCGAGTCGATCGTCGTCGTGCCCGGAAACCACGACTCACGAAACGTCGGCTACGTGCACTTCGAGGAGATGTTCGGAGACCGCAACTCCGTTCTTCGGAAGAACGGCGTCGCGATCGTCGCCGTCGACTCGAGCGAGCCCGATCTCGACCATGGACAGATCGGCCGTGGCCGCTACCTGTGGGTGGAGGAGCAGTTCGCCCAGGAACCGGCGGATCTCAAGATCTTCGTGCTCCATCACCACCTGCTGCCCGTTCCCGGAACCGGGCGCGAGCGGAACGTCGTCTACGACGCGGGCGATGCGATCGAGTGCCTTCAGCGTGCTGGTGTACGGCTGGTGCTGTCGGGCCACAAGCACGTGCCGTACGTGTGGCGGCTCGAGGATCTCTTCGTGGTGAATGCAGGAACCGTCTCGTCCCTGCGACTGCGCGGCAACACGAGGCCCTGTTACAACGTCATCGAGGTCGCAGACCGCAAGGTCGACATCTGGCGCCGCCATCCGTTCCACGGCGAGGTCAAGCTCGTCTCCTTCTCGCTCGACACGCTCGAGTACGCGAAGTTCACGGGCGCGATCGAGGACGAGATCACCGCCAAGACGTGAGGGCGCTCGCCCTCGTGGACGGCGAGCACTATCCGCCCGTCGTCCGCGACGCGCTGGCCGAGCTCCCGTACGACTTCGTCGCGGCGGTGCTCGTGGGCGGAGTCGAGAAGCTGCGAGGGGACGAGAGCTACGGCGTCCCCCTCGCGGAGGATGTCGAGGCGGCGCTCGAGCGCTACCGGCCCGAGGTCGTCGTCGATCTCTCCGACGAGCCCGTGCTCGGCCCGGTCGAGCGCTTTGCGCTCGCAAGTCGCGTCCTCGCGCATGGAGTGCCCTATGTCGGAGCGGACTTCCGTCTGGAGCCACCGGCGTTCGCGCCGTTCGATCTTCCGTCGATCGCGGTCGTCGGCACCGGGAAACGCGTCGGCAAGACCGCGGTCACCGGACACGTCGCGCGGACGTTGTCGACCGCGAGCCATGTCGTCGTCGTCGCGATGGGTCGGGGAGGGCCGCCCGAGCCGGAGACGATCACGGTGCCGCCGACGGTCGATGCGCTCGTTGCCCTGTCCCGCGCAGGTCGGCACGCCGCGTCAGACCATCTCGAGACGGCCGCGCTCGCCGGCGTCGAGACGGTGGGCTGTAGGCGCTGCGGAGGAGGGCTTGCGGGCGCCGTCTTCGTGTCGAACGTGCTCGAGGGCGCCCGGGTGGCATCGGGGCTCGCCCCGGATCTCGTGATCTTCGATGGCAGTGGCGCGGCCTTGCCGCCGATCGCTGCTGACCGCACGATCGTCGTCGTCGGCGGGCACCAGAGCCCGGCGATCGCAGCGGGATACCTGAATCCTTTCCGCCTGCTTCTCGCCGACCTCGTCGTGGTGACGATGGCAGAGGCTGGATCGGCCTGGGAGCAGACCCACGACGCGGTTCGCGCACTCGTCCCGGCCGAGATCGACGTGGTCGCAGCGGTCCTTCGGCCGCGACCCGTGACCGATGTCCGCGGACGGAAGGTTGCCTATTTCTGCACTGCACCTCCCGCGGCGGTCGACGTCCTGACGGAGCATCTTGCTGCCGAGCACGGCGCCGATGTCGTCTACGTCTCCGGGAACCTCGCCGATCGGGCGGCGCTGAACGATAGAGCTCGAGACGGTCGAGGCCGACGTGTTCCTGGTCGAGCTGAAGGCTGCCGCGGTCGACGTCGTGGCCGAGGCCGGGCTCGCGAGAGGCGCAGATGTCGTGCTCGCCGCAAACGACGTCGTGCCCCTTCCGGGGCATACGGACCTTGACGGGATACTGCTGGAAATGGCACGAATACGAATGTGAGCGAGCGCCGTCACGTCACACCGCTCCCGCTGGGAGAGGAGATCCCCTTCTCGAAAGGCCTGATGGCGCGTGCGCTCGTCGTGACCGGGCTCGACCCGGAGCGCTCGTACCTGATCGCACACCGCGCCGACCGGGATCTCGCAGAGCGCGGAGCGACGACGCTCGACCTCGACCGGCTGGGTGAGCTCGCGGCCGACGTCATCGGTGCGGATGCCGCTGCGACGACGCTTCTTCGCCTCAAGCAGCTCAGCGCGCTTCAGCAACTCGAGCAGCCGTTGCTCCTCCTCGTCGGAGGTGCGACGGGAACCGGGAAGTCGACGATTGCGACGGAGGCTGCGCACCGCCTCGGCATCACGCGCGTGACCTCCACGGACTTCATTCGCCAGACGATGCGCGCGTTCTTCTCCGAGGAGTTCATGCCTTCTGTGCACTACTCGAGCTTCGAGGCGCGGCTGGCGCTCACGCGCGCAGAAGAGGAGGAGTCCGGCGATGCGGCGATCCTCGGCTTTCTCGATCAGACGAGAAACGTCGTCGTCGGCGTCCAGGCAGCGCTCGAGCGCGCAGCGACGGAGCATTGGTCACTCGTGCTCGAGGGCGTCCATCTCGTGCCCGGGATGATCGCCACCGAGTTCCCCGGTGCGTTCGTCGTCCAGTGCGTCGTCGCGATCGAGGACGAGAACCTGCACCGCAGTCATTTCTGGGTGCGCGACTACGCGACCGAGGGCCTGCGTCCGCTCGAGAAGTACCTGGACGCGCTTCCGCAGATTCGGCAGATCCAGGACTACCTCGTGGAGCGGGCGCATCGGTACGACGTGCCGGTGATCGTCAACGACTCGCTCGACCGCGCGATCGGCGACGTCATGGACCTCGTGCTTCGGCGCGCGGATCAGCTCGTGGCGGCGGCACCTCGCCCCGGCCTCGGGCTAGACTGGCTCCTGTGGTTACTCGTGACGACGTCGTCGAGGCGCTTCACCAGGTCGAGGATCCGGAGCTCGGCATGGACATCGTCGAGCTCGGCCTCATGTACGACGTCGAGGTCGACGACGCGAAGGTGAAGGTGCTTTACAGCCTCACGTCGATGGGGTGCCCCGCCGGCGCGATGATCGCAGACGGCATCCTCGACGCGGCCCGTTCGGTGCCAGGGGTGGAGGAGGCCGAGGTGGAGCTGACGTTCGATCCTCCCTGGACGCCCGACCGCATGTCCGACGACGCCAAGTTCATCCTCGGCTTCGGTTAGCTCGGGATCCGCAGAACGACTTTCCCGAACTGCTTGCCCGACTCGAGGTGCTCGTGGGCTTTCGCGGCGTCTGCTAGTGGAAAGACGCTGTCGACGTGCACGCGCGCTCGACCATCGCGAATGAGCTGGTATGCACCCTCGAAGTCCGACGGCATGCCCATCGTCGAGCCGTAGATCACGAGCTGTTTCCACCACAGGCGATAGAGGCGCGCCGGTGGGCTGTGGCCGGTAGTCGCGCCGCAGACGACGATCCGTCCCTCTTGCGCGGCTGCGGCGAGTGAGCGCTCCCACGTCGCTTCGCCGACTGTTTCGACGACGACGTCTGCTCCCCGCCCGCCCGTCGCCTCGCGCACGGCGGCGACCACGTCGTCCTCGGAATGGCTGAGCGCGAGATCGGCTCCGAGCTCTCGAGCGCGGTCGAGCTTCTCGGGACTGGAGGACGTGACGATGGTGCGGGCTCCGAGCGCGCGGCAGAGCTCGAACGCCGCGAGCGCCACACCCCCGCCAATCCCCCAGATCAGCACCCACTCGCCCTCCTGTAGTGCGGCCTTCGTGACCAGCATGCGATGCGCGGTCTCGAACACGAGCGGGAACGCGGCTGCTTCCTCGAACGAGAGCGAGTCGGCTAGGGGGTAGAGCTGACCGGCCGGGATCGCCTTGAGCTCGCAGTACGTCCCGTCCGTGTGCTCTCCGATGACGGTGATCTTGCCGTCGTGGACGATCCCAGGGTTCACGACGACGCGATCGCCGATCGCAAACTGCTCGACGCCGTCGCCGAGGGCTGCGACGAGTCCGGCTCCGTCCGCTCCGAGGATGCGCGGCTTGGGCACTGAGGGCAGCCCTTTTCGCACCCAGACGTCGAGGTGGTTGAGACTGGAGGCGCGAAGCTCGACCAGCACCTCCCCAGGGCCGGGGTCCGGATCGGGGATCTCCTCGTAGCGGAGGACTTCGGGTCCTCCGTCCTCGTGAATGCGAACGGCGTGCACGAGGCAGAATCCTCGCATGACCGCCGCCGAGCTGAGCCGGCTGGCCGCCGACCTCGAGCTCGACGTCCTCGGGGCGGCAGCGGTCGCACCCTACGAGGACACCGAGCGGCACATCCGCGAGCGCAGTGCCCGTGGGCTGTTCGCCGACATGCGCTTCACGATGGCGCGGCCGGAGATCTCTTGCCATCCCGAGGTCCTCGTCGAAGGAGCGCAGACGGTGGTTTCGGCGGCTCGCTGCTACTACGAGCCCGAACCGCAACCTTCGCCTGACGAGGGTCGACTGTCCCGATACACGTGGAGCGACGGATACGCAGCGTTGCGACGGGATCTCGACGAGCTCGGCCGCCGGCTCGGTGGCACGTATCGCGTCTTCGTCGACTCGAACGATCACGTCGACCGCGAGGCAGCCGTTCGCGCTGGGGTCGCGTTCTACGGCAAGAACACGATGGCGATCACGCGTCGTTTCGGGTCGTGGGTCGTCCTCGGAACGCTGATAACAGACGTCGAGATCGAGCCGACACCCCGACTCGAGCTCGACTGTGGATCATGCCGGCTATGCATCGACGCGTGTCCGACGGGTGCGCTCGACGAGCCCGGCGTCCTCGATGCGACGAAGTGCCTTTCGTACTGGACACAGGCGCCAGAGCCGATTCCCGAGCCTTACCGGGCCGACCTCGACGGAAGCGTCTACGGCTGCGACATCTGCCAGGACGTCTGCCCGTGGAATCGGGGAATCGAGAAACGGCGAGGACAGCAAGCACCGGACTCGGAATCCACACCGACCATCTCTCTGCGGGAGTGGCTCGAGGGTGACGGAGATGCGCTGGTCGCGGAGTTCGATCGCCTCTACGTTCCGCGCAATGACTCCCGCTGGCTCCGGCGTAATGCGCTCATAGCCGCGGGGAACGTCGGGACTCGTGAGCTCACGACCGCGATCGAGCCATACGTCGACAGCGACGATCCAGTATTGAGCGACGCGGCCGGCTGGGCGCTCGCGCGGATCGCGGAGCGTTCCACGTGACCGACGCCGATCGCGATCGTCTGGCTGTCCTCGTCCACGAGGTCCGGAGCTCGGTCGCTGCGCTCTCCGCCATCGCCGAGACGTATCCGCAGGTTCGGGACGATGTCACGGCGAACCGTCCGCTCGTAGAGCTCGCCGCTCGCGGCAGCGCGAGGGATCGAGCGCATCGTCGCGGACGCAACGGTCGCGTCCGTCCGCAAGGAGCCGGTAGACATCGGCAGTCTCGTCGAGGACGCGGTGACAGCGCGCGTGCTCGGAGGCGGGAACGTCCGCGCGGAGATCGCCCCGAACGTGCCTGTACTCGAGGCCGATCCTGTGAGGCTGCGACAGGCATTCGACAACCTCGTGTCCGAACGCGCTCGTCCACTCGGGATCGAACGATGAGGTGGTGGTACGCGTTTGCCTCGCCGGCGGGTCGGTCGTCATCTCGGTGGTCGACACCGGAAGCGGAGTGCCTCTCTCTGATCAGGAGCGAATCTTCGAGAAGGGTGCGCGGCTGGACGACGCGGGACCGGGATCTGGGATCGGGCTCGCTCTGGCGCGTGCGATCGTGGAGGCTCACGGTGGGGCGCTGTCCGTCGAGTCAGTCCCTGAACAGGGCGCGACGTTCACCCTGAACATTCCGGCTGGCATCTAGCCCGCGACCACCGCATCCAGCGTGTATTTCCGGATGAGTCGACCATCTGAGCCGTGCTCCCAGAGGTCGAAACTCGCGCGAAAGCGTTCATACTCGACGCCGCTGACGGTGGCGACACGAACGGGAAGGCCGCTCGCAATCTCGTACACCTCCGTATACCCGGGCTGCTCGACGGAGACGTACTGCGAGCCTTTCGCGGGCTGCACCCAGACGAAACCGACGGGCTCGTCCTCTGTACCGCACAGGATGTCCAGACGGGGATCGAACAGCCGACCGCTGTTGAGCTTGCCCGTAAGCGGCCCCGCACCAACGCTGATTTCCTTCGCGCGGCCCCGGACTGTTATTGCAGCCAAAGACTGCTCGGCCTGACGCCCCTTCGAACGTGACGCTTTCGGACACGACACCGATCCTCTCCACCGAAGGCCCGTCCGGAGAAAGACTCCAGCCCCGTTTCAAGCACGATGCGGACAGAGTCTCGCGCGCCATGCTCAGCCGGGGAAACCACGCGCACCTTCGTCAACACGGCTGGACTTTGGATGCCTTCGAGCTCGACCGGCGGCGCACCGGCTCTTGAGTCGTCAATAAGGCGACCGGGAATCGAATCGTCGCCGGCGCACCCCGCGGTGACGGTCGCCATGACGAGCACAACGATGACAAGAGAGCGGCGCGGAGGGCAACCGCGCCGCTTCTTGCGGTTGTCAAGACTGAGTCCAACCAAGCCGGCGAACACCGTCGTACCTCGAGTTCCCACGGTACGCCCTCGTCCAGATATTGGTGCCGTACGCTTCACCCAACGCTTCGATGATCTGATCGGTTCCGTCAGGATTGGTGACGTAAATCATCCCGATATGGGTCTCGCTTGCATAGGCGTCCATTTTGATCGCGGCCGATTTGGACAGTGGGTAATTCGGGGCGCCAACCGCATTCTTGAACTCAACTGCGCGATACGGACCGTGAATGTGTCGTAGACGCCACCATTGATGGAAGGCCGTGCTGCTCGTGTCATCGGCCTCCCGCCAGACCTTGAACGTGAACCCGGAGCAGTCGGGGCCTTCGCCTCCTGTGTTTCCGTCCCCCTTCGGATCGCCAGGTGAATCGTCGACGTCGTTGTCGTTCCAGCAGCCGCCGCCCCACTGGTAGCCCTCATTTCGCGCGTACAGGGCAACCGTGATCGAGCCGTCACGGGTGATGTAGGACGTCGGCGTCGGAGCCGCCCAGTTGCAGTTCTGAGCGATCGAGTTCGTGTGGTACGCGCTTGCCGTGCCCGCGCCGGCGACCGCCGAACGCAACGACGAAGGCGACGAGGAACCTCCTCAGGCAGGACATCACTTCACCTCCAGGTCGAAGCGGTCGACGAACACACCCGCTGGAGTGGAACCAAGCTGGTAGAGCGAGTTCCCGCGAAGGCGGAAGCGTGACAGCGGTGCCGTCTCGGCCCAGCTCGCGGAGTCGAGTGCGAAGCGCTGGACGACTCCGCGCCGGTCGAGCACGAGCACCGCGAACTCGTCGCGCGTGTCGGTGAAGACTCTCGTCACGAGGACGACTCCTGTGCCTCGCGGCTCGACGAGTTGAACCTCGGCCAAGGGCGTCTCGCTCCGAACAACCCACGACCGCAGGATCCGGTCGTCGCGGAGAAGCGCGATCCGGACGTCGCCTTGCGTGCGGAGAGTGACCACTCGTCTGCCGTCGGGCAGCGGTCGACCGACCTGAGCGGCATCAAGCTGTGCTGACACGGTCAGGGCACGCCCGTCGGCCGACGCAGGCGTCCACTGCGCTGACGAGCTCTGCAGAACGACCGGCCCGGCGTCGCCGATCTGGACCTGGGAAGGCCGCCCTGCGACCAAGGCCTCCCCGCGGGCGATTCCGTCCCCGCCGAAGCTCCGCAAGAGCGAGTTCCCTGCTCTCCCGCCCGTCGACTCGAGCACGTAGACGGTGCCGTCTGCGTCGATCGACAGGTCGGCGATCGTTCCGTTGATCGCAACGGGCACCACCTCTGGGATTCCTCCATCACGCCAGCGGAGAAGGCGTTTGTTCGCCTCGTCGAGGACCACGATGCTGCCGTCTGCGGCGACATCGAAGGACGAGCCACCGATCGGCGTCAGATTCCGGCCCTGCTCGAGGCCGACCTCGCTCGGCCCCGTGCCCCACGCGGCCTCGGCGACCCGCGCATCGGCCCCGCGTCCCTGTCCGAAGTCGTGAGCTCCGAGGTCGATGTCAACGCTGCCTCGGAGCAGGAAGCTCCGCTGGGGAGCGTCGGCGCCGCCGGCGGGAAGCTGGGTCGTCGAGCCTGTAGACGTGCTCCGAAACGACGCGTGGTACGAGAATCCAGAAGCTGATCGTGCGATCTCCTCGGGGACGACCGCAACGAAGCGTCCTTCCGCGGCGCCTTGCTCCTCCCGAAGCGCGATCTCGTGGAACGCGCCCGCGTTCCCGGCCCGAGCGAAGACCGATCCTTCCGCGTCGCACGGAGCATCGACGTCGGTGTCGGACTCACCGTTGCCGCAGTAGACGTCGTACCGCAGCTCGACGGGCTCTCCGCCGTCGGTGAGCAGCGGAGGAAGGTGCGTCGCTTCGATGAAAGGCGCGGACGCGGGCTGCGTGATCCGGTGCGCCACAGCTGTGCCCGCGAGGACGACCGCGGCTACCCCCGCAATCACTCCCGCGGCCAGGCCAGAGATACGGCTGAGCCATGCACGCGAAACTCGTTTCTCGTCCATTCGAGCTCCTTGTTGTCGAATAGGACAACGGTAGCGGGTGGAGCCGGACGGAGCTGCGTCTCGCGCGTGCGTCGGCACGCATCTGGCGCACTCTCGTAGAATTCGAGCGCGGGGGCTGCGTCTAGGGCCGCGCGGCCAGCTGTGTCGTGTCGCGCTGGAGCCGGCGAGCGCGTTTCGCCACGACGTCTCTCAGTCGCTGAGGCTCGATGACGACGGTCTCGCCACGGTCGGCGAGAACCTCCGACAACAACCACTCCTCGGTCTTGTAGGGCACGTCTGCGACTGCCGACCCATCCGTCAGAGGTCGTGCTCCGCGCTCGAGCTTCCAGCGAGCGATCGCGGGCGCGTGGTGGAGTCGTGCGACGCGGGGGTTCTTGAGGTACGACGGATCGAAACCGTCCCGCGGCTCGAACTGCTCGTCCGTCAGCTGCGCCGAACGCATGCGGTCGAGGCGGAAGGTGCGCGCTCCGTCCACCGTCCGATCCCAGGTGTGTACACGCCAGACCGGGAGCTCGCGCTCGATCGTGTACGGCTCGACACGACGTAGCGACGGGCCCTCGTCGCCCTCCTTGAGGTACTCGAGCTCGACGACGCGCCGCTTCTCGGCGGCTTCGCTCAGCACCTTGACGAGGGCCTCTTCGTCCGTCGCACTCTTCGTTTCGGGCGTCGCAGTGAGGTCGAACCGGCCGAACGTCTCTTCGAGCTTACGACGCACCCGCTTGAGTGGCGTGTGCGCGTCCGCCGCGATCGTCGGGCCGACGTACTCGATCGCCAGTCTGATCGCTCTCGCCTCGAGCGGCGTCAGCTTCGGCGGCCTGCGGAACACGTCTCCGTACAGCTCCTTGTCGACTCTCACCACGTCGCCGTCGTGCTCCGCGTACACGGCATAGCAGCCCCCGCCGAAGTTGACGAGGTTGAGGAGCGAGAGGTGCTCCTGCAGCTCCTCCAGAGGGATCGAGATCCGGCCGGCGAGCTCGGCGGCATCGAGCACCGCTGCACGGTCCTCGCCGCAGGCGGCGAGGAGCTGGGCGAGGAGTGCCTGGAGAACACCGAAGCGCTCGGGCGCGACGGGTCCTATCGGGCGCTCCGGCAGCGGCTGCCGCGGGTCGGCGCGTTTCGGCCCCGCCGGTACCGGCGCCGGTCCCGCGTGCGACTCGGCAAGCCGAGCGAGGCCGTTCGCGACGGCGTCCGTCAGCTCATCCGGCTCCAAGGCGACCGCCCGGCCATTCTGGCGCAGAACCCAGCCGGCGAGGAGCTCGGCGTTCGCGAACTCGGTCTCGAAGACGCCATCCTCGACGACTCCCGCATCCGAGAGCGTGCGCTCCACCCACCACGCCGTGTCGTCGGAGACCGCGATTCGCGCGGTTCCGACCGTTTCGCCGATCTGCCACGGCCGCGGCACACGGTGCTGCTCGACGTCGAAGTCCGTCGGAACGCGAAAGTCGCGCTCGCGCCGGGTGGCGAAGCGGATGTCTCCTCGAATCCGCGAGACCTTGAAGGTTCGAACGGTCTTGCGATCGAGGTCGTGCCCCACCACGTACCAGTTGCCGTCGTCCAGCCGAAGCGCGTAGGGGTTGACGAGGCGCTCTCCCGGACGGGTCCGCCTCGGGCTCCAGTAGCCGAAGCGAACCGTTCGCTGCTTCGAGATCGCCGACTCGAGCTTCGACAGCCGTCCGGCAAGCTCCGGCGAGTAGTCAGGTGCGCTGACGCGCACACGCTCCGCCGTCTCGGTCGGTGGCTCCGAGAAGCCGGTGCGCCCGAGAGCGAGGTTCTGCAGGGCGAGACGGAACGGCTCGGCGTACGCGAACTTCCCCTCGAGGTAGTAGAGCGCGGTCTGCAGAGCGGCGAGCTCGTCGTCGTCGAGCTCGAGCCGATCGAGGAAGTAGTGCTCGGAGCGCAGCGTGTAGAGCTCTTCGCCGGTGAACTCGTCCCGCTGGGATTGGAGCGGCACACCGAGCGCGGTCAGCTCGGCGCGGTCCGAATAGAACCGCCGCGCGAACGCCTCGTCCGACATCTCGCTGTAGCCCTCGACGTTCGACTTGACGTCTCTCGCCGTGAGAGGACGGCGCTCCGCCATCAGGAAGGCAACGAGCGAGAGCTGGCGGATGAGCTTGTCGGCGTCGTGCGACATGCGTAGCGCGAGCTTAGCCGCTTACTGGTTCAGTCCATCTCCAGTGGGAGGGCAGAGGCCGCGAAGCGGCCTCCTTTAGGGATCTTCGCGCGGTCGAGATTCGCGCGAGCGAATCTCGATCTGCGTAAAGCTCAGCCTATGCCGCTGCCGCGGCGGCGTGCTGCTCGAGATGCTGGTGGGAGGGGCAGTAGTCCCTCCCTGGAAGGGGCGTCCGCTGGCACGCCTTTCCTTTGCGCGTCGTCGCATGGCAGCGAGACACGCCTCCGTCCAGCAGCCCGGCTTCGATCTGCTGTTCGATGAAGCTCGTCGCCGCACCTACGCCCTCACGAACCGCCCACTGAACCTGCGCCTGGGCTGTGATCGGGAAATAGCGCCGGATATCGGCGAAAAGCGCTCGGTCGGGGCGGGCGAAGTAGTGAGGATCGTCAGCGAGCCGCTCCATCGTCTGCTCGCACTCGCAGAGCACGGCCCTCCGGTACGCGAGCTGCGTCGAGCGGTCGGCGTACGGGTCGATCAGGCTCTTGATCGAGCGGTAGATCGCTCGCGAGTATTGATACATACAAGAGCGTAGCTGTGCGACGTGATCTTCCAAAACACCCTCGCGCTGTTCGGGGGATCGCACTCCGTGGGCGGAAAATAGAGGTTTTGCAGCTCCGCCCGAGGGAGTGTAGCGGCTTTCCGGGCTTGTTACAAAGTCGGGGTCGAAAGTGGCTGTGAAGGCAACGTCCGCTGTCTACGGAACGATCCTGCGGACCGAAGCCGTGCGCGCGAATCTTCGGGCGCGTTGCAACTCGCTGGTGGCCTCCGCCTCTGATCCATAGACCCCACTGAAGACAACCCAGTAGCCGGGGTGCAGGCTCGCGTACTGCGAGGAATCCAGAATCCCGACCGTCGCGAGTCCGCGCTTGCGAGCCTGCCCGGCGCGAGCCACGGCGACCTGGCGCCCCTTCGTCTGCGGAACGGATGCGAGCGCGATCGTCCACCCGTCCTCACCGGCAGGCCAGGCGAGAATGCCCCCGGGCTGCCCGTCTGCGGGTGCCGGGAGAGTCGTCGACTCGGGGAGCGTCGCGAAGCCTCCGGTCGCCGTGACGAGCTCCGCGGTGCCGTCGCTGCCGTCGGTCGCGGCGACCGCGAGCGCGGCGCCCGCAGCGGCGACTCCGAGTGCGAGAACGGCGCGGAGGATCCAGCCTCGACCAGCGTCTCCTGCTCGGCCCAGTGGTCCGGAGCCCGGCAGTCGTGCGCCGCACTCGAGGCAGTACTCCTGTCCTCGTACGAGGCTCGCCCCGCAGCGGCTGCATTCGCTCACTCGTTCGCCACCGAGGCCGACTCCGAGGCGGAGCGCCCGCACGTGGCACAGAACCGCGCGCCAAGCAGGAACGGCGCACCGCAAACGCAGGTCGACGTTCCGCGGAGGAGCTTCGCGCTCCCGTCGAGGAGGGCGTCGATCTCGTGAACTCTCGCCTCGATGGCAACGAGCTCCGCGCACCGCTCGACGACGAGACCCGCGCTGAAGCGGTCGCGCTTGTACATCTCGAGCGCCAGGCCGCCGAGGTCCCTGAGCCGCTCCTCGCGCACCTGTAGCAACGACTTTCGCTCCCGCTTGAGCTCGCGAGGAGGAGGCGGGGTGTAGGCGCCCGCGCCGGTCGGACGAGCTGTCTCGCCTGTGCTCATGCCTCTGAATGTCGCCACGTGGAGTACACGCTAGAGCTGGAGGACGACGAGGCGTTCCTCGGTCATCTCCCGGATCGCGTAGGCCGGCCCTTCCCGCGTGTTCCCGGAGTCCTTGATCCCGCCGTACGGCATCTGGTCGGCGCGGAAGGTCGGAGCCTCGTTCACGGTCACCCCACCGAACTCGAGCTCTCGGGCTACGCGGAGAGCGCTCTTGACGTCACGCGTGAAGACGCCGGCTTGGAGCCCGAACCGTGTGGAGTTGGCAAGCGCTATCGCCTCGTCGAGCGTGTCGAAAGGAGTGACGGTGCAGAGCGGCCCGAACACCTCCTCGCACGACACCTTCGCATCCGGAGGCGCCTCGGCGATCACTGTCGGGAGAAGGAGCTCCCCGTCCAGCTCTCCGCCGGTCAAGACGACCGCACCGGCAGCTTTCGCCTCCTCGATCCAGGAGAGGACTCGATCTCGGTCGGGCTCGGAGATCAGTGGGCCGACGTCGGTCTCCTCGTCTGCAGGATCGCCGACCTTGAGTGCTTCCACGTGGGAAACGAAGCGAGCGAGAAAGTCGTCGTAGGAGCTTCGCTCGACATAGATCCGCTGCACGGAGATGCAGCTCTGGCCGGCGAACGAGAACGCGTTAGCCGCGAGTCGCGTAACCGTGTCGTCCAGATCCGCGTCCGCGGCGACGATTACCGGTGTCGCGTTTCCGAGCTCGAGGTTGACGCGCTTGCGCGGTGCTCGTTCGCGCAGTTTCCAGCCGGTCGGGACGGAGCCCGTGAACGTGATGAGCTGCACGCGCTCGTCCTCGACGAGCACGTCGCCGATCTCGGCCGCCGGACCGCAGACGACGTTGAGCCAACCGGGAGGCAATCCGGCTTCGGTTTCGAGCTCTGCCAGAAAGAGGGCGGACAGCGGGGTCTTCTCCGCAGGCTTGAGGACGACGGCGCACCCTGCGGCGAGCGCCGGTGCGACCTTGTGTGCGACGAGGTTGAGCGGGAAGTTGAACGGTGAGATTGCGCCAACGATTCCGATCGGTTGCCTGAGAGTGAAAGCGAGCTTGCCCTCGCCTGCCGGCGAGGCGTCCATCGGCACGATCTCCCCCGACAGCTTGCGTGCTTCGACCGCCGCCATGGTGAAGGTAGACACGGCACGCGAGGCTTCAACGCGGGCGGCTTTCATCGGCTTTCCGGCCTCGGATGAGATGATCCGCGCTGCTTCGTCCCCTCGCTCGCCGAGCAGCGCCGCCACACGATCGAGGATCGCCGCGCGTTCATGGGCGGGAAGCGGGTCTTGCATCGCCGCCTCCGCTGCGTCCAGCGCGTCTCGGGCTTGCGGCGCGCCGCCTTTGGGCACACGTCCGACGAGCGATCCGTCGTAGGGCGATCGCACGTCGATCCACTCGCCGGTCTCGACCCACTTGCCTCCGACGAGCAGCTTCCGCTCGACCGCGGTCGTGGCCATGGCAGGAGTGTAGATATCGGGGCGTCGCCCGTTCGAAGCGCGGGTTGTACGCTGTGAGGAATGCGTGACGCCTACATCGTCGATGCCGTTCGCTCCCCCATCGGAAGGCGGAACGGCTCGCTGTCAGCACTGAGGGCGGAGGAGCTCGCGGCGCAGGTCATGAACGGGCTCGTCGACCGCGTGGACGTAGAGCCCGGCGAGCTCGAGGACGTGCAGATGGGCTGCGTGACTCAGATCGGCGAGCAGGCGCTCAACGTCGGACGCCAGGCCGTGCTCGTGGCGGGCTGGCCCGAGACGGTGTGCGCCTCGACGGTCGATCGCCAGTGCGGTTCCTCGCTGCAGGCGGCCTTCAACGGCGCGTCCGCGATCCAGGCGGGGCACCTCGACCTGGTGATCGCCGCCGGCGTGGAGCACATGACGCGCGTGCCGATGGGCTCGAACCTCGGGGACGCCGGCTGGGGCGCTGTCAACGAGAAGATCGGCGACCGCTGGCCGATCGTGCCTCAGGGAATCTCCGCGGAGGTGATCGCCGAGGAGTGGGGGCAAACGCGGGAGGAGCTCGACGCGTACTCCTACGAGTCGCACCGCCGCGCAGTGGCCGCGATCGACGAGGGGAGGTTCGAGCGCGAGATCGTCCCCGTCGAGACGGGTGCGGCAGGCGCCGCCGTCCTCTTCGCCGTCGACGAGACGCCGCGCCGCGACACCTCTCTCGAGAAGCTCGCCACGCTCCAGCCTGCGTTCAAGTCCGATGGAGTCGTGACCGCCGGGAACTCGAGCTCGATCGTCGACGGCTCGGCCGCGATGCTCCTGGCGAGCGGCGAGGCCGTCGAGCGACTCGACCTCACGCCACGCGGCAAATTCGTGTCCTTCGGGCTCTCGGGCGTCGACCCGTATCGGATGCTGCACGGCAACCCGGAGGCCTGCGCAAGAGCTCTTTCGAAGGCGGGGCTCACCTGGGACGACATCTCCGTGATCGAAGTCAACGAGGCGTTCGCCTCCGTCGTCCTCCAGTTCCTGTCCGATACCGGCTTGCACGAGCGTTGGGAAGCGGGAGACGTCAATCCGAACGGGGGTGGCATCTCGCTCGGGCACCCCCTCGGAGCCACGGGCGCCCGGATTACCGCGACGCTCCTCAACGAGTTGGACCGCCGGACGGCCCAGTACGGGATCGCCACGATGTGCATCGGTCAGGGTCAGGCGATCGCAGGGGTTGTCGAGCGTCTGTAGCTTGGCCCATCTTGATCAGGTTTATTGATCAAGACACATGTAACTACGACTGGTGCTTATCAAGCAGAAGGCGCATGATGAGGTCAATGTTCGGCTATCTCCTCATCATGTTCCTCATGCTGGTCGGGCCGCTCGCGTACGTCGCAGGCGCAGACTCTCGCATCGACGAGAGAGCGCCTAGGCGCCGGCACCTGCGCTGAGCAGCGCTCGGTTCGCGAGCGCGGCTAGCATCGCGCGCGTGAGCGTTCCCGAGATCCGCACGATCGGCGTCGTCGGTCTGGGCGCCATGGGCGCCGGCATTGCCCAGCTCGCTGTCGAAGCGGGGTACCAGACGGTGGGCCGCGAGGTCACCGACGATCTCGGACAGAAGGCGCGGGACCGGATCGCACATTTCCTCCAGCGCAAGGTCGACAAGGAGCGCATGACCGTCGCGGAGCGCTCCGCCGCGCTCGAGAAGCTGTCGCTGAGCACCGCGCTCGATGCGTTCGCCGAGTGCGACCTCGTGATCGAGGCGATCGTCGAGGAGCTCGATGCCAAGCTTGCCCTGTTCGCGGAGCTCGAGTCCATCGTCCGGCCGGACGCAATCCTCGCCACCAACACGTCCGCGCTCTCCGTCACCGAGATCGCCTCGGCGGTGGCGACACCGGAGCGCGTCGTCGGGATGCACTTCTTCAACCCGGCTCCGCTGATGCCCCTCGTCGAGATCGTGCGCGCGGAGCTGTCCTCGGATGAGGCAGTGGAGGCCGCGTACACCGTCGGCGAGCGCCTTGGAAAGAAACCGATCCGCTGTCACGACACACCCGGGTTCGTCGTCAATCGCGTCCTCATCCCGCTGCTGAACGACTGCATCCGCGTTCTCGACGAGGCACGTGTCTCCCCGGAGGACCTCGACACCGCGATGACCGCAGGTGCAGGGTGGCCGATGGGCCCGTGCACCCTCGTCGACCTCGTCGGGATCGACGTTCATGTTCACGCGTCGGACGCGCTGTACGACAAGCTTCGCGAGCCGCGGATGGCGCCACCCCCGAGGATCGTGGCGATGAGGAACGCCGGCCTGCTGGGCCGCAAGAGCGGTCGCGGCTTCTATCGCTACGACGGCGACTGAGCCCTCCGCACTTACAGTCTCCTTACAGCGTTCTCACCCCGGACCCACGCCAAGTCTCGATACTTGGCTTGGAGCCATGCGGAAGCCCATTGTTCTCGCCTGCTCGATCGTCGCGCTCGCGGCGGTCGGGGGTTCTGCCGGTGCGGCGGACCCCGCCGTCGGCGTGCTCTCGGTCGAGAACGGCAAGGGCGCGGTCATGCTCGATCTTCGCGGCTCCGTGCTCGGACGCCTTTCGCTCGGCACGCTCCGTGTCACTGACCTGACGCCGCGCGACCGCTACACCGCCCTCGTCGTCGGCAAGAGGCTGACGCAGGAGCGGGTCGGCCCGCGAACGATCCTCTACAAGGGCCACGGCCTGCGCTTCCGGATGGTCGGAGGGGGTTTTCGGATCATGGCCAGAGGGACCGGGATCTCCGTCTCGGCCGTCGGGCGCGGGGTCGCCTCGCTCGACGCCGAACGGCGATTCGAAGGGGACGATGCCGGGGTGTACTCCCTCGAGGAAGGCGTGGACTGCGCCGTCGAGCCGCTGCTCTGCACCGCCCTCCCCGACGAGCCCGAGCGCTTCGTGCTGGGCATCCTGCCCGAGGAAGACGGACCGGGGGCGAAGAAACGATGAACCAGCCCCAACATTCGATCCTCGTCGTCGAGGACGAGACCTCGATCGCGTCGTTCGTCGCGGCCTACCTGCGCAATGCGGGATACGGCGTCCGAACGGCGTCGAACGCCCAGACCGCGCTGGTCGAGCTCGCGAGCGAGGCGCCGGCGTTGATCGTCCTCGATCTCAATCTTCCGGACGGCGACGGCGTCGAGCTCTGCCGCCGGATCCGTAAGGGATCCGACGTGCCCATTCTCATGCTCACGGCCCGCGACGAGGACGTCGACAAGATCATCGGCCTGGAGGTCGGCGCGGACGACTACATGACGAAGCCGTTCAACCCGCGTGAGCTCGTTGCGCGAGTCAAGAGCGTGCTGCGCCGGGCGGCGCCGGACCGGCGACGTGGCGAGAGCGAGGAGCTCCGGCATGGAGACCTCGTCATCAACTCCGGCAAGCGGGAGGTGTACGTCGGGGACGAGGAGATCCGCCTCGCTCCGAAGGAGTTCGAGCTCCTCTGGGAGCTGCTCGACCATCGGGGAATCGTCCTTACTCGCGACCAGCTGCTCGAGCGGGTGTGGGGATACACGTTCGCCGGCGATACGCGCACGGTCGACGTGCATGTGAGGCAGATCCGCCGCAAGCTCGGAGACGCGTCTCCGATCGTGACTGTCTGGGGCGTCGGCTACAAGGTCGCCAGCGACCGCGCTGCAGTTGGCGCAAGACCGGGATCCGCGAGCGCGGACTCCGGTCGCGCCGTAAATCCCTAAAGCCGTCCGCTTCGCGGCCGGGGGCGCCTCCGCTGTCACATCTACCCTAAGGACACCCGATGCTCGGGACGCTGCGCTTTCGACTCACGGCTCTCTTCCTCATGGTTGTGCTCGTGTTCGGCCTGGCCTCGATTGCACTTGCGGTGCGTCTGTTCCAGGACGTGACGCGATCGGAGTCGATCCGTGAGCTCGAACGGGAGGCCAGCGGCCTGGCCGAGCTGTATGCGCAGGCGGCCTTGCGCGCGAGTGACGAGGGGACGAAGGCGCCGGAGTTCGCCGCACGGAACCTCGAGCTGGCAACCGGGAGCGAGCTCTACTACGTCGGTGTCTCGCTGTTCCCTGGTCAGCGGTTCGGTCTGACGCGGCTGCAGCGGAGCGCCCTCGGGGACGTCGAGCTCGATCGCGGCGGCCTCGTGACCTTCGAGTTCACGGCGCCGGACGGCAATGGCAGGCTGATCGGCGCCGCGCAGCCGGTTCGGCTCGCCCCCGGAACGGAGGCGTTCGGCTGGCTCGTCGTCGCGCAGCCCGTGACGGAGCTCCGTGAGCAGTGGCTGACACTCCTCGAGCGGCTTGCCCTTGCCCTCGCCGTCGGCATCGGTCTCGCCGGGCTTCTCTTCTGGTGGCTCTCGAGACGATTCACCGAGCCGGTGCTCACTCTGACGCGTGCGACGCAAGACGTCGCCGCGGGGCGTTACGACGTCGAGATCCCCGAAGCACGAGGCAGCGACGAGATCTCCCTTCTCAGCGACCGCTTCCGGAGGATGGTTGCGAAGCTCGCCGAGGGCGAGCAGCTGAAGCGGTCGTTCCTCATGTCGGTGTCGCACGAGCTGCGCACGCCGCTGACCGCAATCCGCGGTCATGTCGAGGCGCTCCGGGAGGGGATCGTCACCGAGCCCGAAGCCGTCCGGAGCTCACTCGACGTGATCGCATCGGAGGCAGATCGCCTCGAGCGGCTGGTTGGAGACGTGCTCGATCTGGCGAAACTGCAAGCGCACCGGTTCACGGTGCGGCAGGAGGAGGTCGACCTCGGTCGCGTCCTCGACCACGCGTACGGGGCCTTCACCGAGGAGGCGCGCCGTCGCGAGATCGACTACCGACTCGAAACCGACAGTGACCCGCCGGTCATCCTCTCCGACGGGGATCGAGTGCTCCAGGTCATCTCGAACCTGTTGTCGAATGCGTTTCGCTGGACGCCCGACGGCGGGCAGGTGGAGCTCGGCCTCGCCGCTGCCAACGGAGCAGTGCGCGTCGACGTCTCGGACTCCGGCCCGGGGATTCGTGGGCGAGGATCGCGCCCGTATCTTCGAGCCCTTCATCTCGAGCGACGTGAACGGGACCGGCCTCGGCCTCCCGATCGCGAACGAGCTCGCCCTGGCGCTCGGCGGCAGGATCGAACTCGAGTCCGATCCCGGCAAAGGGAGCCGCTTCCGGCTCGTTCTGCCGGTTCCAGCCGTCCACTAGCGATACTTCAGGCCGCTGCGGCGTGCCCGACGAGCGCGTCGACGTCGTGCGCCGCGTGCGCGTCGCCGTTCAGCTGAGGCTCGGCTGGAGCATCGGCTCGACGATCCTCGAGACGGGCGAGCCGGGCGTCGATGCCGCGCCACCCCGAGCTGACCAAATCGACGAGAAGCGCGAGATCGTCCACGCGCGCATGCCGTTCCGCAAGCAGCTCTCCTTCGATCCGCTCCAACCTCCGGATCGTCTGGTTGAGCAGGCCTCGGATCTCGGCGATGTGCCGCGCGACCGGGAGCACCTCGCTGCGGAGCCCGTCGCGGACGGCGACGCCGACCTGGACGGGGACTGACGCCTCGAGACCGGCGGCAACCTCTGCGAGGGCTTCGATCTGCTGGCGTGAGCGTTCGAGCGTGGCTTCGATCAACGCGGGCTCGGGTCGACGCGTCGCTGCGTCGGCGATGCGCTGTTCAGCACGTTCCAGGGCAAGTACATCCATGGGCGACGAGGCTACTCTCCGCGCCGGATGGACACCGCGCTCCTCGACTACGAGCTTCCGGAGGAGCTGATCGCCCAGCAGCCCGCTCCTCGAAGAGACGATTCGCGCCTCCTCGTGTACCGTCGAAAGCCCGCGTCGATCGAGCACCGAGTCTTCTCCGAGCTGCCCGAGTTGCTTACCGACGAACTGGTCGTCGTCAACGAGACGAGGGTTCTGCGTGCTCGCCTTCCGCTTCGGCGCGCGACCGGCGGACACGTCGAGGTTCTCCTCCTCGAAGAGCGCAGTGACGGGCTTTGGGAAGGACTGGCTCGGCCCACGCGCCGTTTGCGTGGCGGGGAGCGGCTCGGCCCGATCGAGCTCGTGGAGCCGCTCGGCGACGGACGCTGGCTCCTGCGGGTCGACGGTGAGATCGCGGGCGAGGTGCCGCTCCCTCCGTACATCCACGAACGGCTCTCGGACCCGGAGCGTTACCAGACCGTGTACGCGGAGGAGCCTGGCTCCGCGGCGGCGCCCACGGCAGGGCTGCATTTCACGCCGGAGCTGCTCGCGCGACTCGACCACGTTGCGGTCACACTCCACGTCGGCCTCGACACGTTCCGCCCGATCGCCGCCGATCGGGTCGAGCGACCACGTGCTGGTCGGCGAGCGGTATCGGGTGTCTCCTGAAGCATGGTCGCGGATTGCCCCTGCGAGGAGGGTGCTGGCGGTAGGGACGACGACGGTGCGAACGCTCGAGACGGTGGCTCGGACGGGCGAGCTCGAAGGGCGCACGGACCTCTTCGTCACGCCGGGATTCGAGTTCCGCCGCGTGGATGCCTTGGTGACGAACTTCCACTTGCCGCGGTCGAGCCTGCTGGCGCTCGTGATGGCGTTCACCGGCATCGAGGAGACGCGGGCGCTCTATCGCCTGGCGATCGACGAGCGGTACCGCTTCTACTCGTTCGGCGACGCGATGCTCGTTCTCTGACCCGGTGGCTCGTTCGGCGTTGGCGCTGTTTCGGCACGATCTCGTGTCACATGCGTCTGCAATTTCGAATTAGGCTCGAAGGTGGGTGGAGGCGAGGGGTGGCCCCTGGCGAGACGTCCCTTCCGGGCTCGTCCAAGACCGAGAGCTCGGCACCCTGAGCGCGTTCTCGCTGACCGCGACCGACGGCGCCGCCCGCGCCGGGATGCTCGAGACCGCACACGGGCGGATACCGACGCCGGCGTTCATGCCCGTGGGGACGAAGGCCTCGGTGAAGTCGCTCCACCCGGACGAGGTTCGGGCACTCGGCGCCCACGTGATACTCGGGAACACGTACCACCTGCACTTCCGCCCGGGCGAGGAGGTCATCGAGGATCTCGGGGGCCTCCATGCGTTCTCTGGGTGGGACGGCCCGATCCTCACCGACTCGGGAGGCTTTCAGGTCTTCTCGCTGCGAGACACGATCGTCGCGCTGGACGACGAGGGCGTGACGTTCCGGTCCGTCTACGACGGCTCGCTCGCCCGCCTCACGCCGGAGGGCGCTGCGGAGATTCAGCGCCGGCTCGGTTCTGACATCGCCATGTGCCTCGATGTCTGCCTCCCGGCACCCGCGTCGCGAGATGAGCTCGAGCGCGCGGTTCAGCTGACGACGAGCTGGGCGGAGCGCCAGGCCGAGGCACCGAGAGCGGCGGGTCAGCTTCGCTTCGGCATCACCCAGGGCGGCACCGATCCGGAGCTCCGTCGTCGCTCGCTCGAAGAGATCTCGGCGCTCCCGTTCGACGGCCTCGCCCTCGGTGGCCTGGCGGTGGGAGAGTCGCGGGACGAGATGCTCGGCATGCGTGGAATGGGCCGCACCCGCGCTCGCGGCGGACAAGCCGCGGTACTTCATGGGGATCGGCGACCCGGTGGGCATCCTCGAGGTGGTCGCGCGGGGGATCGACCTCTTCGATTGCGTCCTCCCGACCCGGACCGCCCGCACGGGCTCAGCGCTGACCTGGAGTGGAAGGCTCAATCTCCGGAACGCCCGGTACACCCGCGATCCGCTGCCACTCGAGGAAGACTGCTCCTGCCCCGCGTGCTCGCGCTTCACACGCGCGTACATCCGACACCTGGTGACGCAGAGCGAGATCCTCGGATTGCGCCTGCTCAGCCTGCATAATCTCTGGTTCGTACTCGACCTGACCGCACGCGCGCGGGCGGCGATCGAGCGAGGGACGTTCACGGCCTTCCGGCGGGACGCGCTCGCGCGGCTCGTTCACGCGCACGAGGAGGAACCGTGAGCTTCTTGATCGTGATGGTGCTCTTGCTCGTCGTCATGTACGTGCTGATGATCCGCCCCCAGCGCCAGCGCCAGCAGGCGCAGCAGGTGACGATCGAGAAGGCAGGCGTCGGAGACGACATCCTGACGAGCGGCGGCATCTACGGGACGATCACCGAGGCCGACGAGGACGACATCGTCGTCGAGCTCGCCGAGGGCCTCTCCGTGCACATGACGCGGCGTGGCATCGCGGCCGTGCTTCCTCCCGATGAGGAAGACGACGAAGAGGCAGAGGACGAGGACGTCGTCGATGCCGACGAGGTGACCGAGCTCGTGGATGAAGGTGCCGTTACGAGCGGCGAAGAAGCTGTTACGAGCGAGCCCGAGTCGGGCCCGTCGACAGCCGACCGCCGATAACGTGATCCACTTACCTTGAACCGACGGACCTCCATTCTCGTCGTCGGCCTGTTGGCCGCTGCGCTCGTCGGCGTTGCGCTGCTTGCCGTCCCAGGGTCGCCGATCAAGCAGAGCCCCACACTCGGCCTCGACCTCCAGGGCGGTCTCGAGGTCACCCTCCAGGCGGTTCCGCCGCCGGACCGCGAGCTGACCGACGAGGACCTCTCGCGCTCGGTCGACATCATGAGGAATCGCGTCGACAAGCTCGGCGTCACCGAGCCCGAGATCCGCACGCAGGGCTCGGATCAGATCGTCATCCAGCTCCCCGGCGTGAAGGATCCCGCGTCGGCCGCGGAGATCATCGGGACGACCGCACAGCTCGAGCTCTATGACCTCGAGACGTCGCTCGCGGGCCCGTCGATCTCGATCCAACGGTACCCGGTCGAGAACCCGTCGTTGTACGACCTGCTCGCGCGCGTGCAGGCCCAGGTCGAGGGCGAATCGGATGCGTACTACCTGGTCAACCCGACGACGAAGCGCGTCACCGGAGGCCCGTTCGGGTCGAGAGAGGACGCGCTTCGGCGAACCGACGGAGAGCTTCCGGAGGGCCGGGAGCTGTTCGCCGTGCCACAAGGGCATGGTCGTGATCACGTGCGGCGAGCCGGCGGTCGTCTGTCCAGGAGGCCAGCAGGGGAGCGGTGTCGCGCCCGACCGGACCTACTACTACCTCTTCAAGTACGAGCCGCCCGACATCCCGCAGATGACGGGTGAGGACCTGAAGCTCTCGGGAACTCGCGCGGACTTCGACACGAGCCCGGGCGGCGCCGGCCGTCCGATCGTGTCCATGGAGTTCACGGGCCGGGGCGGGGATCGGTTCGAAGAGATCACGCGTGCCGAGTGGGTGCGTGGAAAGCTGCGCGGGACGCCCCAGCACTTCGCGATCGTGCTCGACCGCGAGATCAGGACCTTCCCGCAGATCGACTACACGGACGCGAGCCTGTCCGGCGGGATCGGCGGAGGAAGAGCGCAGATCACGGGCCTCGACTCCTTCGACGAGGCGCAGGACATCGCGATCGTCCTGCAGACCGGCGCCCTGCCGGTCAAGTTCGAGACCCTCGATCGCACGGACATCTCCGCGACGCTCGGCAAGGACTCGCTCGAGGAAGCCTGGAAAGCGGCGATCGGCGGAATCCTCCTCGTCGCGATCTTCCTGCTGCTCTTCTACCGCTTCCTCGGACTGGTGGCGGTCACTGGCCTCATCGTCTACGCCGCCTTCCTGTACGCGACCATCCTCCTCTTCAACGTCACGCTGACCCTGCCTGGCTTCGCCGGCCTCGTGCTGACGTTCGGCGTCGCCGCCGACGCGAACATCGTCATCTTCGAACGCATCAAGGAAGAGGTGCGCGCCGGGAGGTCGGTGCGCGCGGCGATCAACCTGGGGTACAAGAAGGGCTTCGCGACCATCGTCGACGCGAACGTGGTGACCGCGATCACCGCGATGGTCCTGTTCGCGGTCGCGACGGCGAGCGTGCGCGGATTCGCGCTCATGCTCCTGATCGGTACTGCCCTGTCGATGCTGACCGCGGTGCTGGCGACGCGCGCGATCCTCGCGCTGCTCGCAGGCTTCGGCTGGATCGACAACCCACGCCTGATGGGAACGACCGGAGGGGGAATCCCCCGCTGGCTGCGCTACGACTACATCGGGAAAAGGAACATCTGGTTCGCGCTTCTCGGGGATCGTCGTCGCCATCTCGATCGGCGCCATCGTCTTCATGGGGCTCAACCTCGGGATCGACTTCAAGGGCGGGACGCAGCTCTCGTTCCGCACGCCCGAGCCCACCTCGCTCGAAGAGGTGCGAAACGAGGCAGCGCAGATCGGCCAGCAAGGAGCCGTGATCCAGGGGCGCGGCACCTCCGTCGGCGACAGGTACACGAACTTCCAGATCCGGACGGAGTCGCTGACGCTCGAAGAGCAGAACAGGCTCTCGCAGGAGCTGTCGACGTCGCTCGACGCAACCTCGTTCGGCGCGAAGAGCGTCTCGGAGAGCTTCGGGCGCCAGATCGCGAACTCGGCGATCTTGGCGATCGTCGTGAGCCTGCTCCTGATCGTCGTCTACATCTCGGTTCGCTTCCAGTGGAAGTACTCAGTCGGCGTCCTCGTGGCGCTGGCGCACGACGTCGTGATCACCGTCGGCGTCTACGCGCTGACGGGGCGCGAGGTCTCGACGGCGACCGTCGCCGCCATTCTGACCGTCCTCGGCTACTCGATCTACGACACGATCATCATCTTCGACCGGATACGCGAGAACGTGCCGCTGATGCGGCGGGCCTCGTTCCGCGTGATCGGCAACGTGTCGCTCTGGGAGGTCCTCCCGCGGTCGCTCGCGACGACGTTCATCACGTTGCTTCCCGTGGCATCGCTCTACTTCTTCGGCGGAGACACGCTCAAGGACTTCGCGTTCGCGCTGCTCGTCGGGATCGGGTTCGGCTCCTACTCCTCGATCTTCCTGGCCGCCCCGCTGGTCGCCGTCCTGAAGGAGCGCGAGCCCGAGTTCGCTCGCCGGCGCGACGACCTCGGGGCGCTCGAAGGCGTCGAGTCGGTCGGCGGAATGCTCCTGGACGAGCCGCAGGATGACGATGCCGACGACGAGGAGGACACGGGCGGCCGACCGGTCGAGCGCCCGCGAGGCCCGGCTCCGACCCCGCTCCCGCCGCGGCGACCGCCGGGCCTGCAGACCTCGCCGCCAAGTCGAAGCGGGAACGCCGTAGGCAGCGACGCGCCTCGAGGCCTCATGGACGAACGCGCTAGCTCCGAGCGCGGCCCGCTCGAAACGCTCACACTTGCCGGAATCGGCGCGTTCGTGCTGGGAGCCGATCGAGTGGACGAGCTCGCCGACGAGCTCGCGCGTCGTCTGGGGATGGACCGGAGCGAGATGCGTGCGGCTCTCGAGGACGTGCTCAACAGCTGGCGTCGTGAGCTCCGGCGCGTTGGCGAGTCGTCCGGCTCTGCTGCCTCGAGGCTCGGCTCCGAGCTGGGGATCGCCTCGCGCGAGGCCGTCGACGAGCTCGAGCTCCGCGTCGCTCAGCTCGAGCACAGGCTGAAGCTGCTCGAACGCGCGCCATAGGTCCCGGCCAGCGCCATCCCTACAATCCCGCCATGGCCACCCGGCAGGAACGGCCACCGCGGACCCTGGGACGGTTGTCGGAGATTGCGCAGGTTGCCGCGCGGCACGGCTTCGGCTACTTCCTGCGCAGGAACCGACTCGGCGATCTTCTCTCCGGAAACGGCGGGCCGGACGGCGACGGAACGGTCTCGGACCGTGGGCGACGGCTCCGGGAGATGCTGGACGAGCTCGGTCCGACGTTCGTGAAGTTCGGCCAGCTCCTCTCGACGCGCCCAGACGTCGTTCCTCCGGACATCGTCATCGAGCTGCGCGGCTTGCAGGACGACGTGACGCCGTTTCCGTTCGAGCAGGCGCGCGCGGTGATCGAGGAGGAGCTCGGATTGACCGTGGAGCAGGCGTTCGTCGAGTTCGACGCGCAACCGATCGCCTCGGCCTCGATCGGGCAAGTGCACCGAGCGGTGTTGCCGAACGGCCAGGAGGTCGCGGTCAAGGTGCAGCGCCCGGAGGCGGCACGGCAGATCGAGGCCGATCTCGGGCTGCTCTACCAGGCGGCCAAGCTCTTGAAGGAACGCGTGCGCGCACTCGAGTTCATCGATCCTCGGGAGCTCGTCGACGAGTTCGCGCGCTCGATTCGACTCGAGCTCGACTATGCGCACGAGGCGAGGAACGCGGAAGCCTTTCACCGGAACTTCGCGCATGCCGAAGGGGTTGTGGTCCCGGCGGTGATCCGGCAGTACTCGACCGGTCGCGTGTTGACCCTCGAGTACTTGCGCGGGACGAAGGTCTCCGAGCTCGATCTCGAGCGCATGAGGCCGGATGAGCGCCGGGAAGTCGCCTACCGAATGGCGGACACGTGGATGACCATGGTCTTCCGCCACGGGTTCTTCCACTCCGACCCGCATCCGGCGAACATCTTCGTGCTGGACTCGGGAGAGCTCGGCCTCGTCGACTTCGGGCAGGCCGGGAAGCTCACGGACGAGGACATGTCCAAGCTCACGCGACTCTTCGTGGACGCGGCAGTCGAGAACGTCGACGCGATCCCGCGCCGCTTGAAGGAGCTCGGCGTCCGGTACTCACCTGACCGGGAGCAAGAGTTCAGGGACGAGCTGCGTGTGCTGTTCGACCGCTATTACGGAACCCGGCTCTCGGACATCGATCCGCTGCAGGTGATCCGGGAGGGGTTCCAGTTCATCTACTCGCTGAACCTCCGCCTTCCGTCCCGGTTCGTGATGCTGGACAAGGCGATTGCGACCCTGGCCTCGGTCGGCGCCGAGGTCTATCCGGACTTCAACGTGTTCGAGGTGGCGAAGCCGTACGCGCGAGGACTGCTTGCGGATCGCTACCAGCCGCGAATCGTCGCGCAGCGGCTGAGGACGGAAGCGCTCGCGCTCGGCTCGGTCGCACGCGAGCTGCCGTACCAGGTTGCAGACGTGCTCGAGCACATGCGCGACGGGTCCTTCCAGATCCGGTTCGACAACCCCGGCCTCGACGAGCTCGACGACCATATCGACCAGGCGTCGAACCGTCTGTCGGTGGCCTTGATCGTGCTCGGCGGACTCGTCGGCTCGTCGATCATCGGCGTCTTCGCGCAGGAGGGCCCGCAGATCATGGGGCTACACGTCCTGTCGTTCGTCGGCTTCGTGTTGTCGGGTGTGTTCGGGCTGTGGGTGATCTGGGGCGTGCTCCGGCACGGTCGTCTCTAGGGCATTTCGGCTGACTTGTTCGGCCAGTCAGGCTGAGGAAGCCTTGACACGCTTTCGCCGCAAAGGACATCTGGCGCCTCTGGGAGCACGCGACTAGCGTCGGCGGCATGCCAAATGCCGTCCTTGTCGCAGAGCCCGAGCCCGAGACACGCGAGTACCTGGGTCGGCATCTCCGAGACGACGGCTTCGACGTCCTCGGGGCGGCGAGGCGGAGCGAGGCGCTCGAGCTCGCCGAGCGCATCCGCCCGGATGTCGTGCTGCTCGCCGAGCTCGACCTGTGCTTGAGCCTGCGGCGGGGCGAGCCGGGCAGGACCTGGGATCGGAACGTGCCCGTCATCCTGCTCGCGCCTTCGTCCGACCCGGTCGAGCGGGTACGTGCGCTCGACCGCGGCGCCGACGACGTCATGGGCCGTCCCTTCGCCTACGAAGAGCTGCTCGCGCGCATCCGGGCGCTCCTGCGCAGAAGCACGGCGTCGTCGGCAGAGGTGCTGGTCGCCGGAGAGCTCGTCGTCGACCGGAGGACGCGGCGTGTGGCGGTCAGGGACACGTTGGTCGCGCTCTCCGCGAAGGAGTTCGAGCTCCTCGCCTGGCTCGCTGCGGAGCCCTATCGGGTGTTCACGAAGGAAGAGCTCCTCCGCGAGGTGTGGGGCTTCAGGGCGTTGGGGCGGACGAGGACGCTCGAGTCGCATGCGTCCCGGCTGCGGAAGAAGCTCCGGCAGGCCGAGAGCGACAGCTTCGTGGTCAATGTCTGGGGAGTCGGCTACCGCCTGCTGGAGTAGGGCGAGGCTTGCCTCGCCCACTACAACGGCGGGAGGGTGCAGAGCCGAAGCACGTCTTCGACACAACATCCTCACCAGGACAGGTGCTGGCTGGCTCGATCACTACGGTGTGATGGTGCGTGCGCTGCTTTCGCTCATGGCGGGACTGCTGATCGCCTCCCTGCTAGCTCCCGCTTCTCTCGGCGCGGAGTCGGAGTCGACCACCATTCGTTTGGTCGCGGTGAGGACACACTTCAAGACGGTTGTCGATAGAGCGCCAAAGAGCAGGTTCAGCATTGGAGACGTCTTCTGGGTGAAGTGGACTTTGCGCAACGAAGTCGCCCAGTTCAGCCTTCCTAAGGGTGCCGTCGTCGGGACCGACGTTGCGACCTTCACCGTCGTCTCGAATACAAGAGGCGACGTACGGCTCACGACGAGGCTCCCGGGCGGCACGCTTCGGGTAGCAGGCGACGTCGGCCAAGGCCGACTAGAGCGGATCCGCGTCGTCGGCGGAACGGGCGCATTTGCCGGGGCACGGGGCGTGTACGAGACGAGACCGCCGACCCCGGGCGGTAACAACCGGGCCCGCAACGTCTACAGGCTGCGGCTCCCTTAGCCCCGCCCCTTACAAGAGCGCGCCCTCGAGCTGGAGCAGCGCGACCTTCGTCTCGAGGCCGCCGGCGTAGCCGACGAGGTTGCCGCTCGCGCCCACGACACGGTGGCACGGAAGGACGATCGGGATCCGATTTCGGTTCATCACGGTCCCGACGGCTCGCGCCGCGCGAGGGCGGCCCACGCGCGACGCGAGCTCGCCGTAGGTCGTGGTCTCCCCGTACGGGACTTTCGCGAGCTCCTGAAGCACGGAGAGCGTGAACGGCGCCAACGCGCGCAGATCGAGAGACAGGTCGAACACGCGCCGCTTGCCCTCGAAGTACTGGTCGAGCTCGCGGCGCGTTTCGTCCACGCTGCGCGGAGAGCGGAGAACGCGAGGTCCTGCGATGCGGGCGAGCCGCTCGAGCTGCTCCTCGGGCTCGGGATCGAAGGAGATGGACGCAAGGCCCTTCTCCGACGCCGCCACGAAGAGCGCGCCGATCGGCGAGTCGACGACGTCGAACCCCATGTCGACCAGGCCCATCGTGACTGCTGCGTCGCGGAAGCGACTGTCGAGGTCGGGAGAGACGGTCATGTGCTCCTCCTGCGCAGCCGGCGCACTCCCGTCGAGGCGGCCTGCCGGGCCGCTTGCTCGCTCGAGCCGAGCGCCGCTGCGATCTGGTCGTAGGACAGGTCGTAGCCGTACCGGAGCACGACGGCCGCGCGCTCCTTCGGTGCCAGGCCGTCGGTCAACGGCGCGAGCTCCTCGTACGCCGGCCGATCGTCCTCTGCGCCGGTCTCGACGAGCTCGCTTTGAGGTCGCGCGCGTCGCAGGGTGTCGACTGCGACGTTGCCGGCGATCGTGAGCACCCAGGCGCGGAGATGTTCTCCATGCTCGAGGCGCCGATACGCCTGCAACGCCCGCAGGAAGGTCTCCTGGAAGGCGTCGTCGGCACGCTCTGCGCCGACGCGACGCCGAAGCAGCCGAAGAACCTCGGCGCGATGCTGCTCGTAGAAGTGCTCGAAGGGCGGTATCGCCACGCTCGCCATATGGTCTTCTAACGCTCGACGGCGTGCATCTGTGAGCATTGAGTGCGTGCGCGTTGCCGTCGTCGGTCATGTCGAGCTGATCGAGTTCGTCCCGGTCGAGCACGTCCCGAGCCCGGGCGAGATCGTCTCGGCGCGAGACTCGTGGACCGAGGCTGCCGGCGGAGGCTCCGTCGCCGCCACACAGCTCTCCAAGCTCACCGACTCCGTGCTCTTCTTCACCGGACTCGCAACGGACGACCTCGGCCGTAACGCGAAAGCCGAGCTGGAGGCGCGAGGGATCGAGGTTCATGCGACCGCTCTCGAGCCGCCGCAGCGTCGTGGGTTCACCTTCGTAGACGAGGTTGGGGAGCGGACGATCACGACGATCGGCCCGAAGCTCGGCCCTCGAGGGCACGACGATTCGCTGCCCTGGCACGACCTCGCGCGCTGCGACGCTGTCTACTTCTGCGCCGGAGATGTCGACGCACTCGTCGCCGCTCGCCGAGCGCGTGTGCTGGTGGCGACTGCCCGCGAGCTCGGGACGGTGCAGCGCAGCTCGGTCGAGCTCGACGCGCTGGTCGGGAGCGGCAAGGACGAGGCGGAGCTGTATCAGCCTGGCGACCTGGACCCTGCGCCGCGACTCGTGGTCACGACTGCGGGCGCGCTCGGCGGCTGGGCGCAGCCCGGGGGGCCCTTCACCGCCGCGCCCCCTCCGGCTGCGCGCGCGGACTCCTACGGCGCCGGTGACTGCTTCGTCGCCGGTCTCGCGTTCGCGCTCGCGTCGGGCGTCGACACCGCCGAAGCGCTCGCGTTCGCGGCTCGCTGCGGCGCAGGCGCCCTCGCCGGGCCGGGCGTCCACGCAGAGCACGTCTCGCTCTGACGGGCACCCTGTGCATGAGTTGGCGCTGACTCGTCGTACTTACAGGGACAGGCTCTGTTAAGAGGCGCGCGCTCCGATGGGGCGTAGGGGTTGCGCAGTGGGAGAAAGTGGAGTAATGTGGGGCATCGTGGAAGGGGATCCACGATGACTCCATGTTCTACGGCGAGTACGAGCACACGGTCGACGACAAGAACCGGCTCACATTGCCGGTTCGGTTTCGAGGTGCTCTGGAGCGAGGCGTGGTGCTCGCTCGCGGGCTCGAGAAGAACATCGACGTCTTTCCGCGTGAGAGCTGGGACGCGAACGTGGCGCGGATCGCCGAGCTGGACTCGCTCACGCGCGAGGCGCGCGAGATGAAGCGCTTCGTCTTCGCCGGAGCGACGGTGAGTGAGCTCGACAAGCAGGGTCGGGTGCTCGTCCCACCGCAGCTCGCAGAGCACGCCGGCCTCGGGAAGGACGTCGTCCTTGCCGGCGTGCACGACCACATCGAGATCTGGGATCGATCCGAATGGAAGACCCACCTGAGCGCGATCGAAGGGAGCGCGGGCGATGTTGCCGAACGTCTTGCGGACAAACGCAGCTGACCACATCCCGGTCCTCGCGGAGGAGGTGCGCGAGCTCCTCTCTGTGCAGCCGGGCGAGACCGTCGTCGATGCCACCTTCGGCGCGGGCGGTCATTCGCGCCTGCTGGCGGCCGACCTCGAGGGGCGAGGGAAGCTGATGGCGATCGACCGCGACCCGACGGCACGGCCGTACTTCGACCGCGTCAAGGCGTCGCTGCCCGGTGTGCAGATGCGGTTTCTGCGCGGGGACTACGCGCATCGTCCTCGCGCAACTCGCCGGCAACGACGTGAAGGCAGACGTCGTCCTCTTCGACCTCGGGCTCTCGTCGATGCAGGTCGATCGGCACGAGCGCGGGTTCTCGTACGCGACCGACGCGCCGCTCGACATGCGGATGGATCCCTCCGACGAGCCGAGTGCTGCGGAGATCGTCAACACCTGGGACGAGCAGGAGCTGGGCACGATCTTCCGTCGCTACGGCGAGGAGCGGTACGCGCGGCAGATCGCCCGCGGGATCGTCCGTCGACGCGAGAGCGGGCCGATCGAGCGCACCGGCCAGCTCGTGGACGTGGTCCGGGCTTCGATTCCGACGCCGGCACGCTTCGGCGAAGGTCACCCGGCAAAACGCGTGTTCCAGGCTCTACGGATCGAGGTGAACCACGAGCTCGAGTCGCTCGAGGCCGGTCTTCCCGCGGCGTTCGAGATGCTCCGGCCGGGCGGACGTCTCGCGATCATCAGCTTCCACTCGCTCGAGGATCGGATCTCGAAGCGCTTCCTCCGCGATCTCGCACGCGGATGCACGTGTCCTCCGGAGCTTCCGATCTGCGTCTGCGGGCACGAGCCCGAGGTGCGCGTGCTGACCTCCAGGCCGGTGCGCCCTGCGGCGCGCGAGCTCGACGCGAATCCGCGTGCAGCGTCCGCGCGGCTCCGGGTCGGAGTCAAGGTCGGGAGCGCACCTCAGGCTGACCGCCCGTCGCGAGGCGGATGATGGACGCCGTGAGGCAAGGACGCAGGGAGCGCCCATATCAACCTGATATGGGCGCGACTGAGGACGCTGCATCACGGCGTCCAGCCCCGCATCGCGACATGGCCGTTCAGTCTGAGGTGTGCTCCTGATGTCGACCGTCGCTGAGACCGCCCGCGCGACGCCTGCGCGCCGCGCCCGGGCTGCCGCGCGGCCCCGCCTCCTCGGGGGCGGGGTGCTCTGGATCGTCCTCTTCGGCGCGTTGCTCGCGGGCGTCGTCGCGGTGAACGTGACGGTGCTCCGGCTGAACCTCCAGCTCGACGACGTCGGGCGCGAACGCTCCGAGCTCAGGGCGGACATCGCGAATCTCCGCTCGGAGCTTTCCAGCACGGCCGCGACCTCGAGGATCGAGCGCATCGCGACGACGGAGCTCGGTCTGGCACAGCCCGATCCAGAGAGCATCGTCTTCGTGCGGTTGCGGCGGTGACGCGAGCGGCGACGAACCGGCGCATCGTCATCCTGGCGAGCGCGTTCCTCGTCGTCCTCGGAGTCGCGCTCGCGCGTGCCTTCTGGTTGCAGGTGATCAACGGCAACGCCTACGCGGCTATGGCAGTGCGTCAGCATCGTGAGACCATCGCCGTCCCGGCTGCGCGAGGGACGATCTTCGACTCGAACGGCGAGCCGCTCGCGATCGGGAAGCGCACGACGACCGTCTATGCAAACCCGCAACAGGTCGATCGGCCACGGGATCTGACGCTGGCGGTCGCCCGGGCGCTCGACCTCGAGCCCGCGGCGATCCACCCCCTTCTGGTCGACCGCTCGCGAGGCTTCGTCTACATCGCTCGCAAGGTCGACCCGCTGGACGCGGCGGAGCTCGAAGAGCTCGGCTTCGCCGGCCTCGGCTTCTACCCCGAGGAGCTGCGCACGTATCCGCAAGACCGGGTTGCCTCCCAGGTGCTCGGGTACGCCGGGCTCGACAACAAGGGCCTCGAGGGGCTCGAGCGTTCGCTGGACAAGGTCCTCGCGGGCAAGCCCGGGACACAAACAGTCGTGAAGGATCCCTTCGGTCGCGCGCTCGATGTGGTCTCCACCCGGGCCGAGAGCCCTGGGCGCAACGTGCAGCTCACCATCGATCACCAGATTCAGGCAAACGCCGAGACCGTTCTGCAAGAGACGGTGCGCCGCAACGGAGCTCGTGCCGCGTCCGCAGTCGTGATGGATCCACACACGGGCGCGATCCTCGCAATGGCGACCGCGCCCGGGTTCAACGCGAACCGCTTTCCCACCACGCGTGCGGATCGCCGGCGCAACCGCGCGGTGACCGACACGTACGAGCCCGGTTCGACCTTCAAGCTCGTCACTGTGACCGCGGGGTTGCAGGAGGGCATCGTGTCGCCGTCGAGCGCATTTCGGCTGCCGCCGACGCTTCAGGTCGCCGACCGTGTCATCCGCGAGTCGCACGAGCGGGGGACCGAGCGGATGAGCGTGCGGCAGATCGTCGAGCGTTCGTCGAACATCGGGACGATCACGATCGCTCAGCGGCTCGGCGAAGGCCGTCTGGCGAACTGGATCGAACGCTTCGGCTTCGGAAACACGACCGGTATCGACTTCCCGGGCGAGTCGCCAGGGTTCGCGCTGCCGCGTGACGAGTGGTCGGGCTCGACGATCGGCACGGTTCCGATCGGGCACGGGATCGCGGTGACGCCGATCCAGATGGCCAGGGCCTACTCCGCGGTAGCGAACGGGGGAATTCTCGTGCGTCCACGCTTGATCGAGCGCGTCGAGGGAAAGTCGATGGACGTGCGGCGAGGCTCCCGGATCGTCTCGAAGGAAGTCTCGAGGCAGATGCTCTCCATGCTTCGCGGTGTCGTCGTCGAGGGAACGGGAACCGAAGCGGCGATCCCCGGCTATACCGTCGCCGGCAAGACCGGCACCGCGGCGAAGATCGACCCGGACGGTCGCTACTCGCACACGCGTTACGTGGCGTCGTTCGTGGGGCTCGTCCCGGCTACGAAGCCGCGGCTCGTGATCATGGTCATGGTCGACGAGCCGAGCGGGTCGATCTACGGTGGCGAGGTCGCCGCGCCGGCGTTCAAGCAGATCGCCCGCTTCAACCTCCAGCATCTCGAAGTTCCGCCTGACGCTCCGCGCCGCACGGATGCCGACGGCTAGACCCCATGCGGGCTTCCCGCGTGTCGGCCGCAAAGCGGCCGTAGGCTCTCGGCGCGACCAGAATCCGCGCTAGCGGATTCTGGTCTAGCCTAAGGAAACGTGAAGCTCGAGGCCCTGATCCGGGCGCTCGCCCCGAGCGAGGTGACCGGAGCCCGGCCGGTCGAGATCAACGACCTCGTCTACGACACACGCGCCGTGTCGCAGGGTGCGCTCTTCTTCTGTGTCCGTGGAGAGCGGGTCGACGGTCACGATCTCGCATGGGAGGCGATCGAAAAGGGAGCGGTTGCGGTCGTCGTCGAACGGCAGCTCGAGGTCGACGTCCCTCAGCTCGTCGTGGAGAGCACTCGGGGAGCGATGGCCATAGCCGCAGACGTGTTCTTCGGCGAGCCGACGAAAGAGCTCGAGGTCGTCGGCGTCACGGGGACGAACGGCAAGACGACGACTACCTTCCTTCTGCGCTCGATGCTCGACGCCGCAGGGCGCCGGCCGGGACTGGTCGGAACTGTCCGCTGGTTCGTCGGCGGGAAGGAGCGACCTGCGCCCTTCACGACACCCGAGGCGATCGAGCTGCAGCGTCTCTTCCGGGAGATGCTCGATGCGGGGGACAGGAGCGCCGCCGTCGAAGCATCCTCACATGGCGCGGCGTTCGGGCGGCTCGACCGGGTGCGCTTCGACGCGCTCGTCTTCACGAACCTGACGCAGGATCACCTCGACCTGCACGGCTCGCTCGAGGAGTACTTTCAGGCGAAGCGGCGCCTCTTCTTCGGGGCGCAGCCACCTCCGGCCGCTGTGAACGTCGGAGACGAGTGGGGAAAGCGGCTCGCCGCCGAGCTGGCGGAGATCCATCGAGCACCGCTCGTGACGTTCGGGCTGGGCGCGGACGCCGAAGTGCGACCTGAACGCCTGGAGGTCGGTGCGGGGGGCAGTCGCTTCGAGGCAGCTGGGATCGTGATCGAGACGCCGCTCCGGGGGATCTTCAACGTGGAGAACGTGCTCGGCGCGGTCGCAGCGGGGGTGCTCCTCGATCTCGACGAGCAGTCGATCAGCGGCGGCATCGCTCGACTTCTCGAGATTCCGGGGCGGTTCGAGGCCATCGACGCCGGACAGCCCTTTGCAGTCGTCGTCGACTACGCACACACGCCTGACTCGCTCGAGACGGTGTTGAAGGCGGCGCGGGGACTCGGCGACGGTCGCGTCATCGTCGTCTTCGGCGCCGGAGGGGATCGCGATCGGGGGAAGCGCACGTTGATGGGAAAGGTCGCGGCTGAGCACGCAGATCTCGCGATCGTGACTTCGGACAATCCGAGGTCGGAGGACCCGCTCGCGATCATCCAGGACGTGCTCCAGGGAACCGGCGTCGAGATCGAGATCGACCCCGATCGGCGGAGCGCGATCCAGCGAGCGGTCGCGATTGCGGAGGCAGGCGACGTCGTCGTCGTCGCCGGGAAGGGCCACGAGCAAGGGCAGGAGATCTCCGGCAGCGTGCATCCCTTCGACGATCGAGCCGTCGTGCGCGAGGCGTTGGCCTCGCTGCAGGCGTCGAGCTGAGGCGATAACCCTGTGGAACGATCGACGCTGACTTTCGACGCTTTCAGGGCCAGGCTCTGTAAAGACGTCCGCACAGGGCGCTCGTGATCCCGATTTCGTACGAGGAGGTCGCGGCGCTCGGCCTCGGACGGCTCGACGTTTCCAGGGGCGACATGCCGATTACGGCCATCAGGGCCGACTCTCGGGAGGTCGGGCCTGGTGAGCTCTTCGTCGCGCTCAATACCGGGATCGAGTACGTCGACGAGGCACGCGCCCGGGGGGCTGCCACTCTCGTCCCCGACGACCAGGAGGCCGCGCTCGCCGCGCTCGCCACCCTCGTGCGCTCGAAGAGCCGCGCGCGCGTCGTCGCCGTCGTCGGATCCGCCGGGAAGACCTCGACCAAGGACATCCTGGGCGCGCTCTGCGCGCCGCACGCGACGACCCTGTGGCCGGACAAGAGCCTCAACAACGAGATCGGGCTGCCGCTGACCGTGTGCCGGCTCGAGCCGCAAACAGAGATCCTGATCACGGAGATGGGCATGCGCGGCCTCGGCCAGATCGCTGAGCTCTGCGCGATCGCACGGCCGGACATCGCGGTCGTCTCCCACATCGGCCCCGAGCACCTCGAGCTCGTCGGGAGCGTCGCGCGAGTCGCCGAGGCGAACGCGGAGGCGATCGCCGCGCTCCCTCCGGGCGGGACGGCAGTCGTGCCCGTGTCGAGCCCCGAGCTCGAGCCGTTCCTGACCCGCGACGACGTCGAGCTCCGGCGCGTCGACCCGGGCGACGTCGAGCTCGTCGACGGCCGCGGTCGCTTCCGTGTCGACGGCCGCGACGTCGAGCTCGAGCTTCCGTTCACGCAGCGTCATCACGCCGTCAACACGCTCACCGCCCTCCACGCCTACGTCGCTCTCGGGCTCCCGCTCGAAGGCGCGAACGAAGGAGCTGGCGATATCAGGCTGTCACCATGGCGCGGAGAGGAAGCAGAGCTCCCGGGCGGTGGGTTCGTCGTCAACGACGCCTACAACGCCAACCCGGATTCGATGCGCGCCGCCCTCACGCACCTCGCCGAGCGAGCCGGAGCTCGTCGCCGGGTGGCGATTCTCGGCGAGATGGCCGAGCTGGGTGAGGACTCGAGCCGATATCACGAGGAGATCGGCGAGTTTGCTTCCGAGCTCGGGATCGAGATCATGGGCGTCGGCGAGCTCGCGCGCGCCTACGAGCCGGCAGCCTGGGCGGCGGACGACGAGGAAGTCGTAGAGGCCGCACGTACCTTCCTCCGCCCGGGCGACGCCGTGCTGGTCAAGGCCTCGCGGGCGGTGGGGCTCGAAGGCATACCCGACGAGATCACGAAGATCGCCCGCACATGGTCCCAGTCCTGATCGCCGGCCTGCTGGCGATGGTCGCAGCCGTCGTCATCGGGCCGAAGTTCATCGAAGTACTCCGGGCGCGAAACCTCGGGCAGCAGATCCGCGCCGAGGGACCGGCGGCTCATATCGTGAAGCAGGGGACACCGACGATGGGCGGCCTCCTGATCGTCGGCTCCGCGGTGCTCCCCTTCCTCGCGCTCTCCCAGTACACGGCCGAGGCGCTCACGGTTCTGTTCATCACGCTCGGCTGTGCCGCGATCGGGTTGACCGACGACTACCTGAAGCTGCGCCAGGGCCATTCCCTGGGCCTGCAGGGGCGGTGGAAGATGGCGCTCCTCGCGGCCGTCACGGTGGGCGCCGCTCTCCTCCTCCAGGAAACCGAGTCCTTCACGACGTCCGTCTACGTCCCTCTCGCCGGCTGGAACATCGACCTCGGGCCGTTCTTCTACCTCTTTCTCTTTCTCGTGATCGCCGGCACGGTGAACGGCGCGAACCTGACCGACGGCATCGACGGCCTCCTGGCGGGAACGGCGATGATCATGCTGCTGACGTTCCTCGCCATCGCGGGAATCGCGTGGCTCCGCTCGGGCGATCCTGGCGCTCGCAGCGAGGCGTACCTCGATGTTGCGACCCTGGCGGCGGCGCTGATCGGAGGGACGATCGGGTTCCTCTGGTACAACGCCCATCCCGCCGAGCTGTTCATGGGCGACACGGGCTCGATGGCGCTGGGTGGAGCTCTCGCCGGGCTCGCGATCGTCACTCGCACCGAGATCTTGCTGTTCCTGATCGGTGGGATCTTCGTGATCGAGGTGCTCTCGCTGATCATCCAGGTCGTCAGCTTCAAGCGAACCGGTCGGCGCGTCTTCCTGATTGCTCCGATCCACCATCACTTCGAGATGAAGGCCTGGTCGGAGACGAAGGTGATGGTGCGCTTCTGGATCGTCTGCGCGATCCTGTGCGCGTCGGGATTCGCGCTCTTCTATCGCGACTTCCTCCAGTTCGTCGACGTTGACTGAGCTCTCGGGCAAGCGGGTGATCGTGATCGGGCTCGCGCGCTCGGGAAAGGCCGCCGCGGAACTGCTCGTCGAGCGTGGTGCGGAAGTCGTCGGCTTCGACCGCGACGAGTCCGTCGAGGTGGGAAGGCTCCTCGAGCTGGGTGTCGAAGTTCACCTCGGACGCGAGGAGGAGATGGTGCTACAGGGGATCGATCTCGTCGTGAAGAGCCCGGGCGTTCCGGGGGAGACGGCGCTCGTCAGCGAGGCTCGAAGCCGCGGCATTCCCGTCTGGAGCGAGATCGAGCTCGGCGCACGACTCCTTCCGAACGCGATCCTCGGCGTGACCGGCACGAACGGAAAGACGACCACGAGCGAGCTCCTCGGCGCGATCTTCCGTGCGGCCGACCGGCCTGTGGAGGTTGCCGGGAACGTCGGCCGGCCGCTCACGTCGCTCGTCGGGCGGGTGGACGAGAGCGTGTGGATCGTCTGCGAGCTCTCGTCCTTCCAGCTCGAAGACGTGGAGCTGTTGCAACCGCGGATCGCCGTCTTGCTCAACCTCGAGCCCGACCATCTCGACCGGCACGGGACGTTCGAGTGGTACGTGGACACCAAGCTCCGGATCTTCGAGACGCAGACGGAGGACGACGTCGCCGTCGTTCCCAGAGGCTTCGGGCCGATTCCGGGAGCCGCCAGGCGGGTCGAGTTCCACGCCGATGACGACCTTCCCGCAGAGCCCGCGCTTCCCGGTGAGCACAACCGCGAGAACGCCGCTGCAGCGACGGCGGCCGCTCGCGCCGCCGGCGATACCCGACGAAGCAATCGCGGCCGCTCTCCGGAGCTTTCCCGGCGTTCCGCATCGCATCGAGCAGGTTCGCGAGCTTCACCACGTCCGTTACGTGAACGACTCGAAGGCGACGAACGTCGCCGCCGCCCTCCGCGCGATCGCGGCTCTTCGGAGCTCGCCGCTGCATGTGATCCTCGGCGGGCTCGGGAAGAACGAGAGCTACCTTCCGCTGGCGGGTGCGCTCGACCGCGGAGACAGGGCGTACCTCATCGGGACCGCGGCGCACGAGATCGCGGAGGTGCTCGGAGAGGCCGAGATTCCCTACGTCCCGTGCGTCGACCTCGCGGTCGCCGTGTCCGAGGCCCATTCGGCGGCCGCGCCGGGACACGTCGTCCTCCTCTCGCCGGCCTGCGCGAGCTTCGACCAGTTTCGCGACTTCGAGGCACGAGGAGACGAGTTCCGCCGCCTCGTCGAGGAGCTCACGTGAGAGCGGACAATCGTCTCGACCAGAAGCTCCTCGTCCTCGTGACACTCGGGCTCGTCGCGTTCGGACTGGTGATGGTCTACAGCGCGACTTCCGCGTCGGCCGCGGTCGGGGACGGGGACCCGATGAGCTTCCTGAAGCGGCAGGCGATCTACGCGCTCCTCGGCGTCGTCCTGATGGCGCTGGCCTCGCGTTTCGACTACCACCGCCTGCGCTACGTCGCGCCCCCGCTCATGCTCTTGGCCCTCGGCCTGTGCGTGGCCGTGCTCGTCGTCGCGCCGGAAATCAACGGCGCGCGCCGCTGGTTCCTGCTCGGCCCGGCGAGCTTCCAGCCTTCGGAGCTCGCGAAGCTCGCGCTCTGTCTCTTCGCCGCGGTCTATCTCGCGCGCCGCCGGCCGCCTCGAACAATGGGGGAGCTCGCGAAGCCGCTCGGCTTCCTCACGGCGATCTTCTGCGGGCTGATCCTGCTCGAGCCCGACCTGGGAACCACGATCACCCTTTGCGGGATGATGCTGGCCGTCTTCCTCGTGGCTGGGGTGCCCGCTCGACTGCTCGTGGCGGCCTCGTTCCTCGCGATCGCGGTCGGGCTGCTGGCGATCTACGTGGAGCCGTACCGGCGCGCACGCGTCTTCAGCTTCCTGGACCCGTGGAGCGACGCAGAGGGGTCGGGCTTCCAGATCGTGCAGGCGATGATCGGTATCGGCTCGGGTGGCGTGACCGGTGCGGGCCTCGGCGAGGGAGTGGGGAAGATCTCGTACCTCCCCGAGGCGCACACGGACATGATCTTCGCGGTCATCGGCGAGGAGCTCGGCCTCGTCGGATCGGTGCTCGTCATCGGTGCGTTCGGGGCGTTCGCGCTGGTCGGATTCCGGATTGCGCTGCGCTGTCGGGACCCCTTCGGGAAGCTGCTCGCCGCGGGCCTGACCGCTCTCGTCTGCGGGCAAGCCGCAGTCAATCTCGCGGCAGTTCTCGGCATCGCGCCGCTGACCGGGATCCCGCTGCCCTTCGTCTCCTACGGAGGCTCGAGCCTGGTCGTGCTCCTCGCGGGGGTCGGCATTCTCCTTAACATCGCCGTCAATGGAGAGGTCGTCCGAGCTCGCGTGCCTGATCGCGGCAGGGGGAACAGCCGGGCACGTTCGGCCGGCGCTCGCCGTCGCGGAGGCGCTGCGCGAGCGCGGGGTGAGGGTGACGTTCGCCGGGTCGCCAGATCGCGTCGAGTCGCGACTGGTTCCTGAAGCAGGTTACGAGCTCGACACCTTCTCGATCTCAGGCTTCCCGCGCCGTCCCGGGTTCGCCCTTCTTCGCGCGCTCGCTCGCGCGGCACGTGCGCCGTTCGCCTGTGCACGCATTCTCCGCCGGAGGCGTCCCGACATGGTGCTCGGCGCCGGGGGATACGTGGCGGGGCCGATGGTCCTCACGGCCCGCTTGCGAGGTATTCCCGCCGCGTTGACCGAGGCGGACGCGCACTTCGGGCTCGCCAACCGCCTCGCCGCTCCGTTCGCCCACCGGGTCTTCCTCGCCTATCCGATTCCCGGACGGAGCCGGAACAAGTACCGCGTCGTCGGACGTCCGGTTCCGCGCACGCACCTCGAGGGCGACGAGAAATCGGGGCGGGCTCAGTTCGGGCTGCCACCGAGCGGGCCGGTGCTGGCGGTGTTCGGCGGCCTCGCGGGTGCGCAGGCGCTGAACGAGTTCGCCGCGGAGGAGTGGGGAGGGAGCGGTCCGTCGGCGGTTCTGCACATCGCCGGCGAGCGCGATTTCGAAGCTCTCCGGCACAGGATCGAGCGCAGCGACTACGTTCTCCTGCCGGCGGTGGACGATTTCGGGGACGTGCTTGCGGTCGCCGACCTCGCAATCTCGCGCGCGGGCGGAACCGTCTGGGAGCTGGCGGCCACGGGAACGCCGTCGATCCTTGTGCCGTACCCGCACGCGACCGCCGACCATCAGGCGCTGAATGCGAGGTACTTCGAGGAAGGCGGCGGCGCGGTCGTAGTGCGGCAGGACGAGCTTGCCCGCGTGCCCGGGCTCGTCCAGGAGCTCTTGGGAGATTCAAACCGGCTCGGAAAGATGAGCGAAGCGATGAAAGCGCTCGCGAAGCCAGATGCGGCAGAGGTCGTCGCGGACGAGCTCGTCCGCCTCGCGCGGGAGCGCGGATGACCTCCGCGCCGCTTGCGGGACGCCGCTTCTACTTCGTCGGCATCGGTGGCGCCGGGCTCTCCGCGTACGCCAACTTCGCGCGCGCGTGGGGTGCTGAGGTGCGCGGGTGGGACAAGCAGGAGACGATCTTCATGGAGACGCTCGCGGACATCGACGTCGATGTCGGAGGCGAGCCTGCAGCGCCTCCGGGGTTCGAGACCGTTCTCTCGAGCGCTCACGCGGGGCGAGCCGAAGGACGCTCGCGCGCGGAGTTCCTCGCCGAGCTGGTCGCGCTACGCCGATCGATCGTCGTCGGCGGTGCGCATGGCAAGACGACGACCGCTGCGATGGTCGCCTACGTCCTGCGCGAGCTCGGGGACGATCCCGCCTGGATCATCGGAGGAGTCGTACCGCAGCTCGGCGGCAATGCCGGCAACGGGGAGGGCTGGCTCGTGGTGGAGGGCGACGAGTCCGATCGGTCCATCTCGCTCCTGCGCCCGGAGATCGCCGTCGTCACGAACGTCGAGCTCGACCACCACGCGGCGTTCGGGTCGACCGCCGAGCTCCGCGCGTTCTTCGACGAGTGGACAGCTGCCGCCCCGAAGGTCGTTCTCGGCTGGGAGCTCGAGCCGGTGGCTTTCGAGCTTTCGGTCGCCGGCGCGCACAATCGGATGAACGCCGCCGCAGCGCTGGCCGCGCTCGAGCTGGCTCAGGTGTCGCGGCAGGAAGCGGAGACGACCCTGGTCGGCTTCACGGGCGTGGGGCGGCGCTTCGAGCTCGTCGGAGAACGCGGTGGCGTCCGTGTCTACGACGACTACGGCCACAACCCGACCGAGATCGCCGCCACGCTCCGCACGGCGCGCGAGCAGACCGAGCGGCGTCTCATCGCCGTGTACCAGCCGCACGTCCACGAGCGCACACGCCATTTCTCGCACGAGCTCGGCGAAGCGCTCGGGCTGGCGGATTCGGCGGTTGTCACCGCGGTGATCGGCGGGCGCGACGAGCCGCGCGCGGGAGTCACGGGGAAGCTGGTGCTCGACAGCGTGCCACCGGGCGTCCGGCGTGGCTGGGCGCCGACGCTCGACGACGCCGCGAGGATCACGCTTGCATGGGTGCGGCCCGGCGACGTCGTCGTGACATTCGGAGTGGGCGAGCCGTGGAAAATTGCCCGCGCGGTCGCCGAGGGTCTGCCCGCGTGACCATCGAAGCCGGCGTCCCGCTCTCCAAGCTCACCACGATCGGCACGGGTGGCCCGGCGAAGGTCCTGGCCCGCCCGCGTTCGCTCGCCGAGCTCGAAGAAGCGCTTCGGTTCGCGGTGGACGAGGGGCTCGACGTTGTGGTCGTGGGCCTCGGCTCGAACCTGCTCGCCGCGGACGAGGGCGTGGACGCGCTCGTCATCCGGCTCGAGGGCGAGCTCGCGGGAGTCGAGGTACGGCGGACCGAACTCGTTGCGGGAGGAGGAGCGGCCAATGCCGTTTGCCTGCATCGCGCGCGAGACGCGGGTCTCGGCGGCTTCGAGTTCGCGTGCGCAATTCCCGGGACTGTCGGGGGCGGCGTGAAGATGAACGCCGGCGCGTACGGGCGTGACTGGTCAGACGTCGTTACCCGTGCTCTCGTCGCGACCGCAGGTGGCGCAGAATGGGTCGGCCTGAGCGACCTCGATCTCTCGTATCGCAGCTCCGCGCTCGGCCCGAAGGAGGTCGTCGCGACGGTGGAGCTTCGGCTCGAGCCTCGGCCGCAGGACGCGATCAAGGCGACGGTTGCCGAGCTGATCGCGCAGCGCAAGGCAACCCAGCCGACGAACAAGCGCACCTTCGGGAGCGTCTTCAAGAACCCGCCGGGCGAGCACGGAGCGGGGCACATGCTCGAGCTCTGCGGCCTCAAAGGCTTCGGGATCGGAGGGGCAGTGATCTCCCCGAAGCACGCGAACTTCATCGAGAACACAGATGGGGCAACGAGTAGCGACTGCGTTGCGCTGATGGTCGAGGCACGCCGGCGCGTCCACGAAGAGTTCGGAGTCGTCCTCGAGCGCGAAGTGGCGTTCGTGGGCGGGCTGGAGCTTCCGGCCGAGACCACGTAGGAGCGGGCATCGCTGCGGCGAATCCCGGCCTATGGCCGGGGGACGAACCGAGCGCGGATCGCGCCGGCGAGCGCGCGCGGGAAGCGTTGTCGTCCCGTTTCCCCGCGGCGCGGCCGGCAATCGCCTGGATCTCGCTCGGCTCGTCCCTTCCGGTCGCTCGCTCCTTCTCGGGTTCGTGCTCGTGGTGTCGGTACTCGGGGCGTACTGGGGGGCCAAGGCATCGTCCGTCTTCGCCGTGGAACGCGTGCAGGTAGAAGGTGCACCGCCCGCGGTGGCCCGCGACGTCGAGATGGCTGCGAAGGACGTCATGGGAACGAGCCTCCTCTCGGTCGATGGCGAGATGCTGGAAGGGACACTCCGCGCGCTTCCTTCGATCGCCGGCGTGTCGGTCGACCGGGCGTTTCCGAACACACTCGTCGTCCGCGTCGCTGCGGAGCGTCCTGTCGCCGTCGTGCGTCGCAGCAACTCGGCGTGGCTGGTCACCGGGGCGGGCAAGGTCATCCGCGAGATCGAGACGGGAACGGAGCGAGGGTTTCCGCGGCTCTGGCTGACGCGGAACACGACGGTTCGTGTCGGTGGATCGCTGCCCGCCAATCTCACGGCCGCGACGCGGGCGCTCGCCGCCGCTCGCGCCGTCCGCCTGCCGAGCCGAGTCAAGGGCGTTCGACTCGAAGGCGGGCAGCTGACGCTCGTGCTGCGCCGCGGTCCGGACATCCGATTGGGCGAGGCGGCGGACGTCCTCCTGAAGCTCACGGTCGCGGCACGAGTCTTCCCTCTGATCGGAGACGATGCGGTCTATCTGGACGTGAGCGTGCCCGAGCGTCCGGTCGCTTCACGGTACTCCAACCCTTAGGTTGAGGTTTAAGGTTGGCCGTTGACAGGTTGAGGAAGGAGCCGTACCCTCGGAGACGAAACTCGTGCGAGATGTCGCACGTTCAACGAGAGCTTCAGCCTGAGGTGGTCGAGCGATGAGCAATCAGTCCGGTAGCTATCTCGCCGTGATCAAGGTGGTCGGTGTCGGCGGCGGCGGGTCGAATGCGGTGAGCCGCATGGTCGAGGCCGGCATGTCCGGCGTCGAGTTCGTGGCGGTGAACACCGACGCGCAGGCATTGCTGATGACAGAGGCCGACGTGAAGATCCACATCGGCTCCCAGGCCACTCGTGGTCTCGGCGCAGGCGCAGACCCGAAGATGGGTCTCGCCGCCGCGCAGGAGAGCCGGGACGAGTTGAAGGAAGCCTTGAAGGGCGCGGACATGATCTTCGTCACGGCCGGCGAGGGCGGCGGAACGGGCACGGGTGGTGCACCGGTCGTCGCGGAGATCGGACGTGAGCTCGGCGCTCTCACGGTCGGGGTCGTCACCAAGCCGTTCGCATTCGAGGGTCGGCTACGAGCCGAGCAGGCAGAGCAGGGCGCTCAGACGCTCCGCGAGAACGTCGACACCCTGATCGTGATCGAGAACGACAGGCTTCTTCAGGTCGTGGAACGGTCGACGCCGGTCACCGAGGCGTTCCGCATGGTCGACGACATCCTCCGTCAGGGCGTCCAGGGGATCACGGACCTGATCACCGTGCCCGGATTGATCAACCTCGACTTCGCCGACGTCAGGACCATCATGCGCGAGGCGGGCTCTGCGCTGATGGGTATCGGCGTCGCCCAGGGCGAGAACCGGGCTATGGAGGCAGCGCGTGCCGCGATCTCTTCGCCGCTTCTCGAGACGTCGCTCGACGGCGCGACGGGGATCCTGCTCAACATCACCGGCGGCCCGGAGCTCGGCCTGGCAGAAGTCGACGAGGCGGCCCAGGTCGTGACCGCTGCCGCCGATGCGAACGCGAACGTGATCTTCGGAGCCGTGATCGACGAGTCCATGGGCGACAGCGTGCGCGTCACCGCGATCGCGACGGGGTTCGGTGGCCGTCCGCGCCGGCGCCGCGTCGAGGCGGGAGTCGGCGCAGTAGCCGAGCCCGTGCGTCCTCCTTTCCAGGCGCCGAGCGTTACGGACGTCGAGATCGACATCCCGAGCTTCCTGAAGGAAGACTGACCCGACCGAGCTCGGGGCGAGCGCCGCGCCGCCGTCGATAGAGTCGCGGCCGTGGAGGCCACGTCGCTCGAGCGCACGCCTCTCTACGCGCGCCACGTCGAAGCTGGGCGCGCGGATGGTTCCCTTCGCGGGCTACGAGATGCCCGTCCAGTACGCGGGTGTCATCGAGGAGCATCGGGCCGTCCGCACCGACTGCGGGGCATTCGACGTCTCGCACATGGGCGAGATCCACGTCGACGGGCCGTCCGCCCAGGCGTTCCTGCAGGCGATGCTCTCGAACGACCTCGGCAAGGTCTCGGACGGAGAGGCGCAGTACACGCTGCTGACGAACGAGCAGGGCGGGATCGTCGACGACCTGATCGTCTACCGCCTCTCGCACGGGCAGTTCCTGCTCGTCGTCAACGCGTCCAACCGCGAGCCGGTGTACGAGTGGCTGAAGGAGCGCGAGCCGCGCGGCTCCGAGGTGCGCGACACGTCGGACGAGTACGGCCTGGTCGCGGTGCAGGGACCGCGCTCGATCGAGCGCCTCGGCCTGCCCGACAGGCCCGCCTTCACGCACGAGATGGGTGAGCTCGACGGGATCGAGGTCATGGTCTCGCGCACCGGATACACCGGCGAGCCCGGAGTCGAGCTCTGCTGCGCCGAGGAGGAAGCAGAGGCGCTCTGGGACACCGTGCTCGCACGCGGAGCGACGCCGTGCGGCCTCGGCGCGCGCGACACGCTTCGGCTCGAGGTTTGCTACCCGCTGCACGGGAACGACATCACGCCGGAGACCGACGCGATCTCCGCGGGCCTCGGCTGGGCCTGCGCGCTCGATACCGACTTCACCGGCGTCGAGACGCTGCGCCGGATCAAGGAGGAAGGCCCGGCGCGCAAGCTCGTCCCGTTCGTCATGGAGGAGAAGGCGGTCCCGCGGCAGGGCATGCCGATCGAGGGCGGCGGCGAGGTCACCTCCGGTACGCACTCGCCGATGCTCGATCGCGGCATCGGGATGGGCTACGTGCCGACCGCCAGCGCCGCGGCGGACACCGAGCTCGAGATCGACGTGCGCGGCAAGCCGCGCCGCGCGCGAGTCGTCAAGAAGCCGATCTACCGAAAGGACGCGTGAGAGTGCCCGCAACGGAGAGCTACCCCGAGGATCTCAGGTACCACCGCGAGCACGACTGGGCTCGCGTCGACGGCGACGAGGCGACGCTCGGAATCACCTGGTTCGCGCAGGACTCGCTCGGCGAGCTCGTCCACTTCGAGGCGCCGGAGGTCGGTGCGACGCGTGAGTCAGGGACAGCCGTGCGGCGAGGTCGAGTCGGTCAAGGCCGTCTCCGACGTCGTCTCGCCGCTCTCCGGGGAGGTTCTCGAGGTCAACCAGAAGGCCGTCGACGAGCCCGAGATCGTCAACGAGGACCCCTACGGCGAGGGGTGGCTCTTCCGCATCCGCGTGTCCGATCCGGCCGAGGCGGAGTCGCTGCTCGACGCCGAGGCGTACCGCGCGCACGTCGCCGACCAGTGAGCGAGGGCTACCTCTCGCTCACCGACGCCGACCGCGAGGAGATGCTCGCGGCGATCGGCGTCTCCTCGGTCGACGAGCTCTTCGAGCAGGTGCCGGCCGGCGTCCGCCTCGACCGCGAGCTCGACATCCCGCCCGCGCTCGGGGAGACCGAGCTCGTGCGCCACATCGAGGAGCTCGCGGCACGGAACGTCCACACAGGCGCCGAGCTCTCGTTCCTCGGCGCAGGGATCTACGACCACTACGTCCCCGCGGTCGTCGACGTCGTCCTCTCTCGCGGCGAGTTCCTGACCGCGTACACGCCGTACCAGCCCGAGATGAGCCAGGGCGTGCTGCAGGCGATCTTCGAGTACCAGACCGTCATCTGCGAGCTGACCGGGATGGACGTGTCCAACGCGTCCGGGTACGACGGCACGACGGTGGCCGCCGACGCCTGCTTCGTCGCCAAGCACGCCGTCCCGGACCGCACGAAGGTCGTTCTCGCGGAGACGCTGAACCCGCAGGTGCGGCAGGTCGTGAAGACGTACGCGCCCGGCTTCGGGCTCGAGGTCGTCGAGGTCCCCCATGCGAACGGGACGACCGATCCGGAGCAGGTCGCCGAAGCCGCGACCGACGCGGCGGCAGTCTTCTTCCAGCAGCCGAACTTCCTCGGCTGCCTCGAGCCCGCGCCGGAGCTCGCGGCGGCGGCGAGCGAGGCCGGCGCGCTCGCGATCGCGCACGTCGACCCGATGTCGCTCGGCGTGCTCGAGGCGCCGGGCGCGTACGGGTGCGCGATGGCGATCGGCGAAGGCCAGGCGGCCGGCAACTGGCCGTCCTACGGCGGTCCCCACTACGGGTTTCTCGCCGCGCGGACCGACTACATCCGGCGGATGCCGGGCCGCATCGTCGGCGAGACGGTCGACGCGGACGGGCGGCGCGCGTTCGTGCTCACGCTGCAGACGCGCGAGCAGCACATCCGTCGCGAGAAGGCGACCTCGAACATCACGACGAACCAGACGCTGCTCGCGCTCGCCGGGCTGGCGACGCTGTCGTGGCTCGGGCCGCAGGGGCTGCGCGAGGTGGGGGAGTCGTGCCTCGCGCTCGCGCAGTACGCGCGCGAGCGCGTGCCGCTCGAGCCCGCCTTCGACGCACCCGCGTTCAAGGAGGTCGCGTTCCGGACGCCGCTTCCCGGCGCGCGAGGTCGTTCGCCGCGCACGCGAGCGCGGCGTGCATCCCGGGCTATGCGCTCGGGCGCGACTACGAGGGGATGGACGACGTCCTGCTCGTCGCGCTCACCGAGAAGCGCACGGCCGAGGACATCGACCGGCTGGCGAACGTGCTCGAGGAGGTGTGCCGGTGACGTCCGAGCCTGGACGCGCCTGGCCCGACGCGCCGCTCGTCTTCGAGCGCTCGCGCGCGGGACGCCGCGCCGGCCGCCCCCCGCGCCCGGATCTTCCCGTCCCGGAGCTGCCGGCCGCGCTGCGGCGCGCCGACCCGCCGCGGCTCCCCGAGGTCTCGGAGCCGGAGCTCGTTCGCCACTTCACGACGCTTGCCGATCGGACGTTCGGCGTCGACACCGGCTTCTACCCGCTCGGCTCCTGCACGATGAAGCACAACCCGCGCGTCCACGAGCGGCTCGCCGGGCTTCCCGGGTTCCGCGATCTCCACCCGCACCAGGAGGACGAAGGCGCGCAGGGCGCGCTCGAGCTGATGTGGCGTCTTCAGGAGATGCTCGCGGAGATCGCGGGTCTTCCGGCGGTCACGCTGCAGCCGGCCGCGGGCTCGCAGGGGGAGCTGACCGGGCTCATGCTCATGCGCGCGTACTTCGCCGACCGCGGCGAGGAGCGCGACACGATCATCACCGCGGACACGGCTCACGGGACGAATCCCGCGAGCGTGACGATGGCCGGCTACAAGCTCGAGCGGGTCGAGACCGACGCGCGCGGCAACCTCGACCTCGACGATCTCCGCGGGAAGGTGAACGAGCGAACGGCCGGTCTCATGCTCACGAACCCCTCGACGCTCGGCCTCTTCGACGAGGGTATCGAGGACGTCGCGCGGATCTTCCACGACGCAGGCGCGCTCCTCTACTACGACGGCGCGAACCTGAACGCGGTCGTCGGGATCTCGCGCCCCGGCGACATGGGCTTCGACATCGTCCACTACAACCTGCACAAGACGTTCTCGCAGCCGCACGGCGGCGGCGGGCCGGGCGGCGGGCCCGTCGCGGTGCGCGAGCGGCTCGAGCCGTTCCTGCCGGTGCCGCGCGTCGTGCGCGACGGCGACGCGTACCGGCTCGACTCTGAACATCCCGAAGTCGATCGGCCGGGTGCGCGGGTTCGCAGGCCCGTTCGGCGTCTTCGTCCGCTCGTACGCGTTCATGCGCGCGTACGGGCCGGCGCTCAGGGAGATGTCCGAGGTCGCGGTGCTCAACGCCAACTACCTGCTCGCGCGGCTCAAGGACGTCTACGACCTGCCGTACGACCGGCTGTGCATGCACGAGTTCGTGCTCTCGGCGCGGAACCTCAAGCGCGAGCACGGGATCACGGCGCTCGACGTCGCGAAGCGGCTCATGGACTACGGGATCCACCCGCCGACGATCTACTTCCCGCTCGTCGTCTCCGAGGCGCTGATGATCGAGCCGACCGAGACGGAGCCCAAGGAGCGGCTCGACGAGTTCGTGGACGCGATGCGCTCGATCGCGAAGGAGGCCGCGGAGTCGCCCGAGACGCTGAAGGACGCGCCGCGCGTTCGGCCCGTCCGGCGACTCGACGAGGTGCGCGCGGCGAAGCAGCCGGTCGTGCGCTACGTCTTCGACGAGCGCGAACGCGCGGCGGCGAAAGCGTAGACCGCGTCAGGCTTCAGCCTGGCCGCGCTGCAAGGCTGCCGGCTCCCAGAGCTCGAAGCGGTTCCCCTCCGGGTCGACCGCCCAGCCGAAGCGGCCGATCCCCTCGAGCACCTCGATCTTGTCGTCGACCTCGACGCCCGCGCCGCGAAGCTGCGCGAGCATCGCGTCCAGGTCGTCGACGGTGAAGTTGACCATCCCCTGCTTCTCGACCGGCCAGTAGTCCGTGTCCTCGGCGAACGGGATCCAGTCCGTGTCGCGGCTCTCCGGAAAGATGACGTAGCCCTCGTTCACCGGGACGCCGAGCTGCTCGGCGTACCACGCGACGAGTGCACTCGGGATCCTTCGCGCGAAAGAAGACACCGCCGACTCCCGTCACGCGCTCCGTCAGCGCACCGACGCGAGCTGGCCGCAGGCCGCCTCGATGTCGCGGCCACGGGTGAGGCGCACCGTCGCCGGGATGCGCGCTGCGCTCGAGCTCCCGCTTGAACGCCTCGATCGCCTCGCGCGACGAGCCTTCGAACATCCCGGTGGGGTTGTACGGGATGAGGTTGACCTTGAACGTCCTCGCGTCGAGAACGGACGGCGAGTGCGCGGGCGGCCGCCGGCGAGTCGTTCACGCCCGCGAGCATGACGTACTCGACGAAGACCTTCCGCCGCCGAAGCTCGAAGTAGCGGCGGCACTCGGCGAGCACCTCGTCGAGTGGATAGCGGTCGTTCACCGGCATCAGCCGCGAGCGCAGCTCGCTGATCGGCCGCGTGGATCGAGAGCGCGAGCCGGATCGGCTCCTCGACCTCGTCCACGAAGCGCCGCAGCCCAGGCATCCAGCCGACGGTCGAGATCGTCGTCCGCCGGTGCGTGATCCCGAGATCGGGGAGCCGCCGCGCCGACTCGAGCACGGCGTCGAAGTTCAGGAACGGCTCGCCCATGCCCATGTACACCGCGTGATTCACGGGCTCCAGGCGCCGGAAGTGCAGCGCCTGGTCGAGGATCTCCGACGCCGTCAGGTTCCGCCCGAAGCGCATCGATCCCGTCGCGCAGAACGTGCACGTCAACGGGCAGCCGGACTGCGACGAGAGGCAGAGCGAGCGCCGCCCGTCGCGGTAGCGCATGAGAACCGCCTCGACCGGGTGCCCGTCGTGCGTGTGGAAGAGCATCTTCACCGTCCCGTCGCGCGCCTCGCGCTCCGTGACGACCTCGAGCGTCGAGAACGGCACCGCTTCGGCGAGCGCCGCACGCAGTGGCTTCGCGAGCGTGGTCATCTCGTCGTACGAGCCCGAGCCGCGCGCAGTCCACTCCCAGACCTGCCGAGCCCGATAGCCGGGCTCGCCGCGGTCGGCGAGCGTGCGGTCGAGGAGCGCGAGATCCATGCCCGGACGGTAGCGTGCCGAGCGGTGATCGACCTCCGCTCCGACACCGTCACGCAGCCCACCCCGGGCATGCGCCGCGCGATCGCCGAGGCCGCCGTCGGCGACGAGCAGAAGCGCGAGGACCCGACGGTGTCCGAGCTCCAGCGCCGGGTCGCGGAGCTGCTCGGGCAGGAGGACGCCCGTCTTCGTCCCGACGGCGACGATGGCGAACCAGATCGCCTTGAAGCTCCACAGCCGTCCCGGCGACGTGCTGCTCGCCGAGGAGACGTCGCACGTCGCTCGTCTACGAGTACGGAGGCGCTGCCGCCCACGCGGGGCTCATGAGCCACGGGCTCGCCGGGACAGGCGGGCGCATCACGTCAGAGCAGATCAGGAACGCCGCCGCGCCGAGCACGAAGATCGCCGACCAGCGCGTGGCCGTCGTCTCGCTCGAGAACACGCACAACAACGCGGGCGGACGCGTCTGGCCGCTCGCGGAGCTCGACGACGTCGTCGGCACCGCGCGCGAGCTCGAGCTGGCCGTGCATCTCGACGGCGCCCGGCTGCTCAATGCGTCGACCGCTCTCGGCGTCGAGCCGGCGACGATCGCGTCCCGCTTCGACACGGTCACGCTCTGCCTCTCGAAGGGCCTCGGCTGCCCGCTCGGCGCCCTGCTCGCCGGCTCGCGGGAGCTGATCGAGCGCGCCTGGCGGGAGAAGCATCTGTTCGGAGGGGCGATGCGACAGGCGGGGATCGTCGCGGCGGCCGGCGTCTATGCGCTCGACCACCACGTCGAGCGGCTCGCCGACGACCACGCCCGGGCGCGACGGCTCGCGGAAGCGCTCGTGGAAGCAGGCGTCCCGGTCGACCTCGAGCGGGTGGAGACGAACTTCGTCCAGGTCGATCTCGAGCCGCTCGGGCTCGACCGCAAGGCTGCCCTGGCGACGTTGCTCGATGCCGGAGTCGGCCTCTCCGCGACGATCCACCCGCACGTCGTGCGCGCCGTGACGCATCTCGAGATCAGCGACGACGACATCGAGCGAGCCGCCGAGCTGATCCCGCGCGCGCTCGGGGTCGGCGTCCCCGTCGCCGGCTAACGAACGACGAGCATCGCGCTCGAGAGTCGATCAGCCGGCGTACCAGAGGCGAAGCTGCGTCCCCTTCGGCGGCCGCAACCGTGCGGCGCAGGTAGCCGCGGCGGTCGTGCTCGCCGTGCCTCCGACCGCGACCCAGCAGCCCCGCACTCCATCTCTGAAGGACGTAGCGCTGGCGACCGTTGCCGGGTCGCACCTGCCCCCAGACGCTCGTTCTCGTTCCGCGTCGCTGCACCTGCGCGAGCGGCAGCATCGTCGCGGCGAGCGCGGGCTTCGCTTCCCCGTCGACGGTCTCGAGCCCGCTCTGCCAGCGGGCGAGCTCGGGCTCGTCGCGGTAGAGGTAGTGGATGAGCATGTCCACCTTCGGCGCCTGCGTAGACGCGCCTGGCGCGACTCCGCGATGAAGCGAGCCTGGTCGTCGCGGCGACACACCGAAGACGTCGGGCGGATTCGTCTGGTACGCGTACTCGGTGAGCCAGACCCGCGCGCTGCGGGAAGGCCGCGCCGACGAAGAGCAGGAGCCGCTCGAGTCGACGCCATCGTCAGGGTCTTGCACTGACACCCGCCCTCGAACGGCGTGTCGCCGGGGAACACGGGGTACGGGTGATGCGCGTACGCGTCGAGGCGCGCGCCGGCGCGATCCATCCCGCTGATGAAGTCGACCGGCGAGATTCCACCCTTCCCGGCCCGCGGGCCGGTGACTCCGCCCGCGATCCGCGCACGGGGTTCACTGCCTTGATGCCCCGGTAGCCGGGGTTGAGGATCTGGGAGACGTACGTCCTCGCGCGACGCAGGCTTCAGCCACGTCGGCTTGTTCGGCTCGTTCCACATGACCCACTTCGAGACGAACGGGTAGCGCTCGGCTGCGGCCTGCGCGAACCGCTCGAAGTCGTCCGGGCGGATCGGAGCGACGTTCGGGACCACTTCCGCCGTTCGCCCAGGCCGGAGCTCCCCAGAGCGTCACGACGGGCTCGAGCCCGCGCGCGCGAAGCGCCCTCAGCAGCCGATCGCTCCGGTCCCACCGGTAGCTCCCCTCGTTCGGCTCTGCGCGATACCAGTTGAGCGTGACGCGGACGACGTCGAGGCCGAGACGGTCGAGCTTGCGCGACGCGGTCCGACAGCCGTCCGGGCCCGAACTCGAGCCACGCGTCGTCCTGGATGCCGAACTGCACGCCGGGTGCACCGTGCGCCGATCCGGCGGAGACGCCGAGCGCGCAGGCAGCGACACAGACGGCCCCGAGGAACCTCATGCGCAATGAATACCCGAACTCCGCCTCGCCGAACCGATCACTTCAAAGCTTCCTTACGAGATTGGCCAGCCGTCGGACTGCGGTTCAACGGTCGCCGGCGAGGAAGAACGCGAGGACGACGACCGCGTACCCGAGGAGCAGCAGGACGCCGCGGAGGCGGCTGGAGTGGCCGTTGAAGAGGACGAGCGTCGTGAACACCACCGAGCCGGCGAGCGCGGCGATCTCGACGGGACGGAAGCTCAGCGCGAGCGGCTCGATCAGCCAGGAGAGCAGCGCGACCGCGGGGATGAGGAAGACCGCAACCTGGGCGGCAGAGGACAGCGCGATCTCGCCGGCGAGGGCGATCTTCCCGCGGAACGCGACGACGACCGCGCCGCCGTGCTCGGCCGCGTTGCCGACGATCGCCACGATCACCGCCGCGACGAAGAACTCGCTGAGCCCTGCCTTCTCCGAGAAGACCTCGAGCGAGCCGACGAGGATCTCCGCGACGAACGCGGTCGTCGACGGTCGCCGAGCGCGAGCGCGATGAGCGACGTTCTGAAGCGACCACGCCTTGATCTCCTCGTCGCTCGCGACGTGGATCGCGCTGTGCCGCCGAAGCGAGTACCAGGTCGCGCCGACGTAGACGATGAGGAGGACGATCGAGACCGGCACGCGTCAATGCTGCGAGCGAGTCCCGGTCGGGATCGCCCTCCCAGCTCGGAATCGCCGGGATCAGGAACACCACGGTCGCGAACGCGAGCAGCCCGAAGGAGATGAAGCTCGAGAACCGGTCGAGCTGGCCGCGCCCGCCGGCGACCAGCGCCGCGCCGAGCACGAGCAGCAGGTTCGAGACGACGCTGCCCGTCAGCGACCCGCGCACGACCTCGGTGAGCCCTTCGTGGACGGCGATCAAGCGCGATGATCAGCTCGGGCGCGTTCCCGAAGGTCGCGTTCAGGAAGCCGCCGATGCCGGGACCGGTGTGCTCGGCGGCATGCTCGGTCGCCTCGCCGATGAGCCAGGCCAGCGGGATGAGCGCGACCGCGGAGATGACGAACTCGAGGGTCTGCGGGATGTCCGCCAGGTAGTGGAGCGCGACGGCGATCGGCGCGACGGCGAGGGTGGCGAAGAGGACTCGGCGGACCACGGGCCGCGAAACCTATCCCGTCGGCCAGTCGGCCATTCGTGGGTCGCGCTCATGGGCCGCCCTGCCAGAAGACTCCTCGTTTGTCAAGTCTTGCGGCCGGGGCCACCAGAGGAACACAATCGGGATATGAGTGAGACTGCAGCGGAGGTCGGACTCCCTCTCCGGGCCCAGGACGAGGTCGAGTGCCGCCACTGCGCCGTCCACTGCGAGAAGGTCATCTACCCGGGGTCCTGCCTGCGCATGGCCTGCCCGTTCGTCTACGCCTACGAGGCCTGGGGCCGAACGTACATGGGGTGCATGCAGAAGGTGTTCGACGTCGAGATCGACCTGTCGCTGCTCGAGGCCGCCGAGGCGGATCGTGGCGGCTTCGGCGCCGTTCGCGGCCGCCGGGCTCCGCTCCCGATGTGCGACGTGGAGGTGATCTCCACCTATGTCGGCCGGGAGGACGACCTCGGCTGCCGGAACCCGGAGTTCCACGAGCTCCCGCGCGAGCGCGCGACCTTCCGCGTCTTCGCCCGCATCACTGACTCCAGCTGAGTTGTGCGCAGGACCAGAATCCGCGAATGCGGATTCCGGTCGCGCGGAACCCTCAAGGCTTGGGCCGTTTTCTCCGCCGTCCTCTTCGATAGAGGTCGCGCAGAAGATCTATGTCCCTGGAGCTGAGGCCGCCTTTGGGCCACGTCTCGAGCAGAGCAGGGAGCTCGCGAAACGCCGGATGGCCGAGGAACGTCGCCAGCCCGTCGCCGAGCACGCCCTCGGCGACGACGTCGTGACGGTCGCGGTTCGAGCCGAGCGGCGTCTTCGCGTCGTTCACGTGCAGCACGCGCAGCCGCTCGAGCCCGATCTGCGAGTCGAGGTCGCGTAGCGCGACGTCGAGGGCCTCGGCGTCGGTGACGTCGACGCCGGACGCCCACCAGTGGCAGGAGTCCAGGCAGACACCGAGTCGCCGATGCCCGTCGAGCGCGTCGCAGAGCGCCGCGAGCTCGGCGACCGAGCGGCCGATCGTCCCACCGGCTCCGGCGGCGTTCTCGAGGCAGAGCCAGAGGTCGTCGGTCGTCAGCTCCAGCAGCTCGCGGAGTGCGGGGGTTACGACCTTCACCGCCTCGCCGAAGCCGTAGCCGAGGTGCGAGCCGACATGGAAGACGACGGAGTCGGCGCCGAGCGCCCGCGCGGTCTCCATCGTCGCCGTGAGCGCGTCGAACGACTTCGAGCGGACCTTGCGGTCGCGGCTCGCGAGGTTCACGAGGTAGAGCGCGTGGCACGAGACGTACTTGACGCGCGCCTCGCGCCGGCGCGCCCGGAAGCGGTCGAGCTCTTCTGGCGAGTGCTCGGTCGGCTTCCACATGCGCGGGCTCTGCGTGAACACCTGCACCGCGTTGCCTCTGATCTCCTCGATGCGGTCGATCGCGTTCGAGATTCCGCCTGCTGCCGAGACATGGGCGCCGAAGAGCACGGCGATACGCTACGCGCGTGCCCGTCCGCGTCCGCATGGCCCCGTCGCCGACCGGCCTCCTGCACATCGGAAACGTGCGGACTGCACTCTTCAACTGGCTCTTCGCGCGCCACGAGGGCGGCGAGTTTCGGCTCAGGATCGAGAACACCGACACCGCACGGGAGGTCTACGAGGCCACGGAGCAGATCCAGGACTCGCTCCGCTGGCTCGGGCTCGACTGGGACGGGGAGGTGACGTTCCAGCTCGACCGCATGGACGACACGCGGGCCGCCGGGGAGAAGCTCGTCGAGGAAGGCAGCGCGTATCTCGACGATGGTGCAATCCGCTTCCGGATGCCCGACGAGGGCGTGACGGCGTTCGACGACGTCGTCCTCGGTCGCGTGGAGGTGCCGAACGAGGAGCTCGAGGATCTCGTCCTCGTCCGCTCGGACGGGCGTCCGACTTACAACTTCGCTTCGCCTCTCGAGGACCACTGGGACGAGATCACTCACGTCATCAGAGGGCCCGATCACATCTCGAACACTCCCAAGCAGATTCACGTGCTGCGGGCGATCGGGGCGGAGCCGCCGATCTACGCGCACGTGCCGAACGTCAACGGCGCGGACGGGAGCAAGCTCTCGAAACGCCACGGTGCCGTCTCGGTCGACGACTTCCGTGCGGCCGGTTACCTCCCCGACGCCCTCATGAACTTCCTCGCGCTGCTCGGCTGGGCGCCGGACGGCGAGACGACGATCATGTCGCGCGACGAGCTCGTCGCGCGCTTCTCGCTCGAGCGCGTGGGCTCGAGCCCGTCGACCTTCGACTACGCGAAGCTCGACTGGATGAACGGCGTGTACCTGCGCGCGCTTCCCCCTGACGAGTACGCGGATCGGCTCCTGGCGTACTTGCGAGCACAGGGGAGCGAGTGGCCTGAAGAACGGATCCGGGCAGCCGCGCCGCTCGTCCAGGAGAAGATCGGCAGCTTCGGGGAGTTCGCCGGCTTCGCCGGCTTCCTGTTCGACGACGTCGAGCCCGACCCGAGCCTCCTCGACGGACGGATCCAGGCCGCGGCCGCGGAGGCTCTCCGCGCGACCGAGCCGTGGTCGCGACAGGCGATCGAGGCGACCCTGAAGCAGCTGTGCGACGAGCTGGGCGAGAAGCCCCGGACGGTGTATCTCCCGATCCGGGTCGCCGTCACCGGCTCCCGCGTGTCTCCCGGCCTCTACGAGAGCCTGGAGCTGCTCGGCAGGGACACGACGCTCGAGCGGCTCGGCAGGTCGTGAGCGCGCTCGCAGACCTCGTCGGCGTGGAGCTCGGACCCGACGAGCTGGATCGAGGTTCCGCAGGAGCGGATCAACCTCTTTGCCGACGCGACCGACGACCCGCAGTGGATCCACGTCGATCCGGACAGAGCTGCTGCTGGTCCGTTCGGAACGACGATCGCGCACGGCTTCCTCACTCTCTCGCTCTGTGTGCCGATGCTCTACGAGCTGCTTCCGCGGGGGAACGGGATGGTCGTCAACTACGGCGTCAACAAGGTCCGCTTCCCGGCGGCGGTGCCGTCCGGCGGACGTGTGAGGGGGCGCTTTCGCGTCCTCTCGATCGAGGAGTCCGCCGCAGGGGAGCGGGCGACGATCGAAGCCGTCGTCGAGTGCGACGGTGTCGAGAAGCCCGTGTGCGCGGCCGAGCTCGTCGTCTTGACAGTGTCCTAACAAGCCTTGGCGGTGTCGGACGGGTCTGCTAGCTTGGGCCGTCGCGTGAGTTTTCGCCGCCTCCTTTCGATGCTCGTGCTCGCCCTTGCAGCGGCGATCGTGTTCGTGCCGGGTGCGAGCGCGGGGAGCATCTCAGACCAGGATCCATGTCCGAAATCCGGCCCCGATCTCGTGTGCCCGGTCGGAAAGGTGGGCGTGCCGTACTCGATCAAGTTCCACGGAGACGAGCAGCCCATCTGCTCGCCCGGTGACGACCAGTGGTTCGCCAAGAATGGCTCGGTGCCGCCCGGCCTGACGCTTGCCTTGGACGGGACGCTGTCGGGCATGCCGATCGAGGCGGGAACCTTCGGGTTCTGGCTCGAGCTCAAGCTTCCGGATACCGACACGTGCAGCAGCAGGGACAACTCCGAGGAGCACATCTCGATCACGATCAACCCGGGTGTCCTGCCCGGACCGCCGCCGCCAAGGCTGATCATCGGCCCTGAGCAGCCGGCCGTCCGCGCGGGAACCGTGGGTACGCCGTACATGCTCGCGATGACGTCCAATCTCTCGGACGCGAAGACGTGGTCGATCGCCTCGGGCGCGCTGCCGCCTGGTGTCACGCTCGGCGCGAACGACGGCGTGATCTCCGGCCTGCCGGGAACCCCCGGGTCGTACACGTTCACGGTTCAGGCGGCGATCGCGGACGGCCGCACCGACACGAAGAGCCTGACGATCGACGTGCGCGATCGACTTTCGATCACCCGCTCCGGTGACTTCGAGGCTCGCACCGTCCGAACCGAGGTCGGCGTCGAGCTCGACGGAGGGTTGACTGCGGCCGGGGGCTTTGGCGCCTACACCTGGTCGGTCGAAGGCGATCTCCCTGAAGGGCTGACGGTCGGCGAGGACGGAACGATCACGGGCGCCGTGGAGGCGGCAGGGTCGTATCGCTTCAACGTGGTCGTTACCGACGAGGAGAGCCGCCGAGCGACGTACCCGGCACGCATGGTCGTGGTGCCGCGGCTCGCGATCAAGAGCAGGCTGCTCGCTCCCGGAAAGGTCGGGCGGTTCATGAGCCGCAAGGTCGCCACGGTCGGCGGGGTCGGCCCGATGACGACGCGACTCAAGCGAGGCCCGTTGCCGCGCGGCATCTTCTTCGACAAGCTCGCGGGCATCTTCGTCGGCTCGCCCACGAAGGCCGGCACGTGGAGAGTGCAGGTCGAGGTCGTCGACTCGCTCGGCGTCAAGGCGACGGGCATCGTCGTCCTCGTCGTCCGCAAGTAGCACACTCGCGCGATTCGACCCTTGTGACGCGTAGTCACAGAGGGTTTTGTTCAATGCGGCGAGGGGTACCGGCCGAGCATGCTGACGACGTGCAGTGAGCCGGGTTGCACGACGATGGTGATGGGCGGCGGGCGTTGCCTCGAGCACGACTCACACCCCGTCCGCTCCTTCCCTCGCGGTAGGCCGTTCGTGCCGGCGTCGCCGAAGCGGATCGAAGTCATGCGTCGCGAGGCAGTCCGTTACGCCGAGCCCCATTCGCGCTCGCTGTCCGAGCTGCAAACGCCGTAGGCGGAACGCCCCATCGGATGAATCCGGCCGTGGGCTGATGCCGTACTCCCCCGAGACACGTGATCCACGGATCGGGGGTTCGCATGAAGTCGACAGTCGTTACGAGTGCGGTAGTCGTCGTGTGCCTCGCGCTCGGGCTTGCCGGAGGTGTGAGTGGAGCCGGCAAGGCCACGACCATCAGGGTCGCGACAGGCATGAACGCCGCGCAGGAGGTGCCGACGCCGACCGGCGACGTCGGGTCTGCGCGGGGGACGTTCAGCGCGACCGTCAACGCATCGGCGACGGGCGCGACGATCGCCTGGGAGCTGACGTTCAGCGGCATGACGGGGGCGGTGGTGGCAGCGCACATCCATACCGCGGCGCGCGGAACGCCAGGGCCGGTTTCGGTGCCTCTCTGTGGTCCCTGTCAGAGCCCGGCGAGCGGGACCGCGGACATCAGCGCTGCGGTCCTCGAGGCGCTGCAGACGGGCGGGACCTACGTCAACCTGCACACGCCGACGAACGGTCCGGGTGAGATCCGAGGGCAGCTCGCGGTCACGGCGAACGTGACGACAGCGCTCAATGCACGCCAGGAGGTGCCGAAGCCGAAGGGTGCCACGAACCGAGCCCGTGGCTCGTTCACTGCCACCGTGACGAAGACGAGTGGAACAAGTGGCACGATGGCCTGGCGGCTGACGTTCAGCGGGCTGACCGGACGCGCGGTCGCGGCGCACATCCACATCGCGCCGGCCGGCAGGGCCGGGCCGGTGGCAGTCCCGCTCTGCGGGCCATGCCGAAGCGGTGCGCGCAAGAGCGTGACGCTGCAAGCCTCCGCGCTTGCGGCCCTCGAAGCGGGTCGCGCCTACGTGAACGTCCACACCTCACGAAACGCAGCCGGTGAGATCCGCGGTCAGATCCGAGCGGTGCCGCTCAGCATCTCGTGAGTCGAGGCTGAGCTCTCGCGCGAAGGCGCACGGCGGGCATCCGTGCGCCTTCGCGCTCTCACGCCTCGTCTAGTTCCGGTCGGGGTAGGGATCCTTGACGCTGTCGCCGCCGGTCAGGGCTTCCCATCCGTACGGCCCTGCGCAGTTCGGGCAGGGCGGGAGAGACTGAACGGACTGGACGCCGAGCTCGTAGCCACAGTTCGTGCAGCGGTAGGTTCCGGCCTGGACGTCGCTTCCTACGGGTGCGGGATTCGCCATCGAAGGTGCTCCTTTCGCGAGTTGGCTCGCGGTTCGTTTTCCCGCACCTCCCGCCTCGAAACCCTTGCGCACGGCATCGGGTCAGACTGCAAAGTCCGGCGATCTGAATGCCGCCGCCCGAGATGAGCGAGCTCACCACCTCATCGCCGGAGTACCGGTCTCCGACCTCGCCGTCGGTCGCGTCGTTCTAGGCGTTCAGGCCAGGTTTGTCATCGCGGGGCGTGTCGCGTGGGGGTTCTTTCGTGATGCCCGCCCCGCATACGAGAACCCCGTTGCTCTTCGTGATGCAGCGAATCTCAGGAATGTTGTGGCCGGTCCAGATACCTGCGAGGTACGACATGGCACAGAGAAGCACGACGGCGAACAGAATCGCGTAACGTCGTCCCAGTTCGCGCGGGTGTGACGCAAGGAGCGATCTCAGCGTGATCGCGGGCGCGCGTAGCTGGCACTCGAGTTGCCGGTCCCTTCGGTTCCTGTCCCCAGCAGACCCATCCCGCTCTCCTCCCCCGCGCTCAACGTAGGCGGGTTCGGGTGACTCGTCAATACCGAGGTCGTTCTTCCGGTCTGTGTGCTCGTTCACCCCTGGGGTCGCATCGCCTGCGACCTCGACGCATTCGACGCCGACGAGCACGCAGCCCCAAGGTGCTGTCGGGCCGAAGGTCTGTCGTTAAACGATGTGGGGGAGAGCGCGGAGGTGACCGACGCCTACAACCGCCGCGGTCAAGACGCCGGGAGGTAGGTGAGGAGGACCACGCCGGAGTCGAATCGCTTCACGTCGTCGAGCTCCATCCGGACGGTTCCCCTGTCGCCGAGCACGTGGACGTTTCCCTCGCCCCAGACGAGCGGGTTCAGATAGACCTCGTACTCGTCGATCAGGCCCTTCTCGGCGAGGGCGTACGCGAACTCGCCGCTCCCATGCATGAACAGGTCACCGTCGACCCTGGCCTTCAGCTTCGGGATCGAGTCCTCGAGATTTCCCTCGAGCACCGTCGCGTTCCATTCGAGACCGCCGGAGAGGGTGTTGGACCCGACGTACTTCGGCATCGGGTTGACCATGTCCGCCCATCTGCCCGACTGGCTCGGCCAATATCCCGCCAGGCCCTCGTAGGTCTTGCGGCCCAGCACCAGCCCGCTGGATCTCGCCTGACGCTCGAACGAGTAGTCGCCGTGGTCTCCGTCCGGCTGCACCCACTCGCCAACCGGGTCTATGACTCCGTCGAGGGTGGCCTGCGTTGTCGCGATCAGCTTTCCCATCTCGATTCTCCTTCGGGGTCACGGGAACTCCCTCTAGTCCTTCTCTACCACGCGGTGCAGGCGCGACGTCGACCGGTACCAGCACCGGTACGGCACGCCGCGTGCTCGAGCGACATTTCCGACAGGAACGGCCCGCATGGTTGAGCCAAATCGCCTCTACCAGGCGGGCCGAAAAGGCCCATACGGGGCTTGAACGTCCCTGCTAATCGCCGTTTTCTGCGCTCGCGGTGTGCATTGGGGTGTGCGTCGTGCGAGCCTGCCCACCTCCGAGAGTGATGTCGCGCACTTCGCCGAGCGGTAAGCCTTTGCGGGCCTCCCACGCTTCGAAGTAGCCGAACAGGGTCTCCGTTGAGCGCGTCATGAGCTCGAGCAGCTCACGCAAGGCCCGCTCGGGAATCTCCCCCCGTGCGATCGGAATACTGAACCCAATCGCGCGACGGCTCCTCTCCTCGCCCTCCTCGAGCCGGAACACAGCGTGCATGAGCTCGGGCGAGAAGTGAACCCAGGCGGACGTGCCGGCGTACACGTCAGGGATCCACGTGCGATGTTCGCTCGCGAGATCGACGAGTCGGCGATCCGTGAGCGTCTTACCGTCGGCGTCCTTCCGGCGGCGCAGCTCGCCACCGTCAAGGATGTATTCGGCGACTGGTCTTATCGCGGAGCGAGGAGTACGCTCACTCGAGAACGATGCTCCGAGGAGAGGATCATTCAGGGTCACGCCGTATCCGAGCGACGTGGGCTGTCCTCGTCCTCATCCTGGTCGGCATGGCAGTGGTCGGCACCGTGACCGCACTCGCAGCGTCCTCGCGTCCTGGCCCGTTCGAGCTTTCGCTCCATGCAGGGCACGAGTTCGTGACGGCGAGCCCGACCTATCCCTTCGGCCTGAGGCACACGGGCACGTTCACGTCGAGGGCTCCATTCTGTTCTTCGGGAACCTTGCTCGACGTTCAGGTCCTCGGCGGAGTGTCGAGCCCTATTCGGGCAAGGCGCCAGTACACGTGCGACGACGGGTCGGGAAGCCTGGTTTTCTTGGTGAACGACCCCGAGCTCGAGCACGGGTCCACCGGTACTTGGAGCATCGAGGAAGGAACGGGGCGCTATGCCGGCATCCGAGGGCGCGGCCAGTATCGCGGCGAGATCCTGGCCGGCGATCCCGGTGACTTCGGAAGCATCGTGTTCCGGGCCGCGTGGCAAGGAGTCTCGGACACTGACACAGCCGCACCCTCGATCACCGTGACGTCAGCGAAAGCGACGAAGCTCCGGCGGCCAGCTGGGACCTACTCCATTCGTCTTGTGCTCGTTGCACGCGACGATGTTGCGGACAACGCCGTCTCCTACCGCGTGACAGCAAGTGGTAGCGGCTTCACCTCTGTGACGAAACTCGGAACCACCGCCACGGGCACCGCCTCGCTGACGTTTCGGGTGCGGACTTCGAATGCACGGGCGCGGATGGTCCAGCTCGCCGTCTCGGCAAGCGATCCAGTCGGCAACGAACGCACGCTCACTCGGTCGTTGAAGCTTCCGCGCTAGGAAGGGCCGGGTGGGGCTGCCTGAACCGCCGTGACTGCCGTCGGACCGAGAAACTCGGGCTGCGGGTGTGCACAGGGGTGTGCATCAGACGCGCAAACACGACACCTCCGACACGCTTGACGAGCGTAGCTAAGCCAAATCCGCCTAGCCACGCACCTCTATAAGGCCCATACGGGATTCGAACCCGTGCCGCCGCCGTGAGAGGGCGGTGTCCTAGGCCACTAGACGAATGGGCCGAAGACCGAAGGGTACCGAACTGGCGGCTACAGGAACTCGCGAGCTACAGGGCGGACTCGGGCTCGCGCGTGTCGAGGCGCGCCTCGAAGTCACGCCGTATCGACTCGCCATTCGAGAGGACGCTCTCGTAGCGCACCCGACGCGGGGGAAGCTTCACCAGCCGGACGTTCTCGTCGCGGTCTCCATGGCAGCGGGCGTACGCCGCGGCCTCGTCGAGGGGCCGCAGGCGGTCGCGATTCCGCTGTCCCCACACTAGTCCGGAGGCCTAGCAGAAGGCTGGCAGAAAAGATACCCGCGGCGGGTCACGTCACTCGCAGTTTGCACGGAAAAGACATGTCTAGTAGTAGCCGTATCCCGGCTTGCAGCTCCAGGGGCTCCAGTCCCGGCCGGAGGCGACGAAGTACCGGTGTGCCGCGATCGCCTGCCGGTGCGCTGTCTCGCCGTGGCCGAACAGCCTCCGTTCGCTCGAGCCCATCTGGAACAGGCCGCGGTACTGACCGTTCTGGGCACGTGTCGAATGGCGCGACTCGCACCAGGAGACGCGGAGCGCCTGACTGCAGTAGCGGCGACCGAAGACGCGGCAGATCGCCACCTTCGGCGGTGCGTGGGCCAACCGTCGAACGTCGCGACGCACGATTGCCCGACGAAGCGCGATGACCGTCCTCGACACGCGGGTGAGCTCCCGCTGCGCGCGCCCGAGCGCGGTGCTCGCAACCTCTCCATGCTCGGTTGAGCCGAGTAGCGTGCGGTGGTTCTCGAAAAAACGGATGACGCTGCGGTGCTTTCGCGCGGCGGCGAGCTTCTGCTCGAGCCGCGCGTCCAGGGACTCGGCGTGCGGCCCGGTCCGCGCTGCTCGAGGCGGATCGGCCGACGTCTGAGAGCTCTCCCCTCTCGCTACCGCAGAGACCTGTGTTGCCAAGAAGAGCACGCACAAGCCAGCGAATAGGGCTTTCAGAATCGAACCTCCATGTCGACGACAGGGGCGCGGCCCGCCCAAGAGGGGCCGCTCGTGTCACGCGATGCGGCTCACCCTACAGAGGCGGCACGAGCCACCGCCCGAAGCGTTACAAAATGCTTAGAAAGCATGTCACGAGCGTAACCTCGAAAGACAACAACTCGTCGACATGCAACGATGGCTGCGGGGCAGGGATTCGAACCCCAACTTCCTGGTCCAGAGCCAGGCGTCCTACCGTTAGACTACCCCGCAACGGGCCTGGGGAGTCTAGCGAGAGGCTACGACCCGTCCGGCCCGCCGATCTCGAGGTGGTAGACGGGGACGAGGCGCTTCTCGGCGTCCGTGTCGATCCGCGCGACGACCTCCACGTACGGCTCGAGCCCGGAGCCGCGGAGCTTCGCCTTCAGCAATCCGTCCACCTGGTAGATGCCCGATGAGTTGTTCATGACGATCTCGACCATGATCGGCCGCGTCTGACCGTCGCCGATCCGCACCTCGTCGATGGCTGCGGCGGAGAGCGAGTGGATCGAGACGGAGCCGCGCTCGAACGGGATCCGGGAGCGCCCTTTCGCCATGTCGAGCGCGTCCGCGACGCGCAGGATGCCGGCTTCGACCGAGAGCGGCTCGCCGTCTGCGCGATGGCTCGTAATCGCCTGCAGGACCTCCGACACGACAACCGTGCGATCCGGCTCCTCGTAGATGTCGCTGAGGAGCTCGCGCATCTTCGGCTCGGCGAGGAAGAGGCTCCAGTCCTCGTGGTCCCGCCGGTGTACGGACATGCCGATGTCGTGCAGGAGCGAGGCGAGCACGACGACGACCTCGGACTCGTCGGCGCTCAGCCGGTAGTCGTGGACGAGCGAGGGCTGGACGCCGTGCTTCGTGAGCTGCCTCAGGAGCTTCAGCGCGATGTTCGCGACGATCTGGACGTGAACCCAGGAGTGGTCGTTGATCTCGAGGCGTGCGACGGCATTGACGTTCGCAACGTGCCACCACGCCTTGATCTGGTCGTCCGCTTCGATCCTCTCGAGCAGCCGCCGGAGCTTTCGGTTGCCGCGCGCCGGGACGCGCAGGTGCATTGCGGCGACCGCCTCCGTCGGGCTGAGCAAGGTCGCGTACGCGCTCTCGAGCGCAAGCGATTCCTCGATCACCTCTTCGATCGCGTCCTCGGTATCTCCCTCGGTGCTCATGTGCTGGCGTCAGACCAACCCTAGACGCTTGACCGGCGTCTAGACGCTCGTCAGGCGACGTCCGCTGCCCAGTCGCCGTACAGGCGTGTGTACGCACCGCCGGTTGCGAGCAGCTCGTCGTGCGTGCCCTGCTCGACTATCCGCCCGTGGTCGAGGACGACGATCAGGTCCGCGCGACGAATCGTCGACAGGCGGTGTGCGATCACGAACGCCGTGCGTCCTGCGAGGAGGTGGCGAAGGCCCTGCTCGATTCTCCGCTCCGTGCCGATGTCGACCGACGACGTGGCCTCGTCGAGGATCAGGATGTGCGGATCAGCGAGCAGTGCCCGTGCGAACGCGACCAGCTGCCGTTGGCCGAGAGAGAGCCTGAACCCGCGCTCTCCGAGCTCCGTGTCGTAGCCGTCGGGAAGCTCGGCCACGAAGGCATCGGCACCGACGGCTCGAGCAGCTGCTTCGATCTCGGCTCGATCCGCCGCCGGCCGACCGAACGAGATGTTCTCGGCGACCGTACCGGCGAAGAGAAACCCCTCCTGCGGGACGATCCCGAGCTGCTGACGGAGCGAGGCCTGGGTCACGTCGCGTAGGTCGTGCCCGTCGATCGTGATCGTGCCGCCGCGCGGGTCGTAGAAGCGCGCGAGCAGCTTCGCGATCGTCGACTTGCCCGCTCCCGTGTGCCCGACGAGGGCGACCGTGGTGCCGGCCGGCACGTCGAGGTCGAAGTCGTGGAGGACGTCCGGGAGTTGCGGAGTAGCCGAAGCGCACGTGCTCGAAGCGGACGTGCCCCGCGATCGCGGGCAGTTCGCGCGCGTTCGGCGCGTCCACGACCTCGGGCTCCTCGTCGAGCACCGAGATGATGCGGTCGAGTGCGGCGGTGGCGGAGAGGAACGTGTTGTAGAGCTGTGACAGCTGTTGAACGGGATCGAAGAAGTTCGAGAGGTAGAGCGTGAAGGCGAGCAGAGCGCCGACGGTGAGGCTTCCGTCGACGACGAGCGCGCCCCCGAAGCCGAGGACGATCGCCGTCGCTACCGACGACAGGACGTCGACGGCAGGGAAGTAGAGGCCGTTCAACACGACCGTCTCGTAGTTCGCCGCCTTGTATGCCTCGTTCACGCCGCGGAAGCTCGTCTGGCTCGTCGGCTCGCGCGTGAACGACTGCACGACGCGCATTCCCGAGATGTCCTCCGCGAGCGTCGCGGTCACGAGCCCGAGGCGTTCCCTGACGCGCCGATATGCGCGGTTCGACCGCACGCGGAACCATGCGGTCGCGCCGCCCATCAAGGGAATGACGAGCAGCGTCGCGAGCGCGAGCCGCCAGTCGATGAGAAAGAGCACGATCGCGGTGCCCACGAGGACGAGGCTGTTCTGGACGAGGCTCGAGAGACCGTCCGTCACCAGCTGGTCGAGCGCCTCGACGTCGTTCGTGATCCGGCTCACGATCGCGCCGGTTCGGTTCCGCTCGAAGAAGCCGAGCGAGAGCCGCTGGAGGTGCTGGAACAGGCGGATGCGGAGATCCGCGAGCGCGCGCTCGCCGACCCAGCCCGTGAAGTAGGTCTGCGCGCCGGAGAGCACGAACGCTGCGATGCCCGCGAGCAGGAACGCGACGACGACGGCGCTCAGCGTGCGCAGGTCCCCGGCGGCGATTCCGTCGTCCACGGCGAGCTTCACGAGGAACGGCGGCAGGAGCGCGACGAGCGTGTATGCGACAAGCGTGGCGACCGCCAGCGCCGCGCGGACGCGATACGGACGAGCGAGGCGGAAGAGGACGCCGAGCCGTCGCCGCGTCTGCCTCCAAGACCAGTCTTCGACGCTGGCGGAGCGCTGGTCGGTTAGATGGCTCCCCGCCTGCCAGATCTTCAATTTCCGGCTCCTACACGGGGCACCCCGGCCCACCACCCACTGCGAGCGTAACGCCGAAATCCGTACGCATGGGAGACGCGTTCGTGCCGAATCCGTGTCGACGTACAACGCCGCGGAAGCGTCCTCGGCGAGCGTTCTTGCCTCATCCGGCGACCACCTGCTGCAGCAAGCCGTGCTCGTGGATCTCGCGGAAGAGCGCGCTCTCCGCGAGAAGCTCGGTTTGCGTCCCGCGGGCGACGATACGGCCGTTCTCGAGCACCGCGATCTCGTCCGCGAGGGCGATGGTGGAGAGCCGATGGGCGATGATGATGGTCGTCCGGCCCCGCATCACCTCGCGAAGACCTGCACGGATCCGAGCCTCCGTCGTCGCATCGACCGACGCCGTTGCGTCGTCGAGAACGAGGATTCGAGGATCGATCAAGAGCGCGCGCGCGATCGCGACCCGTTGCCGCTGACCACCCGAGAGTGTGATGCCACGCTCGCCTATGACTGTTTCGTAGCCCTGGGGGAGGTCGTCGACGATGAAGTCGTGCGCCTGAGCTGCGCGAGCCGCGGCCTCGACAGCCTCGTGCGGGGCGTCGGGAAGCCCGAACGCGATGTTGTCGCGCACCGACGCCGAGAAAAGGAACGGATCCTGCGAGATCACTCCGATCTCGCGCCGCAGCGAGCGCCGCTGCAGGTCGCGGACGTCGAGCCCGTCGACCACTACCCGCCCCGCCGTCGCCTCGTAGAACCGAGGGACGAGCGCGGCGAGCGTGGACTTGCCGGAGCCTGTCCGCCCGATCAGCGCCACCGTCCTTCCGGGAGGAACCTCGAGATCGACGTCTTCGAGCACGAGGCGACCGGGCTCGTAGCCGAAATCGACGCCTTCGAAGCGGACGTGCCCCGGCCCGGGCGGCAGCGGCTGCGCGCCGGGTCGATCGGCGATCTCCTCCGGCTCGTCCAGGATCTCGAAGATACGCTCGCCCGCTGCGGTTGCCCGCTGAGCCTGCCCGATCCACATCCCGAGCATCCGCAGCGGCATGACCAGCATGGCGAGCAGGAGGTTGAAGGCGAAGAAGTCCCCGATCGTGAGCGTCCCGTTCACGACCATGCGGCCGGCCACGAGCAGGACTGCGGCCTGAGCGACCAGCGGGAGGAACGCCAGCAGCGGCACGTAGAAGGCGCGCTGGCGGTTCGCAGCGAGCGTCCGTTCGAAGACCGCGTCAGCCGCGTCGGCGAACCGCTGCGCCGCGGCGCTCCTCCTGTGAGAACGATTTGACGACGTGCACGCCGACGATGCTCTCCTCGGCAACGGTCGAGACGTCGGCCAGCTTCGCCTGGACGTCCCGCAGCACGGGATGCGACACGCGGCTGTACCTGTTGGCGACGACGACGAGCGCGGGCGTGATCGCCAGAGCGAGCAGCGCGAGCTGCCAGTTGTAGACGAAGAGCACCGCCGTGACGACGACGATCGTGACGACGTGCTGCGCGAAGAAGATCAGCCCGTAGCCGAGGAAGAAGCGCACGGACTGGAGGTCGATGGTCGCTCTCGACATGAGCTGTCCGGTCTGACTCCGGTCGTAGAACCCGAACGAGAGCCGCAGGAAGTGCGTGTAGAGCTCGTCGCGTATGTCGTACTCGACGGCGAGCGCCTGTCGTCCCGAGAGGAGGCGCCGACCGAGCATGAGCGCGCCCCGGACGAGACCGAGAGCGACGATGGCGGCGATCCACAGCGAGAGAGTCGTGGTGTCACGGCTCCCTGAGAGCTCGTCGATGACGAACCCTGAGAGAACCGGGACGAGGATGCCCGCAACCTGCGAGAGGATCGCCAGGATCGAGGAGACGATGAGCGATGCGCGGTACGGACGGAGGAACGTGAGCAGCCGGACGAAGGTTCGCCCGGCGGGACGTCGGATGGTCGTATCCTCCTCTCCCGTCACGCGTTCGTAGGGTACGGATCGTGCTCGAGACGGTGCCGAACGTTTCCGAGGGCCGCGACGCGGCGAAGATCGACGAGATCGGCCGCGCGTTCGCGAGCCGCGCGACTCTCCTCGACGTCCATGCGGATGCGGATCATCATCGTTCGGTCTTCACCCTGGTCGCCGACCCGGAGCCGCTCGTCGAGTCGCTCGTCGCCGGCATCGCACTCGCGCTCGAGCTCGTCGACCTGCGCGTGCACGACGGCGTTCACCCGCGAGTTGGGGCGGTCGACGTCGTTCCGATCGTTCCGCTCGTTCCTCAGCACATGGACCTCGCCAAGGAGGTTGCGCTTACCGTCGCCCGGCGCATCGGGGCCGAGCTGGGTGCTCCGGTGTTCCTCTACGGCCTCGTTGGCGGAGATCGGCGGCCTGCGTACTTCCGCCGCGGTGGGCTGGCGGAGCTCCAGCGCCGAGTGGCAACGGGTGAGCTGCGCCCGGACGCGGGCCCTGCAGACGTCGACCTGCGCTCCGGAGCGGTTCTGGTCGGGGCTCGGCCGGTCCTGGTCGCGTACAACCTCGACCTCGGTACTACGGACGTCGAGCTCGCACGCGCGATCGCGGAGACGATTCGAGAGTCGGGCGGGGGGATGCCGGGAGTCCAGGCGATCGGGCTCGCTCTGCCTCGTTCCGGGCGCGTCCAGGTCAGCATGAACGTGCTCGATCTCGCGCGCTCTCCTCTCCACGAGGTCGTGGCTCGCGTGGAACGGGAGGCGGCTGTGCGCGGTGTAGCCGTGGTGGGTGCGGAGCTCGTGGGGCTCGTTCCCGAGGTCGTGCTCTCGGACGCGCAGGACGCCGGCGTGGACATCCCCGGGATCGACGAGTCGCGCGTCCTCGAGCGCGCGCTCGCCACCTGATTCCCTGCCGCCGACGAGCACCTAGACTCGGGTCGTGTCGCACGCGCTCGTCCTGACGGGAGAGGATCTCACGCTCGGGGACGTGTGGGATGTCGCCGTCCACGGCGCCAAAGCCGAGATCGGTAGCGGAGCCAAGGATCGCATGCGCGCCGCGCGTGAGCTGGTCGAGTCGGTCCGGGACGAAAACACGTACGGCGTGAACACCGGCTTCGGGCGCTTCGTGTCGGCGCGCATCCCCGACGAGCTCGCCGACGAGCTCCAGCTGCGGCTGCTCCGGAGCCACGCCTGTGGCGTGGGCGAGCCGTATCCGGACGACGTCGTGCGGGCGGCGCTGCTCTTGCGGGCGAATGCTGTCGCCAAGGGGTATTCCGGCGCGCGCGTGGAGACCGTCGAGCTTCTGGTCGAGTGCCTGAATCGGGGCGTTCTTCCCGTCGTCCCCGCCCGCGGGTCGGTCGGAGCGAGCGGCGACCTCGCTCCGTTGGCGCATCTCGCACTCCCGCTCGTCGGTGAGGGCAAGGCAGTCGTCGAAGGGGACGTGCTCGACGGGGCGGCCGCCCTGCGTCGTGTCGGGCTCGAGCCGATCCGGCTCGTGAGCAAGGAGGGGCTTTCGCTGGTCAATGGAACGCAGTTCATGGCGGCGATGGCGGCGCTCGGCGTCGAGCGCGCGCGACGGCTCGCCGCCACCGCAGATCTCGCCTGCGCGCTCTCGCTGGAGGCGCTTCGCGGCTCGCGGTCGAGCTTCGCGCCCGCGGTGCACCAGTCGCGGCCGCTCAAAGGGCAACTGGACGCTGCGGCCAACATCTGGCGACTTCTCGAGGGCTCGGCGATCATCGAGTCGCATCGCTGGTGCGACAAGGTGCAGGACGCTTACGCCCTTCGGTGCGCTCCGCAGGTGCACGGTGCGTGCCGAGACCTCCTCGACTACGTCGAGGCGACGGTCACGGTCGAGCTCAACGCCGCCACGGACAACCCGCTCGTGCTCGTCGAGGAAGGCGAGATCGTCTCCGCCGGGAACTTCCACGGCCAACCGCTCGCGTTCGCGCTCGACGTGCTGGCGATGGCGGCAGCAGAGCTCGCGAACATCTCGGAGCGCCGCACCGAGCGAATGGTGAACCCGAGCCTCTCGGACGGCCTCCCGCCGTTCCTCGTCGAGGAGGGCGGCCTGAACTCCGGCTTCATGATCCCGCAGTACGTGGCAGCAGCGCTCGTCTCCGAGAACAAGGTCTTCGCGCATCCGGCGAGTGTCGACTCGATCCCGACGAGCGCCGGCCAGGAGGATCACGTGTCGATGGGAAACACTGCCGGGCTGAAGGCGTTACGGGTGCTCGACAACGCGGAGCGGACCCTCGCGATCGAGCTTCTCGCCGGCGCGCAGGCGATCGAGTTCCTGGCCCCGCTCCGTCCCGGTGCGGGTGTCGCCGCGGTACACGACTTCATCCGCTCGTTCTCGCCGAGGCTGACCGAGGACCGTTCGCTGTCTGACGACATCGAGGAGGCTGCGACCGCGATCCGCTCGCGTGCGGTCGTGGCGGCTGCGGAGCGAGAGATCGGAGCGCTCGCGTGACCGATGTCGTCACTGCTCAGGCGACCGTGGAAGCACTCGTCGGAGATCTGACCGCATCCGTGCTCCCCGGGGGATAGCGCTGAACGCCCGCTCGTGGCAGACGGAAGCGCCGCTCCGGATGCTTCTCAACAACCTCGATCCGGAAGTCGCGGAACATCCCGAGCAACTCGTCGTCTACGGCGGAACGGGGAAGGCCGCGCGCAATCACGACGCGTTGAAGGCGATCGTCTCGACGCTCCTGCGGCTCGGCTCGGACGAGACGCTTCTCGTCCAGAGCGGGAAGCCCGTCGGCGTCTTCCGGACTGGCGAGTGGGCACCGAGGGTTCTCATCGCCAATTCTCTGCTCGTCCCTCGTTGGGCGAGCTGGGACGAATTTCGCCGTCTCGAGGCCGAGGGCCTGACGATGTTCGGCCAGATGACGGCCGGCAGCTGGATCTACATCGGCACGCAGGGCATCTTGCAGGGGACATACCAGACATTCGCCGCTGCCGGGGAGAAGCACTTCGGAACCGCCGATCTCGCAGGCCGCACGATCCTGACCGCCGGACTGGGCGGAATGGGGGGAGCGCAACCGCTCGCCGCGACGATGGCCGGGGCGGCGATCCTCTGCATCGAGGTGGATCCGTCACGGATCGAACGCCGGCTCGAGACTCGGTACCTCGACGAGGCGACATCCTCGCTCGACGACGCACTGGCCCGCGTCCGCGCGGCAGCCGCAGCGCGGCAGCCGTTGTCCGTGGGACTGGTTGCGAACGCAGCAGACGTCGTTCCGGAGCTTGCGCGGAGAGGCGAGCGCTTCGACCTCGTCACCGACCAGACCGCGGCACATGACCCGCTGCACGGGTACGTGCCTGCCGGCCTCGACATCGGCGAGGCGGCCGCGCTCCGTCAGAGTGATCCTGACGAGTACCTGCGGCGCGCGAGCGCGTCGATCGCGACGCACGTCGAGGGGCTGCTCGACCTCGTCCGAGCGGGCTGCTACGTTTTCGATTATGGCAACAACCTGCGAGGGGAGGCCCATGACGCCGGCGTAGCGGACGCCTTCACATACCCGGGCTTCGTCCCGGCCTATATTCGGCCGCTCTTCTGTCGCGGAGTGGGACCGTTTCGATGGGCAGCGCTCTCGGGGGAGCCTGCCGACATCGAGGCCATCGACCGCGAGCTCCTGGAGCTGTTCCCGGACGACGTGCTCCTTCGTCGCTGGCTCGAGCTGGCACCCGGTCGCGTCGCGTTCCAGGGTCTCCCTGCGCGGATCTGCTGGCTCGGCTACGGCGACCGTGCCCGTGCCGGTCTCGCGATCAACGAGCTCGTTCGGTCGGGGCAGGTGCGCGCACCCGTTGCGATCGGTCGCGATCACCTCGACGCGGGTTCCGTCGCCTCCCCCTATCGCGAGACCGAGGCCATGCTCGATGGCTCCGACGCGATCGCCGACTGGCCGATCCTGAACGCCCTCCTCAACGTCGCAGCAGGGGCGACGTGGGTCAGCGTGCATCACGGCGGCGGAGTCGGCATCGGCAACTCCATCCACGCGGGCATGGTCGTGGTCGCAGACGGCACGGGATCAGCAGCCGAGAAGCTCGAGCGGGTGCTCACGACCGACCCGGGCACGGGAGTGATGCGTCACGTCGACGCCGGCTACGAGGAGGCGCTCGACGCCGCCCGTCGGGGCGGGCTCGACCTCCCGTCGGCCCCGTCGTCGGGCACTGACGCGTGAGTGCAGCCGGCGCGGAGCCGACGCCGAGCTTGCTCATCCGTGACCTCGCCCAGGTGGTGACGCCGGGCGGAACGACAGCGCCCCTCCGAGGGGCCGCGCTCGGGGCGGTCGACGTGATCGAGGATGCCTACGTGCTCTGCGAAGGGGGTTCCGTGGCTGCGGTCGGGGCGATGCGCGACCTCCAGCCGATCCCGGGAGACGTCGAGGAGCTCGACGGGAGAGGGCTCTCTGCGATACCGGGGCTCGTCGACTGCCACACCCACGCGTGCTTCGCGGGTGACCGTGCGGCGGAGTTCGCTCTGCGCGCGGCCGGAGCGAGCTATGAGGAGCTGCACGCTGCGGGAGGCGGAATTCTCGCGACCGTACGAGCTACGCGTGCAGCCGGCGAGGACGGCCTCGCGGAAGCGCTCGACCGCCACGTGGCATGGATGCGTCGTTCGGGAACCACGACCTTCGAAGCCAAGTCGGGGTACGGTCTCGATCGCGAGACCGAGCTCGCGCAGCTCAGGGCGATCCGCACTGCCGGTGGCTCCCCGACCTGGCTCGGTGCCCACACCGTCCCGCCCGAATTCGTCGACGAGGGTGCCGAGGTGTACGTCGACTTCCTTCTCGCGGATGTGCTCCCGGAAGCCGCGAGGCTCGCCGAGGCGGCCGACGTCTTCCTCGAGCGCGGCGCGTTCGGGGTGGAGGCCGCGCGCCGCTATCTCGAAGCGTGCCGAGATGCCGGCCTCGCACTTCGCCTACACGGCGACCAGTTCACCGAGGCGGGTGCGATCCCCCTTGCGATCGAGCTCGGCGCGCGCTCAGTGGATCACCTCGAGAGCACGGGCCCCGAAGGAATTGCCGCTCTCGCTGCGAGCGATGTCGTCGGAGTGCTTCTGCCGGCGAGTGCCCTCTTTCTGGGGCGACCCATGCCTCGGGCCCGCGAGCTCGCCGATGCAGGAGCAGCGGTCGCCCTGGCGACGGACTTCAACCCGGGGAGCGCGTTCTGCGAAAGCCTGCCGCTCGTGTGCTCCCTTGCGTGCACCCAGCTCGGGCTGAGCCCCGAAGAAGCGCTGACGGCATGCACCGTGAATGCCGCCCACGTTCTCGCGCGAGCTGATCGGAAGGGCAGGCTCGCCCAGGGGTTCGACGCCGACATCGTGCTCCTCGGCGCGGAGGACTGGCGGCATCTCGCGTATCACCTGGGTGGTCCCGTCGTGCACACCGTGCTCGAGGGCGGCCGGATCTCCTGGCGCAGCTCGGCATAATCGCTGCATGCCGACCCGCAAGCAGCGTCGCCGGAGGGCGAAGGAGCATCGTCACGAGTACGTCTGGGAGGACTCCGAGGGAAACGAGCTCGACGACGAAGACGTGCCCGTTCGGAAGGCGGGATCCCAATCGCCGCGCGCCCCTTCGCCTCGATCGGCCCGCGAGGTTCAGGCTCCGTCGTGGCGGCGCACCTTGAAGCGGGGCCTTGTGTTCGCCCCGATCATGTTCGTGACGGTGATGCTGCTCTCGAGCGACCTGGCGCTTGCCGACCAGCTGATCCAGACAGCCTTCATCGTCGCGATCTTCATCCCCTTCAGCTACTTCCTCGACGGCGTGATGTGGCGCTCCTTCAAGAAGCGGGAAGCCCGGCGGGAAGCCGGCGGGGGCTGAGCTTGCGCGTGGCCCTCCGGGTCGACCAACTTTCGCTCGGACCGATCGGCACCAACTGCTACGTCGCTCGCTCCGCTGCCACGTCTGCCGATGCGGTCGTCGTCGATCCGAGTGGAGACGTCGCGGAGCTGCAGCTCGAGCTGGCGCGCATCGGCGCAGAGTGCAAGGGAATTCTCGTGACCCACGGGCACTGGGACCACCTCGTGGGCGTCGCCGAGCTCGCCGAAGGGACGGGGGCGCGGGTGTTCATGGCAAGCGGAGAGCGGTCGCTGCTCGAGGACCCGAACCGCTTCACGCCCTCCGAGATCACCCTTCGTCCGTACACGCCGGACGTCCTTCTCGAAGGCGGAGAGACGATCGACGTCGCCGGTATCGCATTCGACGTGCTCTCGGTGCCGGGTCACTCTCCCGCACATCTCGCCTACTACGCGGACGGATGTCTCTTCTCCGGCGACGTGCTCTTCGCCGGCTCGGTCGGACGAACCGACCTTCCAGGAGCAAGCTGGGACACGTTGCTCGCGTCGATCCGCTCCCTCACCGAGACCCTCCCACCGGACACTCAGGTGTACCCCGGGCACGGTCCTACGACGACCCTCGGGGACGAGCTCGCCCGCAATCCATTCCTGGCCGAGCTGCGCGCGGAGCGAACGGGGTGAGGACGAAGATCGAGCGGCCGCGTGGGACACACGACGTCGTCCCCGGAGAGCAGCCGCGCTGGCGGCTCGTGGTAGGCGAGGCGGAGCGGCTGTGCGCGCTCTACGGGTACCGGCCGATCATCACCCCGGTGTTCGAGGACACGGCGCTCTTCGAACGCACCTCCGGCGCCGGCTCGGACGTCGTGCAGAAGGAGATGTACAGCTTCGAGGATCGATCGGGGCGGTCCCTGACTCTGCGGCCCGAGGGAACTGCTCCGATCTGTCGCGCATACGTCGAGCACGGCATGCACCGCGAGCCGCAGCCGGCGAAGCTGTACACCGTCGGTCCGATGTACCGCTACGCCGCACCCCAGCGCGGCCGCTATCGCGAGCACTGGCAACTGTCGGTCGAGGCGGTCGGCTCGGACGATCCGTCGATCGACGCCGAGATCATCGAGCTCTATCACGCGCTTCTCGGCCGGTTGGGCGTCACCGAGTTCACGCTCGCCCTCAACTCGATCGGATGTCGCGAGTGCCGGCCGGCGTATCTCGCGCAACTGAGCGAATGGCTCGGCGCGAACCTCGAAAGGCTCGACGAGCCGACGCGAGAGAAGGCGACGGCGAGCCCGCTGCGCGTCTTCGACAACTTCGATGCGAAGCCGCGCGACGTGCAGGAGGCACTCGAGAGCGCACCCAAGATCGGTGAGTCTCTGTGCGGTGCCTGCAAGGAGCACTTCGCCGCCGTCCTGCGCGATCTCGACGCGTACGGCGTCTCCTACGAGCTCGTCCCGACCCTCGTTCGCGGCCTCGACTACTACACCCGTACGACATGGGAGTTCCTCGGCCCCGAGAAGGGCGCGCAGAGCTCGCTTTCGGGAGGTGGGCGTTACGACGGCCTCGTAGAGGAGATCGGAGGCCCGGAGACTCCGGGGGTCGGTTTCGGCGCCGGAATCGAGCGCCTGGTGCTCGCGGTCGAGCACGCGGGTGTCGAGGCACGAGGAGCCGACGACGGACGTCTTCATCGCGATCGACGAAGGAGCTCCACGCGACCTGGTCGCGACCTGGCTCGGTGAGCTGAGAGCCGGCGGGCTCGCGAGCGATACGGATTACGCTGCGCGGTCGCTGAAGGGCCAGATGACCCAGGCAGCGCGTCTCGGCGCCTCGACGATCGTGCAGGTCCGCGCCGACGGCGCGACGGTGCGCAGGCGCGGGCAGGCGGACGAGGACGTCGCACTCGAGGACGTGCTCGGCAAGTTGCAGTCGTGAGCTGGAGAGACGCCCGCTGCGGCGAGCTGCGCGCGGATGATGTCGGACGGGCGGCAACGCTCGCAGGCTGGGTCGCTCGGCGGCGCGATCACGGAGGGCTCGTCTTCGTCGATCTCCGCGACTCGACCGGCCTCATGCAGCTCGTGATCAACCCGGAGCGCTCCGCGGGTGCGGCCGAGCTCGCGAAGGAGATCCGTAACGAGTTCGTGCTGAAAGCGCGGGGAGAGGTTGTCGCGCGTTCTCCCGAGACGGTCAACCCGAAGATGGAAACCGGCGAGGTCGAGCTCCTGGTGGACGAGCTCGAGATCGTCTCGCGCTCGACGCCGCTCCCGTTCCAACTCGACGAGGACGGTGTGGACGAGACCCTGCGTCTCCGCTACCGCTGGCTCGATCTGCGCAGCGACCGCATGCAGCGCAACCTTCGTCTGCGGTCGAATGTCGTCGGCGCGATCCGCCGCTCGATGGAGGAGCAGGGGTTCCTGGATGTCTGGACGCCCGGTCTCACTCTCGGAACTCCCGAAGGCGCCCGTGACTTTCTCGTTCCCGTCCGCCTCCAGCCTGGTACCTTCTTCGCACTCGCCCAGTCGCCGCAGCTCTTCAAGCAGGCGTTGATGATCGGCGGGTTCGACCGCTACTACCAGATCGCGACCTGTTGGCGTGACGAGGATCTCCGGGCGGATCGACAGTTCGAGTTTCGTCAGCTCGACCTCGAGCTCGCGTTTCCGATGCGCGAGGACGTTCTCGACGTGCTCGAGCGTGTCGTCGTCGCCTCGTTCGAGGCACTCGAGCGTGAGCCGCCCGAGCGGCCCTTCCCGAGACTCTCGTATGCCGATGCGATGCTGAAGTACGGATCAGACAAGCCGGATCTCCGCTTCGGCCTCGAGATCCAGGACGGAACCGAGGTGACCCGCGGCTCCGAGTTCGGCGTCTTTGCCGGCGCGTCGGTCGTGCGCTTCCTCGTCGTCCCTCAGGAGCTCTCCCGCGGCGATCTCGCCAAGCTCGAGGCGATCGCCAAGGAGTGGGGGGCGAAGGGGCTCGCCTATCTCGTGTCCGGCGCCGACGGCGAGGTGCGATCGCCGATCGCGAAGTTCCTGTCGCAGGCCGAGCTCGACGCGTTCACTGCGCCACCGGCGTCGACGGTGCTCTTCGCCGCCGACGAGCGGGCGGCCGTCGAGCGCGTGCTGGGCGCGCTCCGGCTGCATCTCGGGCGTGAGCTCGGGCTCGTCGACGAGGCGCGGGACGCATTTCACTGGATCCTCGACTTCCCGTTGTTCCAGCTGGACGACGAGACCGGTCGCTGGACCTTCGTGCACCATCCGTTCACCGGTGCCCTCGACGGCCACGAGGAGCTCATCGAAAGCGATCCTGCGAGCGCGCTCAGCCAGCACTACGACCTGATCTGGAACGGCTGGGAGCTCGGGTCGGGCTCGATCAGGATCCACCGTCCCGACGTGCAGGAGAAGGTCTTCAGGGCGATGGGCATGAGCGAGGAGGAGGCGCAGGCGAAGTTCGGCTGGTTTCTCGAGGCGCTGCAGATGGGCGCGCCGCCGCACGGAGGGTTCGCGCTCGGTCTCGACCGCTTCGTCGCGCTGCTCGCCGGTGAGCCGAACATCCGTCAGGTCATCGCTTTCCCGAAGGTCTCGAGTGGGGCGGATCCTCTGACCGGGGCGCCCTCGGCGGTCTCGGCCGATCAGCTCGGCGAGCTCGGCATCCGCGTCGTCGATCAGCCGGCGTAGCCCGCTCTGCGATACCCCGCGAAGAGACGCACTTCTGGCACAGACGGGATGCACATGCGTGATCGAATCGCCGATACGCTGACCGCAGGGATCTCGGGGATCCCCTGGGGCCGGTTGGGGCTGGTTGGGGACTCGCGTGGCGAGCACCGCGACCGGATGCGAGTAGCGGCGGCGGCGCCGACGCGTCGATACGCAAGACTTGACGCGTGAACGACCTGTTCGCGCAGCGCCTGCTCGTCCTCGGAGCCGTGGCGCTGCTCTGTGCCGTCGCCGCGCTCGCCGCGGTTGAGCGGCGTTCGCAGGAAGCCGGCGTCACGGCGCTCACGAGTGCAAACGCGCCGGCAGGCTGGAACACCGCGTTCGCGGGCTCGCGAGGGACGACGGGCGACGCGCAACGGACGACCTGCGGCCAGGTCCTCGCCGCGGAATCCCTCGGTGTCACCCATCCCGTCCTGCCGTGCGGCGCCAAGATGGTGCTCCGGAACGGCGAGGCATTGGTGTTGAGCGAGGTGATCGACAACGCGCTCGTCGAGCCCGGCCGGCAGCTGGAGGTCACGGAGGCGCTCGCCCGCCTCCTCGACCTCGAAGAAACCGCCGAGATCGAGTGGCGATTCGCGACCGAGGCGGTGGGGTAGCATGTGCCTGCTCGACCCTGTGCGTGGCCTCGGTCAAAACGTGAACCAACAGACACGTGAAGGGAGCCGGCGTCGGGGATAGGCGTTGCCGAAGACCCGCACGGCACCCACCTGGCAGCGCCAGGTTCGCAAAGACCGAGGCATCACCGGCAGGGTGGAGCACTTACCCCGGGTGTCGGCGTCCCCGGTACGCGGCGAGTTGCGTCTAGCCTGAGCTCATGTCACGGACGGAGGTCGTCGGCGATGCCACGCGGAACGGCACCTGGGCCGCCGCGCGCCTCGTCGTCGACGGAGAGCGCGTCGTTGCCGCCGACGCTCCCGGCCTCGACCGCCCGTTGGTGGGGCTGACGCTGCTCGAGGCGGCCGCGGTGAGCGGGGAGCCGCTCGCGGTCGAGGCGCTCGCAGCTGCCCTGGGTCAGGTCTTCCATGCCAGCCCGGCGACGGGTCGCGTAGCGGTGGCGATGAGCGGCGGGGTCGACAGTGCGGTCACGCTGCTTCGCGCAGGGCGGAATGCGATCGGCGTGACGCTCCGACTGTGGCAGGACCCGGCGGGGCCCTCCGCGGATCGTGCCTGCTGCTCCACCGAGGCGGTGGCCGCAGCCCGGGCGGCCTGCCACGCACTCGGCCTTCCCGCATGTCACCCTCGACCTGCAGGCAGGAGTTCAGGGAGGCCGTCGTCGATCCGTTCGTCGCCGGGTATGTCGCCGGAGACACGCCGAACCCCTGCGCGCGCTGTAACGGGGCGTTCCGCTTCGACGAGCTCCTTGCGTTCGCCCGCCGGGCGGGGGCGGATGCGCTGTGGACAGGGCACTACGCGCGGAAGGTGGAACGTGACGGGCGGCTGTTCCTCGCGCGCGCCGCAGACACCGAGAAAGACCAGTCCTACATGCTCGCGACCCTCGACCCCTGCGTCCTCGACCGCGTGCACTTCCCGTTGGGCGAGCAGACGAAGACGCAGACGCGCGCCGAAGCAGCTGCGGCCGGCCTGGCCGCCGCAACCCGCGCAGAGAGCCAGGAAGCCTGCTTCCTCGCGGGAGACGATTACCGGCGCTTCCTCGAGCGGCAGGGTGTACGACGCGCCGCGGGAGACATCGTCGACGAGCACGGAGCCGTGGTCGGGCGGCATGACGGCTACTGGACCGTCACCCCGGGCCAGCGCCGCGGTCTTCGCGTCGCGGCTGGACGCCCGCTCTACGTGATCCGCACGGATCGCTCGGAAAATTCGGTGGTTGTCGGTGAGCGGGAGGCGCTCGCCGCCATGAGTATCGAGGCGGAAGGCCGTCTCTACGCTCCCGTCACGCGCGCTCGAGCGAAGCTCCGTTATCGCTCTCAGCCGGTTGACTCGCAAGTCACCGCGGTGAACGGAGGCTTCGCACTGCAGCTGGATGAGCCGGCGTACGCCGTGGCGACGGGTCAGATCGCCGCCCTCTACGATCGCGATGCGGTCGTCGGCGCCGGCGTCATCAGCAGCGTCCGCTAGACGCGAGCATCTAGGATCAGCGCGATGACCGTCCTGGCCTCGACCTCCGGCGACATCCTGAACTACGCGCTCGCGGTGTTCTTCGTGGCAGGCGGGCTTGGACTCGCCTACATGCTGGTGCGGCTGGGCGGCACGTTCGGGCGCCTCTCGTCGTTCATCAGCGGGACCGAGCGCGATTTGCTTCCGGTGATCGTGAAGGCAGGCGGCACGGTCGATCGCGTGAACGACCAGATCGAGAAGCTCGACGTCGTGACCGACAGCGCGGTGTCGATGGCGGACAGTGCGGACACCGCGGTGCGCGCCGTCTCGACCGCGGTGACGACACCCGTGAAGAAAGTCAGCGGGCTTGCGGCTGCCATCTCTCACGGGTTCGCCGCTTTCCGCGCCCGCCACGACGTGGGCGAGGCGGTCACGGTCGCGAAGGAAGCGTCCGCGCGTCGCCAGAGCGAGGTCGACGACGATCTCCGCCGGGCGGGCCAGGAACGCGACCCGGCACCGCCCGCGGCGTAACTCCTCAGCGAGTGGGCTCGGAGCCCACTCGTAGAATCTCGTGATGCGATCGACGGCCGAGCTGCGCGAGGGATTCCAGGCGTTCTTCGAAACGAAGGGCCACTTGCGCGTGCCGTCGGCGTCGCTCGTCCCGCGGGCGGACGACCACTCGACGCTCCTCACCACTGCAGGGATGCAACCGCAGATGCCGTATTTCCTCGGCCGCGAGGAGCCGCCTGCGCCGCTGACCGTCACCGTGCAGAAGTGCTTTCGCACGCCGGACATCGACGAGGTCGGCCTCGACGGGTCGCACCTCACGTTCTTCGAGATGCTCGGGAACTTCTCGTTCGGGCAGTACTTCAAGGAGGGAGCGATCGAGCTCGCCACCGAGTTCGTCCGCGAGCACATGCGGCTCGACTGGGACCGCGTCTGGGCGACCGTGCATGCCGGCGATCCGCAATTCGGGCTCGGCCCCGACGAGATCACGATCGACCTCTGGCAGCGGATCGGCATGCCTCCCGAGCGCATCGTCCCGCTCCCGACCTCCGAGAACTTCTGGTCGGTCGGCGGGCCGGGACCGTGTGGGCCGGACTCGGAGCTCTACTACGACTGGGGTGAGGACACGAGCTGCGGTGAGCCGGACTGCGCGCCCGGGTGCACGCGCTGCGAGCGCTTCCTCGAGTTCTGGAATCTCGTCTTCATGGAGTTCGAGCAACACGCCGACGGCACGCTGACTCCGCTTCCCGCCCAGAACATCGACACCGGGCTGGGCGTCGAGCGCGGCGCCGCGATCCTCCAGGACGTCATGTCCGTGTACGACACGGACGGCTACCGCGAGATCATGGACTGGATCGCGGCCGAGTCGGGGGTCGCCTACGGAGACTCGCCCGAGGCCACGAAGGCGCACCGCATCCTGGCCGACCACGGACGGGGGATGACGTTTCTCGTCGGCGATGGTGTCTCGCCGTCGAACGAGGGTCGGGGGTACATCCTGCGACGCATCATCCGGCGAGCGGTGCTGCAGGCGCAGCGGATCGGGCTCCACGACGTCCATCGCCTGCCGGCGGTCGTGATCGACCAGATGGAGGGCGCCTACCCGGAGCTTCGAGACGGCGCTGCAGAGATCGAGCGCATCGTGCGGGCCGAAGAGGAGCGTTTCGGAGAGACGCTCGAGCGCGGAATGCGACTGTTCGACGAGCTCGCAAGCAAGGAGGCGATCTCCGGCGACGAGGCGTTCTCCCTCGCCGCGACCTACGGCTTCCCGCTCGAGCTCACGGTCGAGCTGGCGGGAGAACGCGGGCAGATGGTGGACGTGGACGGCTACGGGGCCGAGATGGATCGTCACCGGGAGCTGTCGCGGGCGGGGACGGGAACCGAGCTCCAGCGGGCAGCGGACTTCGCTCGCACGGCAGGATTCGAGGCCGAGTTCGTCGGGGACCGCAAGATCGACGTCCTCACGCAGATCGGGGCACTCGAGGAGCTCGAGGACGGGCTCTTCCTCGCCAAGCTGCGCGAGTCGCCCTTCTACCCGGCCGGCGGTGGTCAGGTGACCGACCAGGGCTGGATCGAGCAGGACAGCGACGCAGCCGTGCGCGCCGAGCTCGTCGATGCGTACCGTCTCGGCTCGGATCAGGCGCTGCTTCTGCGGGGGAAGGGCTTCTCCGCGGGGGACAGGGTTCGCGCTGTGGTCAGCTGGAACGTCCGCTTTCCGACGATGGCGAACCACACGGGCACGCATCTCCTTCACCAGGCGCTTCGCGACGTGCTCGGCGAGCATGTGCAGCAAGCCGGCTCGGCGGTCCGGCCGGACAAGCTCCGCTTCGACTTCACGCACGACCACGCGCTGAGCGCCGAGGAGCGGGACGAGGTGGAGCGCCGGGTCAACGAGAAGATCTTCGAAGGGCTCCCCGTCCATGTGTTCGAGACGCCGATCGAGGAGGCCCGTCGCCTGGGCGCGATGATGCTCTTCGGCGAGAAGTACGGTGACATCGTCCGGATCGTCGAGGTGCCCGGGTACTCCGCCGAGCTCTGCGGAGGCACACACGTGAAGTCGACTGCCGAGATCGGAGCGTTCGCGATTCTCTCGGAGGGGTCGATCGGATCTGGCGCGCGGCGTATCGAGGCGGTCACGTCCGGGGATGCCTGGGCCTATCTCCGTGAACGCTCGCGGGAAACGGACCAGCTGCGCGTCGAGCTCGACGCCGTCCGGAAGGAGGCGAGGAAGCGGCCCGCGGTCGCGGCCTCGGACGACGAGGTCGCCGCAGACGTTCGGGTCGAGAGCGGGGTCAACGTCATCGTGCAGTCGATCGACGGGCTCGATTCGGACGGGTTGCTCGACCTCTCCGACCGTTTCAAGCAGCGCCACGCTCCGGCGGCCGTCGTTCTCGGATCGAGCGAGAACGGCACGGTTCACCTGGTCGCGAACTTCGATACGGCCGTCGCGGAGCGGATCAGCGCGTCCGACGTCGTCCGTCGGGCCGCTGCGATCGTCGGCGGTGGCGGCGGCGGTCGGCCGACGATGGCGCGCGCCGGTGGCAAGGACGCCGAGAAGCTCCCTGAAGCACTCGCGGAGGCCGAGCGGCTCATCGTCGCGGCGCTGTGAGGGTGCTCGCGCTCGACTACGGCGCCGCGCGCACCGGAGTTGCGATTTCGGATGCGACCGGGACGATTGCGGTTCCGCTCGAGGTCGTCGAGCGCGCTGGGACGCCCGGGGGCGTTCAGCGGATCTCCGAGCTCGTCCGCGAGCACGATGCCGAGCACGTGGTCGTGGGGCTTCCCTTGACTCTTCGTGGCGAGCACGGTGAGCAGGCCCGTGAGACCGACATATTCGTGTCGCTTCTCCGAGGCGCGCTCGACGTGCCCGTGGAGACCTACGACGAGCGCTTCACCACCACGCTCGCGGCTCGCTCGGCGGGTGGCGCTCCGGAGGATGCTCGTGCTGCCGCCCATCTCCTCGAGAGCTACCTCGAGCGGACGGCCGAGCGCTGAGCCTCCGCGCGCTCCTGGGAGTCGCGCTGGTCGCCGCGATGCTGGCCGGTTGCCGGCACGCGGATCCGCCGCCACCCGTCGAGACGTCGCCACCGCTTGCGCGCCTGCGGGTCATCTTCCCGGAGGGCTTCACGCGCCGCGACATGATCGAGCGCGTCGGAGCCGTGCGGCAGATCGCGATCAGCAAGCGCGGGGTCACGCCGCGCCTGACCGCGCGCGGATACGAGCAAGCCAGCGCGAGGATCCAGCCCCCGGCGGAGTTTCGCAAGGACTGGTCGCGGACCCGCTCGAGCGAGGGGTTCCTCTTTCCCGCCACCTACGAGTTCACGAAGCTAACGTCGTCGGAGAGGCTGGTTCGAGATCAGCTCAGGTTCTTCCGGCGCCAGTGGCGCAGCGTCGATCTCCGCTACGCGAAGTCGAAGAACCTGACGCCGTACGACGTCCTGACGATCGCGTCGATGATCGAGAAGGAGACGGTCGCGCCCGAGGAGCGCCGGCTCGTCTCGGCCGTGATCTACAACCGGCTTCGCCAAGGGATGCCGCTCGGCATCGACGCGACGATCCGGTACGGGCGGAACGTTCCGGGGACCGAGCCGCTCAAGCAGTCCGACCTCGAGAGTGACAGCCCGTACAACTCACGACGCCGGCTGGGCCTGCCGCCGACCCCGATCTCCAACCCGGGGCTGGCGTCCATTCGCGCGGCTGCGAGTCCGGCGCGCGTCGACTACCTGTTCTTCGTCCGCAAGCCGGACGGGGTACACCACTTCTTCACGGCGAGCGAGTCCGAGTTCTTCAGCAAGAAGTGCGAGTACGGCTTCGGCTGCGGCTAAGCGGCCACGTCCGCGCCGGGTGCCAACCTCGGTAGGTCGAACGGCGCTGGTCAGACCGCCTTGCCGACGACGTGGTGCCAGGGCTTCCACCAGCGCGTGAGCCCGGCGTGATCGCTGCCACTCTCGCGTGCGATCACGAGGATGTCCCGGTGGGTCGGTTGCCCAAGACGCTCGTGGGTCCAGACGATGACCGCGTCGTTGCCGTCGAAGTAACAGAACTCCCGGCCGCCCGGCTTGTCGGGACCGTGCAGCCACTCCCGCTCGCCTCCCCATGTGAAGGCGTTGCACCTGCCCTCGTCTCGCACGAGGTCTTCCCGCCGGCGCAGCTCACCCAAGTACGCCGCTGCGAGCGTGCCACCGTCTGGATACATCGAGATCTCCCAACGATCTGGCGTCCCATTCGGTGGCAGGCAGACCGCGGTCTCGACCGCACGCGGCTCGGCGACGGTCTGGAGACTGCAGTCCCTCCAGAGCTCCGCCGGAACGAGCGCGTCGAGCCCCGCGTCCTCCGCCAGCGTCGTGGGTGCCTCGGCCACGGGTGTCGTCGGAGGCGAGGCAGTACTGGAGTCCGTGTCGCCCGTGGTCAGGTAGACGACGGTGGCGGCAGTGATGGCCGCGATGAGAACGACGGCGGCTCCGAGTTTCCACCCGAGCGTTCGCGCCGGCTTGCCGAAGAACATGAACACCGAACGGTTGCCCGACCGCGCATCCCGCGTGGAGAAGACCTCGAGAATGTGGATGGGAGCGGGAATGTTCTTCAGGTGCACCCTTCCTCGATCGCTGTATTCGACCCCAGGCAGTCGACCGGCAAGCCGAGTCGTAGCCTCGCTCACGATGACCTCACCGCCACGAGCCCGGGCGCAGAGGCGAGCGGCGACATTGAGTGCAGCGCCGCGGAAGGTGCCGTCGGGCAACTCGACCGCCTCGCCCGAGTCGATGCCGACGCCGACGGGAAGCGGAAGCTCGGAGTCCGCCTCCGTTTCTTCCTCGAACGTCGCCTGAAGTTCGACGGCAGCACGGATTGCCTGCCGTGCGGATGTGAAGACAGCGAGAGCTTCGTCACCTCGGATCTCGACCACCTCACCACCGTGCTCTGCGACGCCATCGCCCACGAGGTCGGCGAACTTCGAAGCCAGCTGAGCAGCGAGCTCGTCGCCGTGCTGCTCCGTAAACCGCGAGTAGCCGCGGACGTCCGCAATGACGAACGTGCGGACACGAGTCGTCCCCTCGTTCACAGCGTCCAGTATGCCCTCGACAACCACTCTCGGCACGGACGCGGATACTTCGTTCGATGACCGTCTACGCCGCGAGGGCCGCTTTCTCGTGAATCCGATAACGGGCGCGACCCGTCTCATCGGCCTCCTCGGTTGGCCACTCGACCACTCGCTCTCGCCCCAGATGCAAAACGCCGCATTCGCGGCGCTCGGTCTCGACTTGGCCTACGTGCCGCTTCCGACAGCCTCCGAGCGCCTTGCGGACGCCGTGAACGGACTTGCGGCGCTCGGCTTCGTGGGAGCGAACGTGACTACTCCACACAAGGTCTCGATCGCCGCGCTCTGCGTGACCGACGCTCCATCGGTGAACACGCTCGTCGTCCGGGACGGGTGGGTCGAAGGATGGACGACTGACGCGGCAGTGCTCGCGGGAAAGGAGGCCGAGAACGCCGTGGTCATCGGCGACGGTGGCGCGGCGACGGCATTCGTGCATGCCCTTCCAGGCGCGCGCCAGTACTCCCGGCGTACCGATTGGCCTCCCGATGCGAGTGAAGCGGATCTCATCGTGAATGCGACATCCGCGCGTGACGACATGCTCGTCGAGCTCGGCCCCGGGCAGACGCTCATCGACCTTCCCTACCCGGAGACCGCGACCGCTGAGGCCGCCCGGCTCGCCGGCGCGCGGGTCATCGGGGGACTCGAGGTTCTCGCCGCCCAGGGAGCAGCCTCGTTCGAGCTCTGGACCGGCGTACCGGCGCCGATCGGCGCGATGCGGACGGCCTTAGGCTTACCCGTGTGACCCTCGGGCTCCTCACGGCGGGTGAGTCGCACGGGCCGGCACTCGTCGCCATCGTGACCGGCCTTCCTGCGGGTCTCGAGCTCGACCGCGAAGCGATCGACGATGACCTCCGCCGGCGCCAGCAGGGGTACGGGCGAAGCCCGAGACAGGAGCTCGAGCAGGACCACGTCGAGGTGCTTGCAGGGCTCCGCCATGGGCGGACGCTCGGCTCGCCTCTCGCACTCGTCGTCCGCAACCGCGATCACGAGAACTGGGCGTGGGGGATGAGCTCCTGGCCGCCCGAAGGAGAACCGGCCGGCAAGGGCACGACGCCCGTCACCTTGCCGCGGCCCGGCCATGCCGACCTCGCGGGAACACTCAAGTTCGGTCACGACGACACCCGCAATGCGCTCGAGCGCGCGAGCGCGCGTCAGACCGCAGTGCACGTCGCCGCGGGGGCGGTCGCGAAGGCGCTCGCTGCGCGAGATCGGCGTCGCTGTCACGGGTCGCGTCGTCGAAATCGGCGGAAAATCGGACCAGGGCGACTGGGAGTCCGCTACGGACGCAGCGCGCTCGGAGCGCGATACGCTCGGCGGAATCGTGGAGGTGGTCGCCGAAGGCGTGCCTCCGGGGCTCGGCTCGTACGCGGAGAAGGACGAGCGTCTGGACGCTCGTCTCGCCGCAGCGCTGATGGGCATTCAGGCGGTCAAGGGGGTCGAGATCGGCGACGGCTTCGCGCTTGCCCGGATGCGCGGCTCGGAAGCCCATGACGAGATCGATGTGAGCCGTCGACGGGAGACCAACCGTGCAGGCGGAATCGAGGGAGGGGTGACGAACGGCGAGCCCGTCGTCGTTCGCGTGGCGATGAAGCCGCTGCCGACGTTGATGCGGCCGCTCCGCTCCGTCGATCTCGCGACCGGAGAGCCCGCCGAAGCGCTCGTCGAACGGAGCGACGTCCAGGCGGTCGAGGCGCTGGCAGTCGTCGCCGAGGCGGCCGTGGCCTGGGAGCTCGCTCGGGCTGCGCGCGAGAAGTTCGGCGGGGACGCCCTCACCGACTTCCTCGCCGCCCACACCGCCTACCTGGAACGCATCGCGTGGCCTCGGAACGCCTGAACGCGCTCGGCCGCCACCTTGCGCTCGTCGGCTTCATGGGCGCCGGGAAGTCGACAGTCGGGCCCGAGATCGCCGAGCGCCTCGGACGACCGTTCGTCTCGGTCGACGCGATGGTCGAGGAGCGGACGGGCGTTACCGTCGCCGAGCTCTTCGCGGAGAGAGGCCAGGAGGAGTTCCGGAACCTCGAGGAGCGCGCGGCTGTCGAAGCTCTTACGCGACGGCTGCCCGCAGTCGTCGAGCTCGGAGGCGGTGCGCTCGGAGCCGAGCTCACGCGGGTCGCCCTCGCGGAGCACGCCTTCACGGTGCTGCTCGAGACGACACCGGAGGAGGCTTGGGAGCGAGTCGCTTCGGGCGTCCGCCCGCTGGCCAGCGACCAACAGGAGTTCTGGGCGCTCTTCGAGCAGCGAACGCCGTTGTACGAGGCGGTCGCCGACGGACACGCGCGCGATGCCGACGGCGTCGTGCTCGCTGCGGCGGGAGTCCATGTGTGGGAAGGGGCCCTGGACGGGCTAGGCGGGCTCGCTCCCGGCACCGGGGACATCGCACTGGTGGCGGACGAGAACGTCGAGCGGCTGTACGGGGATCGTGCACGCTCGGCGCTCGAGGGCAGGCTGACCGAGTCGCACGTCGTCCCGGCGGGGGAGCGTGCGAAGTCGGCGGCACAGGCGGAGACGCTCTGGGAGGCGCTCAGCCTCGACCGCAACGGAACCATCGCTGCGCTCGGCGGCGGTTCGACGACCGACCTCGCAGGGTTCGTCGCAGCGGCGTACCTGCGGGGGATCCCCTGGGTCGCGCGTCCCGACGACGCTGATCGGCCAGGTGGATGCAGCAATAGGGGGAAAGACCGGGGTCGACCTGCAACGCGGTAAGAACCTGGTCGGCGCCTTCCACTGGCCGGCACGGGTCATCGTCGATCCGGGAGTTCTCGAGACGTTGCCGCCCGAGGAGCTCGAGAACGGCCTCGCCGAGGTCGTCAAGACCGGGCTGCTCGCAGGCGAGCCTCTTTGGGAGCTCGAGCTGGCGGAGCAGGTGCGCCGCTGCGCTGCGTTCAAGGGGGCAATCTGCCTCCGCGACCCACTCGATCGTGGTGCACGGGCGCAGCTGAACCTCGGGCACACGTTCGCGCACGCGCTCGAGACCGCCTCCGACTACACGCTTCCACATGGCCGTGCGGTCGCTCTCGGCTTGCTCGCGGCGCTCGAGCTGTCCGGCCTCGAAGAGGACGCTCGCCTCGTTAAGGAGCTCCTGAACACGGAGCCAGCACGTGTCGACCGGGACGCGGCGTGGGCTGCGCTCGCCTTCGACAAGAAGGCCGTCGAGGGTCGGCCGCAGCTGGTCCTCCTCGAAGCGCGCGGTGAGCCGAAGGTCGGAGTCGAGCTCGATTCCGACGAGGTCCGGGCGGCTCTCGACGCCCTGATCGCATAGGGTCAATCACCTTGCGAGTCGTCGTGCTGAACGGCGTGAACCTGGACGTGGTCGGCCGCCGCGATCCGGCGCTGTACGGCGGGATCAGCATCTCCGAGCTGGAGACGCAGATCTACGAATGGGCGAGTGAGCTCCAGTGCACCGCGCGCGCGCGGCAGACGAACCACGAAGGCGAGTTCATCGACTGGTGCCACGAGGCGTTCGACTGGGCGGACGGCGTGATCGTCAACCCCGGAGCATGGGCGCACTACTCGTGGGCCATCCGCGACGCGATCGAGCTCTTCACCGTCCCGGTGGTGGAAGTGCACCTCTCGAACATCGACGAGCGCGAGGAGTGGCGCCGCATGTCGGTGCTCGAGGGGGTCGTCGAGGCGAGGATCATCGGGAAGGGGCCGGCCGGGTACCGAGAGGCGCTCGAGTTCCTCGTGAAGAACCGCGCATGACGCGGATCGAGCAACTCGCGAAGCTCCTCGAGGAGCCGCTGCTCGTCGCGGGGCCGCCCTATGTCCTCGGCGGCCAGGCGAACGTCCTCTACCTCACTGGGTTGCAGAGCTCGAATGCCGCCGTCCTCGTCGAGCCGGATGCGACGGCCACGCTGTACGCGGACTTTCGCTACGCCGCGCGAGGGCGTGAGGTCGAAGGAGTCACCTTCGTCGAAACCGCACGGAACCTCCTGCCCGAGATCGGCGCGCTGCTTGCGGGGAGGCGAGTCGACTTCGAGGAGGCACATCTCCCGTACGCCGGGTATCGCGCTCTCGCCGAGTCGGGTGTCGATCTCGTGCCCACAGCCGGCCTCGTCGAGTCGCTCCGCGCGGTCAAGGACGAGAAGGAGATCGAGATCATGCGCCGCGCGGGAGCTCTCTCCGACGAGATGTTCGCCGCGCTCGCAGAGGAGCGCTTCAGCGGCCGCACCGAGCGCGAGCTCGTGTGGTGGGTCGAGCGGACGTTTCGCGAGGCGGGAGCCGAGGGCGTCTCGTTTCCAACCGTCGTCGCAGCAGGAGAGACTGCAACGTCGCCGCACGCCGTACCAGGGGACCAGGCGATCGAGGAGGGCGTGCTCGTCGTCGTCGACGCGGGCTGCCTCGTCGACGGCTACTGCTCCGACTGCACGCGGACGTTCGCCGTCGGGGAGATCTCGCAGCGTCTGTCGGAGATCTACGCGCTCTGCCTGGAGGCGCAGCTTGCCGGCCTGGAGGCCGTCGCTCCGAGCGTACGTGGTGTCGATGCCGACTCGGCCGCACGCTCGCTGATCGACGCGGCCGGGCTCGGGGAGGCGTTCGGCCACGGACTCGGACACGGGGTCGGCATCCAGATTCACGAAGCCCCGACTCTGCGTCCCGAGTCGACCGACGTGCTCGAAGCCGGCAACGTCGTCTCCGTCGAACCGGGCATCTACCTGCCCGGCGACGGCGGTGTCCGAATCGAGGATCTCGTGCTCGTCACGGAGGACGGCCACGAGCGGCTCACGCAGTTCACCAAGGAGTTGATCACAGTCTCGTAGGGGCCGGGCATGCCCGGCCCCTACAGGCCGCGAAGCGGACTGCTTCAGGGATGTTCGCGCGAGCGGGTCCGCGCGAGCGGATCCCGCTCTTGCGCAAGGCAGAGGGCCGGGCATGCCCGGCCCCTACAGGCCGCGAAGCGGACTGCTTCAGGGATGTTCGCGCGAGAGGCGGATCCGCTGCGCAAGGCACGGCCGGGGACAGGCCCGGCCATACAATGCGCCCGCGATGGCCGAGACCGTCTCCACGAATCAGTTCCGCAACGGCATGCACGTCGAGCTGGACGGCTCCGTCTGGCGGATCGTCGAGTTCCAGCACGTCAAGCCGGGGAAGGGCGGCGCGTTCGTGCGCACGAAGCTGAAGGCGCTCGGCAGCGGTGCAGTCGTCGATCGCACGTTCCGCGCGGGGGAGAAGTTCGCGCGGGTGCACACCGAGGTCAAGAGCGTCCAGTTCCTGTACGACGACGGCTCCGAGGCGCACTTCATGGACGAGCAGTCGTTCGAGCAGTTCGGGCTGCCGCACGCGGAGGTCGCCGACGAGCTCGCGTACCTCGCACCCTCGAGCTCGGTGCAGATGCTCGCGGTCGACGGCAAACCGGCCGGGATCCAGCTGCCGGCTTCCGTCGAGCTGACGGTGACTCAGACGGAGCCCGCCGTGCGCGGGGACACGGTCACGAACGTCTCGAAGCCGGCGACGCTCGAGACGGGAGCGGTCGTCCAGGTTCCGCTCTTCGTCGATCGCGGCGAGCGGATCAAGGTCGATCCGCGCGAAGGCCGCTACATCAGCCGCGCCTGATTCGCCGCGCTGACACAGGCCTCAGCCTGAGCACGCGCTTTCGAGCCGGTCGATAAGGTCCAGAGCCGATGCCGAAGCTGGTCGATACGACGATCCGGCTGCTCTCGCAGGAGCCGCTCGCGGGGCGCATTCCGACGGCGGAGATCCTCCGCGTGGCCGAGATCCTCGACAACGCGGGATTCGCCTGCCTCGAGATCTCGGGAGGAGGCGTGTTCGACGCGACCGTCCGGCGGCGCGTCGAAAGCCCCTGGGAGCGAATTCGCGCGATCAAGGCGCGAGTCTCCACTCCCCTCGGGATCGCGCTCCGCGGGCGCTTCCTCGTCGGGTCGCGGCCGGTCAGCGGTGACATCGTGGGGCGGTTCGTCTCCTGCGCCGCCGAGAACGGGATCGAGGTCTTCCGCCTGCACGACCCGCTGAACGACGTCTCGAACCTGCGCGAGGCGGGCGCGGCGATCACGAGCGCGGGCGGCGCGTTTCACGCCGGCCTCGTCTACAGCCCCGGACGAACGGACGAGACCGCGACGCTCGTGGAACAGGCGCGCAAGCTGCCGGAGCTCGGCGCGACACGCGTCGTCGTCAACGACCCGACGGGCGCGCTCCTTCCCCACAAGGCGCAGGAGCTGGTCGCAGGGATCAGGGAGGCAAGCGGCCTTTCGGTCGGGTTCTACGTCCAGGGGGCAGCCGGTATGGGCATCGCCTCGGCGCTCGCAGCCGTCGAGGCAGGAGCAGATCTCGTCGCGACCGCCGTCTACCCGCTCGCGCTGACGCTCCATCGTGTCTCCGGGGAGGCTCTGGCGGAAGCGCTCGAGGGGCTCGAGCACCCGACCGGAGTTCAGACCGACAAGCTGTGGGACGCCGCCGACGTCATCGACGAGTACATCGAGGACGAGCCGGTGCAGCCCGTGCCGCCCCGCATCGCCGTGCGAGCGGCGGAGTACGACCTCCCGGCCGGGCTCGTGGCCGCACTCGAAGTGCATCTCCGCGCCCACTCCGCCGCCGACCGGCTGCTCGACGTCCTCGAGGAGGTCGGCCGGGTGCGCGCAGAAGCCGGATGGCCGCCGCTCGCGGCACCCATCGGCCAGATCCTGGCGTCGCAGGCGCTCCTCCACGTCCTCGAGGCGAGGCGCTACGGCACGGTGATCGACGAGTTCCGGGAGCTCGTGCAGGGCGGGTACGGGGCGACTCCGGAGCCGCTCGATCCCACCGTCGAGCGCGCGGTCGAGCTGCTCGCACCTCGCTCGACGCTCACTCAGGATCCGCCGACCGCGGAGGACGTCCGCGAGCGCGCAGAGGGACTGGCCGCCAGCGAGGAGGAGCTCGTTCTCATCGCCATGTTCCGCGAGGACGCCGAGGAGCTCCTGCGGATGATCCGCCAGCGCCACTCGCGGGACGCCGTCCTCGTTGCCGAAGACGAGGACGCCGAGCGTGCAGAGCGAATCCGCGAGCTCGTCAAGATCGTGCAGGAGAGCGGTGTCGGCGAGATCGAGATCGAGGACGAGGGAATGCGCGTGTCCGTCCGCCGCGCCGACGAGCCGGGGGTGACGGGCACCGCGCTCGCGCCGCCGAGGATCGAGGGCGAGGACGACACGTTCGGGGCTCTGGAACCGGCCGCCGGAAACGGCCCCGTGCGAGTCGAGTCGCCGATGGTCGGCGTCTTCTACCGAGCCCCCAACCCCGGCGCGCCGGCGTTCGTCGACGTCGGTGATCCGGTCGTCCCCGGCCAGACGCTGTGCGTCCTCGAGGCGATGAAGCTCTTCAACGAGCTGAAGGCGGAGGTCGCGGGAACGGTCGCGTCCGTTCATGTCGAGAACGCGCAACCGGTGGAGTACGGGCAGCTCCTGTTCGAGATCGAGCCGGCTCTCGCGCCGCCGACCCTGTGAGATGCTTGATCGGAGACTCACGGCGGGCCGGATGACGGCCACGACACTGCGCCGGATCGCCACCCTCTCTCGCCGTCCAGGCTTTCTAGCCTGCACGACGAGTGAGTGCGTCGCCCGGCTTGGTCGTGACCGTCCCCGGCGGCGCGTCAGTCTCCGATCAAGCATCTAGAGGTGGGAGCGTGTTCTCGCGCGTCCTCGTAGCGAATCGGGGCGAGATCGCGGTGCGGGTGATCCGCGCGCTGCACGAGCTCGGGATCGAGGCGGTCGCGGTCTACTCCACTGCGGACGCAAGCGCGAGCCACGTCGAGCTCGCGGACCGCGCGATCTGCATCGGCCCACCTGCGGCCGCGGAGAGCTATCTGCGAATCCCGAACGTCGTCGCCGCCGCGCAGACGACGGGATGCGATGCCGTTCACCCCGGCTACGGCTTCCTTGCCGAGAACCCGGCCTTCGTGCGTGCGTGCGAGGAATCGGAGCTCGTCTTCGTCGGGCCTCCTGCGGAGGTGATGGAGCGCATGGGCGACAAGGTTCGCGCGAAGGCTGAGATGCGCGCTGCGGGTGTGCCGCTCGTACCGGGAACGGACGCAGTCGAGAGCCTCCACGAGCTGCGCCTGGCTGCGCGAGAGCTCGGGTTTCCGGTGCTGGTGAAAGCGGCCGCCGGTGGGGGAGGCAAGGGCATGCGCCTCGTGTCGGCGGACGAAGACCTCGAGAGCGCGTACGCCTCAGCCGGCGTCGAGGCCGAGGCTGCCTTCGGGGACGGCGCGCTCTATCTCGAGAAGGCGCTGGTGCCCGCGCGCCACGTCGAAATACAAGTGCTTGTGCGACAGCGAGGGAGGGATCCTCACGCTCGGCGAGCGCGAGTGCTCGATCCAGCGGCGCCATCAGAAGCTCGTCGAGGAGTCGCCGTCTCCCGCGCTCGCGGACGACGCGCGCGAGGAGATGGAGAGCGCGGTCGAGCGCGCGTGTGCAGCGATCGGCTACGTCAACGCCGGCACGTTCGAGTTCCTGGTCGGCCCGGACGGCGGATTCCACTTCATCGAGGTGAACTGCCGGCTCCAGGTCGAGCATCCGGTCTCGGAGCTCGTCACCGGCATCGACATCGTCCGCGAGCAGGTGAGGATCGCCGCCGGCGAGCCGCTCGAGCTCACGGGACGCGCTCCACGACGTGGACACGCGATCGAGGTCCGGATCAACGCCGAGGATCCGGCCCGCGGGTTCGCGCCGGCGCCCGGGACCGTCACCGGCTTTCAGCCGCCGCTCGGAGCGGGTGTCCGGGTCGACACCGCCGTCCGATCGGGAAGCGAGATCCCGCCCTACTACGACTCGATGATCGCGAAGGTGATCGTGTGGGACGAGACGCGTCCGGCGGCGATCGAGCGTGCTCTGCGCGCTCTTTCCGAGCTCGAGGTGGAGGGAATCCCGACGACGAGGGAGCTCGCGCTCGACGTCATCGCGTCACCCGAGTTCCGAAGCGGCGAGTACTCGACCTCGACGCTCGCAGAGCTGGAGGGACGCGTGCCCTCGCTCTCGGTCTCGTGAGCCCGCCGGCCGGACGCCGCGCCGGGCGCAGGCAGGCGCTCTTCCTTCTCTATCAGTGGGATCTGACCGGCCAGCCCCTCGCCTCCCTGTTCGAGGGTGAGCCCGACGAGTTCGCGGCGTCACTGGCCCGTTCGGTCGCAGAACGCGCGGGCGAGCTCGACCTGCGCATCACGGAAACCTCGCGCGACTGGCCCGCCGACAGGCTGGGTACGCTCGAGCGCAATGTGCTGCGCATCGGCGTCTACGAGCTCGAGGAAGGAACCGTTCCGCCCGAGGTCGCGATCAACGAGGCGGTCGTGCTGGCGAAGCGCTACGCAACCGAGGAGGCGGCGAAGCTCGTGAACGGCATCCTCGGCCGGATCGCCAGCGACGAGGAGGCCGCGTGACATCGGCCGACGAGGCGCTCGGCCGCGCGGAGGAGCTGCTCGCCAGCCTGAACGAGAAGCGCGACGCTCTCGAGCAGCTCGCGGCGGCCGACGACATCGACGGGGACGCCGCGGTCGACCTCATCGCCGACCTCGCCGACCTCGCGAGACAGATCGAAGCGGAGCTCACGCGCGCGCGGACCAGATGCAGGCGCCTGACGAGCTTCGCGACGCCGTCGAGTCGTATCTCGAAACGCTTTCGCTCGCACCCGAGCTGGGCCGACTCGAGGAGCCGCTTCGATACGCCCTCGAGAGCGGAGGGAAGCGGATCCGTCCCGTGCTCTGCCTTGCCGTCGCCGAAGCGGCAGGGCGGCGAGGTCGAGGACGCATTGCCAGCGGCCGTCGCTGTGGAGCTCGTGCACACGTTCTCCCTCGTCCACGACGACCTTCCCGCGCTGGACGACGACGCCGAGCGCCGCGGGCGCCCGAGCGCGCACGTGGCGTTCGGGGAGGGGATCGCGCTCCTGGCCGGGGACGCGCTGCTGGCCGAGGCGTTCCGGCTCGCGCTCTCCTACGAGGACTCCGAGATCGCACGGGAGCTCGTAGAGGCGACGCTCGGGATGATCGGAGGCCAGTACCGAGACGTCACGGGCGACGATTCCGACCTCGCCGAGGTCGAGCGGCTGAAGACGGGCAGGCTGTTCTCGGCGGCCGTCGGGCTCGGCCTGCGCACGGCCGGGCTTACCCCCGAACAACAGGTTCCCTGGCGAGCATTCGCCGACGAGCTCGGGATCCTCTTTCAGGCGGTGGACGACATCCTGGACGGGGACGGCTTCGCCGCACGCCTCGGGCCGGACGGGGCGAGGCGGCTCGCCGACGGCGCGGCTGCACGAGCGAGAAAGCGGCTGAGCGATCTCCCAGGCGAGACGTCGGTTCTCCTGACGCTCGTGGACGGCCTGGCTGTTCGTACGGCTTGACGTCCGTTCGTTTCCGTTTACTATCCGGCGCTTACGAACAGGTCAGGTTCGTGTGCGACCCAATCTCTTCGTTCGCGGGCCGTCGGTTCCTCCCTCCAGATGTCCCGCCGCCTCCTCAGACTCGTTCCGACGCTCTTGCTCATTGCGGTGGCGATGGCGCTGCCGCCAGCGACGGCTTCCACGTCCGGGCCGTGGCTGACGCCGAAAGTCGCGCTTCCGGATCACATCGAGGCTATCGCGTCGCGCGACGCCTCCACGTACGTGAGCATCGGCGAGCGCGCCGCACTGCTCGCCCTCCGCGTGGCCGGGACGCCGTATCGCTGGGGAGGCGAGTCCCCTGAGAGCGGCTTCGACTGCTCCGGTCTCGTGCGCTGGGCATACGGACGGCTCGGCGTGGACGTTCCGCACAGCTCGTACGCTCTGTGGAGCGCCGGGGAGCCGGTCGTCCGCTCGCGGATGAGGGTCGGAGATGTCCTGGTCTTCAGCGGCCTCGGCCATGTGGGGCTCTACGTCGGCAACGGGCACATGGTCCACTCGCCGTACTCCGGGAAGAGCGTCGAGGTCGTCGGCCTTGCAAGCAGCAATTACGGCTCGCGCCTGGTCGGCGTCCGCCGAGTTTCAAGCCTCTAGAGAGGGCGGAAGAAGTCGCCGCGCGCGATTCGTCAGCGCATCCCCCTCGCGCGCGGCCCCTTCGTGTGGAGCTCGAGCGTTAGCGTCGCGAATACCCGAAGCCTCCGAAAAGCGCGAGGACGACGAGCACGATGATCAAGACCAAGAGCCAAGTCGGCATGTGTTCACCTCCCGGCGACGCTAGTTCCCGCGGACGATCCCCTTGAAACCCTCCCGCAAGCGGGTCGATGTCCTCCTCGTCGAGAAGGGGTTGGCGGAGAGCCGGAGCCAGGCCCAGGCGCTGGTTCTGGCGGGGCTCGTTCCCGGCTACGACAAGCCAGGAGAGCTCGTGGCCGAGGACGTGGAGCTCGCCGTCGAGCGGCCGCCGCCCTTCGTCTCCCGGGGCGGAGAGAAGCTTCGGAACGCTCTCGATGCGTTCGAGGTGGAGGTCGAAGGCCGGGATTGCGCCGATGTGGGCGCATCGACCGGTGGGTTCACCGACTGCCTGCTCCAGGCGGGTGCAGCACGCGTGCTGGCCATCGACGTCGGCTATGGCCAGCTCCATCCTCGGTTGCGCTCGGACTCCCGCGTTCACGTGCTCGAGCGGACGAATGCGCGGGGTCTCACCGAGCTCCCGTTCGCGCCCGACCTCGTCGTCTGCGACGTCTCCTTCATCAGCGTGACGAAGGCGCTTCCGCCGGTGCTCGCGCTCGCCCGGCCGCGCTGGGAGGCGCTCGTGCTCGTCAAGCCACAGTTCGAAGCGGGGCGCGCGGAGACGCCGAAGGGGGTCGTTCGCGATCCCGAGGTGCAACGGAACGTCCTCCGAAGCATCACGGAAGCAGCACGAGCGTGGGGGGGACACACCGTCGGAGTCGTAGACTCAGGGCTACCCGGCCCGAAGGGAAACCGGGAGTTCTTCGTCCATCTCGTCAACCATCCGGCAGAGACGAACCCCGATGACATCGACCGCTGGATCGCCGCCGCCGTCGGGACAGAGCGCTAGGCGGGTTGCCCGCGCCGCCGTCGTCACGCACGGCCGGCCGGAGCAGATCGGGGCGGGACTCGCGCGACTACAGGCGGTCGCGCACGAGCACGGTGTCGAGCTCCTGCATACCGCTGACGAGGCCGAGAAGCACGGGATCGAGCGCGGCGACGACGAGAGTGGCGCCGACATCGCCGTTGTCCTCGGCGGCGACGGAACCGTGCTGCGCGCGCTGACGAGGTTCCTCGGGACCGGGGTACCCGTGATCGGCGTGAACTTCGGGCGGGTCGGCTTCCTGAGCTCGATGGGCCGGAGAGATCTCGAGGCGGGGCTCGCACGAGTCTTCGCCGGCGAGTACGAGGTGCTCGAGCTGCCGACGCTCGAGGTCGAGCATCCACAGGGAGCGCGACACGCCGTGAACGACGTCGTAGTCGCCAGCGCATCGCTGGGGCGCATGATCGAGCTCGAACTTGCGGTCGGCGGCGAGGAGCTCGGGCGGCAGCCGTGCGACGGCATCATCTGCGCGACGCCCTCCGGCTCGACGGCGTACAACCTCTCGAACGGCGGACCGGTGCTCGTCTGGGGCCTCGAGGCCATGGCCCTGACATATGTCGCGGCTCACTCCCTGCGCGCACGGCCGCTCGTCATCCCGCCGGGGGCCGACGTGATCGTCTGGAACCGGACGCAGGACGTCGAAGCAGGTGTTCTCGTAGACGGCCATCGCGTCGCGACGCTCGGAAAGGCCGAGCGCGCGGTCGTTCGGATCGGTTCGGAGCGCTCACTCCTCGCCACGCTCCCCGAGGCGACCTTCGTGCGGCGGTACCGGCAGAGCTTTGCTTCGTAGGCTGCGCATCGAGAACCTCGTGCTGATCCGCGAGGCTGATCTCTCGTTCGGCCCGGGCCTGAATGCGGTCACCGGCGAGACGGGAGCGGGAAAGACGATCTTCGCGCAGGCGATCGGCCTGCTGCTGGGCGCGCGGGCCGACGCGGCGTCCGTCGGCGCCGACGGCTCCGAGGCATACGTGGAGGCCGAGCTCGACGTTCCGGAGGGCTTCTTCGACGAGGATGACGTCGCCGCGCTCGCGGAGCTGCGCCCCGAGGACGAGGCAGGGTTGGTGCTCGCGCGCCGCGTCTTCGGAGACGGGCGGACGCGCGCGTATGCCTGGGGGCGTGCAGTCGCACGCGAGGACGTGGCCGTGGCCGCCGAGCGACTGCTCGCGATGTCGGGCCAGTTCGAGCAGCGCCGCCTGGCGCGGTCGTCCTTCCAGCTCGACGTGCTGGACGCGTTCTGCGGCGTGGAGCAGACTTCGCGCCGGCGCGAGGCGTCCACCGCCTGGAAGGAGCTCGCGGCTGCGCGCCGCCGCTACGAGGAGTTGACTCGCGATGCCGATGCTGCTGCGAGCAGGCTCGCCGAGCTTCAGGCCCTGGTCGAGGACACGGAGGGTTTCGCGCCCGGCGACAAGAACGCGCTCGAGGCGCAGCGCGAGCGGCTCCGACACGCCGCCGAGCTCGAGGAAGCTGCCGTGACCGCCGCAGAGGCGATCGCGCCTGAGGAGGGCGAGGGAGCGTCGTCGCTCGCGGCTCGTGCGGAGCGAGCGCTGGCGCCGCTCGAGCGGATCGCGCCCGAGCTCGGGGTCGCGGCTGCGGAGCTGCGAGACGTCACCGTGCGTCTGAGCGAGGTGGGAAGCGACCTGCACGGCTTCCTCGCTTCGCTCGAAGCCGATCCCGGCGCGCTCGACGACGTCGAAGAGCGTCTCTCGACGATCGCCGATCTCCAGCGACGGTTCGGCGCAGGCTCGTTCGAGGAGCTTCTCGAGAAGGCGGCCGATGCCCGACGTGAAGTCGAGGAAGCGGCCGCGGGACACGATCCGGTCGCCGTCGCTGCAGACGCCGTTGCAGCGGCGGAGGCGCGTGGCAGCGCGCTCACGGAGGAGCTGAGGGCCGTGCGACGCGCGCACGTGGAGCCTCTCGCGCAAGCCGTCGCCGGAGAGCTCCAGGGCCTCGGAATGGGAGACGGAGAGTTCCTCGTCGAGTTGCGTGAGCGCGAGCCCGGCCCGACCGGCGCGGACGAGGCCGTGTTTCTCATCCGTCCGAACGCCGGCCTGCCCTTCGGTCCCGTGTCCGAAACGGCTTCAGGTGGCGAGCTCTCCCGGGTCGCCCTCGCGCTCGCGGCGGTCGCAGGAGGAGAGACGCTCGTTTTCGACGAGATCGACGCCGGCATCGGCGGCGTGACGGCACACGCGGTCGCCTCCACCCTCCAGCGCCTCGGGGAGCAGGCGCAGGTGCTGACGATCACGCATCTCCCGCAGATCGCGAGCGTCGCCGACCGGCACTTCCGGGTTGAGAAGGTTCCCGGCGACCCGACGCACACGCGCATCGAGGAGCTCGACGACCTCCTCCGCCGCGAGGAGCTCGAGCGGATGCTCGGCGGGCAGGAGTTCCTGGCGACACTGGACGGCGGGGGGTCAGGCTTGAGCCGCCCGGTGTGAGGTTGAAGGGTGTCGGCGTTCGAAAACCTACGACCGGCGTCAGGCTGAAGCCTGACCCCACCCCCGCGACCCAGCGGACCCGCCTGCTACGGTGAGACCCCGTGGCCAAGTACGTGTTCGTCACGGGTGGAGTGGTCTCCGCGCTCGGCAAGGGGATCGTCGCGGCGTCGCTCGGGCGCCTGCTGAAGTCTCGCGGCCTCTCCGTCAGCGCCCAGAAGTTCGATCCGTACCTGAATGTCGACCCGGGAACGATGAGCCCGTTCCAGCACGGGGAGGTCTTCGTCACCGAGGACGGCGCCGAGACCGACCTCGACATCGGCCACTACGAGCGGTTCATCGACGAGAACCTCTCGCGGAACGCGAGCCACACCGCGGGTGCGATCTGGGACAGCGTCCTGCGCCGGGAACGCAAGGGAGAGTTCCTGGGCGCGACCGTCCAGGTCATCCCGCACATCACGAACGAGATCAAGGCTCGGATCCGCCGCGCCGAGAAGGTCGCGCCCGCCGACGTCGTGATCTCCGAGATCGGCGGGACCGTGGGCGACATCGAGTCGCTTCCGTTCCTCGAGGCGATCCGCCAGTTCCGGCGTGAGGTCGGCCCGGAGAACGTGGTCTATCTCCACGTCACGCTCGTGCCGTTCATCCCCGCCGCCGGCGAGCTGAAGACGAAGCCGACGCAGCACTCGGTCAACGAGCTCCGGCGCATCGGTATCCACCCGGACATCGTCGTCTGCCGCTCGACCGAGCCGCTCTCGGACGACATCCGCGACAAGATCGCGCTCTTCGCCGACGTCGACCTGCGGGCGGTCATCGCGTCTCCCGACGTGCCGGACGTCTACCTCGTCCCCGAGACGTTGCAGGCCGAGGGTCTCGACACGTTGGTCTGCGAGAAGCTCGGCCTCGACGTTCCCGCCGCCGACCTCGGCGAGTGGCGCGAGCTCACGGAGCGCTCCGGCGAGCTTCGGGAAGAGGTGGAGATCGCCCTCGTCGGCAAGTACGTGAAGCTGCACGACGCCTATCTCTCGGTGCACGAGGCGCTCAAGCACGGGGGAGTCCATGCGGGCGCTCGTGTTCGCGTGCGCTGGGTGGATGCGGAGCACATGTCGTACGAGGAGGCGGTCCGGGAGCTCGAGCAGGCGGACGGCGTGCTCGTTCCCGGCGGCTTCGGCTCGCGCGGCTGGGAGGGCAAGATCCTCGCCTGCCGCGCTGCACGAGAGCGCGAGATCCCGTACCTCGGGCTCTGCCTCGGCATGCACGTCGCCGTCTCCGAGTTCGCCCGGCACGTCGCAGGGATGGACGGCGCCAACTCGACCGAGATGGACCCGGAGACGCCGTTCCCCGTCATCGACCTGCTCCCGGAGCAGAAGGAGATCGAGGACCTCGGCGGCACGATGCGCCTCGGAGCGCAGGCGGTCGAGCTCGCCGAAGAAACCCGCGCGCGCGAGGCGTATGGAGAGCCCGTGATCCACGAGCGCCACCGCCACCGCTACGAGGTCAACAACGAGCTCCGACCGCAGCTCGTCGACGCGGGTCTGGTCATCTCGGGAACCTTCCAGCAGGGGAGGCTGGTCGAGATCGTCGAGCTCCCCGACCACCCGTGGTTCGTCGCGAGCCAGTTTCATCCCGAGTTCAAGTCGCGGCCGACGCGTCCCGCACCGCTCTTCCGCGAGTTCGTCGCGGCGGCGCTCGAGCGCGCTCGCTCACGCGCCGGCGTACGGGCTGCCTGACGAGCAATACGCCAAGTGCCAGCGGCACTCGCATGACGTTGCGCCAGGTCCTCCACGTAGCCGTCGCGATCATGCGTCGAGGCGACGAGGTCGTCCTCGTTCGGCAGGGAGCGCGGGCGAGGAGCAGTTCTGGGCGACTTCCCGGCGGCGTCGTCGACGAGGGCGAGCTCGTGCCGGAGGCGCTCGTGCGCGAGGTGCGCGAGGAGACGGGCCTCGATGTCGAGCTTCCGGCGCCGCTCGCCTTCATGCGGCAGGTCGACAACCGGCGGCCCGTGCAGCTCATCGGCGGCCAGCCAGGCGTCGGATACGTGGTCACGGTCTGGGTCTTCGAGGTGGACGAGTGGAGCGGCGAGGCACGCCCGATGCACGCGCAGGATCCGGACGGCTTCGTGAAGGAGGCTCGGCTCGTGCCAGTGCGCGACGCGGTCGAACGACTTCGACGGACGCACTGGCTCGAGATCGCCGCCGACTACCTCGACGGCCGGTCGCGCTCGGGTCGGTGCACTTCGAGCGCTGGCACGAGGATGGCCGGGTCGAGGTCGTGCGAGAGCTGCCAAGTTCCACCTTGTAACTTGGCGGAATGGATCACAGAGCTGCGCCGTCAGCGGCGCCGAGCCGACGAAAACTCGTTCCAGGGAGCCTGCCTGCGGCGGTTTGGCCAGCCGCTCGGCAATGCGCCATACCGCGGGAACCGACGACATGAACGTGATCTCGTGCTCATCCACGACGGCGCCGAGCTGGGCCAAGAGCTCGGGACGAAACGGCGGCTGAATGAAGAGCTCGCAGCCCGACAACCAAGGGAACAGGCAGTTGCAGATGAGCCCGTGGCCGAAATGCGTGGGGAGGAGGCAGAGCGTCCGACGATACGGGCCGAGCCCGAGGTGGTCGCGCAGGCTCGTCCAGCGTGCTCGCAGCGATCTGTGCGTGTGCACGACACCCTTCGGCTGTCCGGTGGTGCCGGAGGTGAACAGGATCAACGCGTCGTCGTCCAGATGCATGCTCGGAGCGCTCCGCGACGTGCCCCGACGCCCGCGGTGGCGCGGACGATCGGCGATGTCGAGGACCTCGATGCCGAGGCTGACCGAGCGCCGACGACGACTCGTCGTCCGGCGGCACCGTTCCAGATCGAGAAGCGCGGTCTTGCCCACGAAGCGAGAGTTTCGATCTCGAACGGCGTGAAGGCGGTGTCGATGGGGACGACGCAGCCACCCACCTGCCAGGCGGCGAGCAGCTCGACGAAGAACTCGGTTGCAGTTGCCGAAGTGGACGAAGACCCGCTCGCCAGCCCGAAATCCGCGCGACTCGTATTCCGCCGCCGGGCGAGGACACGACGCCTGCAGTCTCCTCGCGGCTCCCAGCGCCTCGCCCGTGAGTCGGCTCGACAAGAGCGCCGACCTGCAGGTCGAGCAGACATGGGTGTGCACAGCGATAGGTACTCGGCCTGAGCCGAGATGACACGGCCTCGCGAGAGCGCGGCGGCTGTAACTTGGCGAGGTGGAAGCGGTCACGCAGCAGCCGCTGACCTCGCCGCTCGTCGATCTCTTCCTCGAGCTGTGCGCGATCCCGAGCCCGTCGGGAAGGGAGCGCGCGTCGCCGACCGGGTCGGTGCCTATCTGACGGAGCTCGGACTCGAGTGGGACGAGGACGACGCGGCGGCCCGGCTCGACGGAGACACCGGGAACATCTACTGCCGGATTCCCGCGACGAACGGAGGCGGAACGCCCATCTTCCTCTGCGCACACACGGACACCGTTCCTCCTGAAGCGGCCATAGATCCCGTGATCGACGAGGACGGCATCGTCCGGAACGCGGCCGGGACGATCCTGGGCTCGGACAACAAGGCGGCGGTCGTCGTGCTGCTCGAGGCTGCCAAGCGCATCGTCGACGAAGGCCGGCAGCACGCGGGAATCGAGCTGCTCTTCACCGCGCAGGAGGAGGTCTCGCTCCGCGGAGCAGACGCGTTCGACCACACGAGGCTCGTCGCCGAGGTCGGATACGTCTACGACCAGGGAGCGCCGATCGGCGAGATCGTCCTCGGCTCGCCGCATGGGCGGATCCTGGACTTCCGTTTCCACGGACGATCAGCGCATGCGGGCATGTTTCCGGAGGACGGCCGGTCCGCCGTCGCGGCGGCCTCGCGGGCGATCGCCGACTTCAGGCTGGGACGAATCGACGAGGAGACGAGCGCGAACGTCGGCCTGATCACGGGCGGAACAGCGCGCAACGTCGTCCCGGAGTGGTGCTCTTTCAGCGCGGAGGTGCGCTCTCATGACGAGCGCAAGGCGGTCGAGCTCGTCCGCGAGATGCTGGAGACTGCGGCGTTCGCCGCGAGCCTCGCCGAGTGCGAAGTCGAGAGCGAGGTGCGCCCGAGCTTTCCCGGGTACCGGTTTCGCGAGAGCGATCCGCCTGTGGCGCTTGCTGCGACGGCATTGCGTGCAACGGGATACGAGCCGACCTACGCGCTCTCCGGCGGAGGCGCGGACGCGAACGTCTTCAACGCGCGCGGACTCTCGTGTGTGAACCTCGCGAACGGGATGATGGAGATCCACACGCCGGACGAGCACATCGCGGTCGCGGACCTGGACGCGATGGTCGAGGTCACCCTCGCGCTCGTCGACGCTGCGCGGGACGACTAGTCGAGAGTTATCGAGCCGTCGTCGGCGAGCGTCCAGCCGGGGTTGTGGGCGATTTCCCACGGATGCCCGTCCGGGTCGACGAAGACGCCCGAATAGCCGCCCCAGAACGTCTCTGCACCAGCACGGCCGATCGTCCCTCCGGCAGCCTCCGCTTCGGCCAGGACCGCGTCGACCTCCTCTGGTGAGCGAACGTTGTGTGCCAGCGTGATCCCGCCCCAGCCGCCGCCGTCCGTGACGGCCGAGTCCTCGGCGAGCTGCTCGCGGCTCCAGAGCCCGACGATCATGCTGCCGGCCTGGAAGAAGACGACGTCGGCGTCCGGCTCCGCTCCGGTCGACCAGCCGAGCGCCTCGTAGAACGCCCGCGCTCGGGCGAGGTCGGCAACGCCGAGCGTGACGAGGCTGACGCGCTGATCCATCCCTGCGATTGTCACACGCGCGCATCGCGCACGCTGGTCGCTATCGTCCGCGCGCAATGCGGATCGGGGTCGCCAGGGAGATCAAGCTCCAGGAGCACCGGGTCGCGCTGACACCTGCAGGAGCCCGCGAGCTCGTCCAGCGGGGGCACGAGGTCTTCGTCGAGGAGGGGGCAGGGCTCGGCAGCGCGTTCCCTGACGACGCGTACGAGCGTGCCGGAGCGGCGATCGTCACCGTGGACGACGCCTGGGAGCGGTCAGAGCTCCTTCTCAAGGTCAAGGAGCCGATCGCGCTCGAATACCCGCGCCTGCGCCCGGGCCTGACGCTGTTCACCTACCTGCACATCGCGGCCGACGAGCCGTTGACGGGCGCGCTCGTCGACTCGGGCATCACCGGGATCGCGTACGAGACGGTCGAGACCGACCACGGAGCGCTGCCGCTGCTCGCGCCGATGAGCGAGATCGCGGGGCGGCTCGCGCCGCAGGCGGGGGCTCACTATCTCGAGAAGCCGAAGGGCGGCCGTGGGATCCTTCCGGGCGGGGTCGCGGGAGTCGCGCCCGCGCGGGTCGTCGTCATCGGCGGAGGGATGGTCGGCTACAACGCCGCGGTCATCGCGATCGGGTTGGGCGCGCAGGTGACGATCCTCGAGCGCTCGGTCGACCGCATGCGCTATCTGGAGCAGATCCTCAGCGGCCGCGTCACGCTGCTCATGTCGTCGAGCCTCCAGATCGAGGAGTCGATCAAGGACGCCGACCTCGTCATCGGAGCAGTTCTCATTCCCGGCGCCCTCGCGCCGAAGCTGATCACCCGGGAGATGCTCGGTGGCATGAAGGACGCATCGGTGCTCGTCGACGTCGCCATCGACCAGGGCGGGTGCGCAGAGACGTCCCGACCGACGACCCACGACGACCCGATCTACACCGTCGACGGGATCATCCACTACTGCGTCGCGAACATGCCGGGGGCGGTGCCGATCACCTCCACCCGAGCGCTGACCAACGTGACGCTGCCGTACGTCGAGGCGCTCGCGGATTACGGCGTCGTCGAGGCGATCGGGCGCGATCCCGAGCTTGCCCGCGGCGTGAACGTCCTGGGCGGCAGGGTCACGTACGAGGCAGTCGCAGAGGCGCACGGGCTCGAGTACACGCCGCTCGACGACGCGCTCGGCGCAGCGGTGGCCTAATTCGCTCGTAACTCGGCCCGACGTGCACTGGCCGGGGTCCGGAATACGATCACAGGCGATGGAGCCCGAGCGTTCCCTCGAGCAGCGTCTCGCGGACGTCGAAGCACTCCTGAAGACGATCCTCGTGCGCCTCGACGACGTCGAAGGGATCGAGAAAACGGCTCCCCCGCCCGCGGCCGAGCCGCCACGACCACCGCCGCAACCTGCGGCGGCGCCACGAGCGGCACAAGCGGCCCCGCCCCCACCGGCGGCCGACCCCGTTTCGGAGCGCAAGCTCATCCGACCGGGCGAGACGCTCGAAGACCTGCTCGGCGGACGCGTTCTCGCGGCGGTCGGCGGCCTCGCCATCCTGGTCGGAGTCGTCCTGTTCCTCGTCATCGCCGTCGACCGCGGGTGGATCGGGGTCGAGGCTCGCGTCGCGCTCGCGTTCCTGGGATCGACGGCCCTCCTCGCAGTGGGTCTGTTCCTGTACGAGCGGCGCGGGCAGACCGATGCCGCCGTCGCCGCCGTCGCGACCGCGCTCGCCGCGCTGTACGCGTCGCTGACCTATGCGACCTCCGTGCAGGACGTCATCGCGACCGAGCTCGGTCTGCTCGTCGCGGGTCTCGTCGGTGCGGCGGGCGCGACAATCGCAGTCCGCTGGCGCTCGCAGCTCGTCGCGGCGCTCGGGATGCTCGGCGCGCTCGCCGCTCCGGTGCTCGTCGACAGCGGCACGTCGACCGCGGCGCTCGCGTTCATGGTGATCGCTCTCGTCGCCACCGTCGGGGTGCTCCTGTGGCAGCGCTGGGGCTGGCTCGCGATCGGCGCGTTCCTGCTGACGGCGCCGCAACTCGCGTTCTGGGCGGAAGACAGGGACGATCTCGTTCTCCCGCTGTCGATGCTGGTGCTCTTCTGGCTCCTGTTCGTCGTCGCGGGGATCGGCTACGAGCTTCGCGTCCCGACCTCTGCTCTGCGCCCGTCGTCTGCGTCCGTGCTGCTCGTCAATGCGGGCTTCGCGGCTGCGGTGGGGTGGCTCCTGATCGACGAGCGGGGATCGTCGACCGGAGCGACGGCCTGGGTGCTCGGCCTCACGGTCGCGCACATCGCGCTCGGAGGCTTCGGCTTTCGCCAGCGGATGTCGAGCGAGATCGCGACCATGCTCGTTGCCGTCGGGCTCGGGCTCTCGGGAGTCACGCTCGCACTCGCGCTCGACGGGCCGGCGCTCGTCGCAGCGTGGTCCGCCGAGGCCGCGATCCTCGCGTGGGTTGCGAGGACGACCAAAGAGCCGCGGACGCTCGTCTTCTCGGGTGCGTTCCTCGTCCTCGCCGCGCTGCACACGCTCACCGAAGAGGCGCCCCCCGAGTCGCTCCTCGACGGCGTGGCCGACCTGAGCACCGCGCTCGCAGCCGTTCTCAGCGTCGCCGTCTCGGCACTCGTGACGGGCCTGCTCGTCGAGCGGCCGGATCTGCGGATGCTCCTGCTGGGGGTTGCCGCGGTGGGCGCCGTCTATGCGGCGTCGCTCTTGATCGTCGACGTGATCCAGGGAGACTCGGTCGAGCGGTCGCAGACGGCGCAGGTCGCTCTGAGCGCGTTCTGGGCGACCGTCGGACTGGTGGCGATCATCGTCGGGCTCGTCCGCGACATTCGCGAGCTCCGCTTCGGAGGCCTGGCCCTGCTCGGGCTCGGAGTGGCGAAGATCTTCCTGTACGACCTGTCAGAGCTCGACGAGCTCTACCGCGTCCTCTCGTTCGTCGCCGTCGGCGTGCTGATGCTGGCCGGCGCCTACGCGTATCAGCGAGTACGTGCAGTCGGGCGGCAAGCGTGATCCTGCTCGGCATCGTGGCAGTGGCGCTCGCGGCGGGTGCGGCAGACGTCGACGAGACGCAGTTCCGGTACACGCGGACGTTGAGCGCGCCCTCTGGCGCGGCGGTGAGCTTCGAGCCGGATGGTCCGATGTACGGCCATTCGCGCATCGACTTCCCGGATCTCCGGGTGATCGACGCGGAGGGCGCCCAGGTGCCGTGGAGGCGAGAGCCCACAGCGACGCCGGTTCCGAGTCGGCCCGTGACCCTTGTCGCTCGTGGCCGCCGCGACGGGACGGTGTCCGTCGTCGTCGACCGCGGCGCTCCTCGTCCGGTGATCGATCGTATCGAGCTCGAGATCCCGGATCGCGTCTTTGTCGGCAGCGTCGAGGTGCAGGGAAGCACGACCGGCGCGGAAGGAACGTACGCCGAGCTTTCCACGACGTCGATCTACAGCGTCAGGGGTGCCGTGGCCGCCCGGAGCACGACGGCGGTGTTTCCCCCGACTGACTACCGCTACCTGCTCGTCCAGGCCCGCGGCGTGTCGGACATCACAGGCGCAACGGTTGCCCGCGATCCTTCCCGACCGCCACTCGCGCCTGTCGAGGCGCGTTCGACGCGCCGTGACACGGCCCGCGCAACGGTCGTGAGGCTCGACGTCGGATATCGAAAGGTGCCCGTCGACGGCGTGCGAATCGACTCGAGCACGCCCACGTACGTCCGCCGGGTGACGGTCGAAGGATCGAACGACGGCGCTTCGTTCGTATCTCTGAGCTCGAGCGAGATCGCGCGTTTTCCCGGTGTCGACCTCTCGACGATCGGTCTCTCCGCACAGCACCGGTACCTGCGGGTGACGATCCAAGACGGCGATGACGTTCCGTTGGAGCAGCTTCGAGTCATCGCCCAGGCGATGCCGCGACCGCTGCTCCTGGCCGCAGGGTACGAAGCTCCTTTCCGACTGCTCTATGGGAGCGCCACGGTTCCGCAGGCGGCGTACGACTTCGCCCGGCTCCCAGCGGCTGCAACCGGATTCGAGAGCGCGCGTGAAGGCAGTCTCGGCGCTGAGCGTGCCAACGAGCTGTTCGAGCCCCCGGCCGACACGCGGACGTTCTTCGAGCGCAACGACTACCTGATCGAGCTCCTTCTGGTCGTGGCGACGATCGTCGTCGCGGCCGCGGGAGTGTTGGCTCTCCGCCGGCGGGCGAACGCCTCGGAGACCTAGGCGGCGCCGCGCTTGGCCTTGCGGAAGAGCCGACCGCCGCTTTCCCCGTTGCCGTTCGATCCGGGCTTGTCGGACTTGTCGTCCTTCTTCGGGTTTCGCTCGGTCGGGAAGATCTTGATGACGGTGAACGTGACCGCGGCAGCGAGCCCGATGATCGCGGTGATGTAGCCCGCGAGCGCGAGCAGTCCGAGAGCCCTGTCCACAGCCGTCCTAGAATAGCGGCGTGCCGCGGGCGTGCGTGATCGTGCTCGATGCCGTCGGTGCAGGTGAGTTGCCGGACGCGGAGGAGTACGGAGACACAGGCTCCAACACCCTCGGCAACGTCGCCCGCGCTGTCGGAGGCCTCGACCTGCCCAACCTCGAGGCGCTCGGCCTCGGAAACGTGATGCCCCTCGAGGGCTGCCCCCCGCAGCCCGGCGCGCCAGCCGTCGCCGGCCGGCTCCTCGAGCGGTCGAAGGGCAAGGACACGACCACCGGCCACTGGGAACACATGGGCATCGTCACGCCGACGGCGTTCCCGAGCTACCCGCACGGGTTTCCTGACGACGTCATCGACCCGTTCATGAACCGCACGGGCCGAGGAGTCATCGGGAACAAGCCCGCCTCGGGCACGGAGATCATCCAGGAGCTCGGCGAGGAGCATCAACGAACGGGGAAGTGGATCGTGTACACGTCCGCCGACTCCGTCTTCCAGATCGCGGCGCACGAGGAGACGATCCCGCTCGAAGAGCTGTACGAGGGGTGTCGGGTCGCGCGCGAGCTCCTCACGGGCCGGCATGCGGTGGGTCGCGTGATCGCGCGGCCGTTCGTCGGCGAGCCCGGTAACTACACGAGGACGCCGAATCGCCACGACTTCTCGCTCGAGCCTCCCCGCCCGAACTACCTGACGACGATCCGCGAGGCGGAGAACACCGTCTACGGCGTCGGCAAGATCGCCGACATCTTCGCCGGCCAGGACGTCGACGAGTCGCGGCCCACGAAGTCGAACGTCGACGGGATCGTGGGGACGATCGAGCTTCTGCAGGAAATCGACAGCGGTTTCGTCTTCGTCAACCTCGTCGAGACGGACATGCTCTGGGGGCACCGGAACGACCCGGTCAACTTCCATCGCTGCCTCCAGGACTTCGACCGCCGCCTGCCGGACATCCTCGAGGCGCTCCAGTCCGGCGACTTGCTGATCCTCACGTCCGACCACGGCTGCGATCCGACGACGCCGTCGACCGACCATTCGCGCGAGCACGCCTTGCTGCTCGCCTACGCAGCCGGGCGGAACGCCGCCGGCCGCGTGCACGAGGAAGGCGAGTTCGCGGACGTGGGCGCGACGGTCAACGCCTGGCTCGGCGGGAAGACGCCCGGCCGCAAGCTGCCCGGCCGCCAGATCGAGCTGTGACCAGCGATCCGACGTACGTTCGAGAGCAGTACGTCACCGAGGCAGGGCTCGCGGCTCGCAAGGCGATCTACACCGAGGTCACGGGGCCGGATGCACGAGAGATCCTCTTCGACGCGGTGGCGGAAGTGAAGCCGCGGACCGTGCTCGAGGTCGGGTCCGGCGAGGGCGAGCTCGCCGAGCGCGTGCAGCGCGAGCTCGGGGCCGAGGTCGCCGCCGTCGACCAGTCGGAGCGCATGGTCGAGCTCGCACGCGCACGCGGCGTCGACGCCCGTGTCGGCGATGTTCGCCAGCTTCCGTTCGACGACCACAGCTTCGACGTCGCGGTTGCGGCCTGGATGCTGTACCACGTCCGCGATGTCGACCGTGCTCTCGGCGAGCTGGCGCGAGTGCTGCGACCCGGCGGCCGGCTCGTCGCCGCCACGAATCATTCGGATCATCTTCAGGAGATGTTCGCTCTCGGCGGGCTGGACCATCCGTTCGCCGACCTGACGTTCCGTGGCGAGACGGGCGCCGATGTCCTCCGACGCCACTTCGCACGCGTCCATACCCACGACGGGAGCGGCACGGTGACATTTCGCGAGGCGGAGCAGATCCGATCGTATCTCCGCTCGTCGGCCAGGCTCGCAGGCGCCGCCGATCGCGTGCCAGAGCTCACCGAGCCCCTGGTCGCCCGCCGGCGGCCCGTCGTCTTCGTCGCAGAGAAGGGCAAATAGAAACCACCGTGGGGGTCAGGCTTCAGCCTGACCCCGTTCTTGGGTCTTATCGTAGGCCCCGGGCGGACAATCCAGAACCGGCGTCAGACTGAAGTCTGACCCCACGAGCTCCGGATCGTTCATCGGGCATGATCGGAGCGGTGCGTGCAGCCGACCTCATCGAGCGGAAGCGGAACGGCGAGGAGCTTGCTTCCGAGGAGATCTCCGAGCTCGTCCTCGGCTACGCACGAGGCGAGATTCCCGACTACCAGATGGCGGCGTGGTGCATGGCTGTCTACTTCCGCGGCCTGAACGGTCAGGAGACGCACGCGCTGACCGACGCCATGATCCTCTCCGGCGAGACGCTCGATCTCGGAAGCGCACTCGGCAGGCGCGTCGTCGACAAGCATTCGACCGGGGGCGTGGGGGACAAGACGTCGCTCGCCGTGGGCCCGATCGTGGCCGCCTGCGGCGTCCCGTTCGGGAAGATGAGCGGCCGCGGGCTCGGGCACACGGGCGGCACGCTGGACAAGCTCGAGTCGATCCCCGGCTACCGCGTCGAGCTGACGATCGACGAGTTCGTGGCGCAGGTGAAGGAGGTCGGGCTCGCGATAATCGGCCAGACGGGAGACCTGGTTCCCGCCGACAAGCTGCTCTATGCGCTCAGGGACGTCACGGCGACCGTCGACATCGTCCCGCTGATCGCGTCGTCGATCATGTCGAAGAAGCTCGCGGGCGGCGCAGACGCGATCGTGCTCGACGTCAAGGTCGGGGATGGCGCGTTCATGAAGACGCTCGACGACGCGCGCATCCTCGCCGAGCAGATGGTCGATCTCGGCCGGCGTGCAAAGAAGCAGGTCGTGTGCCTGCTGACCGACATGGAGCAGCCGCTCGGCCGGGCCGTCGGCAACGCGCTCGAGATCCGGGAGGCCGTCGAGACGATCACCGGCCACGGGCCCGGCGACTTCACCGAGCTCGTGCTCGACGCGTCTGCTCGCCTGCTCTCCCTGTCAGACCTCGATGTCGATCTCGACGAAGGTCGGCAACGCGCTGAAGCTGCGCTCGCGGACGGCTCGGCGTTACGCGTGTACGAGCGCTGGATTAGGGCGCAAGGCGGGGATCCCGACCTCGCGCGCTTGCCGCGCGCGCCGGTCGTGCGCGAAGTGAGCGCGTCGCGCGACGGCGTGGTGACGCGTCTCCGCGCGCTGGACGTGGGGATCGCGGCTCTCGAGCTCGGCGGCGGCCGCCGGACGAAGGACGACGCGATCGACCACGCGGTCGGGGTCGTGTGCCACGTGAAGCGCGGTGAGAAGGTTCGACGCGGCCACCTGCTCGCTGACGTCCACGCGAGCGATGAGGGCTCGGCGTCGCGAGGAGTCGAGGCCGTCCAGGCCGCGTACGAGCTGGGGAATCAGCCACCGCACGCCCACGGCATCCTCCTCGACGTCATCGAGTAGCAGGCACCCGATGCCCGAGCTTCCGGAGGTCGAGACCATCCGCTCGCAGCTGGCGCCGCGTCTCGAGGGGAGAACCCTGGTACGCGTCGAGATCCTCGATCCGCGCCTGACGCGGCCAATCGACCTCTTCGAGGTTGCGGAGGAGCTCGAGGGCGATTCGGTCGCGTCGGTGGAGCGGCGCGGGAAGTATCTCGTGCTCCGCCTGGAGAGTGGGCTCGCGCTTCTCGTTCATCTCCGAATGACGGGAAGCTTCGGCTTCGAGCCGACGACGCACGAGCGCGCGGTGCTCGAGCTCGACGACGGGACGAGGCTGGCGTACCGGGACGTCCGCCGATTCGGGACGTGGCTCGTGGTCGAGGGCGCGGAGCTCGAGCCGTACCTCGCAGGGAAGAACGGGCCGGAGCCGCTGAGCCCGCGATTCACGTCGCAGTGGCTAGGCTCGCGCCTGGCCGTGCGCCGGGCTCCGGTGAAGGCCGTGCTCCTCGATCAGCGGGTCGTGGCCGGCCTCGGGAACATCTACGCCGACGAGGCGCTGTGGCGTGCGCGCGTTAGCCCGCTGCTCCCTGCGCGTGACCTCGACACGGACGAAGTCCGGCGACTGCAGCGCGCGATCCGGGCTGCGCTCCGAGCGGGGATCGCGCGACAGGGATCGACACTGTCCGAGTACCGGACGCCGGACGGAGGCCGTGGCGCGATGCAGGCGGAGTTCCGCGTGTACGGCCGCGATGGCCTGCCGTGTCGTCGGTGCGGAACGACGATCACGAAGACGCGGGTCGGCGGCCGGGGCACGTGGTACTGCCCTCGCTGCCAGCCGGGATCCTAGGACTTGGCGTCGGTCGCAAGTGCGACCGTGGGCGTGACGAGACGCGCCCTGCGCCGCTTGCGCACGCCCTCCGCCGCCACGTAGCTGCCGACGACGAACACCGCTGCGGCGGTCTGGGCGATGAGCCCCTGCCAGGTCGGGAAGACGCCGAGCCAGAGTCCTGCCCAGTAGGGGAGCTCGAGGCCCTCGATCGGCGTCACCGGCAGCCAGCCGACCTTCTGCATCGTCTGCACAGTCGTTCCGACCATCACCACCAGCACGCCCGTGATGAGAACACCGGTCGCGACGAGGAGCTTCTTGTGCGGCAGCTTTCGCTCGAGAGCGATCACGAGGACGAACACCGCGACGACCCCGGCGAGCCCCAGGGCAACCCCCTGGAGCACGGTCAGCGCTCCGGCCTCGAGCGTCATCGCTTGCAGGAAGACAACGGTCTCGAAGCCCTCGCGGTAGACGCTGGTGAATCCCAGGAGGACGAGCCCTATGACCTGTGCTGCGGCAAGCGACAGGCCCGCGCCGGCGAGGACGCGACGCTTGCGCTGGTGGAGGTTCTGGAGGTTCTCCTGCCAGTACATGCGGTGGAAGAACCAGTTGAGGATGAGGAGGAGCACGCCGATCGCGACGAGCGACACGATCGCTTCGAGCCTCTCGCCGTACCGCGCAAGCGAGGTGAGCACCGTCTGGGCGACAACCCAGGTCACGGCGCTCGCGACGAGCGCAATGCCGACTCCCGCGAAAATCGGCCTTCGAAAACCGCGGCGGTCACCCACCAGGCTGGCCATGAGCGCGGCGAGGATGAGTACCGCCTCGAGACCCTCGCGAAAGACGATCAGCGCCGAGTTGGTGATGATCGAGAACTCGGAGCCAGCACCGCTTCCCACGCGCTCCTCCGCTCGCGCGAGGGCCTCGTCGAGCGCTGCTCGGGTTGTTGCCAGCTCGCCGGCGCCGCTCCTCCTCTTGATGAGCTGAACGAGCCCGTCGTAGCCCTCGGCCCCGTACCAGAAGTAGCCCTCGACCTCCTGAAAGATCGACGGTGCCAGCCCGCGGAGACGCTGCTCCGGGCCGAGCTCGAACACGCCGTACGCCTCGAGCCTCGCCTGCTCGGCCTGCTTCCAGTCGCCGGCCGCGGCGGCTGCCTGGAGCCGGTCGAGCGTGGCCGCGATGACGTCGAAGTCAGCCGTTTCCGCGGCTTCCTTCCACTCGGGTGGATAGAGCCTGGCGATGAGCGCGAGTGCGTTGTCGGTCGTCACCTCTATGGCTGCCGGCTCGGCGACGACCTCACCTCGAGCGGCGGCCGCGAGCGCCGTACCGAGCCGGTCGAGAGACGACGAGAGGCGTCGCGTGGCGGCCGCGTTGCGAGCGGCCAGGGTTGGCTGAAGATCGTGAAACGCGGACGCTGCACCGTCTCTGAACGTCACGGCCTCCTGGATCTCGAACTCGAGGGTCACGCGTCCGTCCTTGACTCCACGTCCGTACTCGATCGGCACGAGTCGGAGGAAGCGGTCGAGTTGGCCTGCGCGGCGCACGAGCTCGGCGCCGGCCAGCGGCGCCGCTCGGAAGGCCGCGATCGCTCCCTCGACACGCGTCAAGAGCGCCTTCACGTTGCGGCCCTCCGTCGCCGCGACGGCCAGTTGCTCGAACCACGCCGTCAGCGCTCGCTCGGCGCGACGCCCGTGAGCCGCTCGGTACCTCGGTGCGACGATTTGCCAGTAGCCGAGCGCGAGCGCGCCCATCTCCGCCTTGCTGACGTCGAACCCCTGCGTATCGGCCTCACGGAGTCCGCCGAGTGCGGTGCGAAGCCGCGAGTCGTAGGTATCCAGGAGGTCGTGGCGAACCGCGGCTGCTGCGTGCCTGGGAGCGAGCGCGCCGGCGGAGAGCTCGTCGAGCGCCATCGTTGCGTCCGCCGCAGCGCGGGAGAAGCGAGTCGGCGGCCGGAACTCCCGTACGAGGAGCCAGCTCCGGGCCGCAGCGACATCTCCGCGGGTTGTCGCGTGACCGGCCTCCGCCAAGGAGGTGCGGAGGATCGTCGTCCAGATCGTCGCTCGTGCAGCAGCGAGCGTCGCCTCGTCTCGCTCGGCAATCGCCCTCTCGGCATCGGCAAGCGCTCGATCCGCTTTCCGGAGTGCCTGCGGGTTCCGCGCGAGCATGGCCTCGACGGCTCCGGCGGCTGCCGAGACGTGCGCTCGCGCCCGATCCGGATCGTCGAGGATGAACGCCGCGCTGGCGTCCGAGAGTGCGAGCTCGGCGTCTGCTGCGAGCTTCCACGGTGCGGGGCCGGCCGCGGCCGCCGAGGCCGCAAGCCAGAGCCCCACCACCGCGGCTGCCGCGACTGCCCGCACCATCACTACTGCGCGATCTTCACCTTGAGCCTGGCCGCGGCCTGCGTGACCTGACCCGCGATGGCCGTCGCACGGCTCTGGGCCGTTCGGCCGAGCGAGTCGGCCTGCGCCGGAGTGAAGCGACGTCCGCCTTTTTCCTGCTTTCGCAGCTGGCTGACGAACGACCAGAGGCTGTCGAGCTCTCGCTTGGTCTGTGCCGCCTGCTGCTTGTCCACGCTAGCGATCGCAGGCTGGATCCCCGCGTAGATCACGCGGAGCCCGCCCAAGATGTCTCCGATGTCGGACAGACGCGAGACGACGTTGAACGAGTCGCCCTTCGCCCGAGCGCCGAGCACGAAGCGGGAGACCTTCCACTGCCCGAAGTACTCGCTCATCGTCGGAACCATCACGACGACAGCTGTGAAGGCGTCCGAGGCCGTGGGCTTCCAGGCGCGGCTCGACCGGTCGAGCTTCCCTGCATAGAGGACGAACGCGGACGCGGCAGCCTTGAAGACAGCGGCATCCGGCAACGACTCCCCGAACTCGATCTTCCCGTCGCCGTCGAGGTCGGCCCTGACGCCCCGCGCCGTGTACTCGGGCTTCGTGCCCCAGAGCATGCCCTCGGTGAGGTTGTAGAGGTTCCCGGGCTTCTCGAGAACCCGCCCGTCGGCGAGCTTCAGGTCGAACGGGACTGCGCTCGCAGGATCCTCCTCGGCGCTCGAGCCTGCGTCGAGAATCACGTCGTAGACGGCGAGCGACGGAGTTCCCGCCACGACTCCCTCGACGCGCTCGTAGTAAGGGTTCCCCTCCACCCACTGGGCTTTCGCGCGCGCGAGGATGGGCGCGATCGTGGAGCGCTTCGATGCCCAGAGCGCGGCGTAGTCGAAGTCGGACGCCTTCGCGAGTGCGTAGTAGCGGTTGGCTTCTCGCTGAAAGCGCGTCGCGAATCCGCGCAGCTTCGTGGTGTGGTTCAGGAGGTACGTCTTTGTCGGAGCGAGGTTCGCGCCGGGGGGATCCGCCGACTCCGATGCGGCGCTCGTCCCGGTTGCGACGAGGAGGACGGTCAGCGCGAGGCCGAGAACGACGGCGGCACGGCGAGTATGTGAGATAGCGGTGGAGAGGCTCATGACACGGGATGGTAGAGGAGCCGGAGCATCGATGTAAGGTGAACCTTACAACGCTGCGAATTGGAGGCGCTCCGACGACTCTCCGGCCTAGACTTCGCGGCGTGGGGCGGACGTACAAGTCGGAGGCTTTCGTGCTGCGCTCGTTCCGCTTCGCGGAGGCCGATCGCGTTCTTCATCTGTACACGCTCGACCGCGGACGCGTGGGCGCGGTCGCGAAGGGGGTGCGGAAGACGAAGTCGCGTTTCGGCGCTCGCCTCGAGCCGTTCTCACACGTCGAGCTCATGCTGCACCAGGGCTCTGGGGAGCTGCACACCGTCACCGGTGCGTCGCTCGTGAATCCGCACCGGCCGGCGCGTGAGGATCCGTACCGCCTCTCGGTCGGCCTCGTCGGCGCCGAGGCGATGCTGCGGCTCTACGTCGAGGAGGAGCGAAGCGAGCGTGCGTTCGCGGCGCTGACACGCTTCTTCGAAGCGCTCGACGTGCTTCCGGCTGGGCTCACGGGGCGAGCGGCTCTCGATCCGCTCGCGCTTGCTTTCCAGCTCAAGCTGCTCTGGCTCTCCGGGTACGTGCCTCATCTGGAGGGGTGTGTCGAGTGCAGCGCTGTGGAGGCGCTGGTCGGCTACCTCCCGCGTGCCGGCGGCGCCGTTTGCGCGGCATGTGCGCCGTCGGAGACCGTGCTGCTGTCGCCAGAGGGCTTCCGCGGGATCCTCGCGCTCCTCTGGACGCCGCTCGCGGAAACGCACGGGCTGGGCCTGGGAGAGCGGGCGGTGCGAGACGTCCTTGCCGTCGTAGTGGCGTCGTACGAGTTCCACGGCGGCTTCAGGCTGCGCACGCTGACGGCCTGACGTGGAAGCAGCGCGACCGCCAGTGTGCGACGAAAAACCAGGGTCAGACCCTGGTCATGTCCCGAACGGACGCCTGAAGGTGCAACAAGAGCGTGCGGAGTTGTCCACAGGTTCCGTGCCCGCCTCGTGAGACGCGAGCTCCCAGGCGGCTATGAGCTCGACGACGATCCGTCGCGGGTTGACCGGGAGGCGGTCCACCGCTACCTGAGCGACGAGTCCTATTGGGCCAAAGGGAGGCCGCGCACCGTTCAGGACGACCTGATCGAGAATGCGAGCCGCGTCGTCGGCCTGTACCACGAAGGACATCAGGTCGGCTTCTCGCGCACGCTCTCGGACGGACACGCGCAGTCCTATCTCGCGGACGTCTACGTGCTGGAAGAGCACCGCGGCGGCGGCCTCGGCGTCGAGCTCGTCCGCTTCACGGTCGACGAGGGCCCGTTTGCGCGCACGAAGTGGTTCCTCCACACGGCCGATGCGCATGACCTCTACCGCAAGTTCGGCTTCGCCGAGCCGAGCGACCGGGCGCTCGAGCGCTGGAGCCGCTAGCTGGTCAGTCCTGTTTCGGCGTCTTCCAGTCCGCGGCGAGCTTGTCCTGAACCAAGGCGCCTGCTCCCGAGATCGGAATCCGCTCCTGCTCGAGTGAGTCGCGGTCTCGAATCGTGACCGTGTCGTCATCGAGAGTCTGCTCGTCGATGGTGAGCGCGTACGGCGTGCCGATCTCGTCCTGACGCCGGTAGCGGCGGCCGATCTGTCCCGAGTCGTCGTACTCGGCCACCACGGCGCGTCGTAGCTCCTCGTAGAGAGACCGGGCCTTCCCGACCATGTCCTCGTTCCGTGGGATGAGCGGGAGCACAGCCGCCTTGACCGGGGCCAGCGCCGGATGCAGGCGCAGCACCGTCCGCTCGCGCTCTGCGACGACCTCCTCGTCGTACGCGTCGACCATGAACGCGAGCATCGAACGGTTGACGCCGAGCGCCGGCTCGACGACGTGCGGCGTGTAGCGCTCCTGGCCGTCGACCCACTCGAGCTTCGTCCCCGACGCCTCCGTGTGCGCGACGAGGTCGAAGTCGCCGCGATGCGCGATCCCCTCGAGCTCGGACCAGCCGATCGGAAAGAGGTACTCGATGTCGCTCGTCGCCGAGGAGTAGTGCGACAGCTCGTCGTCCTCGTGCGGGCGCACGCGGAGATGGCTTCCGCGAAGACCGAAGCGCGTGTGCCACGCGAGCCGTGCCTCGACCCAGTAGCGGTACCACTCGAGACCGTCGTCCGGCGGGACGAAGTACTCCATCTCCATCTGCTCGAACTCGAGCGTGCGGAAGATGAAGTTCCCCGGCGTGATCTCGTTGCGGAAGGCCTTCCCGATCTGCGCGATGCCGAACGGCGGCTTGCGACGGGCGATCTGCGCCACGTTCTTGAAGTTGAGGAAGATGCCCTGCGCCGTCTCCGGGCGGAGGTACGCGTCCTGGCCGGTCTCCTCGAGCGCGCCGATACGCGTCCGGAACATGAGGTTGAACTGGCGCGGCTCGGTGAGATCGCACTTGTCCGTCTCGCCCGGATGCTTGCTCGGCTTCGCGCCGCACTCGGACTCGTCCAGGTGGTCGGCGCGGTACCGCCGCTTGCAGAAGCGACAGTCGACGAGCGGGTCTGAGAACCCCGTCACGTGCCCAGAGGCTTCCCAGACGCGCGGGTGCAGGATGATCGACGAGTCGAGCGCGACGATGTCGTCGCGCTCTCGCACCATCGCCTCGAGCCAGCGCGCCTTGACGTTCTCCTTCAGCAGCACGCCGTAGTGGCCGTAGTCGTACGACGACCCGAGCCCGCCGTAGATCTCCGAGGACGGGAAGACGAACCCGCGCCTGCGCGCGAGCGAGACGATCTTGTCCATCGTGACGGTGTCGGGCATCGGCGAGACGTTACTCGCCGAGAAGAGTCGACTACTTGCGCGTGCCGAGCGTGAGCAGGTACTCGCGGTGGTGAACCATCGCATCACCCTCGCGACGGGCCTCCCCGAACTCGACCCAGGCTTGGTGGAACTCCTCACGGCGCTCCGGCTCGAGAGCCTCGATGGCCGTCTTCGTGGGGCCGTAGGAATTGGAGAAGAGCTCCCAGTACTCCTCGCCGGAGGCGAGTGTCAACGGGGAGTCGTGCTCCTCGAACGCCAGCTCGAACGTGGCGTCGAGCAGCTCGCGGACGTGCTCCTCGTCACCCCATGCGAAGGGGCTCCCGGCGCCTGGCGCAGGAGGCGGCATGAACGGCCCCATCATCTTGAACACGTCGGCCATGCCGGTCCCTGGCATCCAGCAGGCGAGAGCGATCCGCCCGCCAGGCCGCGTTACGCGAGCCAGCTCGCTCGCGATCGCCTCGTGGTCGGGAGCGAACATCACTCCGCAGGTCGACATCACCGCGTCGAAGCTCGCGTCGTCGTACGTCATCGCCTCGGCGTCTCCGACCTCGAACTGGACGGTGACACCTTCCTGCGCTGCTCGCTCACGGGCCGTGTCGATCAGGACGGGCGCGATGTCCTGGCCGACGACGTCGGCGCCACGCGCGGCTGCGAGTATCGCGACCGCACCCGTGCCGGTGGCAGCGTCGAGCACTCGTTCGCCCGGCTTCGGGTCGATTCGCTCGATCACGAGGTCGTGGATGTCCCTGATCGTGTTCGTGATGCGCTCGTACGGGCCATTCCCCCACACCACGCTGTGCCGTGCCTTCAGCTCTGTGAATGCCATGTCACTCCTTTGTCTCTACGGCCCGGAGATCATAGGACGGCCCGAGCGCTAGCCTCCTTCCCTCATGAGCACCAACGACGGCGACCGCGAGCCGGTCGAGCTCCACATCGTCTCCGACTCGACGGGGGAGACAGCCCAGCGGCTCGTGGTCGCGCTGGAGGCGCAGTTCCCCGACCAGCCCTTCGTCGAGATCAGGCACCCGCGGGTCGAGAACGTCGAGGATCTCCATATCGCCGTGCAGCAGGCGCGCGGTCGTCCCGCGGTCATGGTCTACACGCTCGTCGGCTCCGAGCTTCGGGACGCGATGCGCCAGCTCTGCCGCCGCGCTCGCGTCCACTACTGCGACCTCCTCGGGCATCCGATCGACTCGATCTCGCGCGTCGCAGGAGTCGCCGCGCGCATGGAGCCTGGAGCGCGGGCGCCTCTCGACTCCTCGTACTTCAAGCGCATCGAGGCGATCGAGTTCGCCGTCAAGTACGACGACGGAGTGGGTAGCGGCCTCGACGAAGCGGACGTCGTCCTCGTCGGCGTGTCCCGCACGTCGAAGACCCCACTCTCGATCTACCTCGGCTACCTCGGGCACAAGGCGGCGAACGTCCCGGTCGTGCGTGGGATCGAGCTCCCGCGCGAGCTCTTCGAGATCGACCCGACGAAGATCGTGGGGCTCACGATCGCTGCAGACCGGCTCCTCGACATTCGCACCGCGCGCGTGCGCAGCATGGGCGCCTCGCGGAAGCGCTATGCGGAGCTCGAGGTCATCTACGCCGAGCTCGAGGAGGCCGCGGCCGTGCACCGGCGCCTCGGGTGTCCGGTCATCGACGTCTCCGAGCTCTCGGTCGAGGAGACCGCGATGCGGATCATCCGCCAGGTCGAGAAGCGGAAGCGGGCCGCGCGCGTGTGAGCGACGCGCCGAAGCCTTACGGAGCGCCGGGTGAGCCGCCGCTCCGCCATCCGTTTCGTCCGCCCCCTGGAGGCCGTGGCGACCTGCGTGAGAAAGGCTGGGTGCCGTGGCCGAGGCTTGCGTTCTGGTGGTTCTTGCTCGTCCTCGGCGACCTCGTCTTCTACGTGCTGCTGACGCCGATCTGGCTCGGCCTCCGCGCCGCGGCGTGGGTCGCGGAGCTCAGGTCTCGCGCGCGGCGGTCCTGAGGAAGTCATCGACTTCTGCCTGCGATCGAAGTCGCGTGACTGGGAATCGGGAAAGCTCAGACGGATACGTCGTTCGGCGTTCTCGGTGATGGCGAAGCGCGTAGTACACGACCGAGTGCGGGGGGTAGAACACGTCGCGCAGCCGTTCGCGGTTTCCGTTCCAGAGCTCCTCCTTGCGTGCAACGCGACGCGCTGTTCTTCTCAATAGCCGAGGGAGCCACACTCGAATCGGCAGATCGAGCCACACGACCATGTCGGCGAGCTCGAGGACGAGATCGCCCAGCTTTCCCCGATACGCCCCGTCGATCACCCAGGCGTCCGCCGCGACGATGGGCTCGACCTTCGCTCGGAGCTCCTCGGCCGTCGCCTCGGTCCAGTTCGGGCCGTGGTTCAAAGCGTCGAGCTCATGGAAGGGGACACCGAGCCTGTCGGCCAGCGCGCGGCCGACTGTGGTCTTCCCGTTGCCGCTTGCGGTAGAGAGCACAACTACGCGCTTCATGGCACGGCGCGCATCTCGAGCGGAATCTCGGATCCAGGCTCGACGCGATATGCCCGAGCCCCGTTTTGCAGGCTGATCGCCGCGCGCAGCTCTGTGCCCACGAAGTGGAGTGCCGCGTCGTCGTCTGCCGCGTACCCCGCAGGAAAGCCGTCGTTCACGAGCTTCCGGTACACGGATCGCCGCCGCTCCTCTCCGTCGTAGTGCGGACAGGCGCTGCCGGAAAGGAACCCGAGGAGATCGTGTATCGGCGCCAGATCGGGACCGAACGAGTCGGTCACCCCGGACTCGAACCAGCAGATCATCCCGGCGCTCGACCCGCAGAGGAGCGCGCCTCTTTCCCAGGCTTCGCGGAGCAGCGAGTCGAACCCGTGCACCCGCCACACCGCGAGCATGTTCGCCGTGTTCCCGCCTGCGACGTAGATCACATCCTGTGCGAGCACGTGCTCGCGCAGGTCCGCCCGCGGCCACGGGTTGAACAGAACATGACTTGCCTCGGCGCGCCGGGCGAACGACTCGTAGAACGAAACGAGGCGCGTCTCGGGATTGGAGCTCGCGGTAGGCACGAAGCAGACGCGCCGCCCGCCGAGGTCGAGCACGAGGTCGTCGAACGGGCCACCGAGCGCGGAGCCACCACTGGCTAGGATCTGCCCGGGCATCGGGCGAGTGTAGATTCCTCCCGCAACTGCGTCGCTCATGGCCAGCAGGTACCGAGGGCGCCGCGACGTACATCCGAACCGTGCCCGTCGACGACGCACAGTTTCGGACGCTGCTCGAGCAGGTGCGTGAGCTGCACAGGCTCGCTGACGAGGTCACACGCTCGAGTGCGAGGATCCAGGCGAACGTTCGTGCTCGTCTGAGTTGGAGTCCGCAGCCGCCCACGCTTCCGCCGGAACAGCTACGGGTCGCCGACGTGATCGTCGACCTGCTGGAGAAGCGCTGGCTCTCGTCCTCGCAAACCCGCAAGCTCCAACGGGCGTTCTTCGGCAGATAGCCCGAGCACGAGGGGCGGGGCGTCCGCGCGAAGCCTCGTCTAGTGCGGTAGCGTCGCGACGGTGCGGATCGCCGGCGTACGACTGGGAGCGCCTGTCGCTCGCCTGCTCTCGGAGATCCTCGAAAGCGAGGGCTACCCCGAAACCGCCGGCAAGGTTGCCGACGGAATCCAGAGGCAGATCACCGTCGAGGCACCGCTGACGCTCGCTGACTACGAGGCGATCGCCGCCGCGCTCAGCCGTAACTGCCCTGCGCCTTTGTACCGACTCCGCACCGAGCTCCTCGAGCAGCAGCGACGCCTTCGCCGCATCACGGGCGGATAGAGAGGCTCATCCCGGATCGGCACGACTCTTGCGCGCGCCTTTCGGCAAGACGACAGGTTGCGAGTGCGCGAGGCGCTCGTCCAGCCCGCGAATTGCGCTTGTAGGCTCCGTCCCCGTGCTCTTCGCCACCATCGGCCTGATCGCCTGGATCGCCATCTGGGCGCTCGTCGCTCTTCGGGTTCTTCGGCGGCACGACCTCGGCACTGGCGGCAAGGCTCTGTGGATCATCGTGATCCTGGTCCTCCCACTGCTTGGCCTTTTCATCTACTTCCTGTGGGATGCGGCACGGCCCAGGTCCTAGCGCGGTCTCTCTGGACCGACGCACGTCCTGACAGCCGGGACAGCCCCCGCCTCGTGCGGGTAGATTCCCCCCGCAAATGCGCTACGTCTTCGACTTCGACGAGGACTCCGGGGGTGGTCGCGAGCTTCTGGGCGGGAAGGGGATCGGTCTCGCCGAGATGACCCAGCTCGGCGTCCCGGTCCCGGCCGGGTTCACGGTGACGACGGACGCATGTCGCGCGTACATGGCCGCAGGAGGCGATGTCCCGGAGGGGCTCGACCGGGAGATCGAGGAACGATTGTCTGCGCTCGAGGAGCGCACCGGCATGCGGTTCGGAGACCCGGAAGGTCCGCTTCTCGTGTCCGTTCGCTCCGGAGCGGCGATCTCGATGCCCGGAATGATGGATTCGATCCTCAACCTCGGGCTGAACGACGTCGCGACTGAGGGACTGGCCGCTTCGACCGGCGATGCCCGCTTCGCGCTCGACTCGTATCGCCGCCTGATCCAGATGTACGGCGAGGTGGTCGCCGGAGTCGACGGACATCGCTTCGAGCACGCGCTCAGCGACCTCAAAGCCGCGCGGGGAGTCGAGCAGGATGTCGATCTCTCGCCCGACGATCTCCGCGAGCTCGTCGGGACGTACAAGGGCATCTATGAAGAAGGCACCGGAGACCCGTTCCCGCAGGACGCTTCGGCCCAGCTCCGGCACGCGTACCGCGCAGTCTTCGACTCGTGGAACTCGCCACGGGCACAGGTCTACCGGCGCACCTACGACATCCCCGACGACCTCGGGACCGCCGTGAACGTCGTCCAGATGGTGTTCGGCAATCGCGGCGAGACCTCCGGGACCGGCGTCTGCTTCACGCGCGATCCGGCCACGGGCGAAAGGCGCCTGTACGGCGAGTTTCTCTCGAACGCGCAGGGCGAGGACGTCGTCTCCGGCGTCCGCACGCCCGAGCCGATCGAGGCCATGCGCGAGAAGCTGCCCGAGGCGTACGAGCAGCTCGTCGAGACGCTCGAGCGGCTCGAGGCGCACTACCGGGACCTCCAGGACATCGAATTCACGGTCGAGGAGGGCCAGCTGTATCTCCTGCAGACGCGCACAGGAAAGCGGACGGCTGCTGCCGCTCTCAGGGTCGCCGTCGAGATGGTCGACGAGGGGCTGATCTCCCGCGACGAGGCGGTCGCGCGAATCGATCCCGGCCAGCTCGACCAGCTCCTGCACCCGATGATCGACCCGAGCGCGGAGGTCGAGGTCGCGACTCGCGGGCTGAACGCCTCTCCGGGCGCGGCCTCGGGCGCGATCGTCCTCGATGCCGACACGGCAGAGGAGCGCGGCAAGGCGGGGGAGGACGTGATCCTCGTCCGCTGGGAGACGACGCCGGACGACATCCACGGCCTGATCCACGCGAGCGGGGTCCTGACGGCTCACGGCGGCATGACCTCGCACGCCGCAGTCGTCGCGCGGGGGATGGGAAAGCCGTGTGTGGCCGGGTGCGAGGGTCTTTCGATCGACTACAAGGCGGGCACGGTGAAGATCGGCGAGCGCGAGCTCGGCGTTGGCGACGTGATCACGATCGACGGCGGCACCGGCGACGTGATCATCGGCCCGGTCCCGCTCGTTCCGCCGGCGATCGACGAGAACTTCGGCACGATCCTCGGCTGGGCGGACGCGTTTCGCCGTCTCGGCGTGCGGGCCAACGCCGACACGCCCGAGGACGCGGCAAAGGCGCGCGAGTTCGGGGCCGAGGGGATCGGGCTCTGCCGCACCGAGCACATGTTCATGGCCGACGACCGCCTCCCGGTTGTCCGCGAGATGATCCTCGCGCGTGACGAAGACGAGCGCCGCAGCGCTCTCGACCGTCTACTCCCGCTGCAGCAGGGTGATTTCGAGGGGATCTTCGAGGCGATGGCGGGCTTCCCCGTGACGATCCGGTTGCTCGACCCTCCGCTGCACGAGTTCCTGCCACCGCTCGAGGAGGCGACGTCGGAGGCGATGCGCGAGCGCATCCGCGCGCTCCACGAGGCGAACCCGATGCTCGGGACGCGCGGTTGCCGGCTCGGGCTCCAGTTCCCGGAGATCTACGAGATGCAGGTGCGAGCGATCGTGCGCGCCTCTAGAGCTGTTGCCGACAGAACCGGCGAGGCGCCCTTGGTCGAGATCATGCACCCGCTCGTCGCCTTCCGAGAGGAGCTCGCCCGGCTGAGAGAGCTGACCGAGCGCATCGCGGCCGAGGAGCCGGACGTGGAGTACCTGTGCGGGACGATGATCGAGCTCCCGCGCGCGGCGCTTCGGGCGGATGAGATCGCCGAGGAGGCGGACTTCTTCTCCTTCGGGACGAACGACCTCACTCAGACTGCTCTCGGTTTCTCGCGCGACGACGCGGAGGGCAAGTTCCTGACCTTCTACCTCGAGCACGGGATCCTGGAGCGGAACCCGTTCGAGGTGCTCGACGTGGAAGGCGTGGGAGATCTCATGCGCATCGCAGTCGAGCGCGGGCGCGCCACGAAGCCTGGCATCAAGCTCGGCATCTGCGGCGAGCACGGCGGTGAGCCGCGCTCGGTCGCGTTCTGCCACGAGCTCGGCCTCGACTACGTGTCCTGCTCGCCCTTCAGGGTGCCGTTGGCGCGTCTGGCGGCGGCGCAGGCCGCGCTCGCCGAGCTGGGCGTGACCGCGCTCGCCATCGGCGGGTAGTCACACCTGGGATAACGCCACGGCGACGCTGAGCGCGCCGACCCCGGCGACCGCGGCCATCGCGAGCGCCGGCTGGCGACGCAGGTACAGGAACGCGAGGGCGACGAGCGCGCCGCCGATGAGGCCGCCGATGTGCCCACCGATCGAGATGCCGGGGATGAGGAACGTGAACAGGAGGTTGAAGACGACCAACCCCATCGCCTGTCCTCCGAAGACGTAGATCCGACGCCACTCGAGGAGTGCCGCCGCGCCCATGATCCCCCAGATGGCGCCGGACGCCCCGACAACCGGCGACAGCGGAGACCAGACGAGCGCGCCAGCGGCGCCTGCGAGCCCGGAGACGAGGTAGAGAATGGCGTACCGGCCGTGTCCCAGGTAGTCCTCGAGGGCGGGGCCGAGTAGCCACAGGACGAGCATGTTCACCCCCAGATGCAGGATGTTCCCGTGCAGGAAGGCCGAGGTGATGAGGCGCCACCATTCCCCTTCGGCGACGAGCGGCCCGAACAGCACACCGTTCTCGAAGATCCAGTCGGAGGTCGGCCGCAGGCCCGAGCCCAGGACGAGTTGCATGAAGAACACGGTGACGTTGATCCCGATCAGGACGAACGTCACGAACGGCCCCTGGCTCGACAACGACGCGGTGGCCCGCCGCGCCGCGCGCTTCGGAGACGGCGCTGTCCCGCCCGCGCTCGCGTGGTCGGGGCAGCGGATCCCTACCGGGCCGAACGACATGCAGTCGGGGCAGATCCCGCGTCCGCACTCCGTGCACGAGACGTACGTCTCGCGGTCCGGGTGCCGGTAGCAGCGGAGGGGCTCGGTCACCCCGGCTAGCGTACCGCCGTGCGCGTCCACGTCGCGTTTACACCGGACGAGGGCGGAGCGGCCCCCACGGGGATCGTCATCGACGTGATCCGGGCGACCACGACGATGTGCCAGGCACTCGCGTCGGGGTACGAGCGCGTGTTCTGCACGGCCGAGGTCGAGGATGCACGAGCGCTGCGCGAGGAGCTCGGGGCAGGCGTGCTCGGGGGCGAGCGAAACGCGGTACGCATCCCCGGCTTCGACCTCGGCAACTCGCCGCGTGAGTACCTCGAGCCCGCAGGCGGGACGCTGATCATCTCGACGACGAACGGCACTCGCGCGGTTGTCTCTGCGGCCGAGCGCTGCGAGCGGGTGCTCGTCGCGTCGCTGCTCAATTTGACGGCGGTGGTCGAGCGGGCTCGTGAGGCGGGCGAGGACGCGATCGTCGTCTGCGCTGGAGTTCAGGGGACGCTGGCGCTCGACGACGCGTACGTGGCGGGGCGCATCGTCGAGCTTCTCGGCTGGGAGCGAACGGACGCCTCCGAGGCGGCGGCACGCTTGGCGAGCACCTGGAGCGGGGCGGAGGAGGCCTTCCGCGCGTCGAAGAGCGGGCGCAACCTGCTCGAGAACGCGCCCGAGCTCGAGGACGACATCGCGTTCTGCGCGCGTGAGAGCGTCCTCGAGGTCGTCCCGCGCCTCGTGGCTCTACGGGGCTCGGCCGCGGAGATCGCGCTCTAGGCCTCGCGACGGTTCTTTACAGAGCCTGGCCCTGTAAGTGTGAAAAGAGCGTGCCGACGTGTCCACAACCCAGTTGGCCGGTCGGTCGAGGGTTGCGGCGTGCCAGGGCGATACGCTCGGTCAAGTGATCGTCAACCGCGACCCGAATGCGCGCGGCCCGTACACCTCCTTCGCAGACGTCGCCGAGGCATACGAGCGAGGCCGGCCCGAGTATCCGGAAGAGGCGGTGCGCTGGCTCGCAGGAGACGAGCCCTCCGACGTGGTCGACCTCGGAGCCGGCACTGGAAAGCTCACGCGTGCGCTCGTCGCGCTCGGGCACCGCGTGACCGCGATCGAGCCTCTTCCGGAGATGCTCGAGCTCCTGCCTGCAACGGCGCCGGGAGCGTTCGCGATCCTCGGGAACGCGGAGATCATCCCGCTTCCGGACGCTTCCGCAGATGTCGTCACGTCCGCGCAGGCGTTCCACTGGTTCGACCACGCGGTCGCGCTTCCCGAGATCGCCCGCGTCCTGCGTCCGAACGGCCGGCTGGCGATCGTCTGGAACATCCGCGACGACCGCGAGCCCTGGGTCGAGCGGCTCTCGAAGCTCATCGGCAGCGAGGGCACGACGACGATGGACGTGGACGAGCCGATCGCTGCGAGCGGCGTCTTCGGCCCTGTCGAGCGGGCTGATTTCGGCATCGAGCAGACCCTCGATCGCGAGAGGCTCCTCGACCTCGTGCTGTCGCGAAGCTACTGCGCGAAACTACCGCCGGCGGAGCGTGAGCCGACCCTCGTTGCAGTCGGCGAGTTGTACGACGAGATCGCCGGCGCCGACGGCGTTCGCCTGCCGTACGTCACCGAGTGCTTCCGGACCGAGCGCCGAGCCGGCGTCTGACGATCGTGCGTCGCCCCGCGGCGCGCGCGACCTCGAAGCCGGCGTCGAGGAACATCGGCAGGTAGCCCGTGTACGCGTCGATGTTCATGTGCCCTTCGCGGACCGGATAGCCCTCGAGGATCGGAGCGCCGTTCGCAGTTGCGCGGGCGATGGCGGCGTCGAGGAGCGCTGACGCGACTCCTTTCCTCTTCATGGACGGGTGCACGTAGAAGCAGACGACCGACCACGCTTCCTGGTCGTCGACACGCGTGAGGTTTCGTGAGTGCTCGAGCCGCTCGAAGCTCTCGCGCGGGCCGACGCGGCACCAACCCACGGGAACGTCGTCGATGTATGCGAGCAGGCCAGGCTCGCCTCCCTCGCGGATCTCGGCCTCGAGCCCTCGCCTGTTCTCCGCGCCGTGACCGTCCCAGTACGCGTTCCCGCGCAGGTGCCAGAACTGACACCAGCAGCCGTCGGTCTGCGGCGTTCCGCCGTGCGGCCCCTTCCGCTCGAAGAGATCGGCGACGTCGTCCCAATGATCGGGAGTTGCGAAGTGGGTCTCGATCTTTGTCACGAAAGACGAACATAGCTTGACAGGAGAACGTACGTTCGTATAGAACATATGTTCCTGTGATCGCGTGCCTCCTCATTCCCGGGTTCGAGCTGAGAGCGGCGCTGCGCTCACGGCCACGGCTTGCGCTCGTGCCTGCGGCGCTCGCTCCTCAACCGAACGCCGAGCCTCTCTTGGGCCCCGTGACCGCTGCCGCAGAGGCAGTGGGCGTCAAGCCGGGGATGCGCCTGGGGGAGGCGCTGGCAACGTGCCCCGCGCTCGCCCTGGTCGATCGCGACCCCGCGACGGTCGAGCGGGAGTGGGAAGACGTGTTGCGCCGGCTCGAGGACTCGGGCTTCGCCGTCGACCCCGTCGAGCACGGCGTCGTCGTCTTCGAGACGCGCGGTGTCGAGCGGTTGTACGGAGGCGTCCGCCCGGCGCTCGAGCGTGCGCTCGAAGCAGTCGGTTCGGGCTGGGATCCGCGGATCGGCGCGGCGACGCGTCGCTTCACTGCTCTCGCCGCGGCGAGCGTGGCGCGGCCGGGTCAGGCACTGCTCGTCGCGGAGAAGGAGGAAGAGTCGTTCCTCGAGCCGCTGCCGCTCTCGCTCCTCCCGCTCACGAACGAGCGCTACGCGGAGCTCGAGGGCCTCGGCTTGCGCAAGATCGGGGAGCTCGCCGAGCTCTCGGGTGGTGCCGTGGCCGAGCGGTTGGGAACCGACGGGCGCACGGCGTGGCGTCTTGCCCGTGGGGGAAGAAAGGCAAAGGTACGCGGGCGGAAGCCGGCCGCGGAGCTCGCCGAGGTGCTCGTCTTCCCGGAGGCGGTGGGCAACGAGCTCACGCTTCGCCGGGCCCTCGGCTCGCTCCTCGAACGCCTGCTCGCCCGCCCCGAACGAGCCGGTCGGCCGTTTCGAAAGGTCGCGATGTCCGTCCGGCTCGTCGACGGCGGCTCGTGGCGGCGCGCGGTCACCCTGCGCGACGCCACGGCCGAGCTTGCACGCCTGCGCCTCGCGCTCGGGCCGAAGCTCCAGGAGCTCCCGGCGCCGATCCTGGAGCTCCGGCTCGAGGCGGTAGAGCTCGCGGAGCACACGGGACATCAGCTCGCACTGGTCGAGCCCTCTGGGGAGGAGACGGCCGGCCGGCTACGCGAAGGCTTGCGGCAAGTGCGCGCGAGCACGGGGACAGGATCTGTGTGCGCCGTGGTGGAGGTGGCGCCGTGGTCGCGGATTCCGGAGACGCGAGCGCTCGTCGTACCGCGCGACGAGTAGCCGGACGGCTCAACGCGCCATTGCCGGCGCTCGTCGAATCAGGCTTCGGTGGAGCCCCGCGGGTCGTGAACCGTCAGCTCGTCGCGCTCGTCCGCGAGGAGTGGCGCGTCGTCGATCGCTGGTGGACGGAGGAACCCGTCGACCGGCGCTACTTCGAGGTCGTCCTCGAGAGCGGCCAGAACGTCTGTGTCTATCGCGACCGCGAGGAGAGGTGCTGGTTCACCCAGAACGCCTAACCAGCTCTGGCGATGCGCCTGGCGAAGCGCGCGACGCCGTAGAGCGCGCCGAGCCCTGCTCCGGTCGCAAGCGCGAGGAGGTTCGTCGTCGTGCAGGTCCGGCAGGCGTTGCAACAGACCGCGGCCATCGGCGCCTGGTCGCCGACCTTCGTGGCGACCTGGATCATGCGCCCCTGCCAGATCTGCTTCATGGACGGATTCTAGACGGCGCCCGGTCAGACGTCGAAGACGTCGTGGCGCTCGAAGAACTCGGCGTCCGGCTTCTCGCCCCGCGCGTGAAGAGCCTGGAGCTCGCGACGGTACGTGGCAAAGCCGCCCGGCGTATGGAGGTTCAGAGCTCGCGCAGGCTCGCGGGTGACGTTTCTGAAGAAGTGGACGACACCTGGAGGCGCGAGCACGTAGGTCCCCGGAGACCCCTCGACGACCGTATTACCGACGTGGAACTCGACCTCGCCCTCGAGGACGAAGAACGAGTCGCTGTGTCCCTTGTGGAAATGGGGCTGAACGCCACCTCCCGGCTTGATCTCGAACTCGATCAACGACAGCTCCGGCCGGTCGGCTTTGAGCACGCTCGTTCCGAGGAGCTCGCCTTCGCCGGAGGAGAGGGCGATCGGCTCGTCCATTCAGCCGCTTCCCGCTCCGGCGCCGGCAAAGCCGGCACCTCCGCTCTTGGGCGGCTCCGTCGAGCCTACGCCGCTTCCCGCTCCGGCGCCGGCAAAGCCGGCCCCTCCGCTCTTGGGCGGCTCCGTCGAGCCTACGCCGCTGATCGCCTGTTCGACGAGGCGCTCCCACTCGTCGGACTGCGCCTCCGGTACGAGCACCCACTCGCGCATCACTCGACCCATCCCAGGATCGAACAGCTGGGCGCCGGGAAGGGCGAGCGCCGCCTCGCGCTGTGCGTTGTCCGTGAGCTTGACCGTGAGCCCACCGTCCTTCCAGTGCCCGGCGACGACCTTGCCGTTCTCTCGCTTGAGGCACGGCATCCCGAACATCTTCGACTCCTTGACGGGATGCCTAAGGGTGACGTCTGCGACGAGCTCCTCCCAGTTCAAGGCCATGGCGACAACCTAGCCGGAGAGCCTCGTGGCAATGATCGACGCCGGATCGACTCCGCCGTCCTCCGGAGGATCGTGCTGGTCGAAGTCGGGCTTCCGCCCGCGCAGGTAGTCGCCGAAGCCGCTCGCCGGCATGTGCAGGTTGAAGAAGCGCGCGCTCTCCGTGCCGTCGTTGTCGAAGCCGTGGACGACGTCGGGCGGGAACACGACCAGCGTTCCCACTGGGCCGCGGAACGGACCGTCGCGCGAGGCGAACGTCAGCTCGCCCTCGACGACGAGGAACGCGTCGGCATGGCTGTGATGAACGTGGGGCGGAGCACCTCGCTCGCCGGGGCCGTAGTGGAACTCCGTCACCGTGAGCTCGTCGGCCTCGACCAGCAGGGTCGCGCGACGCCCGGGCTTGTCGGTGATCGCCTCACCTTCTCCACCTCCCGTCCGTCGAACGACGACGAGACCGGGATCGCCGCTCGCGTACTCCGGCGCCGGCAGTTGATCGAAGGCGGCTCGTGTCGACCGCAGCTCGTCCTCGTTCCGGGCGGCCTGCAGCCCACGGACGAAGTCGCCGAAGCCCGAGGTCGGTACATGGATGTCGAGAAAGCGCGCCGGCGCATCTCCCGTCACCGCGAAGGTGTGCACGACCTCGGGAGGAACGAAGACCCAGGTCTCGGCTCCCGCGCGCTGCTCTCCGTTCTCGAGCCGAAACGTGAGCTCTCCCTCGAGAACGACGAACGCCTCGGCGTGCCGCGTGTGGAGGTGCAAAGGCGGAGTGATCCCGCCCGGCTCCGAGCGAACCTCGACGAGTCCGATCTGCTCGATGTCGGCCAGCAGAGTCACGCCGAGCTTGTCGTCGCCGGTGATGCGCTCACCGTCGCCGATCTCGATGAACGTCGATCCCACGAGAGCCCAGCCTAGTGGCCGGGTATGCCGAGCTGCACTGCCATTCGGCGTACTCGTTCCTGGACGGTGCGTCCCAGCCCGAGGAGCTCGCAGCGCGGGCTGCCGATCTCGGGTACGAGGCGCTCGCCCTCACCGACCACGACGGCCTCTACGGCTCGCTCGAGTTCGCGCACGCGGCAAAGCACTTCGGCGTCCGGCCGATCACGGGGGCGGAGGTAACACTCAACGGCAGCGCTCACGTCACGTTGCTCGTCGAGAGCCGCCGCGGCTACGCGAACCTCTGCCGTCTCCTCACCGCGTCCCATGCCGGAACGCGACGTCCAGGTCGCGAAGATAGGGAACCGCTGCCACCGACGGTTCCGCTCGAGCTCGTCGCGGAGCTCTCCGAGGGCCTCGTCTGCCTTTCCGGCTGCGCGCGCGACGGCCTCGGCATCCGGAATCCGAACGGCGCAGCCCGACTCGCGGAGGCCTTCGGGCGGAGGCGCTTCTTCGTCGAGCTCCAGCGTCCGTACGAACGTGGAGACGTCAGGCGCAGCGCATTGCTCCGAGATCTCGCGGAGCACCTCGGCGTGGAGACGATCGCGACGGGCAACGTGCACGCGCATCACCCGAGGCGCACCCTGCTCCAGGACGTCCTCGTCGCGATCCGCTGCCGCACCTCGCTCGAGGGTTGCGAGCCCGAGCGGCGTGGAAACCGAGAGAGCTTTCTGCGCGCTCCCGAGGAGATGCTCGAGCGCTTTTCCTCCGACCGCGCAGCAGCAGAGCGAAGTTCCGAGCTGGCTCACCGGCTCGAGTTCGACCTGACCGAGGAGCTCGGCTATCGCTATCCGGACTTCTCCGATCGGGAGGAGCCGGCGATCTTCCAGCTCGCCGGGATCTGCCGCCACGCGCTCGACGAGCGCTACGGACTTTGCAACAGACTGTTGCAAGGCGAGGCGCGCGCCCGCTTGGACGACGAGCTCGCGCTCATCGACGAGCTCGAGCTCGCCGGCTTCTTCCTCCTCCACCACGAGGTGCTCGAGCTCGCCCGCCAGGCGGCGCTCGAGGTGCGCGGCCGGGATTCGCCGCGGCATTTCCTGCCTCCGGGTCGGGGTCGCGGCAGCTCGGTCGGCTCCATCGTCTGCTACCTCACCGGGCTCTCCCATGTCGATCCCGTCGAGAACGAGCTTTCGCTCGGCCGCTTCCTGAACCGCGAGCTCGCGTCGGTGCCGGACATCGATCTCGACTTTCCCCGTGACATTCGCGAGAAGCTGATCGTCGCAGTCACCGAGCGCTACGGGAGAGAGCACGCGGCGCTCGTTGCGAGCTTCGCCACCTATCGCGCGCGAGGTGCGATTCGCGATGTCGGCAAGGCGCTCGGACTCCCGTACGCGGAGCTCGAACGGCTGGCACGGCTCTCCGACGGCTGGGACGCGCGCAAGGTCGGCAAGGAGCTCGAAGGGTTGCCCGACGGGCAGCGGAAGCTCGATTCTCGGCGCTGGCAGGCCTTCGCCTGGCTGACGGGAGAGATTGCAGGGCTTCCGCGGCACGTCTCACAGCACCCGGGCGGGATGATCGTCTCGACGCGCCCGCTGATCGAGCTCGTCCCGGTACAGCCCGCGGCCATGGCCGGTCGTCAGCTTTGCCAGTGGGACAAGGACTCGTGCTCCGATGCAGGCTTCCTCAAGATCGACCTGCTCGGACTCGGGATGCTCTCCGCGGTCGAGGACTGCGTCGAGCAGATCGCAGCCACTCACGGCGAGGTGATCGACCTCTCGCGGATCCCCTTCGACGATCCAGAGGTCTTCGCGGACATCCAGCGCGCGGACACGGTGGGCGCGTTCCAGATCGAGAGCCGCGCGCAGATGCAGAGCCTCCTCCGCACGAAGCCGGAGAACCTCGACGATCTCACCGCCCAGGTCGCGCTCGTCCGGCCGGGGCCGATTCAGGGGAAGGCGGTGCATCCCTACATCGAGGCGCGCGAGAGGCTGCGCACGGATCCTTCCTACGTCTGGCCGGTCGACCACGAGCTCCTGCGAGAGCCGCTGCGCTCGACCTTCGGTGTGGTCATCTTCCAGGACCAGGTGCTCGAGGTAGCGATCGCGCTCGCCGGCTTCACGGTAGGGGATGCGGAGGGTCTGCGCCGGGCGATGAGCAGAAAGCGGAGCCACGACGCACTCGAGGCCTACCGCGGGCGGTTTGTCGCCGGCGCAGCGGCGAACGGCGTCGACGCCGAGACCGCGGATTCCGTCTTCGACAAGCTCGTCGGCTTCTCGGGCTTCGGGTTCCCGAAAGCGCATGCCGCTGCCTTCGGCCTGCTCGCCTACCAGTCGCAGTGGCTGCGGCGACACTTCGCCGCCGAGTTCCTCTGCGCGCTCTTGAACGCGCAGCCGATGGGCTTCTACCCGCCTGCGACCCTCGTTCGCGATGCGCAGCGGCGCGGAGTGGAGGTGCTTTCGCCCGACGTGAACCTCAGCGGGGCGAAGTGCGCGATCGAGCAACCTCAGACCGGGGTCAGGCTAAAGCCTGACCCCAACACGCTCGGGTCCGGGGTCAGGCTAAAGCCTGACCCCGGTGTGAGGTCTACGGTCCGCATCGGGATCGCATACGTCACCTCGGTCGGAAACGACGAGGCAGAGGCGCTCGTCGCCGAGCGCGAGTCGAACGGCCCTTTCCACGACATCGGCGATCTCGCTCGCCGGAGCGCTCTCTCACGCGACGAGCTCGAAGCGCTCGTCAAAGGCGGCGCTTGCGACTGCTTCGGCCGCAAGCGCCGCGACCTCCTCTGGGAGCTCGGCCTCGCCTCGAGGCCGCAGTCGGTGCCCGGAACGAAAGGGGAGGCGAAGCAGCTCCCGCTCTCACTCGATCCGACCACCGAGACACCCGAGCTTCGCGATCTGACCCGCTGGGAGCGCATGCTCGCCGACTACCGCCACACGGGGCTCTCGGTGGGAACGCATCCGCTCGCGCTTCTCCGTCCGCATCTTCCCGCGGGCACGCTCTCGAGCGCTGAGCTCGCCGAGCAACTGCACGGAAGGACCGTGGCCGTCGCGGGGATGGCGGTCGCGCGCCAGCGTCCCTCGACCGCGAACGGGATCGTCTTCATGCTGCTCGAGGACGAGCACGGGCAGATGAACCTGATCGTGCAGCCGCACGTCTACGAGCGTCATCGGGCGACCGTTCGCGGAGAGCCGCTGGTCCTCGCTCACGGCCGCTTCGAGAAGGTGAAGGAGAACCAGAACGTGCTCGTCTCGAGGATCGAGTCGCTGGGGCCGCTCGCGCGCACCGTCGCGGAGAGCGACGCCGTGTGGGAGTCGCTGCCGAAGGCACACCACTTCGGGCATCGATAGCGTCTCTCGGCTGGCTCTCGTCGTCCGCACCTGGAACGTCTTCCATGGGAACGCGCTGCCGCCGCGCCGTCGCGGATACCTGCGCGAGATGATCGAGCTCGTCTGTGAAGGCCGTCCGGACGTCGTCTGCCTGCAGGAGCTTCCCGTGTGGGGGATCTCGCGCCTCGACGCCTGGAGCTCGATGCAGGTGTTTGCCGTGGTGGCCCGTGCACCCCGCGTGCCCGGACCGGTGGGGGTGCGCGTCACGCGGATGAACCAGGGCTTCTTCCGCTCCGCCTTCGTCGGCCAGGCGAACGCGGTGCTCGTCACCTCGTCGCTCGCCGCGGAGGATCGTGGGCACCTCCAGATCAGCGATCCCGGCCGTGAACGTCGTGTCGTTCAGGCCGTCGGAGTCGCAGGGAGCTTCGTGATCGCCAACCTGCATGCAAATCGCGGAGCCGAGATCGCACGGGTCGAGACCGAGCGTTCGCGGGCTTTCGCCGAGGCGGCTTCGCGACCCGGCGAGGTCATCGTTCTCGCGGGCGACTTCAACCTCCAGGAGGTCGAGCTCGACGGCTTCTCGGCACCCTCAGGCGGCATCGACCACGTTCTCGTCAAAGGCGATTCGGTGTCCGAATCAGTCGTCTGGCGTCGCGAGCGACGCGAGCTCGACGGCGTGCTTCTGTCGGATCACGCGCCTGTCGAGGTGACCATCCGGTCAATTTCTACTAGTGTCGACCCGGAATCGCCGTGGCTGGAGTGACCTTCGAGGGAGTGGGCAAGGTCTATCCCGACGGAACCCGGGCGGTTTCGGGCATGGACCTCGCGATCGAGAACGGCGAGTTCATGGTTCTCGTCGGCCCGTCTGGGTGCGGGAAGACGACCGCGCTCCGCATGGTCGCGGGGCTCGAGGACATCTCGGAAGGCGCGCTCAAGATCGGCGACCGCGTCGTGAACCGCGTGCCCGCGCGTGACCGGGACATCGCCATGGTCTTCCAGAGCTACGCGCTCTATCCGCATCTCACGGTGTTCGACAACATCGCCTTCGGCCTCAGGCTCCGGAAGACGCCGAAGGACGAGATCGACAAGCGCGTGCGGGAGGCCGCGCACATCCTCGGGCTCGAGGCATTCCTCGACCGCAAGCCGCGTGCGCTCTCGGGGGGACAGCGACAGCGCGTGGCGATGGGGCGGGCAATCGTCAGGCAACCGCAGGCCTACCTCATGGACGAGCCGCTCTCGAATCTCGACGCGAAGCTCCGCGTCCACATGCGGGCGGAGATCGCGGGTCTGCAGAACGAGCTCGGCGTCACCACGATCTACGTCACGCACGACCAGGTCGAGGCTATGACGATGGGCGACCGTGTCGCGGTCATGCGGAAAGGCGAGATCCAGCAGGTCGCTCCCCCGCAGGAGCTCTATGAGCAGCCTGTCAACCTCTTCGTAGGTGGATTCATCGGCTCTCCCGCGATGAACCTCGTCGAGGCGAGCATCGAGCGCTCGAACGGACGCCTCGCGGTGCAGATAGGCGAGCACACGCTCAGCCTCGACGAAAACGCGCTCGCACGGCGTCCCGCGCTCGAGGCCTACGTCGGTCGAAAGGTCGTCGCCGGCATTCGGCCCGAGAATCTCGAGGATTCCGCGCTCGAGCCCGAGATCGCCGAGGATCAACGGATGCGCGGCGTGGTCGTCCTCCGCGAGCCCCTCGGCTCCGAGATCGTGGCCCACTTCACGGTCGCAGCGCCGCCCGCGCTGACCGAAGACGTTCGCGAGCTGGCGCGGGACGTCGGGCAGGAAAGCGCCGTGCAGGCAGCGGCTGCGGAAGGAACGAACGAGACGGTCATGGTGGGCCGCTTCGGCCCACGCTCGCGGGTCAAGAACGGCGACGTCGTCGATGTCGCCGTGGAGACGGGCGCGCTCCACTTCTTCGACCTCGAAACCGGCCTCGGCATCTACTCGCAGAACGGGCAGGAAGCACGCAAGGACGTTTCCAACGACGGGGAAGGAGCACACGAATGAGGTATCGATGGCTCGTGTTCGCGCTGATCGTCGGCGCGCTGGCGTTCGCCGCTGCGGGTTGTGGTGGCGACGACGACGGCGGAGGAGGCGGTGCCGAGGGCAGTGAAGACATCAGCGGCTCGATCTCCACGATGGCGATCTGGGCCGGGGAGGAGCAGGCGTCGTTCCAAGCGGTGATCGACGGCTTCACCGAGCTGTACCCGAACGTCGAGGTCAAGTACACGTCGGGCGGTGACAACCTCGCGCCGCTGCTCTCGACTGCTGTCGAGGGTGGAAACCCGCCGGACATCGCCGCGATCGGCCAACCGGGCCTGATGGCGGACTTCGCCGGTCAGGACGCGATTCAGCCGATCGACGACCTTCGCGATGCGATCGTCGAGAACTTCGGCGAGTCGGTAGCAGACGTCGGCGCGGTGGACGGCACGCAATACGGCGTCATGTTCAAGGGCGCCAACAAGTCCACCATCTGGTACAACGTCGCGTCCTTCGAGGAGGCCGGGGTCGATCCGCCCGAGACCTGGGAAGATCTTTCCACGGCAGCGGACACGATCAAGGCGGCCGGCATCACCCCCTACTCGGTAGGAGTCGACGTCGGCTGGCCGATGTCGGACCTCTTCGAAAACATCTACATCCGCAGCGCCGGAGTCGAGATGTACGACCAGCTGACCAACCACGAGATTCCGTGGACCGATCAGTCGGTCAAGGATGCGCTGGCGATCATGGCCGAGGTCGTGCAATCGGACAACATGGCCGGCGGAACGGACGGGGCTCTCCAGACCGAGATGCCCGATTCCGTCGCGAAGGTCTTCACCGACTCGCCCGAGGCGGCCATGGTCATCATCGGCGACTTCGCCCCTGGCGTCACGGAGACGACGCTCGAGCCCGAGACGGGCTACAACGTCTTCACGTTCCCGGCGATCGAGGGCTCCGAGCCCGCGGTCGTGGGAGCCGGCGACCTGTTCGTGCAGTTCAAGGACAACCCGGCCGCCGACGCGTTCCTCGAGTACCTGACCACGCCCGAGGCCGCCGAGCTCTGGGCGACGCGCGGCGGGTTCTCGTCGCCGAACAAGAACCTCGACGTCGGCGTGTACCCCGACGAGATCACGCGCGTGACTGCCGGTGGGCTGGCCGAGGCGGACGTCTTCCGCTTCGACATGTCCGACCTGCAGCCGTCCGCGTTCGGAGGAACTCCCGGAGCCGGTCTCTTCAAGCACTTCACCGACTTCGTGGCGAACCCCGACGACATCGACGGCATCACGGAGAAGATGGAAGCCGACGCGGCGAAGGCGTTCGGCTAGGCGGTAAGACCGACGAGCCACATGAGCGAGGCGGTTGGCACGGCGGAGGCCCCGGTGGCGGGGCCTCCGCCGGAGGACGGCGAGCCCGGTATCTGGCAGCGGTACGGGGTCGTTGTGCTGTTCCTGGGCCCGGCGCTGATCCTCCTCGCCGTGTGGATCGTCTATCCGACGCTCTCGACGATCTACCGGAGCTTCTTCGACCGCACCGGTGACGAGTTCGTCGGCATCGACAACTACGAGACGTTGTTCTCGGACGACACGCTGCTGACGGCGATCAGGAACAACTTCCTCTGGCTCCTGATCGTTCCTGCGCTCGTCACGGCGATCGGGCTGGTGTTCGCCGTGCTGCTCGAGCGAGTGCGCTTTGCGACCGGCTTCAAGGTCGCGGTGTTCATGCCGATGGCGATCTCGCTCTTCGCGGCCGGCGTCATCTGGCGCCTGATGTACGAGAAGGACCCCGACCAGGGGACCGTCAACGCGGCGATCGCGGTCGTGAAGGACGCAGTCTCCCCATCGGGAGTCCTGGCTGCGGCGCAGCCGTCGACGGACGCGATCGAAGGAGGGGAGCAAGGCGGCCTCGTCCTCGTGCAGCCACTCGAACCCGGAGCGGTTGCTCAGTTCGGGCTGACGGGGATCCGGTCGTCGGACGTTCCCGCGGACGCCGAGCAGGCGGTCGTTCCCGAAGCCCTCGCCGGTGGCATAACCGGGGTGGTGTGGAGAGACTTCAAACCCGGCGGCGGCACCGCGGGCGAGCTCGAGGACGAAGAGCTCGGCTTGCCGGGGGTGTCCGTCGAGCTACGCGGCGAAACCGGTGGAAGCGTCCTCACCACGCAGACGGAGGCCGATGGAACATTCGTCTTCGAGGAGGTCGACGAAGGCTCATACCGCGCAGCGATCGGTCCCGACACCTTTTCGCAGCCCTACGGCGGCGTCTCCTGGCTCGGGCAGAGCCTGATTCTGCCGTCGGTGATGATGGCCTACATCTGGGTCTGGGCCGGCTTCGCGATGGTCGTGATCGCCGCCGGGCTCGCCGCGATCCCCCGTGACCTGCTCGAAGCGGCGCGCACGGATGGCGCGACCGAGCTCCAGGTCTTCAGGCGCGTCACCATCCCATTGCTCGCCCCGGTGCTGACGGTCGTGTTCATCACGATGCTGATCTACGTCCTGAAGGTGTTCGACATCGTCATCTCCGTGGCTCCTGGCTCCGTCCAGGACGACGCGAACGTGATCGCGCTCGCGATGTGGCGCACCTCGTTCGGCGGCGTGAACGACCACGGGCTCGGAGCCGCGATCGCCGTGTTCCTGTTCCTGCTCGTCATTCCCATCCTCGCGGTGAACATCCGCCGCTTCCGTCGGGAGGTCTAGCGATGACCACCGCTGAGATCGAAGTCCAGCCACCGGTCGCCGGGGAGCCGACGTCGGCTCGGATCGTTCGGTTCCTGAGCAAGACGCCCGTGTACCTCGTGCTCGTGTTCCTCGGGCTGCTCTGGCTCGTGCCGACGCTAGGGCTCTTCTTCACGTCGCTCCTGGAGCCTGCGGAGATCGGAAGCGCGGGGTGGTGGGAGGTCCTGTCGAGACCGAGCGCGGCGACCTTCGAGAACTACAGCGACATCTTCGACAACGACGCGATTACCTCGGCGATCCTCACGACGGTGTGGATCTCGCTGGGCGCGACCATCGTGCCCATCTTCATCGCGGCGCTCGCCGCATACGCGTTTGCCTGGCTCGAGTTCCCCGGCCGCGACTGGCTGTTCCTCGTGGTGGTCGCGCTGCTCGTCGTCCCGCTGCAGATGGCGCTGATCCCGATCTTCTCCCTCTACAACGACCTCGGCCTCTTCGACACGATCGCCGGGCTGATCCTCTTCCACACCGCATTCGGGCTGCCGTTCGCGATCTTCCTGCTCCGGAACTTCTTCATCGGGATACCCAGAGACCTCCTCGAAGCCGCGCGTATCGACGGTGCGTCCGAGATACGGATATTCGTGCGCCTCATCTTGCCGCTCGGGTTGCCGGCGATCGCCTCGCTCGCGATCTTCCAGTTCCTCTGGGTCTGGAACGATCTCCTCGTCGCGCTGACCTTCGCCCGGGACACGCAGCCGATCACCGTCGCGATCTTCTCTCAGATGCGGCAGTTCAGCGCCAACATCGAGCTGATCGCGCCGGCGGCGTTCGTCTCGCTGGCGATCCCGCTTATCGTCTTCTTCGCCTTCCAGCGCTACTTCGTCGAGGGGCTCCTCGCGGGCTCGGTCAAGTGAGGCGAGGGTCGCGTCTCACTCGACGCTAGGGGCGAGGCTTGCCTCGCCCTGTTCCTCCCCGAGCTTTCGCTTCAGCGTGAACGCGGTCTCGACGAGCGTCAGGTGCGTAAAGGCCTGCGGGAAGTTGCCGATGAGGCGGCCGCTCTCGGGGTCGTACTCCTCCGCGAGCAGGCCGAGGTCGGTGCGGAGCGAGAGCAGCCGCTCGTAGAGCTCGACTGCCTCGTCGAGACGCCCCTGCTGCGCGAGCACCGCGACGAGCCAGAACGAGCACGGGAGAAAGACGCCTTCACCCGGCGGGAGCCCGTCGACGTCCACGTTGGCGTGGTCCGCTCGGTAGCGCTCGACAAAGCCGTCGCGCATGAGGCCGCGGCGGATCGCCTCGACAGTGCCCAGCACCCGCTCGTCCGTCGCCGGAAGGAATCCCACGAGCGGGATGAGCAAGAGGCTCGCGTCCAGCCGGTCAGAGCCGTAGTACTGGACGAACGCGCCGATCTCCTCGTTGAAGCCGTTCTCGAGCACGTCCTTCTTGATGGCGTCCCTCGTCGCCACCCAGCGGTCGAGCGGCCCTTCCCGTCCGAGCTTCCGGACCGCCTTCACCGCCCGATCGAAGGCGACCCAGCACATGACCTTGGAGTGCGTGAAGTGACGCCTCGGGCCACGTACTTCCCAGATGCCCTCGTCTGGCTCGCGCCACCCGGTCTCGAGCCACTCGAAGAGCTTGCCGGCGATCGCCCACGCGTCGTCCGACGCCTCGAGGCCTTTGCGGCGTGATGTGTGGAGCGCGTCGATGACCTCGCCGTACACGTCCAGTTGGAGCTGGTTCGAGGCGTCGTTCCCGATGCGAACCGGCTTCGATCCTTCGTAGCCGTCGAGCCAGGGCAGCTCGAGCTCGACCAGCCTCCGCTCACCGGCGACGCCGTAGAGCACTTGCAGGTTCTGCGGCGAGCCGGCGATGGCGCGTAGCAGCCACTGCCGCCACTGGCGCGCCTCGTCCAGATAGCCGGCTCGGAGGAAGGCCAGCAGCGTCAGCGTCGCGTCGCGGAGCCAGCAGAAGCGGTAGTCCCAGTTGCGAACGCCCCCGATTGCTTCCGGTAGCGACGTCGTGGGCGCAGCGACGATGCCGCCCGTCGGGGCGTACGTCAACGCCTTCAGCGTGATGAGCGAACGCCGGACTGCGTCCGACCAGCGCCCCTCCAGCGTGCACTGGCGCATCCAGTCGCCCCAGTAGTCGAGCGTCTCCGTGAGAGCGTGCTCCGGGTCGGTCGCGACCGGAGTCGAGCGGTTCGACGGAAACCAGGTCAGGACGAACGGGACGCGATCGCCCTTCTCCACCGTGAACTCGGCGAACGTCCGCAGGTCACGGCCCTCGAGGTCGACGGGCGTCCGCAAAGCCACTGCGTCGGGGCCGGCGATGCCGACGAGCGAGCCGTCGACGCTTCGCACCCACGGCACGATCGAGCCGTAGTCGAAGCGAATCGCGAGCTCCATTCGCATCTCGACCTTCCCTCGAATGCCCTCGACGATTCGAACGACGTCCGGCGCCTCTCCGCGGGGCGGCATGAAGTCGATCAGGCGAGCGGTTCCGGTGGCGGTCTCGAAATCCGTCTCGAGGACGAGCGAGTCGCCGCGGTACCGACGCGAAGGCGACGTGAAGTCGCCTTCGGGCTGAAGCGTCCAGTGGCCGTTCTCGGCCGTCCCGAGAAGGGACGCGAAGATCGCGCCAGAGTCGAAGCGCGGCAGGCAAAGCCAGTCGATGCAACCCTGCCGGCTCACGAGCGCGACGCTCTGGAGGTCTCCGATGATCCCGTAGTCCTCGATGCGCGCCGCCATCAGCTCCCGTCCTCGAGAAACGACGCGAGCACGCGGAACTGCTTCCGAGCGGCCGCGTCGAAGGTCGAGCGGTACTCGTTCGCGGCGCTGTCGTCGAGCGTCGCGGCGAACGCCTCCCGCGTGTCGTACAGCCGCTCACCGATCGCGTCGACCACGAGCTGGAAGTCGCCGTACCGCTCCTCGGATTCGTCCGCCGAGGCATTCGTCACGGCGACATCGGCCGCGCGGGCTTCGGCGAGGAGCTCCGACTCGTCGGTCGAGAAGAGCTCGAGCTGACGGTCCACCACCTCCCGGAAGGGATTCCGCCCGAGCCTCACACGAGCTCCCGGTAGAGATCGAGGTGCGCATCTGCGGCCGCGGCCCAGGTGAGCTCGGCGCGGGCGTCCTCCGCGCCCTTCCGCGCGGCCGCCAGCGCATCGGGATCACCGAGAAGCTGCTCGAGCGCGAGCGCCATCCCGCCGACGTCACCGGGCTCGACGACGGCACCTGCGCCGAACCTCGCCACGACTTCGCCGATCCCGCCGATGTCGTAGACGATCGCCGGGACTCCCGCTCCGAGCGCCTGGAGGAGTGCGCCGGAGACGTCGATCTCCGACCGGTAGGGGAAGAGCGCGACCGTGGCCTCCGAGAGCGCGCGCTTGATCTCGCGATCCGGCAGGAACCCGAGCCTCCACTCCGCGCGGTCTCCCGCGGTTGCCTGAAGACCCTCCAGAGGGACTCGCGGATCCCCTGCAACCAGGAGCTTCGCCCCCTCCACGCGGAGGACGGCCTCGACGGAGTCCTCCGTCCCCTTGTATGGCCGGATGAGCCCGAGAGCGAGTGCGGTGCACCCGTCGTCGCGGCGGTCGACCTCCGACCGAAACGCGGGATGAGGGATGACGCGCAGCCGCTCCTCGTCGACGCCGAACCCTGCCAGCGACTCGCGACCCCGCTGCGAGTGGACGACGACACGGTCGCAGCGGTCGAAGAGCGAGCGCCAGAGCCCTGTCCTCGCCGCCGTTCGGCGCGGAATGATGTCGTGCGCGGTGAACACGACGGGCGAGCGCGGGCGGAAGAGCCAGCGGTCCGCCTCGGGAGCTCCGAACCACTGCACGTGCAAGACATCCGGCTTGTGCGCGGCCAGCTGAGCCATTCCGACCGGATGCTCGAGCGCCTTCAGAGCGAGTCGTGCTCGGGAGGATCCCATCCGCGACGAGAGCGGATAGAACCACTCTCGAACGACGTACCCCTCCGCGGGCGTCACCTGGCCGAACCGGAAGCGCGACGTCACGAGCTCCACATCCGCGCCGGCCTCCGCGAGCGCGGCGGCGAGCGAGCGGTCGTAGGGCGGCGTGTAGGCCGGAGGATCCGCGAGCAGGACGCGCATCGAGGGAACAGTAGATTCCCGCGCGTGACGTTCGAGGAGGCCCGCGCGCAGTTCCCTGTGCTCGAACGCGTGGCGTACCTCCAGGCGGGAAGTGCCGGCCCGCTCGCCCGCGGAACGGTGGAGGCGATGCGAGCCGAGGAGGAGCGCAATCTCGCCGACGGGAGGGTCGGGCTCGAATACATCGAGCACGTTCTGGGCCTTCGCGCCGAGCTGCGTGCCGAGCTCGCCGGCCTCGTGGGCGTCGACGCGGAGCAGGTCGCGCTCACCGGATCGACGACCGACGGCTGCAACCTCGTCCTCGCCGGGCTCGAGCTCGGCTCCGACGACGAGGTGATCACGACGACCGACGAGCACTTCGGGCTGCTCGGCCCGCTGCACACTTCTGGTGCTCGGGTGGTCGTCGTCGCGCCGGATCCCGAGGCGATCCTCGCCGCCGTCACGCCGAAGACTCGTCTCCTGGCTCTCTCCAATGTCCTCTGGACGACCGGGCAGGTCCTGCCGGTGCACGAGCTTCGGGAGCGCGCCGGCGTCCCGGTTCTCGTGGATGGCGCGCAGTCGGTGGGCACGATTCCCGTGGACGCGAACGGGGTCGACTTCCTGACGATCTCCGGGCAGAAGTGGCTTTGCGGGCCGGAGTCGACCGGTGCGCTCGTCGTCACCGAGCCGGACCGGCTGCGGGTCGCGCGACCAAGCTACTTCTCGCAGCAACGCCACGACGAAAACGGTGCGTTCGAGCCCTGGCCCGGCGCGCGGCGGTTCGATCCCAACTGGATTCCCTCTGCACTCATGTCTGGGCTGCTCGCTGCCGTGCGCCTGAGGCCCGAGTGGCGTTTCGAGCGAGCAACTGCGATGGCGAAGCGCTGCCGTGAGCTGCTCGCCGAGGCGGGCGAAGACGTCGTCGTCCCCGCAGAGCACGGGACCATCGTCTCCTGGCGCCCCGCGACGGAGGCGCCATCCGAGGTGGTCGCGAGCCTCGCTCGAGCCGGTGTGCTCGTGCGCGACATCCCGAAGACGGGGCTCGTGCGGGCCTCGGTCGGCTGGTGGACGAGCGACGACGACCTCGACCGCTTGCTCGGCGGCCTGGGGTAGCCGAGTTACAGGTTGTAACTTGGCAGGGCATGTGCTTCGACTCGGACTCGACGCCGCCGATCCCGCCCATCTCGGGCGCAGCGATCACGCACCGCGACCTGGTGCTCGACGCCGAGGACGGCAACCGGTTCGCAGCGTTCCTCGCGACTCCCGACGAGACCGGCGCCGCCGGAGTCGTCATCCTCCCGGACGTCCGCGGCCTGTACCGGTTCTACGAGGAGCTCGCGCTCCGCTTTGCCGAGCGCGGTCACACGGCAGTCGCGATCGACTACTTCGGCCGGACCGCCGGCCCGGAGAAGCGCGGTGACGACTTCGAGTACATGCCTCATGTGCAGCAGACCACGCCTGAAGGAATTCAGCAGGATGTCGCCGCGGCGGTGGAGCTTCTCAGGAATGCCGACGATGCTCCCGGCGCCGTCTTTACCGTCGGCTTCTGCTTCGGCGGCCGCCACTCCTGGCTCGCGTCGGCAAGCGGCCATGGGCTGGCCGGTTCGATCGGCTTCTACGGGCGCCCGGGGCCGGGACACACGCGCGACGACGGCTCGCCCGGGCCGACGCAGCGAGCTTCGGAGATGAAGGCTCCCATTCTCGGGTTGATGGGTGGTGACGATCCAGGAATCCCGGTGGAGGACGTGGAGGCGTTCGACGACGCCCTCGACGAAGCGAAGGTCGAGCACGAGGTCGTCGTGTACCCCGGCGCGCCGCACAGCTTCTTCGATCGCAAGCACGAAGAGTTCGCGTCGGAGTCGGAGGACGCCTGGAGGCGCGTGCTCGAGTTCATCGAGCGGCGCAGCTGAGAGCCCGCTAGTCGCTCGTTCGGAGACCGAGCTCTTTTGCGATCGGCTGCATCGCGGCGACGACGTTCGCGATGTGCTCGTCGAGCTCGAGACCGAGGAGCTCGGCCCCCGCGTAGACCTCGTCTCGGTGGACGCCCGCCGCGAACGAGGGCTGCTTCAGCTTCTTCTTCACCGACTTCGGCTCGAGGCCCTCGAGACCCGTCGGCCGTACGAGGCCGCAGGCGTGGACGAAGCCCGACAGCTCGTCGCAGGCGAACAGGGTCTTCTTCAGGAGCGTGTCCCGCGGCATGGCCAGGTGCTCCGCGTGAGAGAGCCCGGCCTCGATGAGCTCCTCCGGATAGCCCTCCTCGCGCAGGATCGGCGCTCCGTCCTGCGGATGCTTGTCGAGCGTGGGGTGGATCTCGTAGTCGAAGTCGTGGAGCAGCGCGACGCAGCCCCAGAACTCCTCATCCTCGTCGTACAGCCGCGCGTAGTACCGAACAGAGGCCTCGACGGCGAGCGCGTGACGAAGGAGCGCCTCGGACTTCGTGTAGCGCGTGAGCGTTTCCCAGGCCTGTTCTCGGGTCGGCCGCACCGCGGAGTACCATAGCCGCCGCCCGTTGGCCCTCTCGAACCTGCAGCAGACGGTTGCTCCGTACGGAACCTGGTCTTCGCCCATCACGGCGGAGATCGTCGCGCGTGCCGGCACGCGGCTGACAGGCGCGTGGCTCGAGCACGGTACGGCGTGGTGGCTGGAAGGACGCCCGGCCGAGAACGGCCGCGTCGTTCTGATGAAGACGGACCCTGGCGGCGACCCGGTCGACGCCGTGCCCGCCGGTTTCAACGTTCGCACGATGGTTCACGAGTACGGAGGGGGCGCCTACTGCGTCCACGAGGGAACCGTCTACTGCTCGAACTTCGAGGATCAGCGCCTCTATCGCGTGGATCCGGGCAGCGAGCCGATTCCGATCACGCCGGCAGTCGAGGGAACCCTCCATCGCTACGCGGACGGGCGCATCACGCCAGACGGTCGCCTGTGGATCGGCGTTCGCGAGCGGCACGACGCCGGCGAGCGCTCGCGCGACGTGGTCAACGAGTTGGTCGCGATACCGACCGACGGGTCCGGCGAGCCGACCTCGGTCGCGGGCGGCCGCGACTTCTACTCGAACCCGCGCATCTCCCCCGACGGCACGCGCATCTGCTTCCTCGCATGGAACCTGCCGTGGATGCCCTGGGACGGCTGTGAGCTCTTCGTCGCGGGGCTTGCTCCGGACGGAGGGCTCGCGGACATCACGCACGTCGCCGGGCGTGACGGCGAGGAGTCGATCTGGCAGCCTGAGTGGAGCCCGGCGGGCGATCTCGTGTTCGCGAGCGATCGCAGCGGCTGGTGGAATCTCGAGCGCGTCCGAGACGGCGAGCGGAGCGTGCTGTACGAGGCGGAGGCGGAGTTCGGGTATCCCGCGTGGGTATTCGGAACGCGCTCGTTCGCGTTCCTCGAGGACGGAGGGATCTTCGTCACGTATGACCACGCAGGGCGCACGTCCTTCGGCGTCCTCGATCCGGAGTCGCGAACGATCGAGGCCCTCGAGCTCCCGTACGACGCCCTGTGGAGCTCACCCTCGGTCGCCGCAGAAGGATCGCGCGTCCTCTTCCTCGCCGGATCGGCCACGATTCCGAACGAGCTCGTGCGGCTCGACGTCTCGACGGGTGCCACGGAGACGCTGCGGCAGAGCTCGCGAGCCCCCGTGGACGCTTCGCACTTCTCGGTGCCTCGAGCAATCGAGTTCCCGACCGAGGACGGCCTGACCGCTCATGCCCTCTTCTACCCGCCGTCGAGCGCCGCGCACGAGGCGTCGGAAGACGAGCGGCCGCCGTTGATCGTGATGAGCCACGGCGGGCCGACGAGCAACGCGACGCCGATCTTCAGCCTCGAGCTGCAGTTCTGGACGAGCCGCGGCTTCGCCGTCGTCGACGTGAACTACGGCGGGTCGACGGGGTACGGACGTGCGTATCGCGAGCGGCTGAACGGTCAGTGGGGCGTCGTCGACCTGCACGACTGCGTGAACGCAGCGCGGTACCTCGTCTCCCAAGGAGAAGCCGACGGCGATCGCGTGTTGATCCGAGGTGGGAGTGCCGGCGGCTACACCACGATCTGCGCGCTCACGTTCACGGACGAGTTCGCCGCCGGAGCGTCCTACTACGGGATCGCCGACCTCGAGCAGTTCGGCGGTGGCGAGACGCACAAGTTCGAGCTCGAGTACGAGGTGACGCTCGTCGGGCCGTACCCGGAGGCGGCGGACATCTACCGCGCTCGGAGCGCGATCCACTTCGTCGACCAGATCTCCACGCCCATGCTCGTGCTCCAGGGAGCCGATGACATGGTGGTGCCGCCCTCGCAGGCCGAGCTGATCGTCGGTGCATTGCGTGAACGCGGAATCCCGCATGCCTACTTGCTGTTCGAGGGCGAGGGCCACGGATTCCGCAAAGCGGAGACGATCGTGGCCTCGCTCGAGGCAGAGCTGTCCTTCTACGCCCAGATCCTCGGCTTCGAGCCGGGCAACCCCATCCAGCGACTTGAGATCGAACATCTCCCTTCCTGAGCCACGAAGCGCCGCGGGGACCGCCGAGTACGATTCCCGCGCGATGCAGTCCTTCGTGATCGAAGGAGGTCGCACGCTCAGCGGAACCGTCCGTGCGGCCGGGAACAAGAACGGCGCGCTGCCCATCCTGGCCGCGACCGTTCTGGCATCCGACGAGGTGCGGCTGTCGAACGTCCCCCGGATCCGCGACGTCGAGACCATGGTCGACCTCCTGCGGGATCTCGGGGCAGATGCCGAGTGGACGGGCGCCAACGAGGTACGGGTCGATCCGGGCGGCGTCTCGAAGACCGATCTCGACCCCGACCTCGCGCGGGAGATTCGCGCGTCCTTTCTGCTCGCGGGACCGCTGCTCGCCCGCTTCGGGCGCGTCACGGTGCCTCCTCCGGGCGGAGACGTGATCGGACGTCGCCGGCTCGACACGCATGTGCACGCGTTCGCGGCGCTGGGGGCCGAGGTCGAGCTGGACGGCGTCTACGACCTCTCGGCGAACGGGCTTACAGGTGCTCGCGTGTACCTCGACGAAGCGTCCGTCATGGGGACCGAGAACGCGATCATGGCAGCGGTTCTCGCGGACGGGAAGACGGTCCTCGGCCATGCCGCCTGCGAGCCTCACATCCAGGATCTCTGCAGGTTCCTCGTGTCACTCGGTGCGCGGATCGAGGGCATCGGCTCGAACGTGCTGCACATCGACGGTGTGGACGAGCTCGGCGGGGGCGAGTTCCGAATCGGGCCCGACCACATAGAGGTCGCGAGCTTCGTCGGTCTGGCGGCGGCGACCGGAGGCGAGGTCGTGGTCGAGGACGTCCAGCCGGACGACCTGATCTCGATCGTGCCCGCTTTCCGCAAGCTCGGCATCGAGCTCGACGTCTCCGACTCGAGCGTCCGGGTTCCTGCTGGTCAGAGGCTGCACATCGAGGACGACTTCGGCGGGCAGATCCCCAAGATCGAGAGCGGGATCTGGCCTGCGTTCCCGGCCGATCTCACGTCGATCGCAGTCACCGTCGCCACGCAGGCGCGCGGCACGATCCTCATCTTCGAGAAGATGTTCGAGAGCCGCCTCTTCTTCGTCGACAAGCTCGTATCGATGGGCGCGCGCATCATCCTCTGCGACCCTCATCGCGTCGTCGTGACCGGGCCTGCGACGCTCTACGGCGAACGGCTCGAGAGCCCGGACATCCGCGCAGGAATGGCGATGGTCATCGCCGCTCTCTGCGCCGAGGGCACGTCGACGATCGGGAACATCGGCCAGATCGATCGTGGGTACGAGAGGATGGACGAGCGGCTTCGCGGTCTCGGCGCCGCGATCGAGCGGGCGGACCTTTGACCGGGGAGGCAGCGGCCGAGATCGTTCTCGACCGCCCGGGGGAGAGCTCGATCGCGACGGGCGTCGCCGTGCTCGATCATCTGTTGGGCGTCCTTTCGCAGGCGGGTGGGTTTGGCGTCAAGCTCGAGGTGGCTCCGGACGAGCCGGAGACCGAGGTGGACAGGGCGGGCGCGACCCTCGGTGCTGCACTCAGGCCGCTCCTCGGCCGGCGAGGAGTCGGGATCGTGGCGGCCGACGAGGCGCTCGCGATGGTCGTCGTCGAAGTCTCGGGGAAAGCACTCGTCGCCTCGAACGCCGATCTCACCTCGACGAGGGCGGGCGGGCTCCGCACGGATCTCGCGGCGGCGTTTCTCCGTGGGCTCGCGGAGGAGGCGGGGCTGACGATCCACGTACGGCTCTTCGAGGGCGAGGACTCGCAGCATGTCCTGGAGGCGATCTTCAAGGCGCTCGGTGTAGCCCTCGCCGACGCACGGACGGAGGAGTAGACATGGCGACCAAGGACGTGATCAGCACCGACCGCGCTCCCGGCCCGTTCCAGGGTGCCCCCTACAACCAGGCGATCCGTGTCGGCGATCTCGTGTTCGTGGCGGGTCAGCTCGGCATCGTCCTCGAGTCGGGCGAGCTTGCGGGCGCGAGTGTCGAGGAGCAGACCGAGCAGATCATGCGGAACATGTCCGCGATCCTCGACGCGGCCGGCAGTGGGCTCGACAAGCTCGTGAAAACGACGGTTTTCCTGCTCGACCTCGCCGACTTCGCGGGCATGAACGAGGTCTATGCGAAGCATGTCGGCGACAAGCCTCCCGCGCGCTCGACGATCGGCATCGCGCAGCTCCCGAGCGGTGCCCGCGTCGAGATCGAAGCCGTCGCACACACGTAGACCGGCAAGCGAATTGGCACGAAGTTGTGACGCCTCGAGCCGTCTGTTGCGGACGTGTCCAGGGTCTGACCCTGGTTTCAAACGCCACGATCGCCTGACGCCGATCGCTGGCGACGGCAAAATGAGGCAATGCGGGCCGAGGAGGTCATCGCCACCCACGGGAACACCGACTTCGACGCATTTGCGGCGATGCTCGCTGCGCGGCGGCTCTACCCGGGCGCCGTCGTCGCGGTCGGTTCGCTGAACCGGAACGTCCGCGAGTTCTATCGACTGCACGCAGACGAGCTCGGGAACGTCGTCGAGAGCTCTCGCCTCGAGCTCGACGCAATCCGCCGCTTGATCGTCGTCGAGACGACGAACGCGTCGCGTCTCGGCGAGCTCGAGCCTGTCGCGCTCGACCGATCGGTCGAAAAGGTCCTCTTCGACCACCACGGCGACGCCGAGCTGCCTGAGTGGATCGACTCCGAAGCCGCAGTGCTCTCGCACGACGGAGCCCTCACGACCACCCTCGTCGGGATCCTGGCCGAGCGCGAGCTCCAGCCGGCGCCGCTCGAGGCGACGACGTTCGCGCTCGGAATCCACGAGGACACGGGCTCCCTCACATACGCGACGAGCACGCAGCGCGATGCAGAGGCGCTCGCCTGGTGTCTGCGCCACGGGGCGCGCCAGGATCTCATCGCGACCTACCTGCACACGCCATTGTCGTCCGGCGAGCGTGACCTCCTCAATCACTTGCTCGAAGCGCTCGAGCCGATCGGCGCGGGAGGGGACGAGCTCCTGCTCGCGGCCGTTCGGTGGCCGGAGTACGTGGAGGGAATCTCGAACCTCGCCCACAAGATCGTCGACCTGACGGACACGAAGGCGCTCATCCTCCTCGTCGAGATGGACGAGCGGGTGTTCGCAGTCGTGCGCAGTCGTAGCGATCTCGTCGACGCCTCGGTCGTCGCATCGGCACTCGGTGGTGGAGGGCACCCGCAAGCCTCTTCCGCGATCCTCCGAGCGGATCTCGACGAAGCTCGCGCGCGCGTGACCTCTGCCCTCGAACTGGCAAAGCAGGAGCCTCGCCGCGCTCGCGACGTCATGTCCACGCCTCCTCGATCCCTCGGGCCGGAGCGGTCAGTCAGCGACGCAATGGCGCTGTGCCAGCGGCATGGCCAAAGCGGCGTGTTCGTCACCGAGGACGGCCGCGTCGCCGGGTCGGTGAGCCGCGAGGATCTCGACAAGGCGATTGCCCACGGCTTGGCGCACGCACCGGTGAGGGGCGTCATGAGCGGCAAAGTCGCGACAGCGACGGAAGAAGCGACACTCGCCGAGCTCCGCGAGCTCGTCACCGATGCAGAGGATGGCCGCGTTGCGATCGTCCGAGACGACGAGCTCGTCGGCGTCGTTGCGCGGATCGATCTGCTGCGAGCCTTGGAGGGGTTCGAGCACGATCGCGAGGAGACGGGCGAGAGTCTGGCCGACGAGCTCACGAACATCGAGCGCCTGCGCGTGCTTTTCGACGCAGTGGCGTCACTCGGTGACCGGGCCGAGGCCGTCTACCTCGTCGGAGGCACCGTCCGCGACATCCTCCTCGGGGAGGAGGGCTTCGACGTCGACATCGCAGTCGAGGGCGATGCGATCGAGTTCGCGCGAGCGCTTGCCGGAGCGCTGGGCGGCCGCATTACGCCCCATTCGAAGTTCGGTACGGCGATCGTCCTCTACGGGGACGACGAGCGCGTCGACGTGGTTACGACTCGAACCGAGTTCTACGACGCGCCAGGGGCGCTCCCGACCGTGGAGCGGGCCGGGCTGCGCGAGGATCTCTTCCGCCGCGACTTCACGATCAACGCGATGGCCGTTTCCCTCGAGCCGGCCGGATTCGGGCGGCTGTTCGATCCCTTCGGAGGGCGAGCCGACTTGCAGGCACGTCTGCTGCGGATCCTCCACAACCTCTCGTTCATCGACGACCCGACGAGGATCTTCCGCGCGGTCAGGTACGAGGCGAGGTACGGGCTGCGGCTGGAGGAACACTCTGCGAGGCTCGCTCGTAGCTGCATCGAGATGGGGCTCGTCGGCGACCTCTCCTCGGCCCGTCTCCGGGACGAGCTGCACGCGCTCCTCGAGGATCCGGGCGCCGTCGGCGCGATCCTCCGCCTCGGGGAGATCGGGGCCGATCGCGCGATTCATCCGCATCTGCGGGCCGACTCCGAGGCCGCCACGCTCTTCGCGCGCGCGCTCGAGCTGCGCAACGAGCTGGGCGCCGAGGTCCCGTCGTGGCGGATCGGCCTCGCGGTCCTCGGGCGCGACCTGACCTCGGAGGAGGCATACGACTGGCTCGAACGACTGAAGGTGCGCAGGCGCGACGTCGATCGCATCGCAGGAGCCATCACGGTCGCACCTCGGATCGTCGAGCGGCTGAAGAGCGAGTCGCTCGACCCGGCCGACGTGGTCGCCCTCGCCGACGCGTTCACCCCGGACGCGCCTCTCCTGGCGCTCGCCCGCGAGAACCTGCAAGGGCTCCGCGACTACTTCCAGCGGCTGCGCGACGTCCGGATCGAGATCGGCGGCGCGGAGCTGGCGGAGCTCGGTCTCTCCGAATCGCCCCGCGTCGGCGAGGTGCTCGCGGAGCTCCGCCGCCGGAAGCTGAACGGAGAGCTGGACGGGCGCGAGTCGGAGCTTCGAGCGGCCAAAGAGCTGATTGCCGCCCCGGCCGAAGCATGACTGTCGCGACGAGCGATCAGATCGCCGCGCGCTACGGGCGGATTCGCGAGGAGATCGGCGAGGGCGTCACACTCGTCGTCGCCACCAAGTACGTGTCGGCACAGGACATGGGCGTCCTCGCCGAGGCGGGCGTGGAGGTCGTGGGAGAGAATCGCGCGCAGGACCTCGAGGAGAAGCACGGGTTGTTCGGCGACACGTTCCGCTGGCACTTCATCGGCCACCTCCAGTCCAACAAGGTGAAGCTGGTGAACCAGCTCTGCGAGCTCGTGCACTCGCTGTCGTCCGAGTCGGCGGGCGGACGGCTTTCGGTGCCCGCGCTCCTCGAGGTCAACCTCTCTGAGGAGGAAACCAAGTCGGGTGTGCCTCCGGGCGATATCGCCCCCTACATCGAGCGCTTTCCGTTCATCTGCGGGCTGATGACCATGCCGCCTCTGACCGCCGATCCGGAGGGATCCCGGCCCTATTTCCGTCGTCTGCGCGAGCTCGCCGCCGAGAATGGCCTCGCCGAGCTCAGCATGGGAACGTCCCAGGACTACCGGGTCGCCGTGGAGGAGGGAGCGACGCTGGTTCGCATCGGCGAGGCGCTGTTCCAGCGGGGTTAGACTGGCCCCGCATGGGCTTCTCCGACCTCTGGAGCCGGACTCTCGTCTACTTCGGCATCGCTGAAGAAGAGGAGTGGGACGATTCCGGTTACACCACGAACGAGCAGCTCGAGGAGAGCTACAGCCGACGCGACCGCCAGAACGTGAGACGGCTCCCGAAGGCTGCAGAGAGTGACGACTGGGCCTCCGACGAGGATCCGCCACCGCGATCGTCCCGGCGGCAGCCGCGCCTCCGTAGCGTGGATCCAGGACCGCCGGCCAAGGTGCACCTGGTCGTCCCGCGCAGCTTCAACGACGCGCAGCAGATTGCCGACCGCTTCAAGGCGTCGGTTCCGGTGATCCTCAACCTCCAGGGCGCCGACACGGACCTCTCCAAGCGGCTGATCGACTTCGCGAGCGGCCTCACGTATGCGCTCGACGGCAGCATGCAACGCGTCGCCGACAAGGTCTTCCTGCTCACGCCGCGGGATGTGGAGCTCTCCGCCGAGGAGCGCGCCCGCGCGCTCGAGCGGGGCGGCTTCTACAACCAGGCGTAGAGCGGCGTCTGGCTGAAGCCAGATCCCAAACCGAGAGTGGCCTGGCCTCAAGCCAAGACCCTCTGTCGGCGTAGGAATACCGCGGCCCCGCGGCGAAACCACTTCCGATGGGCGCTCGCGCCTCTGTTGGCCTCCTTCTCGACACTGCCACGCAGCTGCAGAGCTTCGTGCGCGTCTTCGCGTGGATCTACATCCTGCTCATCTTCGCCTGGGTCATCCTGTCCTGGGTTCGGCTCCCGTATTCCAGCACGGTCGCAACTGTGCAAAGGTTCCTGGACGAAGTCGTCGTCCCCTATCTCCGCTTGTTTCGGTGGCTCCCGAGGCTCGGGCCGTTCGACCTGTCCCCGATCGTCGGCGTCATCGTCCTGCTCGTTGCGGCCGAGCTCGTCTCCAACCTGATCGAGGCGATCCTCTAAGGAGGTCCCATATGCCGCTCACGCCAGTAGAGATCAGACATCTCCAGCTTCGTCGTACGTTCCTGCGCGGGTACCGCCGGAAAGCCGTCGAGGGATTGCTCAACGAGATCGCGGACAGCTTCGAGGAGGTGTGGCGCGAGCGCGCCGACCTCGCCGACCAGCTCGACGAGCTCGAAACCGAGGCGTCGAAGCACCGTGAGCTGGAGGCGCTTCTCCGCTCGACCCTCGTCTCCGCCGAGCGGGCCGGTCAGGACATGAAGGAGCAGGCGCGGCGCGAGTCCGACCTGATCGTGCAGGAGGCCCACGCCGAGGGCCGGCGGGTGACGCGCGAGGCCGCAGCGGAGAGGCAGCGGCTTGAAGAGGACGTGCGCAAGATTCGCGCACTCCTCCGAACCGCGCTCGAGTCGCTCGACGAGGAGCATCGTCGAGCCGAGCGTCCCGACCACCACGCAGAGGCTCCATCCGCGAAGCCGGCGCCCGTCGAGGAGGTCGCGGACACGGGCATCCGCAGGGTCGCGGGATAGCCCTGCTCCGCCGATATCCTTCGGGCCGTGAGCGGCCCGAGCGCGTCCCTGGATCTCGACTACTTCCGTCAGGAGCTGAAGAGCGAGCTCGAGCAGTTGAAGGCGGCGCGCGAGAGCGTGAACCACGTCGGCTCTCTGACCGACGAGACGGGTGATCTCTCGACCGGCGCGGACGAGCTGGCCGACAACGCGACGGAGACCTACATGCGGGAGCTCGACGAGGGGCTCGGGGAGAACGCCGATCACCTCATCGCCGAGGTCGAGGCTGCGCTTGGCCGAATCGAGGACGGAACGTACGGCACCTGCGTCGCCTGCGGCAAGCCGATCGACGCCGAGCGGCTCGAGGCGGTTCCCTACGCCACGCTCTGCATCGACGACAAGCGTGCGCAGGAGCGCGGTTGAGCGAGCCGGCCAGAGAACACAGGTCGACGTTCGCGTCGGGTCGACGGCCAACGCGCTGCGGCCCATCTCGTCCGCGGAGCGGTCGCTCGCTGCCGGTCCTGGCCAGTGGCTTGCGCTGCTTGCAGTCGGGGCGGCTGCGATCGTTGCCGACCAGCTGACGAAGCAGGTCGTCGGCCGCACGGTCGACGTCGGTGACCGCGTGGACCTCCTCGGCCCGTTCTCGATCCACCACGTCGAGAACTCGGGCATCGCATTCGGGCTCTTCGCGAGCCGGACGAGCTCCGTCATCGCGATCACCGCGTTCGCGGTGTGCCTGATGGTCTGGTTCTTCGCGCGGTCGGGCAGGCGCCACCCCGTATTGCCCGTCGGGCTCGGCCTCGTCCTCGGTGGCAGCATCGCGAACCTGATCGACCGCGTGCGCCTCGGCCGCGTGACCGACTTTCTCGACCTCGACGCCTGGCCCGCGTTCAACCTCGCCGACACGTTCATCGTCGTCGGCGTCGCGGTGCTCTTCAGCGCGCTCGTCCTCTCCGACCGATCCGGTCACATGCACGGCGCGCGCGATGAGGACACTGCGCTTCAGCGTCGCTGAGGACGACGCGGGCACACGGCTCGACAAGGTGCTCGCCCAGCGCGAGGAGGTCGGGTCGCGGGCGCTGGCGGAGAAGATGCTTCGCGACGGGTTGGTCCTGGTGGATGGCGAGGCCCGCCCGAAGAGCCACCGACTCGAGGCGGGCTCCGTCGTCTCTGCAGAGCTGCCAGAGCCCTCGACAGGTCTCGTCGCTGAGCCGGTGTCGGTATCCGTCGTCTACCAAGACGAGCATCTCGTCGTCCTCGACAAGCCGGCAGGGCTCGTCGTGCATCCGGGGGCTGGCATACGCGAAGGCACGCTCGTCGGCCAGCTTCTCTCGCTCGGAGCGGCCGGCGGACCGGATCCGGAGCGACCCGGTGTCGTCCATCGTCTCGATCGCGATACCTCCGGTCTCCTCGTCGCGGCGCGGTCCGAAGCCGCCCATGACGCGCTGCAGAAGGCGATCAGGAGCCGTGACGTCGAACGACGCTATCTCACGCTGGCACGTGGCTCGCCTCGCTCTCGGGCCGGCCGCATCGAGGCACCGATCGGCCGCGACCGGCACGATCCGACGAAGCGTTCGCTGGACACCGATGAGCCGCGGGAAGCGGTCACGCACTTCGAGGTGCTCGAGCTCATGAGCGAGCACGCGTTGCTCGAGGTCCGCCTGGAGACGGGCCGAACCCACCAGATCCGGGTGCATCTGGCTGCGGTCGATCTCCCCGTCTCGGGAGACACGCAGTACGGCGTCCGGGGTGACCTCGGGCTCGAGAGGCAGTTTCTGCACGCGCATCGGCTCCGCTTCGAGCATCCGCTGAGTGGAGACCAGATCGACCTCGAGTCTCCGCTCCCGTCCGACCTCGAGGCGGCACTGGCACAGGCCCGACGGCTCTAGGGCGAGGCAAGCCTCGCCCCTGCGGGTAGAATCGGCGCGTTCCTGGAACTCCGACCCGGCGATCCAGCCGAGGCGGGGGTGCCGCGTCTTGAGCGCGGTTCCGCCCGGCCCGCCGGCGCACCACCGTCAAACCACCTGAAAGGGGCTGAATTTGTCAGTCGTCACCATGCGGGAGCTGCTGGAGGCCGGTGTCCACTTCGGCCACCAGACCCGGCGCTGGAACCCGAAGATGCGCCGCTACATCTTCGCCGAGCGCGGAGGCATCTACATCATCGACCTCCAGAAGACGCTCGAGCTGCTCGAGGAAGCGCACGACTTCGCGCGCAACGTCGCAGAGCGTCGCGGAACGATGCTCTTCGTCGGCACGAAGAAGCAGGCGCAGGATGCCGTGCAGGAGCACGCTAGCCGCGTCGGCATGCCGTACGTCTCGAATCGCTGGCTCGGCGGGCTCCTCACCAACTGGCGCACGATCTCCGAGCGCATCGCCTACCTCCACGACCTTCGCCGCCTGCAAACGGAAGGGCAGCTCGAGCTGCTGCCATCGAAGGAGCGCATCGCCTTGACGGGCGAGCTCGAGAAGCTCGAAGCGAACCTCGGCGGAGTCGCCGACATGAAGCGCCAGCCGGATGCGGTGTTCGTCATCGACCTCAAGAAGGAACAGCTCGCAGTACGCGAGGCACGCCGACTCGGCGTCCCGATCGTCGGCCTGGTCGACACGAACGCGGACCCGGACGAGGCCGACTTCGTCATTCCAGGGAACGACGACGCGATTCGCGCGTCGAATCTGATCGCAAAGGTCGTCGCCGACGGCATCGCCGCCGGCCAGGCCCAGGTCACGCCGGCCGAGTTCGCAGCGCCATCTGCTGACGCCGAGGACGCTGGCGACGCGCAGGTTGAGGCTGAGGCCGAGGCAGACGCAGAGACGCCTCCGGCGGCTGAGCCGGAGGCAGCGGCGATAGCCGCACAAGGCGGCGACACCCAATGAGCACCACCATCAGCGCGGGCCTCGTGAAAGAGCTCCGCGACCGCACGGGCGCGGGGATGATGGACTGCAAGCGGGCCCTGGAAGAGACTGCAGGTGACCTCGAAGCCGCGCGGACGCTTCTACGAGAGCGTGGAATGGCGTCGGCCGGAAAGCGCGCGGGGCGTTCCACGACCGAGGGCCTCGTCGGCTACATCCTCGATGAGGGGCTGGGCACGATGGTCGGGATCGGCTGCGAGAGCGAGCAGGTCTCCAAGACCGAGGAGTTCCAGACCTGGGGCCACGGCGTGCTTCGTGCAGTCCACGCGGACGGCGAGGATGCAGTCGACCGCTTCGAAGAGGAGCGCGTCGAGCTCGTCGCGAAGCTCGGCGAGAACATCGTCGTCATCGGCGCTGCGCGGTATCAGGCGGCCGAGGGCAACGTCGTCGCGGCCTATACACACCCGCCGGCAAACAAGATCGGCGTTCTGGTCGAGCTGCAGGGCGGGTCTCCGGAGCTCGCTCGCCAGATCGCGATGCACATCTCGTTCGCCGCACCGGAGTGGGGCACGCGCGACGACGTGCCCGGTGAAGCGGTCGAGGCCGAGCGCGCGATCTTCCTGAACTCCGACGAGGTGCAGTCGAAGCCGGAGGCCGCGCGTGAGAAGATCGTGGACGGCATGCTCCAGAAGCGCTTCTTCGCAGCGACTCCGGGCGGCGTCCTTGCCGAGCAAGCGTGGATCCACGACGCCTCGAAGACCGTTGCGCAGGCGCTCGAGGAGGCGAACGCTTCGGTCGTCCGCTTCGCCCGGATAGCGGTCACGGGGTGACGACCCACACGGAAACGGCGACCCAGGGCGTCTCCACCGAGGCACCTGCGCCGTTCCACCGCGCGCTCCTGAAGCTGTCGGGTGAGGCGCTGCTCGGCGGCCGCCAGTACGGCATCGACCCCATGACGGTCGACGCGATCGGTGAGGAGGTGCTCGCCGTCCACGAGGCCGGAACCGAGCTCGCGATCGTCGTCGGGGCGGGGAACATCTACCGCGGCATGGCCGCGGCTGCCGAGGGTATGGACCGCGCGACCGCGGACTACGCCGGAATGCTGGCGACGCTCTTGAACGCCCTTACGCTGCAGGACGCGCTCGAGCGGCTGGGTGTCATCACGCGTGTGCAGTCGGCGATCGCAGTGTCCGAGGTCGCGGAGCCGTACATTCGCCGCCGCGCGATGCGACATCTCGAGAAGGGGCGGATCGTGATCTTCGCCGCCGGCACGGGCAACCCGTTCTTCACGACGGACACGGCGGCCGCGCTGCGGGCGCTCGAGATCGGCGCTCAGGCGATCCTCATGGCGAAGAACAACGTCGAAGGCGTGTACGACGGCGATCCGAACGAGAATCCCGATGCGCGGTTCCTTCCGGAGCTCACGCACCTCGAGGCGATCGAGCGCGGGCTGAAGGTCATGGACACGACCGCGCTCTCCCTGTGCATGGACAACAGGTTGCCGATCTACGTCTTCGAGCTCGCCAAGGGGAACATCCGCCGCGTCGCGGCCGGCGAGCGCGTCGGAACCATCATCTCGACTCCGAGCTCTTAGAAGGAGGGCGCATGGCTGCGATCGAGGACTTCCTCGCGGACGCGAAGCGGCGGATGGACAAGTCGATCGAGGCGACGCATCACGAGTTCAACTCGATTCGCACGGGCCGCGCCTCGCCGGCACTCCTCGACCGCGTGACGATCGACTACTACGGCACGCCGACGCCGCTCAAGAGCCTGGCGTCGATCGGGGCGCCCGAAGCTCGGCTCCTCACCGTTCAGCCCTTCGACCCCGGCTCGATGAAGTCGATCGAGCGCGCGATCCAGGAGTCGGACCTCGGTCTTACGCCCTCGAACGACGGCAAGCTCATCCGGCTGCCGATCCCGACCCTGACCGAAGAGCGCCGCAAGGAGCTCGTCAAGGTCGTACGTCGGGTCGGCGAGGACGGGAAGGTCGCGATCCGCAACGTCCGACGCGACGTGATGCAGCACCTGCGCGAGCTCGTCACCAAGGGCGACGTGGGGGACGACGAGGAGCGGCGCGCGGAGCAGCAGGTGCAGAAGATCACCGACGAGCACACGAAGGCGATCGACGATCTCCTGAAGGTCAAGGAGACGGAGATCATGGAAGTCTGATCCCGCTTTGCGGGCTCAGACTAGGAAAAGTGAGCGACCCTACTTCGCCGGGGGCTAACCCTCCCGCAGCGCGTAGCGTCGCGATCATCATGGACGGGAACGGGCGCTGGGCCGCGTCCCGCGACCTGCCCGTCGCCGAGGGTCACCGGGAAGGAGCACGCGCGCTCCGGCGGACGGTCGAAGCCGCGATCGATCTCGACGTGCGCTCGCTCGCGGTCTACGCGTTCTCGACCGAGAACTGGGCACGCCCTCCCGACGAGGTCGAGTCGATCATCGAGCTCTTGGACGAGACGATCGACCGCGAGCTTCCGGAACTTTCACGACAGGGAGTCCGCACACGCTTCTTCGGGCGCCGGGATCGCGTGCCTGAGATGCTTCGCGACAAGATGGCGGCGCTCGAGACGGAGACCGCCCTGAACGACCGCCTCCACCTGTGGATCGCGTTCGACTACGGGAGCCGCGCCGAGCTGGTCGAAGCGGTGCGGCAGGTCGTCGCCGACGGGGTCAGACCCGAGGACGTGTCCGAGGAAGTCGTGTCCGAGCGGCTCTTCGCGCCCCAGTTGCCCGATCCCGACCTCGTCATCCGCACTTCGGGCGAGCAGCGCCTCTCGAACTTCCTCCTCTGGCAGTCCGCGTACGCGGAGCTCGTGTTCACGGACACCTACTGGCCCGACTTCGGGGAGGACGAGCTGCGCGCAGCGCTCGAGGAGTACGCGCGCCGTGGGCGGAGGTTCGGCGCTCGATGACACGTTGGGGAGGTGGGGTCTGGCGGTGAGCCCGCTTGTTTCCCGTCTTCTCGTCGCCGCGGCACTGCTGCCGGTCGTCATCGGCATCGTGTACCTGGGTGGCTGGTGGCTCTTCGGACTCGCGCTCGATCGCAGGCCTCCTCGCCCTGCACGAGCTCTACCGGATGGCCAGGGAGCGGCGACCGCTCGTGATCGCGGGGTACGGGGGCTTCGCGCTGACTCTGCTCGGCCTCCAGCTGGGTGATCTCCCGTGGATGCTCGGCGGGATCCTGGCGACCCTCTTTCTCGCGTTCGTCTTCTACGGCCTCTCTGACATCCGTGTTTCCGCGACGACCTCGTTCGGCATCACGCTGCTCGGGGTCGTCTGGGTCGGTGCGGGGCTTGGCCTCCTGCTGCTCGTCCGCGACGTCCCCGAGCACGGGTTCTGGGCCGTGATCGCCGTGATGTTCACCGTGTTCGCAGCGGACACCGCCGCGTTCTTCGTCGGTCGCACGCTCGGGAGGCACAGCCTCGCCCCCTCGATCTCGCCGGCGAAGACCTGGGAGGGCCTGGCCGGAGGGACCCTGGCCGCGATGGCCGCCGCGTTCCTGATCCTCTACAAGGATCGCGACGAGTTCCTGACGATCCCCGAGACTCTCCTCCTGGGAGCCGCGGTCGCGCTTGCCGCGGTCTTCGGGGACCTGTTCGAGTCGGCGGTGAAGCGAGACCTCCAGACGAAGGACTCGGGACGCCTGCTGGGCGGTCACGGCGGCATGCTCGATCGCCTGGACGCCCTGCTATGGGCCGGTCCTGCGGCATATTTCGTGATCCTCGCGGTCAGCTGACCGCAGTTGCGCCACACTTCGCGGAGAATCCAGGAAGCGATCGCCTTCCGAGCGAAGGGGAGACGGTGGCCGATGCGGGGGCGCCTCGGGGCTCGAGCGCTTCGTCTCGTCGCTTCGTGCGGCTATCGGCTGACCTGCTCGACGATCCAGTCGCGGCAGACGCGCCACGCGTCGGTCGAGGGGTCGATGTGCTCGAAGTGCCCGGTGCGTGGCAGGACGCGCAGCTCGCACTCGTCACCGACCGCCTGCGCGGCCGCTGCGTAGGACTCGGAGATGGCCATCGCGACGGTCTCGTCGTGCTCGCCGTGCAACAGCAGTTGCGCGATTCCGAGTGGCAGGCGTTCGCGAGGAGAGGCAAACGCGTACCGCTCCGGAAGGTCTTCGGGCGTGCCGCCCAGGAGGGCTCGGGTCGGCTCGTCCGACGGCGGAGTGTAGGCCGCGAGTCGAAGGTCGGCGACGCCCGCCTGCGACACGACAGCGCGAGGAGTCACCCGTGGTGCCGCGCCGGGCGCATCACCCGAGAGCGTCGCGCGGGCAGCAGTCCAGAGAGCGAGATGCCCGCCCGCGCTGTGCCCGATCACCCCGACGCGTTCGAGATCCAGTGGTACATCGAGCTCGCTCAGGAGATCGACCCCCGCGGCCACGTCCGCGAACGTCTCGGGCCAGCCGCCGCCGTTCCCGACGCGCCGGTACTCGAGATTCCAGGCGGCGACGCCCCGATGGACGAGGTCTTCGCAGAGCTTCGTCATCATCGAGCAGTCGTAGGCCGCCTTCCAGAAGCCGCCGTGGATGACGATGACGACCCCGTGCGGCCCGGCCCCGCCTGAAAGGAACAGTTCGCCGTACTGGCTCGCGTCGTCCCCGTAACGGTGCAGCGAGCGCTCGATCGGGCGAGCGTAGCTTGTTCTGAACACGTAGGCGATTAGCCTTAGCTCGTGGCGGCCACCGACCTCAAGCGGATCGCGCTGCTCGGGGCCACCGGTTCGATCGGACGGCAGGCGCTCGAGATCGTCGAGGCCCACGCGGACCTCGAGATCGCTGCGCTCGCGTCGGGCTCCCAGCCGCTGGACGATCTCGCCGCGACCCACCGGGTGGAGCACGTCCAGGTCGGCGGCGACCTGACCGAGCTCCTGGACGCTTCCGAGCCCGACCTCGTGCTGAACGCCGTCGTGGGCTTCGCGGGAGTCGGCGCGACTCTCTGGGCGCTCGAGCGGGGCGTGACGCTCGCGCTCGCGAACAAGGAGAGCCTCGTCGCGGCCGGGGACCTCGCCGTCGCGGCCTGGAAGCGCGGGGGCGGGCTGCTTCTGCCAGTCGACAGCGAGCACTCGGCGGTCTTCCAGTGCCTCGAGGGTCGTGCGCCCGAAACGATCGACTCGCTCGTCCTCACCGCCTCAGGCGGCCCGTTCAGAAACCGACCGCTTGCGGATCTCGAATCAGTCACCGTGGAGGAGGCTCTGGCGCATCCCACGTGGTCCATGGGCCCGAAGATCACCATCGACTCGGCGACGCTTGCGAACAAAGGGCTCGAGCTGATCGAAGCGCACTATCTGTTCGGGCTCGAGTACGAGAGGATCGACGTCGTCGTGCATCCGACCTCCGTCGTCCACAGCCTCGTCCGCTTCCGAGATGGCGCAGCGCTCGCCCATGTCGGCTACCCGGACATGCGCGTGCCGATCTCCTTTGCGCTGACGTATCCCGAGCGGCGCGCCACGGCGACTCCGGTTCTCGATCTCACGACGCCTCTGTCGCTCGAGTTCGAGCCCCCCGATCCCGAGCGATTCCCGCTCCTGCCTCTGGCGCGCGACGCGGGTGAACGTGGCGGCACGTACCCCTGCGCGTTCAACGCGGCGAACGAGGTGGCCGTCGCCGCGTTCCTCGAGGAGCGCATCGGCTTCCTCGAGATCGCGCCGTTGGTGGAAGACGCGCTCGCCGGCGTCGACGGCAGCGCCGCCGGTGACCTCCCGGAGCTCGTCGAAGCCGACGCCGACGCTCGGCGCCTCGCCGAGGGGAGGCTGGCGGCCGCGTGAGCATTGCCATCGCCATCCTCGGTCTCGCGTTTCTGATCCTCGTCCACGAGGCCGGGCACTTCTTCGCGTCGCTCGCTGTCGGGCTGCGCCCGCGGAAGTTCTACGTCGGCTTCCCGCCCGCGATCGTGAAGGCGAAGCGAGGCGGGATCGAGTACGGCATCGGGGCGATCCCGCTCGGCGGTTTCGTGTCCATCCCAGGAATGCATCGCCCGGTACCCCATGACGCCGAGCGGCGCTTCAACGGCGCCGTCGACGAGGACCCGGGCCTCGCAGGCCCCGTCGACCGGGTGAAGCGCGCGCTGGTGGGTGACGACCTCGAGGCGTCGCTCCGCACCCTGGACGATCTCGAGCAGGAGCTGAACACGCGCAAGCTCTCGGCGCCCTCGACGGCTGCGGCCGAGAAGGGGCTCACGGAGCTTCGAGACGGGCTCGGTCCCGACGCGTACTGGAAGGCGGCGACCTGGAAGCGGCTCGTGGCCATCGGCGCGGGGCCGGGCGCGAACATCCTGCTCGCGATCCTGCTCTTCGCGGTTCTCTTCATGACGGGGAGCGGCAAGGCGACCCGAACGATCGCCGAGGTGGTGCCCGACTCTCCAGCGGCACAGGTGGGCCTGCAGCCGGGAGATCGGCTCATTGCCATCAATGACGAAACCGTGACCCCGTCGGACATCCCGGAGATCATCTCCGGCTCGGAAGGCGCCCCCCTCGTCCTCAGAGTCGTGCGCAACGGCGACGAGGTCGTTCTCGGGCCCGTGTCGGCCCGTCCGATCGAGGACGTGTACCGCCTCGGTTTCGGGCTCGAGGGCGTGGGTCTCGGCCCGATCGAGGCGATCGGGCGGGCCTTCGAGATCACCGGAATCATCTCGAAGGAGATCGTCCTCTCGCTCGGGCGACTGGTGACCGGTGAGGGCCGCGAGAACGTCTCGAGCCCGATCGGCATCACGCAAGCGTCCTCCGACGCGGTCGAACGCGGCGCGGAGAACTACCTCTTCGTGCTCGGGCTCATCTCTCTGTCACTCGCGTTGCTCAATCTGCTGCCGCTGCTCCCGCTCGACGGCGGCCACATCCTCTTCTCCCTCATCGAGGGAGCGCGCGGCAGGTTCCTGAAGCGGGAGATCTACGAGCGCGTCTCGGTCGTAGGGCTCGGACTCGTCTTGCTGCTCTTCTTCGTCGGTCTCTCGAACGACATCGGCCGCCTGTCGTAGGACAGGGGTCAGACCCGTTCGGATCCGACCCCTGCGCGCAATCGTTCCTACGACGGAGGCGCCGCGAGTGCAGCGACGGAGTCGACGATCCCGAATCCGTAGACGGGCGTGTACTGGCCGCGTAGCGCGACACCCGGCGTCCGCGCGGTCTGCTTGAGCACCGCGTACACCTCGAACACGTCGCGGCCTTGCGCCGTGAGGAGTGCAGCGACGCCTGCGACGTGCGGCGTTGCCATCGACGTACCGGCGTAGGCGTCGTAACCCGGCTTCCCGGCGCCGCAGCTCGACTCGGTGCCTGCTGGGACGGTCGAGAGGATGTCGTCCTCACACGCGAGCACGGCAGCGCCGCCAGGTGCAGCGACGACGTTCAGATCCTGGTTGATCGCGAAGTTCGAATAGGCGGCGCGCAGCTCGTTCCGCTCGGTCGCAACCACGCACAGGGCGTTTCCATTGAACCCGGGCTCACCGCACAGCGGCGACGCGAAGTCGTTCCCTGCGGCAGCGACGACCACGACGCCCTTCGAAACGGCGTAGTTGATCGCGTGCTTGGCGTCGTCCGAGTCGCCGACGATGACGAGCGCCTGCACGCCCGGCAGGGCGCCGAGGCTCAAGTTGATCACGTCAGCACCGTGGTCGGCCGCGTACCGGATGCCCGCTGCGACCTCCTCGAACGAGCCGCCGGCGTCGGTGAGGACCTTGACCGGCATGATTCTCGCGTCGCGCGCGACGCCGGCGATGCCGACCCCGTTTCCGGTCGATGCAGCAGCGATGCCGGCGACGTGCGTCCCGTGCGGAGACGGAGGATCGACGGTGTTGCCGCTCTCCCAGTCGCCGTTACCGCAACCGTTCGGCGTCGTCGCGCAGCCGGTGAACGTTGCACCCTGCACGAGCTTCTTCTTGAGGTCGGGGTGCTCGAGGTCGACGCCCGAGTCGACCACGGCGATCACCTGTCCACGACCGGTCGACGTCGTCCACGCCTCGTCCGCGTTGATCTGCTGAATGCCCCATTGCAAGCCGTAGTACGGGTCGTTCGGCGCCGTAGCGGCGGCTGCCTGTGTCACGAGTAACGCGGCAAGGCCCAGAACGACGAACAGCACGCGCATTCTCATCGGAATCTCCTTGTGAATTCCCCCTAGAACGCCGATGGCATACCCCGCAAAATGCCGACGTGAAACCTCCGGCGCCGGCTGCTCACGGGCGGCTACGCGGAGACGCGCTCTACACTTGACCGGGATGGCCAGCGACGTCCAGATCCGGGTCGGAAGCGTGCCCGTGGGTGGCGGCGCGCCCGTCGTCGTCCAGTCGATGACGTTGACGAAGACGCACGACGTCCCCGCCACGACCGCACAGATCGCGGCTCTCGCTTCGGCGGGCTGCGAGCTGGTTCGCGTCGCCGTTCCGAAGAACGAGGACGCGGAAGCGTTACCGCTTATCGTGCGCCTGTCGCCGATCCCGGTCATCGCGGACATCCATTTCAACGCCTCGCTCGCCCTGAAGGCGATCGAGGCGGGAGTCGCGGCCGTGAGGATCAACCCCGGCAACATCGGCGGCCCGGACAAGGTGGAGCAGGTCGTCCGCGCGGCGAAGGCTGCCGGCGTTCCGATGCGCATCGGCGCCAACTCCGGCTCGCTGCCGAAGCACCTGCACGCTCTCGCGCAGGAGGATCAGGCCGAAGCACTGGTCGCGGCCGCGCTCGAGGAGGTCGAGCTGCTGGAGAGGCTCGAGTACCGCGACTTCAAGATCTCCGTCAAGGCGACGCACGTCCCGACGATGATCCGCGCGTACCGCATGCTCTCCGCGAAGGTGCCGTATCCGCTGCATCTCGGCGTGACGGAGGCGGGAACGGAGTTCTCGGGCGCGATCAAGAGCGCCGTCGGCATCGGGTCGCTTCTCGCAGACGGCATCGGCGACACGCTCAGGGTCTCGCTCACCGCCGACCCGGTGAAGGAGGTCGCGGTCGCCTGGGAGATCCTGAAGGCGCTCGGCCTCCGCGAGCGTGGGCCGGTGATGATCGCCTGCCCATCGTGCGGCCGCGACAACGTGGGGGTCGAGAACCTCGCGCGCGTCGTGGAGGACCGCTTGCGCGAGTACCCCCAGGCGTTCGAGGTCGCCGTCATGGGCTGCGCGGTGAACGGACCGGGGGAGGCGGGGGACGCGGACTTCGGGATCGCGGGAGGACGTGACGTCGGGTTCATCTACGCGCACGGGCGGGTACTCAGGAAGGTCTCGTCCGACACGCTGATCGACGAGCTGTTCCAAGAGATCGACGGCTGGCTCGCCGACGGAATGAAGCGACCGAAGCGGCTGAAGATGGCCAAGCCAGCGGCGCTCGCCATGGCCGAGGCTTCGCTGATCCCGCTTGAGTAGGCGCGGGGTCAGGCTTCAGCCTGACCCCGGTTCTCGGTCTTCAACCCAAAGACGGGGTCAGGCTAAAGCCTGACCCCGGCCGCCGTTAACCTGCCCTCTTCATGGTCGCCCGGCAGTCACAGCTGTTCATCCCCACGCTCCGAGAAGCCCCGGCGGACGCGGAGGCCGTCTCACACAAGCTGCTCGTCCGCGGCGGGTACATCCGTCAGCTGAGCGCGGGGATCTGGACGTTCCTGCCCCTCGGCTGGCGCGTGCACCAGAAGGTCGTGCAGATCATCCGCGAGGAGATGGACGCGATCGGCGGGCAGGAGATGCTGATGCCCGTGCTGACCCCCGCTGAGCTGTGGGAGACCACCGGCCGCGACTACCCGGAGATCTTCCGACTCGAAGACCGCGCGGGACGCAGGTACATCCTCCCGATGACGCATGAAGAGACCGTCACCTTTCATGCGCGCGAGATTCAGAGTTACCGCCAGCTCCCGCAGATCGTCTATCACTTCTCGATCAAGGAGCGGGACGAACCGCGCTCCCGCGGCGGCCTTCTGCGCATGCGCGAGTTCATCATGAAGGACGCGTACTCGTTCGACCGCTCGGACGAGGAGTTCGCGCGAAGCTTCGAGCTCCATCGGCAGGCGTACCACCGAATGCTCGAGCGCGTCGGCCTCGAGTTCTACGAGGTCGAGGCCGAGTCCGGGATGATGGGCGGACAGCAGAGCCAGGACTTCCTCTGCCCTGCCGGCTCGGGCGAGAACACGCTCGTCACTTGCGAGAACGGCGACTACGCGGCCGACCTGGAGATCGCGAAGGGCGTGCCGCGACCGCCCGACTTCCCCGACGCAGAGGACGCGCCGAAGGAAGTCGCGACGCCTGGTGTCACGACGATCGAATCGCTTGCCGAGCTCCTCGGGATCGATGCCTCGGCCACCTCGAAGGCGATGCCGGTCGCGACGACGGACGGGAAGCTCGTGCTCGGGCTCGTTCGAGGGGACGACCGCCTCTCCGAGTCGAAGATGCTCGGTGTGCTCGAGAGCGACTATCGGCCCGCGACCGACGAGGAAATCCGGGAAGCGTTCGGAGCGGGCGGCGGATCGCTCGGTCCCATCGGCGTGAGCGTCGAGATCGTGGCGGACGAGGGCCTGCGCGAGGGCCAGTTCGTCGCCGGCGCGAATCGCGACGGCTGGCATCTGCTCGGAGTCGAGGCCGGTCGCGACTACGAGCCACGCTTCGCGGACATCCGCGAGGCGCGCGAGGGCGACCGCTGCCCAGTCTGCGGCGGTGCGCTCCGCTTCCAGACCGCAATCGAGGTCGGTCACATCTTCAACTTCGGCTCGCGCTACTCGGAGCCGCTCGGGGCGACGTTCGTGGACGAGGACGGCGCCGAGAAACCGCTGCTCGGAGGCAGCTACGGCGTAGGGCCCGCACGCGTGATGGCGGCGGTCGTCGAGCAGTCGCACGACGAGAACGGGATCGTGTGGCCGAGGTCGATCGCGCCGTACGACGTGCACGTCCTCGCTCTGCACGGTGGCTCGGACGACGTGCTCGCCGAGGCCGACAAGGTCGTCGCGGCGCTCGAGGAAGCTGGGCTCGACGTGCTCTACGACGACCGCGACGAGCGGCCGGGAGAGAAGTTCGCGGATGCCGACCTGGTCGGCTGCCCTGCCCGGATCATCGTCGGAAAGAAGACGCTCGACGACGGCGCTGTGGACGTTCGGACACGCGACGGCGCACGTGACGAGCGCGTTTCGATCTCAGAAGTGGTGAAATGGGTGTTGCGGGACTGATGGCGAAGCGTCGGAGATACTCAGACGAGACGTTCGGGCCGACGATCGAGCGACTGATGGTCGAGACGGGTACGACCTACCGCGGGCTCGCGGACAAGTCGGATCTCTCGGCCGGGTACCTGAACCACATCGTCCACGGCAACCGCCCGGTGCCGGCGAACGACGTCATCGCACGGATCGCGACCTCGCTCGGCGTGGAGCCGGAGCACTTCCGGGAGTACCGCATCCGCGTCATCACCGAGAAGCTCGAGGCGATGCCCGAGCTCATCGACCGGCTGTACAAGCGACTGGCCTGAGCGACGCCCCTCAGCCTCTCCGTCCCGCGAAGCTGGTCTTCGTGGTGCCGACGACGGATCTCGCGGCGAGCATCCACTTCTATCGCGACGGGCTCGGGCTCGAGTTGATCGAGGAATGGGACGACATGGGCCGCGGAGCGATTCTGCGTGGCTCGCGCGCGTCGGAGGTCGAGCTGATCGAGGTGGAGTCCGTCGTCGACCCGGCCGAGCCGCGAACGGCTCTCGGGCTCCAAGTTGGTCCGGAGGATGTCGACGCGATCTACGGTCGACTCGAGGCGTCAGGCGCGCGGCTCAAGGCGCCGCCGCGCGTGCGGTCGTGGGGCATGCGCGGCTTCGGCGCTTTCGATCCGAGTGGCGTCCCGGTGAACATCTACGCACCCGCGGGTGACGTGGAGCGCTGACCTCCGCCCAAACGCTAGGAAGGGTCGAGCGCGCGTGACAGCCCGTCCGGCGTCCCGATGTCGAGCCACTCGTCCGAGAGCTTCACACCGCGCAGATCTCGTCCCTCCCGACAGAGGAGGTCGAGGTAGCCGCCCGGCCACTCCTCCCGATCGAGTCCCGCCCACATGTGTGCGCGCGCGGCCGCACATCCCCAGATGTACTCGGAGCGTGGGAGCTCGGGCTTTACGTCGATGGCCGCGATGCGGTCCTCGTCGTCGAAGACCACCACGTCGGAGCGCGGGAGATCCGACGGGTCGATCCGGAACAAGCCGAGCCCGACATCGGCGCCTTCCTCGACCGCGGCAACCACTCGACGGTAACCGTCGACCGGCTCCCAGATCGTGTCGGGAAATCCGATCAACACGATGTCGTGATCGGGGACTCCGGCCATCCCCGCGAGAAAGGACGCACTGACCGTGGCCGGATATCCGAGGACGACCTCGGCGGCAATCTCTTCCGCATGCGCGATCACGTCCGTCTTCTCCGGTCGCGTCACGATGCGCAACCGCGTGCAGCCACCAGCGCGCATCCTCTCGACCAGATAGTCCATGACCGGCTTCCCGTCGACGGGCAGCACCTCCTTCGAGCCTTGGAGCGGCTGCAGACGTGTCGCATGCCCGGCCGCTGGGATGACACCGACCATCGCCATGACGGATCATCCTGACGAAGTGAGAGTTTGCGGTTCGAATGAGGCGGTAACCATGGCATCCGAATCGAACGTCGAGAGGTGTCCGTACCGATGGCTACGGTTGGTTGGCGCCCCCGACGGCGGAGGACCGAGACCCATCCGAAGGCAAGACGGACAGGCCAACATCGAATACGCGCTGCTGATCGCCGCATGTGCAGCTCTCGTGATCCTGGGGCTGCTGTTCCTGGGCGGACGGGTCAGCAACCTGTTCAGTAAGACGGCGACCACGCCGCCTGGCGTCTTGAAACCGCCGACGCCGCAGTGCGATTCGAGCTACCCCGGAGCGTGCATTCCGTCACCACCCCCTGATCTCGACTGCGCCGATCTCCGTGCTCGCCGCATTCCGCTCCCCGTGACGGTCAGGGGCTCCGATCCGCACGGACTCGATCCCGACGGGGACGGGCTCGGCTGCTGATCTCAAGGGTCGGCTAAGGTGTCCCGCAGCCACGGGGCGTGGCGCAGCCTGGTTAGCGCGCTTGACTGGGGGTCAAGAGGTCCCGAGTTCGAATCTCGGCGCCCCGACTGGGAGAAAGGGCTGGTAATCCGGCCCTTTCGCGTCTCTCGACAATCTGCTCTCGGCGTTGCGGCGACTCGTTCGTGACTCTTCATCGACTACGCTGAGCAGCACGCTCGAGCTGCCGGAGTAGGAAGTGACTACGTCCCCCTCCTCGGCGGCACGGCGGAGTTCGTGCTCAAGCCTACCGACGAGTCGAAGTTCTTGGAAGAAGCCGATCTCAGGCTGAGCAATTTCCTTGGTGACCTGCACGCGACCGGCCGTCCCCAGCCTGGTGACCATTGTCAACAGCGCCGGGGAGAATCGCCTCGTCCAAGGAAGCGTTCCGACCAGCGACGGGACCGACCCCGTGAAGGCACTCTCAATCGGGATGTCCTGGGCGGCCGAGGACATCCACATCTGGGATCGGAGCACTGGCCCCGCCGTCGAAGCGCCTGAGCCGCTGCCATGCGATGACCCCGCGGCCCCGAAACCGCCCTGTCCAGGCGGTGGCTGAGAGGCAAGGAGGGGCGGTAGAAGTGGTTCGGAACCTAAATCGGACGCTGAGAACCGATGCAACGCTCTGCGGCTGTTGTTGTCATCATCGTCGCGCTGCTCGGCATGGCGACGAGCGGGTACGCGGCCCCCGGCGTGTCTCACGTGGATCTGCTGTGATCGCGCTCGGGCTTGGAGTTCTGCAGTACGGCTAGTCTCCCCTAGATGAGCGACGCCGAAAACAACGTGCCCGACGAGCTCGAGGAACAGCTAGACGATCTCGCGGAGGACCTCAGCGATCCCGGCCGTGGTGATCGGACGATTGAGGATCAGGGAGAGGAAGGCAGGATCGTGGGCGCGGAAGAACCGGACGAGAGCGCCGCCGACCGCGCCGAGTAGTCCTCGACGGTCTTGCTCGTCAAACCCGCTGGTTCTCCTCGCGGGATTCAAATCACGGCGCAAACCTCACTTCGTCGCCCACGCGAAGATGGAGACTCCCACGAGGACGACGAAGACGACCGATGCCCACGCGGCGATCACGGCCGCAAGAGCCAAGGAGCCCCATGTCGCCCAGAACAGGGTGGCAAGGAGGAAGACTCGATCTCGCTTCACGTACGCCCAGGCCCGCTCACGCGTATCTTCGATCTCCCGCGGAGCGACGCAGACGACCGTGTACGTATCGATGCCGCTCTGCATCACGTCGGCAACGATCCAGTCTTGTCCTTTTTCGCTCCGAATGCAGGACCCCCGCCGCGGGCGTTTAGGAAGTCGCCGAACCTCAGCGGTGTCGGGGAATAGGAGGACGGCTCGTGTCGCGTGGGCACCGGACACACTGCTTAGTATCCCTCGTTCGAGGGAGTCAAAACGTGCGCGGCCCCCGATCACGAAAGAGCCCGGCTCCTTGAAGAAGAAGCTCCCGGCGAATCGAGACATCGCGGATCGCCTTCTCTCCTTTTCCGCGCTCCTCGAGCTCGCTGACGCGAGTCCCTATGCGGCGCGGGCGTACCGCCGAGCGTCCGAGGTCGTGCGGGCGACGCCCGTCTCGATCGCGGAGCTCGTCCACGCGGGCCGCGTCCGCGAGCTTCGCGGCATCGGACCGGGAATCGAGGCCAAGCTGCGCGAGCTGGTCGAGACCGGCGACATCGCCGAGCTCCGCGAGCTCGAGTCCGATCTGCGTCCCGAGTTGATCGGGCTCGGCCGCCTGCTCGGCCTCGGAACGCGACGGACGCTCGAGATCGCGAGAGCGCTCGAGCTGACGACGGCGGACGACTTTCGCGCCGCTGTGGCAGACGGGAGGCTGCGGACGGTCCCGGGAGTCGGCGCGACGACGGAGGCGAGGGTTCGCGCTGCACTGGAGGAGCGACCGCGACCGCGCAGAGGGCTCACGCTGAACAGAAGCAGGTTGCTGGCCCAGGCCGTCGCGGACGCCGTCGGCGGCGTGATCGCGGGCGATCCACGCCGCTACTGCGAGCTCTCGTTCGACCTGGCTGTGGTCTCGAGCGCGAAGCGTCCCGGCCCGGTGCTCGATTCGTTCGAGGGGCTGTCTCAGATCGTCGCGATCGTCGAGCGCACGAGTCGACAGGCCACAGGAGTCACCGTCGAGGGCGTCCCGCTCACGCTCGTCGTCGCCGACCCCGCCCGACTCGGAGCCGAGCTCATCCGCGCGACCGGCTCCGCCGAGTACGTCGACTCGCTGGGGCCGCTCCCGGACGGAGCCGACAGAGGAGCACGTCTACGCGGGTCTCGGCCTGCCTTGGGTCCCGCCAGAGGTGCGCGAGATTCCGACGCCGTCGCTCCCGCCACGCCTCCTCGAACTCGCGGACATTCGGGGTGATCTCCACTGCCACACCGTGTGGTCGGACGGAAGGGCGAGCGTGGAGGAGATGGGGAGGGCCGCGAGAGATCGTGGCTACGACTACCTGGCGATCTGTGACCACACGGCCAACGTTCGTGTCGTTCCGGGGCTCACCGGCGACGACGTGCGGCGCCAGAGTGACGAGATCGCGGAGGCGAATGAGACGCTCAAACCATTCCGAGTGCTCCGCGGCATCGAGTGCGACATCCTTCCCGACGGATCCCTCGACCTCGAAGACGCCGTCCTGGCCGAGCTCGACTGGGTCCAGATCAGCCTCCACGCGGGCCAGCGCCGCTCGGGCCCCGAGCTCACCCGCATCGTGTGCGACGCGATGCGCAATCCCTATGCGCGTGCGCTGAGTCACCCGAAGGGTCGGATCCTGAACCACCGACCCGAGAATGCCCTCGACCTCGAGGCGGTGTACGAGGTGGCGTCGAGACCGGCGTCGCTCTCGAGATCAACGGCCTGCCGGATCGGCTCGATCTCTCGAGCCGGCACGCGACGGAAGCACTCGCAGCGGGCGTCAAGCTCGTGCTCTCGTCGGACGCCCACTCGACGATCGGCCTCGCGAACATGGAGCTCGCGGTCGCGACTGCGCGGCGGGCCGGAGCCGCAGCGGACCAGATCCTCAACGCCGGCGTCTTCCCGTCCCGACGAGCCTGATCTCTTAGACTCCTCCAGCTCTCACGAACGCGACCACCGCACCGAGACGAGGAGGCACGACATGGCGGTAGCCCGAGTTACCGAGATCAGCTCGACCTCGACGACGAGCTTCGAGGATGCGATCAAGCAGGGTCTCGAGCGCGCGAACGCGACTCTCCGCAACGTCAAGAGCGCGTGGATCAAGGAGCAGCAGGTTCGCCTCGACGGAGGGTCCATCTCCGAATATCAGGTGAACATGCTCGTGACCTTCATCCTGGACGAGTGACTGTGCGCCAGACCGGAATCCGCTAGTGCGGATTCCGGTCGCGCGAAAGCAGACCCCTTTATGGGGAGCCCGACAGGCGATGTCCCCGGGGTGTGAAGTAGTGAGGTTGTCAAGACTTCGAATGGCGCGTAGATCGGAATCCGCACGCGGGGGTTCAGACCACCTCGCGGCTCTCGTCACCCTCGTCGCCGTGCCCGTCTGGGCGTTCGTGGGGCTCCGCCTCGACAGTCGTGTCGGATCCGACGGTCAGTTCGTCCTCGGAGCCCTGACCGTCGTCGTTTTCGTCGCCCTGCTCCGGTTGCACGCGCCGGCCGTCAGGTTCCAGGCGCTCGGTGTGGTCGCCATCGCGACCGTGGGAGAGGTCATCGGCTCGCTGGTCTGGGGGCTCTACAGCTACCGCCTCGAAAACATCCCGGCCTTCGTGCCTCCGGGCCACGGGCTGGTGTATCTCACAGGCTTCTCGGTAGCAGTGTTGATCGGCGGACGAGCTCTCCCTCTGACGGCAGTTGCGGTCGCAGCAGGTTGGGGTATCGCGGGGCTGACCGTTCTTCCGAGTGATGCCGCCGGTGCGATCGGCTGCGCGTTCCTGATCGTGGTTCTCCTCGCAGCCCGAGTGCCGGTCTACGCGGGAGTGTTCCTCGTCGTCGCCGCGCTCGAGCTGTACGGAACGGCGGTCGGAACCTGGACGTGGTCCTCCACGGTTCCCGGGCTCGGGCTTTCGCAGGGAAACCCGCCGAGCGGAGTGGCAAGCGGCTACGTCGTCTTCGACATCCTCGCGCTCGCCCTCGCCGCACGCCTGAGGATGCTGCGACTTCCCTCTGTGGCCCGGCTGCCACGACCTCAGCTGCGGGCACGCCCCGAGACCAGCTCCTCGTAGGCGAGCCACCGCGCAGTCGCGCTTCGGATCAGTCCATCAGCGCACGCAGCTCCGCCCGCTCGACCGGGCGACCCGCGGCGATGAGCTCGCGAGCTGCGTCCACCTTGTCCCACACGTCCCAGAGCAGGAACCCCCTGGGCTTGCCGTCCTCCACGTAGCAGACGACCCCTTTGCGATTCGGATCCGCCCACTCGGCGACGGTGTCGAGCCGCGCGTCGACGTCTCCGACGGCCTCGTAGCCGAGATCGAAGAGATCGGAGTAGAAGAACGGGAGGTAGTCGTACGGCGTGTCGGCGCCGGCCATGTTTGCGCCCACGTAGCGGCCGTGCGTCGTCGCATGGTTCTCGTGCTCGACTCGCCGCGTGCCGCCGAGGAGCGTCGCCGGGAAACCGCGCCACGTCACCTGCGGCGAACACGTCGTCGTGCCCGTCGACTCTTCCATGCTCGTCCACGAGCACACCGTCGTCGACCGGGAGACCTACGCTCCTCGGCGAGGTCGGTCCGCGGCTCGATTCCGAGACCGGCGACGACGACGTCGGCATCGATCGAGCGCCCGTCGACGGTGACTACGCGAAGCCCCGTATCGCCCGCCCGCGCGATCTCGGCGACCTTCTCCCCGGGAAAGACCTCGATGCCCTTCGAGCGGTAGTACTCGTTGACGAAGGCCGAAAGCTCTGCGGGAAACACCTTCGCGCCGATCCCCTCGTCGGGGAAGACGATCGTCACGGCACAGTCGTTCAGCGCCAGCGCTGCGGCGATCTCCGACCCGATGAAGCCCCCGCCGATCACCGTGACCCGCACTCCGTCCCCGGCGAGCGCGCGCAGCCGGTGGTACGTGTCCAGCGTGCGGAAGTAGATGACGTCGTCCGGCGCGCTCCCGAAGCGGCGCGGCGTTCCGCCGGTCGCGAGGAGCAGCCGCTCGTAGGAGTGGCGCTCTCCCGCATCGTCGGTCGCAGTGCGCGAATCGAGGTCGAGCGTCACGATCTTCCGCCCCGTGTGGATGTCCACGCCGAGGTCGGGCGTGCCGCGCCAGATCGAGCTCTCTTCCTTGCCCTTCCATAGCCCCTTCGTCAGCGGTGGCCGGGCGTACGGCTCGTGCGCCTCCTCCGCGAAGAGCCCGATGGAGCCCTTCTTGTCGTGCTCCCGGATGCCTTTGCACGCTCCGTCGCCCGTCATGCCTCCACCGACGATCAGGTACGTGTAGTCGGCCACGACCGCGATCCTATCCGGCGGAGTACCGTCGATCCGAGACGCGCGCTAGAGTCCGCGCAGCGTGAGAAGAGCGCCACTGTCCTCCCTTGCCGTGGCGCTTCTCATCGCACTCCTCGCGTTCCCTGGCGGCGCCGGGTCCGGCGTGCGAGTCGACGTCGCCTACGGGGGAGTCCGCGATCTTCTACTACCCGTGGTACTCGACTCCGACGCGGGACGGCCGCTGGGCTCACTGGTACGTCGAGCGCGACGGGGCGCCCGTTCTGTCGACCCCGTACTACCCGAGCCGAGGGCTCTACTCGTCGTCCAACGCGAAGATCGTCGCCGCGCAGATGCGCGAGATCGCCGCCGCCGGCATCACGACGGTCGTCGTCTCGTGGTGGGGAGCGGGGTCACCCGAGGACGATCGCCTACCTCTCGTCGCGCGGGCCGCAGAGCTCCATGGGCTCGACGTGGCGGTCCATCTCGAGCCGGACCCAGGCCGCAATCCGGCGCGAGCGGCGGCGGACATCCAGCGGCTGTCGCACGCCGGGATCTCCGACTTCTACGTCTACGACGCCGACCGTGCTCCTGCGGCCGAGTGGGCGGAAGCCCTCTCGACGCTCGAGGGCGTCCGCACGTTCGGCCACACGACCTTGGTCGGACGCGCGAAAGCGTCGGGGTTCGACGGCCTCTACACCTACGACGTCGTCACGTGGACCGGGTCCACCTTCCGCCGCCTCTGCACGCAGGCTCATCGCGCCGGCCTCCTCTGCGCCCCGTCGGTCGGGCCAGGGTACGACGCACGCCTGGCGACGAGCGACCGGGTCGTGCGACCGCGGCTCTACGGACAGAAGTACGACCGCATGTGGAAGACCGCGCTTCAGGCGGAAGCGGACATCGTGACGATCACCAGCTACAACGAATGGCAAGAGGGCACGCAGATCGAGCCGGCTCAGGCACAGGCGGACAGGCCTGGATACGACGGGGCGTGGGGGAGGACCGGGCCCGCTGCCCGTCGTGCGTATCTCGACGCGACGGCGCGCTGGACAGCGCGGCTTCGCGAGCTCTCGCGTCAGTAGAGCGCCGTCGCGAGTCGTTTGCGGTACGCGGCGGCGACCGGGTCGTCCTGGCCGAGATGATCGAAGATCGCGACTGCCAGCTCGCGTAGACGATCTCGGTCTGCTCGAGGCGCGGCGACGACGGCCGCAAGGATGAGGTCGAGCGCGGTGCTCTCATCGCCGGCCTCGAGAGCGCTCACGACCTCCGGGAGCTCGCCGCTCGCACGAAGCTCCTCGAGCACGCCTTCGAGACGCGGCGGCGCAAGCAACTCGTCGACGAAGCTTGCGACCGCGACCGGAGACCGCACGCCGACGAACTCCGACACCACTCGGCCGTCCCGGTAGGCCTTGACCGCCGGGATCCCCTGCACACGGTGCTGGGCTGAGAGACCGGGGTTCGCATCGACGTCGACCTTCGCGAGCTCCACCGCGCCGGCGCGGCTCTCGACCTCGCGCTCGAGCACGGGCGTGAGCGCGCGGCACGGCCCGCACCAGGCTGCCCAGAAGTCGACGATCACGGGAAGGTCCCGCGAGCGCTCGACGACGTCCTGCTCGAATGACTCCTCGGTGACGTCAGTCGCCATGCTCAGGGAGAACGTCGAGCCACGTCCGGATCATCCCTTGGAACTCGATTCAGAATGAAGCCTTGTGTCGCTCTGAACGAGTTCTTGACCACGTCGCTGCTGCAGCCCGCGATGAGTGCGCCCGGGACGTCCTCGAGCTCGGTTCCCGCGAGTGCGGAGTGCTCGAGGTCGATCTCGATTCCGGACCAGTTCTTCAGGCCGAGTGCGTCGGCGCCGAGCTCCGAGCCGAACCGGTAGAGCTCCTCGGTCGTGAAGATCCCGCGCCGTCCCGTTTGGCGCCGGGCGATGCCCTCGAGCTCGCGCAGCTCCTCGAACGGATCGATGCGGACGTTCGAGTCGCTGCCGACGCAGAGCGGGATCCCGCGAGCGCGGATCCGTTCGGCAGGGAGAAAGCCGTCGCCCAGGTCGGCCTCGGTCGTCGGACACGCGCAAATGGTCGTCCCTGTCGACGCAAGCAGATCGAGCTCCGTCCCGTCGGCGTGCGTCGCGTGGACGACCGTTGTCCTCTCGCCGAGGCAGCCGGTCTGGGCGAGAAGCTCGATCGGACGGCAGCCATGCTCGGCGAGGCACTCCTCGATCTCCTTCGGTTGCTCGTCCGCGTGCACATGCAGAGGCAGCTGTTCCGCTCCTGCGTAGCGCCCGATCTCGGCGAGCCATTCGGCAGGGCAGGCGCGCACGGAGTGGGGTGCGACGCCCACTCGCACGTTCGCCGCACGGAGCTCTTCGACCTCGCCGAGGTACGCGGCCACGGACTCCTGGCGGAACCGCGGAAGTCCCCCGCGCGCGTACGCGACGTGCAGGACGACGATCTCGACGCCTGCCGCCGCCGCGGCGTCGACCGCCGCGAACGCCTCCGGCAGGCCGAGGTAGTGGAACTCTCCGACTGCGGTGAAACCGGCATTCCGCATCTCGCGATACGTCGCTTCGTAGCTCGACCGCACGAGCTCAGGCGTCTGCTGTTCGGCCTCGGCGAGCATGGTCTCGCGCCACGCCCAGAAGTCCCCGCCTGCAGCGCGGCCACGGAGCGTTCGCTGGAACGTGTGGCTATGGGCGTTCACGAATCCCGGCAACTCGAACGATCCCGCCACGTGCGCGACGCTACCAGGGGTCTGACCCCAGTCGTAGGCTCTCGCGTGACCTGGCTCGAGCTTCGCCGGCACGTTCCGAATGCCCTCACGATCGCGCGCTTTGCCGCGATCCCGGTCTTCGCCTGGTTGTATCTCCGCGCAGGTGACGGAGCAGCGTGGGGGGCGGGTCTCTTCTTCGCCGCTGCGGCACTGACAGACCAGATCGACGGGTACCTCGCGCGTCGCTGGGACGTACACTCCGCGTTCGGGAAGATCGCCGACCCGCTCGCCGACCGGCTCATGATCGGCACCGCGGTCGTGCTCATGTGGGCGACCGGCAGGATTCCACTTGCGGCGGCAGTGCTGGTCCTCGCCCGCGATCTCGCCCTCGTGCTCGGCTACAAGTTCCTCGCCCCGCGCGGCTTCGAGCTCGAGGTGACGTTTCTCGGGAAGCTCGCGACCTGGATCCTGTACGCCGCACTCGGCTTCGTGCTCGTGACCGACGAGGGAACGACATGGCCGCTCGTCATCCTCTGGATCGGCATCGTGCTCGCCCTCGGTGCCGGCGTGCAGTACTTCCTGCGGGCTCGCGGCGCACTCCGCGAGGGCTGATATCCGCAATCGCAGAAGGGAAGCCGACGCCCGTCGCGAATGGAAAGTCTCAAGTTGAGGTTGACCCCTCGGATCGGTGACTGCTTTACTCACCTGACCGACGAGGAAAGGCGACTGGTGGAATCACTTCCCGACCTGTCCACGCTGTCCGACGACGACCTTCGGGTCATGATCCGTGAGCTCGAGAAGGAGGAAGACGAGATTTCCTTCCGCCGGAGAGTGCTACACGGGCGCATCGACATCCTCCGCGCGGAGCTCGTCGCGCGGCTCCGCGAGCAGGTGAGCGCGGGGGAGGCGAAGCTCGCAGACGTCGAGCGCCTGAGCGAGATCCTGGCCGGCAAGGCGACGTCCGGGAGGGCAGACGACGAGTGAGTCACGTCTACTGCCCGGAGTGCGGCTTCCAGAACCCGGAGGCCTGCGAACTACTGCGCGCGCTGCGGCTCGCTCCTGGTCCCGGAGACCGGATCGGAGACGACGATGACCTTCGACGTCGACGACGAGGGAGGCGAGGAGGGTGAGTCGCTTCTCGAGACGCTCGGGATCACGGGCCCTGCGCTCGTCGTTCGTTCGGGCGGAGGAATCGCGGGGCAGCCGTTTCTCCCGACGGGGGAACGCACGCTCATCGGCCGCTCTCCCGAGTGCGACATCTTCCTGGACGATGTCACGGTCTCCCGCCGCCATGCAGAGATCGCGCGCGAGGACGACGTCTTCACGATCCGCGACCTCGGCAGCCTGAACGGCACGTACGTCAATCGCAAGCGCATCGAGTCGACGGAGCTCACCGACGACGACGAGGTGCAGATCGGCAAGTACCGGCTGACCTTCCTCCAGCGATGAGCACGGTGACCACTCGGCGACGGGAACGCGGCGGCGCCGAGCCGGGGCTGCGCACGATCGGCGTCGTCTGTGAGGAGCTCCGGGACGAGTTCCCGGACATCTCGGTGTCGAAGATCCGCTACCTCGAGGATCAGGGGCTGATCGCGCCGAAGCGGACTCGCGGCGGCTATCGCCTGTTCTCTCCGAACGACATCGAGCGCCTGTCGACCATCCTGCGCCTCCAGCGCGACGAGTTCCTGCCTCTCCGTGTGATCAGGGAGGCACTCGACGGCCCCGGGACGTCAGCCGATCGGACGAGGCGGCGCAGCGTCGGCCTCACCGAGCGCGAGGACGAGATCGACGGCGCCGAGCTCTGCGAGCGTGCGTCGGTCGCTCCGGAGTTCGTTCGAGAGCTCGAGGAGTACGGAGTAGTCCTTTCCCGCGTCGCCGGCGGCGAGCGCCTGTATCCGGAGAGCGAGGCGGACATCGCCGCTGCGTGTGCCCGGCTCGCACGCTTCGGGATCGACGCGCGCCACCTGAGAACGTTCCTGACCGCGACGGGGAGGCAGGCAGCGCTCGTCGAGCAGCTCGTCGCACCGGGGCTCAGGTCGCGCAACCCCGAGCGCCGAAAGACCGCGCTGGACGACCTCGAGGTGCTCGCTCGCGTCGCCCAGGAGCTCTCGCACCTGCTCCTTCTCCGCGACCTGCGCGCGGCGGTGGAGCGGAGCGGATGAGCCTCGACCTCCGCGACCGCATCCTCGACGTTCCCGACTTCCCGACCGAGGGCATCGTCTTCAAGGACGTCATGCCCCTGCTCGCGGATCCCGCGTACTTCGCGGAGGCGATTCGCCTGCTCGCCGACTGGTCGCGGCCCCGTGAGCCGGACCTGATCCTCGGCGCCGAGGCTCGCGGCTTCATCTTCGGCGGTGCGCTCGCGTACGAGCTCGGCGCGGGATTCATCGCCGCGCGTAAGCCCGGGAAGCTGCCACGGGAGACGGTGGAGGCGACATATGCGCTCGAGTACGGGACGGACAGCCTGCAGATCCACAGTGACGCGGTGTCGAAAGGCGCTCGGGTCATCGTCCTGGACGACGTGCTCGCGACCGGCGGCACCGCCAAGGCGAAGGTCGACCTCGTCGAACGCCTGGGCGGGATCGTCGCCGGAGCGCTCTTCGTGATCGAGCTGACCTTCCTCGACGGGCGCGCACGCCTCGAGGGGTACGACGTTCACTCGCTGATCCAGTACTAGGGCGAGGCAAGCCTCGCCCCTGACGGCGTGCGGGCAGGGCCTCACCGTGCAGTGGGGGACGGCCTCGCCGTACGGGCAGCGCGGCGTCCGACCGCGGCGGACTACAACGAGAACATGTACGACCCGCTGACGAGCACGTACTCGTTCGCGTGTCCGCGCGGACGGGATGCAAACGTCCCGTTGTCCGCGTTCCGCCTTCTGGAGAGATTGCCGGCGGCGGCGCATCCGGCGGTGTACCGGGTGCTCTTCGAGTGCCGGTGCGGTCAGGAGCACGTCGGTCTCGTCTCGCACGACGATCTCGACTGGGCTCCGCTCGGTGCCTCGACCGACCTCACGTTCCGAAATCTCGTGACCTCGCACGACGACGATCTCTCAGAGGAGCTCGCCGACCTCGCTGCTTCGCGTATTCGAGCGGGGGAGTGGCCGTGGAGCTTCTACTGCTGCCTCGAGGGCCGGCCGCGACCGGTGACGCCCTCCTCGTTCGCCGTGATCGCGCCAGGACAGAGCGCTTTCGGAGTTGCGGTGCAGTGCCCCGTCTGCGCCGCCGTCTCCGTCAACCTCGTGTCACGCGAGCACGTGGACCTGCCGTTCTGGAACGATCGGAAAATCGGCGTCGTCGAGCACGTGTTTAGACGCGATAGGTTGCGGACAATCGAAGAGTTCCGGGAGGAGTTGCACTCGGCCCGTTTCGACGAGAGGAGACTCGATCTCGAGCTCTGACCCCCATCTGCCGGACCCCTGTCCCTCCCGCCAGGGATCGAACGGCGCCGCAGATACGCCGATAGACGCCACATGAGTGCCGCCACACTCACCAAAGTCGCCCCGGCAGCCTCGTCCCGTCTCCTCGCTGACGTGCAAGCGCTCGACCGGCCCGCATCCGGCAGGCGCACACCCGCACTCACACGCCTGGAGGCCGCACTCGGACGTGACTTCGCCGACCGTCTCGTTGCCGCGCTCAGCGAAGCGGTCGAGCGTGGCAACCCGCGCGGCTAGCTAGCGGGGACCGGGGTAGTCGCCGCCGCGCTTCCTGACGAGCAGGAAGATGCCTCCTGCCGCGAGCAGGGAGAGGACGAAGGACGTTCCGCCCGGGAGCTTGAGCAGGAGCGCGCCGAGCCAGAGGAAGAGGAAGAACACCAGGGCCCAGATGAAGGCCTGAACACCCTGGTCGATGCTCGGCATGCGGAGGTGCATCGGGGGAGGATCCTAGCGTCCTCCGCCTGTCGTCACGCCCGAGAAGAAATTCGGCGCAATTTCCGACAAAGCTTGGGATGAGCTCCTTGACCCCTCGCACCTGCTCCAATAGCTTCCCCCTTGCACCGAGCACGGAGCGCGATTAGGTCGAAGCTCAGCTTGAGGGCTCTACGCGGAAGCGGACGGTCAGCAGGTTGAGTGGACGAAAGCGCCACCGGCTCGGTGAATTTTTTTGGTCCGGGGCCGCGATGACCACCGGGCGGTCTGCGTAGGATCCCGCCGTGCGCCGCTCGCTCGTGTACGGCGTCGCGGGTGCGGCGTTCGGTCTCGCGCTCGTGCTCACGCTCGCCGGCGTGGGTGACGATCCCGACGCGCTCACCAATCCCCAAGCGCTCGTGCTGGGGCTCGTCCAGGGGCTCACCGAGCTCCTGCCCATCTCGTCGTCCGGGCATCTGATCCTGGTTCCGTGGGTCGCGGACTGGACGTATCTGAAGGAGAACGACCGCTTCAACCAGACCTTCGACGTCGCTCTCCACCTGGGAACGCTCGTGGCGGTCGGCGCCTACTTCTGGGCCGATCTGCGTGAGACTCGTCGGCGCCTTCGCCCGTACGCTCGGGAAGGCGCCGAATCGAGACTCCCGACGAGCGCATCGCCTGGTTCGTCGTCGTCGCGACGATTCCCGCCGGAGTGGTCGGGCTCATCGGCGAGGACGCGATCGCCGACTCACTCGGAGAGCCGTGGCAGATCGCGATCCTGCTCGCCGCGGGCGCGCTCCTGCTCTGGTGGGCAGACCGGGCGCCGCAGGAGCGGGCGATGGGCGATCTCGGAATGCGCCACGCGGTCGCAATGGGCCTCGCTCAGGCACTCGCGCTCGCGCCCGGCGTCTCGCGCTCCGGAATCACGATCACCGCCGGCCGCCTCATGCGCCTCGACCGCGACGCAGCCGCGCGCTTCTCGTTCCTGCTGCTCTTGCCGACCGTCCTCGGCGCGCTCGTGCTGAAGGGAGTGGGGGACGTCCTGCTCGGAGATCTTCCTCCGGGTTGGCAGGGCCCCTTCCTCGTCGGGACGCTCGCCTCGCTCGCGAGCGGCCTCCTCGCGATCGACTGGCTGCTCGGCTACGTCCGCCGGCACACCTACGACGTCTTCGTCTGGTACCGGCTCGTCATTGCCGCGATCATCGGCCTGCTGATCCTGAGTGGGGTGCGGGAAGCCGCTTTCTAGAAGGCTTCGTCGCTCTACTTGACATAACGTCGATTCTCGTGCGTTCGAGGGAAGGTGCCGTAGAGCGGTGCGGGATTGCGAGGTGGGCAAACGCACGACTACGCGCGCGAGGTCGAGAGACTTCGCGGTGCGCTCGAGGCGCAGCGATCGCGGACTGCTAGCGCCGGTGACCTTCATCGTCGGCGTCCTGCTGGCGACATCGCCAGCAAGGCGTTCAGCCCGGCCGACGACGACATCAGCGACCTCGGCGCGAGGCAGCCGACCAGCCGGCCACAGATCGCGGCGAACCTGAATCGGCGTCGATCGTCGCGTGCGTTGGGACTCTGGCGCGCGCTCGGGTCGGGCTGGCTTGCGAGACTGCGGCGTTCTCGGACTGACGGTCATCGGAGCGACCCGGTTCCTCGAAGGCTTTCTCCGGCTCGACTGTCGCGGCATCGATGAGGGTTGCGAGAACACGACTGGCGGGCCGACGGGCACCGCTTCGAATCCGGAATCGCGTCGGCACCTTCTTTCAGCCCGCTGCTGCTCGCGTTCGCGTTTCGGCGGCTCCCACAGTGGCGCGACCTGTGGCTTCCGACGCTCCTCGTCGTGCCCGTCGTGATAGCTGTGAGCATTCCGTTCAGCCTGATCGGTGACGGTGCGGCGATTCGCGCTGCAAGCATCGCGTGGTTCCTCTGGCTCGGGCTCCTCGCATGGCGGCTGCTGCGGATCGTTGACGCCTGGACAGTCGGACCGGCTGCGGCCTCAACGCTGCTCAAATGATGATCAAGGCACTGGAAGATATGCCGTCGTCGACGATGCCCTCTCGCCGACTGCCCGCTCGGCGTCACCACGCAGCACGAGAATCCGAAGCGGCAGCCCACAGTGGCAGCCGCTTCGACAAATCGCGAGCTATCGGCGAACGTAAACGCCGCCGGTGAGCAATAGCACCAGCAGCACGATGATCAAGACCCATGCCCAGACAGGCATTTCGACCTCCTCGTCTCGGACCTAGCGATCGCTAGCAGTACGTTCGCGCTCGACAATCGTCGTGTTCTGCCCATCAGCCGCCGCATCGCGGTCGCCAAAGCCGCCCCAACTCGACCAGAAGATGAGTGAGGCGACGAAACCGATAGCACCGACGACGACCAGAATGATTCCGGCCACCTGAAGATCGATGCTCGACGCTTCAGCGTCTACGGTCCACGCCAGAATCGCGCCGACGGCGATCAGGAGAATGCTGAGACTGATTCCCATCTGTGTTCCCCTTTTCTCTCGAGGTCGCTCAGGGATACCCAGTCGCCAGGGATGCTGAAACGTGTATTGCCTGGAAATGGGGAGAATTGCGCTCATTCCACACGCCTAGACGACCTAGGCCGAGTCATTTGCCGAAGAAAAACGCTTGCTCAAGCTGATGTGCCACGACAGGGTGAAAGCTGCGGTCCGCGACAGGAGAAGCTCTTGTCTTCAACTCTTTGACCTGGCCGAAGATCTGACGGCTGCGGATGCGAGCGCAACGGCGGGATGGTCGCGCGTACGCGCATCGCAGGAGAACCCGACCTTGTACGCGACGATCGTGTTTGAGCTCGAAGGTCGCTCGACGCGTCGCTGAAAGTCGGTGTCGTAGATCGCACCGCGCCGGTACGAGGTACTCACTGGCTAAAGCAGAGAACCAAAGGGACGCGGCGCTCGCGACGAAGGTTCGACTTCGAGTTCACGTAACTGCCGAGACTTGTCGCTTGTGCCGAACCTAGAGGACTCGCACTTGTTCGCGTCGTATGAAATCCCTCCAAAGAGGCGTTTCCCGCGGTCTCACCAAGGGAAACAATTGTCCAAGCAATCGACAGGGGGAAACATGCGCGAAGTCCGCAAGGCTGGGGGCGTGCGAAGGATGTCACGCTTCTTGATTCCTTCCGCGCTCGTCTCGTTGGTGTTGGCGGGAGCGATCATCGCCTCGCCGCAGGTGGCGCCCATGAACATCGAACCTCCGACGATCACGGGAACGCCACGTGCAAGGCGAAGCTCTGACCGCCCAGAACGGCAACTGGTCGAACAGACCCGACCGACTTTCGCTACCGGTGGCTGCGCTGCAATGCCAACGGCAACTCCTGCGTGCTCTTGGCGGCAGACGGCCGGACGTACAGGGTCGCTCAGGCCGACGTTGGGAGCACGATGCGCGTCCGCGTCACTGCGGTCAACGCTGACGGAGCGACGAATGCCCGTTCGGAACAGACAGCCGTCGTCGAGTCGAACGCGGCACCACTCAACAACACCGCTCGTCCGACGATCACAGGCGAAGCTCGTGTGGGCAGGAGCTCACTGCCAACGAAGGCACCTGGACGGGGAATCCGGCGTCCTTCGCGGTCCAGTGGCAGCGCTGCGACGTCGACACACTGACCTGTGCCAAGCGTCATCGGCGCGACCGGCCGAACCTACGGCGTGCGCGTCGCTGACCTCGGCTTCCGGCTGCGCGTGGAAGTCTTCGCACGCACCGACAATCGCTCGGGAACGGCAACCTCGAACGCAACGGCAGTTGTCGTTCCGACCACACCGATCACCAACCGAAGGCCGAGCATCCGCTTCATCTCGGTCCGCTTTACGGGAGCACGCGTCTACGTGCGGATACGGAGATGCGACGACACGCCTCGGAACGTGGAGATCCTCGCGACCGAGACGCGCACCGGTTGTGCTCCTCGGCCAATCGGCGCTTCGCCACGCGCGTGCCGCCGAAGCCGTGCGCTGTCTACACGCGAAACTGGCTCCCGGCGCGAGCGGTTTCCGAGGACCAGGCACTGCACGATCGCGCTTCGTGCGCGGGACACGTCCGGGTTGACGAGCGCTCCTGCTCGCCGGACGCTCCGGCGCTAGGTAACTACTACCTCTGCCCAGGCCGGCTCTCCCGGCTGGGCGGTGCCAGGCGGTCGGGCTGACGCTGCGTGCTCGCCAACTGGGTCGGCTACTGGGTTTCACGATCTCGCTGGCTAGGAATGAGAAGTCTGGAGCCATTCCTACCGCCCGACCGTTGACACGAACGCTGCACGTCGGGGCGGAGCAACGGCCGGGTTCGACAACCCATCCGCCCAACCCTCCTCAGGGAAGGGGTCTTAAGGAAGGACGCCGCAGCCGAACCCGGCACCGTTGGCTTTGCACTCTAGAAATGCCTGGTCCTGTTTGCAAGCACGTGTACGGAGCCCGAGTGCCCCAAGGCGAGGGTGCGCTGGAGCTCGTGCATCTCTACTTCGAGTGAGCATCACCTAAGGCTGAGCCAGCGAAGGCGGTCGCTCGTGCGCTATCTCACGGAGGCGCGCCGAGCTTGCGAGATGTCGCGAAGGTAACGCCGAGCTTGGCGAAACGATCAATAATCCGCCTTAGACTTTCGCTTTGGACCTAACGCTGACGCTGCTTGCCGTAGGTCCTCATCGAGCATGCTCTCCGCATGGAGCGCCTCCTCAAAAGCGCTTCGCATCTCACGCAGGTCCCGCACTGCCTGCTGCCTCGCCCCGTGTCCCTTGATTCGTCCGCGCGAACGCGTCGAGTCGCCAAGCAAGAGCATATGGAGGCTCTGCTCGGCCCTTCTGTACTGCTCTTGAAGAGTCAGTTGCCGCATTACGGTGCACTTCCCGATGGAAACGTCCGATAAACGACCCGCCCCGGCGAGGATAGGCGTGTCATGAGCCTCTATCTCACGACGTCGGGCCGGAGAATCAGCGTCGAGTTTCCCGCCGAGCTCGCAGCGTGGCCGGAGCTCGCCAAGGTCGTCGAGAACGCGCGGCGGCTTGATCGGGGGTTGCAAGAGGCTGGCCCTGCTCACCTGCAGCCCAAGCTGCCCTGGACATCGCCATCGCAGAGGATCGAGCTCGGCTCGCGGACGCGAAGCACCATGCGCCGCGTCAACCGGAGCCCGTGGACATCGACAAGCACATTCGCGCTCGCGCCGGCAAGGGGCCCCAGCCGATCGGCACCGCCCCGAACGGAATCCCGCTGAGCTTCGGCTAGAGGGCTACAGTCGCGGACCCGTCGGTGACTTCGAGATCTCCTCGACCACCTCGCCCACGACCTTCTCCTTCGCTTCGAGAGCGACGTCTGCCTGCGCAAGGATCCCGACCAGCCTGCCGTCATCGTCGACGACTGGAAGCCGTCGAACCTGGTGACTTGCCATCAGCTGAAGCGCACTCGAGAGATCCTCATCCGCGTGCACCTTGACGAGTTCCTGGCTTGCGATTTCGCGCACTAATCCGAGCCAGTGAGAGCCGCGAGCAACCGGCAAACGACAAAGAAGAACGCTGGCGTCTTACGTTATTGCGAAGTTAGAAGTACGGGAGAATATCTACACGCGCAAGAAATGCTGAGACTGCGCTGCGGACTCTGCGACTCGGGAAAAAATTGCGAAGAAAGTACGCATGCTGATCTCAGCAATGCGGTCGCTGTGTTCTTGCTCTCTGCATCGAACGTGTGAGTTATAGGTGCTGTAAGGCTGCAGCAAGGAACAAGATGATGTGCAATACGGGATGGGAGAAGATGAAAAGAGGGGAATATACTGTTCGCACCGAAGGCCGACCGGAACGACCACAAGCGCCTAGGTCAGCTGCGAGCGCCGAGTTCGCTTACCCATGACCGTGCTGACCCCTCGAGTCGCCCGGCAGACTGCTTGAGCTCTCGTTAAGCTCCGCTGAGGCAGCGAGCGCCGATAGACGATTCGGCCCGGAGCAGCGTACCGAGTATACAGTGGCGTAGCGCCCGCGGCACCGTTAAAGAGATTAGATCTGCTCGCTTGTGAAACAGTACTGAATGGTACGCTATGGACATCGGTTGAAGAACAAGGCGGGCCGACAGTGTCGTCTACAAAGGAGCACGACGTCGCAAGAGCGGCGCTGGGGAGCTTTCTCGGGCCGGTAGTCGAGATCGAACTGTGGTCGCCGACTGCTCAGTGTGCGCAGTTAGCCGATATTGATATGATTTGTTGGAGAAAGGGCGAGCGAAGGACAGGGTTTGTATAGATGGGAAGAGGTGTGTATCGGTATTAAGTACGAGTCTGTGTTTGGAGTGGCGTCCTGAGGTGGGCAGTTTCGGACCGATGGCAGCCGATCGAATTGTCTGTTAGGCGACCGGCGCAAGGGGGCGCCGAGTTTGGCGTGAGGTATTCTATTAGGAAGAACAGAAGGTGATTGTGAGCAATGCGGAAACTTTTCTGCGGTGCTGATGAGAAGAGCAGCTTCGCGACGATGTCGCACGCAGGCTTCGGACGCTGGACGAAGCGAGGCAAGAGAGAAGTCGGTGGCGAGCGGCCAACCGACCACGAGGACTTGACGAGTCGCAGGCGTCCGAGCCCGCCCCACCCCATCCGCCCGTGGGACTCCACTTCACCGGCTGGTGTGAGGCCAATCTGTTGAGCCCGCCAGCATCGAAATCCCCTGAATGGACTGCTTAAAGGACGAGCGTGGGAGTCTGCGGTGATGGAGACGGCGTGCCGCTGCAACGCTGTGACGCCGCGAACGGACTAGCACCACCGCGTACGGTACATTGAATGGAGGGAGGATTGTGAGTGCTATAGAGCTTTAGATTATTCGGCTGCTGCTGATCTGACCGTCGTCGCGGTCTCCTGCTGTTTATGATTCGCCACGTCCTCCTCGTCCTGTTCCTGAGCGTGCTGTTCGCCGCCGCTCTGACCGGACCTAGCGAGTGGCTTCACCGCCGCTCTCGCCTGCCGCTAGGGCTGGCGGCGGTGCTGCTGTACATCGCGGCCTTCGCTCTCATCGTCGGCATCGGCTGGGTCGTCGTCCCACCTTTGCTCGGCCAGGTTGTCGAGTTCGCCGATCGCGCACCGGAATACGCCGAGCGCTACGAGGGCGTCCGTGAGGCGTACGCCGATCTTCGGGTCGACATCCGGCGCTGCCACGTTCGAGGAACACCTAGCGCGGCTCGGAGACGCGATCTTCGACCGGGTCGGCGAGCGGGCCGCGGCACTTCCGGGCAACGTCTTCTCGGTCTTCATCGACCTGCTTGCGGTGTTTTTTATCTCACTGCTCCTCCTGACGAACCGGCTGCGGATCCGCGACTTCGTCCTGTCCTTGACGCATCCCGAGCATCGGCGTCGCACGGGCTTCGTCCTCGACCGGACCTGGCTGCGGATCGGCGGGTACCTCCGAGCGAAGGTCATCGTGATGGCGATCGTCGGAGCGCTCACGTATGTCTCGCTGATCGTGATCGGAGTCCCTTTCGCGGTCCCGCTCTCCGTGATGGTGGCCTTCGGTGAGCTGATTCCCCTGGTCGGCAGCTGGCTCGCGCGCATCCCACTTCTCGCGATCGCCGCGCTCGACAGCCCGCGGACGTTCGTGCTGACGTTCGTAGCGTCGATCCTGATCCAGAACCTGCAGGGATACGTGATCTCTCCGCTCATCGAGGGTGATCAGCTCGACATCCACCCGTTGCTCGTGTTCCTCGCGGTCCTCGCGGGCGCCGCCCTCGGCGGAGCCATAGGCGCGTTTGTCGCCGTTCCTGCTGCGGCGATCGTCGACCTTGTCGTGCGGGAGGTCGTTGTCCCGTGGCGCCGTGCGCAGCTCAGGAGCCCTGCTGCGGCTGCGTCGCGCCGCCCTACAGCGCATGGACCGTGAGCGTGCGACGCCGTCTCATCCAGAGTTGTTCTCGCTGGAGGAATATGCGTCCAGTGGCAGAGCGTCGTGCAGTCGTTCAGTGTCGCGCGGTCGAGGTCGCCGCCGAGGGTGCGATTTAGGTGGGCCGTGAGGTCATCGGCAGAGCCGCACTGGAGGCAGCGCAGTCTCGCGTTTCACGCGTTTCCTGAGTTTCTGCCAGCGGTCCTAGCGGACGCCCGGACGCTCGGGGCGGTGGGGATCGCGCAGCTGCCGGGACCTGTTAGCCCCGGTCGACATGATCGCGTTCGGAGAGGGGCCAGGGCCCCCTGGCGCGTACAGCAATGCAGGCAGGTCTGCGCTCGTGCTATCGCGACCTAGATCGCAGCAGGCTGCCGTTCGAGTTCCGCGACGAGCGCACCGACGACCTGGGGGTCGAACTGCGTGCCGGCGCAGCGGCGTAGTTCGGCGAGTGCGTCCTCCTGCGGGCGGGCTTCGCGGTAGGGCCGGTGGCTGGTCATGGCTTCGAACGCATCGCAGGCGAAGATGATCCGGGCCTGGAGTGGGATCTGCTCGCCCACAAGGCCGTCTGGATAACCGCTGCCGTCCCAGCACTCGTGGGAGGAGCGAACGATCTTGCCACAGCCTGCAAGCGAAGGGGCGGCGGTGAGGATGCGTTCGCCGATAACAGTGTGTTGGCGTATGAACTCCCACTCTTCTGCGGTGAGGGGTTCTGGTTTCTCGAGGATGTCCTCAGGGATTGCGAGCTTGCCGATGTCATGGAGGGCGGAGGCGCGCTTGACGTCGTCGACTTCCTCAGGTGAAAGGCCGAGCCTAGCCGCCACCTTCTCGACGAAAAGCTCGGCATCCTCGAAATGGGGCTACTGGAGCGACGGCGTGGAGCTCGTGCCGTTCTGCGCTGCGTGCGCTAGACGCGAGTTCGCGCCCGATGCTCGTGCTTCCGCGCCATCGCCTCGCTCGGCGTCGCGCCGCCAGTAGTCCGGATTCTTGACCTTCACCCACCCGCGATCGTTCGGGCCGTAAAGCTCACGTGAGCGTCACTCAACGAGGACGGCGATGCAGGTACCGACCTCGTCGAAGTTGCAGAGCGGGTCGTTCGGGGTGCCGGAGGACGAGAAGATGACGATGTTGACGAAGTGCCCCCAGACGTCGCCATTGTCCTTGGACTTCCTGTAGCCCGTGCCGAAGAGCGGATGCGGATCGTTCTCGCCCGGACATCCTGTGGTGTGCGAGCTGATGTCCCATCCCGTGGCATAGAAGCCCGCGAAGTACTTGATCGGAAGGTTCGTGCTACCTGATCCCTCGAACGCCGTTATGTCCGTGATGATCAGCGTCACGTAGCGCGGGTCGTTCGCGAAGTCGTAGTTCGTGAAGAAGTCTCTGAGGACGTCCGCGTCCTCCGGCCCGCGACCAGCCGGAGGCTGATCCTCCGGCCAGTTGTTCGGCGTGCAGCTGGGCTTCTCGAACCGTTCTTCGAGCCCCTTGTTGAACGCGATGACATCCCCGGTCTTGGCAGCGACGCAGTTCGGAACCGGGAAGGGGTCGAAGGTGGGCGGCGGCAGGTCGCTCGGGCTCGAGTACGCGGAACAGGTGATGTCGATCCATTCTTTATCTCCGTCCTTGTCGAAGTCGTCGTAGTTGAGCCCGTACGTCGTCTTGCAACCGTCGATGATCTCCTGGGTGAAGTTGACTCCCACGTCGCAGTCGAGCGCCTGGTTGAGGCTTCCCGAGGGGCTGGCATAGCGGAGGAGGACGGGGTCCTCGAACGGGTCGCGGATCTGGAGCGGCTTGTTGAGGCCGACAGTCACGATCACGCTGCGTGGGGGGCCAGTGTTACGCGAGTTCGGGTCGGGCACGCCCGGATCAGAGGTCGTCACCTCGAGGTAGAGCACTGGATCCGGACTTGTCGTTGGCGACGAAGGGATTCGCGACCCCGCCGAACGTGCGCGAGTGCGTCACGCTGGCCGGCTTCGTCTCCAGGCGATCGAATACGTCGTGCGTCCGGATGGTCGGACCGACGAAGGCGCCGGCCGCGGCCGTCCAATAACTCTCGGTCGGGCTCGATGCGGGTCCCGCATATGTCATCGGGCAGCCCTGCCCGCCACAGCCGGGCCCCTGGAGCTTGACCGAGGCGCGAATGCCGTTCGGCGGGTTCAGAGCCGGGTTCCCGGTCACGCCGAAGTCGATCACCGCCGTCGCTCCGAGGTCACAGTCGTCCGGTCAGCAGGAAGTACGGCGCCGAGAGGTCGTCGGAGCACGTGACGTCGATCATGCTCACGTCTCGTACTTGGGGGCTGTTCGGTGCTCCCGGGATGTCCGACCAACCATGGATGAACGTGAGGCCGTCCTGATTCCCGTCGCCGGCGTAGCACGTGACCAGGTCGGGCGCCTGCGAGCAGATTGCCGTGAGCGTGCCCGGCCCGCCCGTCATGAGGGTCGGAAAGTCGTCGTTCTTGCTGACGAGGATGACCACGCCGGTGTTCTCGCTCGCGAGGTCGATCTGCTCCTGGGAGATCGACGTTCTCCACTCCGAGAACGGCAGCGCGGCGATGTCGTTCTTCATCAGCAGCTGGTAATCGATCACGTTGCCGGTGTTCTCGTCGACGAAGACCGCAGCGACGGCAGCCGGGTCGATCTCTGGCACCGCCCAGGGCAGCATTCCGATCTGCTCGTTGACTGCCGTATCTCGACCCTCGCCTTCTTCTTCGGGTCGGCGACGAACGGCAGAAAGCCGAACAGGAGCGGCACGTCGTCGTCGGTTGCATTTACGTCGAGCGTCCTCGAGCTACACGGGTCGCCTGGAGTAAGCGGGTTCGAGTCGTGGTCGAGGGTGTCGTCGAGGCCGACTCCCGTCATAGGATCGCCGTTCGCCCAGTAGCGCTTGCTGTTGAGGACGACGCGGACGTCGTCGGGCTCTTGCTCCTGAAGGTTGTGAGGTGTGGGGTCGCGTGCGGTGTCGCCCGAGTAGTTGAGCGCCGTCGACTTGATCGCGGCATTGGCCGCCACCGGGTCGCCGAACTGGAACGAGCAACCGACGAACTTCGTGGCGCCGGCAAAGGCCCCGGCGTCGACGAGCGTCTGGAGCCGTTTGTGGTGGACGTACCAGTTCCCGACATCGACGACGATGACGCTCAGGGTGAGTATCAGCGGTAGCACCAATGCGAACAGCACCACCATGAAGCCGCGTTCGTCGCCTCGACCGTTTCGCGCCCGCCCAGTCCCCGCTGCTCTAGCGGACGACTGCGTGCCGCAGTCTCCCCAGATGCGCTGCACGTTCCCCTTCCCCCTCTGTTCCTTCCCCAGGAACATTATGGTTCGTCCGGCTCCGTTTTCAAGAGGGCCAGCCATCACGACCGCGGAAGCCACCGCCTCGATTGAGTCAGATTTGTTGCGAAGCGTGTGGCGTGGTGTTGCTGAGGGCCTGGATTAGCGCTCAGGCCCTAGACGGCACGCGGCGAACCGTCTCTGCCAGATCCGTGCATTTCGAGCCTGCCATTGCCGACGACTGCGCTCACCATTCTCGCGACCTCGGTCTCCCGCCCTCGTTGAGATACATCTCACGGAGCTTGCGGTGGCGGGACGTCGCTCGGTTTCCGCGCTCGGGGCAGTCACGCGAGAGTCTGTGCTCTGGGCCTGCGTAGCGGAGACGGTCGCCGTCCACGTGGCCGAGGTCCCAGGCCTGGCCGGGGAGTATGGGCTGGAGACAGCGGGCGCAGTTGGGGAGGCCGGCTTCGACCGCGGGAGCTAGAGCCCTTCGCTTGGCGCGGTGCGCTTGGCTGTACTGCGGGCGATAGGGCTTGGGCTTCCAGCGTCGCTTCCTTCTTTCCCACTTAGGCATCTATCGGGGAGAGAAATCCATCGCGGGGGTCGTCGTTCGTTGCACATCTAAAAAAACGCGTACGTGAATACGGATCAACTCGCACGGCTTAGGATCTGCGGATCCGGGCCGCTCCTGGTCGGCCCCGACACTGAGGAGGCGGAATGCCGACCGTATTTTTCTTGCACGACGTGAAGGACAAGGATCACTGGCTCGCCTCGCCCAAGCGTGAGGAGTTCTTCGGCCCGCTTGGCGTGACGAACATCCGCCTTTTCGTCGACCCCGAGAACCCGACGCGCGTTGGTGGGCTGATGGACATCCCGGACATGGACGCCGTCATGGCCGCGATGAAGACTGAGGAGGCAGCCGAGTCGATGGCGTACGACGGCGTCTTGCCTGAGACGCTCGTGATGCTCGTCGAGGCCTGAAGTCACGTGCGGCTGTGTTCTCCTCGCAGCCGCGACCTTCGTCGTAGTGCCGGTCGGATGGTTGAAACACGACCCCACGCACCGGCGTGTAGATCGCGTCCGTCGACGCGCTCACGAGCCAACCAGGTCCGCGAGGAACGAAGTCGTTCTCGATCTCCGTCCGCTTCGCGTTGCGGCGTGCGAGCTCGAGACGCGCGGGCCGCACCGCCGCCTCAAGTGCCCCGCGCTTTTTCTCCATCACCTCGTGCGGCTCGCCTTCCTCGAGCGAAGCGTCCCGGCTCAGGCCGATGGTCGTTCTCAGGTTCATGTGTCCTTCTCGCTCGTTGCGTCGTCGCGCGGTCCGTCGGGCGCACGGAGGTACTCCCGGATGCGCCGCCTGAGCGCGGCCGACACCGAACGATCCCCGGAGCGAGCACGCTCGAAGAGCCGCTCGTGGTCGTCGTGGTCCGCGAAGGCGGAAACCGATACTCGCTCGATCGTTCGCATGACCAGAACAATAATAGCGTTTTGCAAACATTTAGAGCACGTTGATAAACCGCAAGTAGCGCCCTATGATCGTCTTCGTGCCGGAGCTCCTACCTCGGTTCCACCGCTCGATGAAGCGGATCGAGGATGAGAGGAGGCTCGGGAAGATCCGTTTTAGGCCGTAGGTTCGTCCGGGCTGGGGAAGGCAGGCACCCATCGCTGGACGATCAGGAAGTTGTTTCCCTGTTCGAGTGGCCTGTAAGTGGCGTCCAGCCCTCTGGTATAGCAATCGGCTTGTTGTTGTCCGCTCCGAGCCGTACCACCATGACCTCGTAGTGGTCGAAGTCGAGGTCGATGGTTGGGTGCTTGACTTCAGGATCGACTTTGCCGAGCAAGCCCATTACGACACCTTCTCGCTGGGTTTGCTGGTGGTCTTATATGTCAGCCGCACGTGCAAGCTTCGGAGAAAAGCAAAGGCGAACATCAGGACGATTGCGGTGATGTTGAAGGTGCCTGCGGGCCGTGTCGAGCACCCTTGGAGCCAGATCGGCCCTCCAATCGTGCAGACTCACGGATCGGATGAAGAAGAGCGAGTTGACCCGATTCATCCGGGAGATCGCCTCCGAGCTTCGTGCCGAGCTCGACGACCTGCTCGATCCCACCGATCTCGACGACGACGACACCTTCGAGAGCGCCGTCACGACCATCGTCGAGAGCGATGCTCATGCGAACGACCTCTTCGCGCTCGCACGGGACCGCGACGAGCTCGTGTCCTGTATCGCGCTTGCCGCGATTGCGGAGCGGCGCCACATGCCACCCGAGTTCGAGAAGTGGGCCTGGCGCGCATTCAGGAAAACGACGAGCGCCCAGGACGAGTTCGTCTTCCGTGCGCTGCTCGTGCACGGAAAGCCGCCACTCATCGGCCGTGCGCTCCGCACACTCGACGAGAGCGTCGGGCACGAGGCGGTCGCGCGCTTCGTCGGGCAGCGACTGGCGGGCGGAGAGGCTTTCGACGCCGACGTCCTCGACGAGGTCTCTGACCTGGCGGACGAGCTCGGGGAGCTGCTCGACGACAACGAGGAGCTGCTCGGCCCCGAATTTCGCCAGGTGTTCGAGACCTGGAGGGCGGGAAGCATCGACACCGACTTCCTCACCGGCATCGGGAGAATGTGGGCCCCGCCCTACGACAGCCCGCCCGCACTTCTGTCGGGACGCCGCGCCGAGATCGTCGACGCGATCGCCGAGCGCCTGGCGGAGTCGCCGCGACGTTCGGTTCTGCTGGTCGGACAGCACGGTGTGGGCAAGACGTCACTGCTCCGCGCGGCTATCGACCGGGTCGGCGGCTTGGCGGTGTTCGAGGCGTCGGCAGCCCAGCTCCAGGCTGGCGCGGTCTACGTCGGCGAGCTAGAGGGGCGCATCAAGGAGTTCGTCGAGAGCTTCCGCGGCAGAGCGATGGTCTGGCACCTCCCGGACCTCGAAGCTGCCCTCCACGCTGGTCAGCACACGCGGAGCCGCTTCGGAATGCTCGACGCCCTCCTCCCCGCCGTCCAGGCGGGCGACCTGACGATCGTCGCCGAGGCCCTGCCAGAGGCGGCCGAACGGCTGCTCGCCGAGCGGCCTCACCTCGCAACGGCGTTCCAGCTCGTCCAGATCCGTCCTCTCGAGGAAGCCGAGTCCGTCTCGGTCGCCGTCCATGCGCTCGAGCACGACGGCTACGACGTCGCCGCGACCGAGGACACCCTGCGCGGCGCCTACGAGCTTGCGGAGCAGTTTCTCCCGAGGATTTCCTCACCAGGGAATCTCCTTCGTCTCGTCCGCGCAGCGACGGTCGATGCAGCGGGGAAAGGGCAGAGAGAAGTCACGGAGTCCGACCTGGTGGCCGCGCTCGCGCAATCGAGCGGCTTGCCGCTGCTCATGCTCGACGCTTCGGTCCCGCTCCGTCTCGAGGACACACGGGAGTTCTTCGCGCGCCGCGTCCTGGGGCAGAACGAGGCCGTCGATGCCGTGGTCGAGCGCATCGCGATGATCAAGGCGGGCGTCACCGACCCCACTCGCCCGCTCGGCGTCTTCCTCTTCGTCGGGCCGACGGGGACCGGAAAGACGGAGATCGCAAAGGCCCTGGCCGAGTTCCTGTTCGGCTCCGCCGACCGGCTGGTCCGTCTCGACATGAGCGAGTTCCAGAGCCCGGACAGCTTCGATCGCCTACTCGCCGACACGAGCATCGACTCGTACGGCGCGCCGCTGGTGGCCTCGATCCGGAAGGACCCGTTCGCGGTGGTGTTGCTCGACGAGTTCGACAAGGCCGCCCGACCGGTGTGGGACCTTTTCCTCCAGGTCTTCGACGACGGCCGGCTCACCGACCAGCACGGTCGCGTCGTCGATCTCCGGCGGTGCGTGATCATCCTCACCTCCAACATCGGCTCCTCGATCGCGACACGTGCAGGCGTCGGGTTCGACCCGACCGCAGATCCGTTTCGTCCGGAATCCGTGACCCGCGCGCTCGAGAGCTCCTTTCGGCCGGAATTCAGGAATCGAATCGACCGCATCGTCGTGTTCCGGCCGTTCGAGCGCGCGCAGATGCGGGCGTTGCTCGACAAGGAGCTTGCAGCAGCATTGACCCGGCGAGGGTTACGAGAGCGGCCGTGGGCTGTCGAGCTGGACGATTCCGCCTACGAGTTCATCATCGACCAGGGATTCAGCCCTGCTCTCGGCGCACGCCCGCTCAAGCGGGCGCTGGAACGGCACCTCCTCGCTCGGCTTGCCGCGTTCATCGTCGAGCAGCGCGCGCCCTCCGGCGACCAGTTCCTGCTGGTCAGCTCACCGGGAGGAGACGGCATCGAGATCACCTTCGTCGACCCCGATGCCGCCGACTCATCCGACGAGCCGCCACGCGAGACGGAGGCGACGGTCGACACCGAGCTCGATCTGCGCTCGCTCGCGCTCGCACCGCGGGGCGAGTCGAGCCACACTCGGTTTCTTCTCGACGAGCTTCAGCGGATTCGCACCGCGGTCCGTTCCGAGGGGGTCGAGGGCCGCAAGCTCGCCGGTCTAGCAGCGATGACCCGTCCTGACTTCTGGGAGGACGACTCGCGCTTTGCCACGCTTGCCGAGGTCGAGTACCTCGATCGCCTCGACACGGCACTCGAGACGGCCGAGAGGCTGTGCGAGCGGTTCGGAAGGCATGGCCGAGACGATCGGGGCGGTCAGCTGCACGAGATCGTCGCCCGCCGGCTCTACGTTCTCGACCGAGCCTTGCTCGGGATCGCCGAGGGTGCTCCGGCGGACGTCTTTCTGCGAGTTCGGGAGGCTCACGAGGGAAACGAGCGACCGGGGTCAGACTTCCCGACGGTCCTCGCCGAGATGTACTCCGGCTGGGCTCGACGGCGGGGAATGCATCTCGAACGCCTCGGATCTGCGGACAACCAGCACCTGTTCGCGGTTAGCGGGCTCGGGTGCAGCACGATCCTCGCTGCCGAGGCCGGCTATCACGTGCTCGAGCTCTCCGACGAGCGCGAGGGCAAGCGGGTCGAACGCGAGACAGCGGCGGTGGACGTCGTTGCGTGGGACCCAGCGCCCGGGGCCGGCTCCGAGAACCTGCTTGCACGCGCAGAGGCGGCCCTTCGAGCCGCCCCCGCGAATCCCACGGTTGTCAGGCGCTACCGCCGCCAACCCGATGCGCTCGTCCGCGACTCGGTGCGCGGCTATCGCACGGGCCGGATCGACCGCGTGCTGGCCGGGGACTTCGACCTCTTCTGAACGGGAAGGGGGCGGCTGTCGCCGCCCCCTTCGATCCGTCTCGCAACCAGCGTGGCTACACGGTTGCGGGCACCTCGTTCAGGGCCACTTCGTAGCGAGCGACCCCGGCGATCGTGTCACCCATCGCCTCGGCGGCCTGCGCGCGGAGCTCATCCCCACGAGCCTCGCTCGCGCTGAGCGACTCGGGGCCGTCCCAGAACGTGATCGTCTTCGCGCTTCCGGTCTGGCGGTCGATGAGCGTGAGAATCCCGCGCCAACCCGTGATGTCGGAAGCTTCCGGGATGATCGTCTCCTTGATGAAGGAGATGCCCTTGTCGATCGCGTCGATCGACCCTTCGAGGGAGCTCACGCGCGCAGCGCGAGCACCGTCGGCGATGTCGTCGATCGCCACGTCGTAGATCCCGACGGACGTCCTCTTTCCCCGAAGCTCCTCGGGGACCTCGTCACCCATCTTCTCGAAGATAGGCTCCGCCGCGCGGATCGCGTCCTCCGAGTCGAAGAACGTAATGCCGAGCGTGCTACCGCCGGCCCGGTCGACCAGCATCAGGAACTTCTTGATGCCGGGAATCTCCTCCCCCGAGCTCGACCGCTCGCGGATCATCCCGATCAGATCGTCGATCCGGCTGATGTCGCCTTCGAATGCAGCGACGCGTGCATGCATAGTGCCCCCTCTCGTCGTCGAACATCCTCGAACTTGGATCGAGCCTACGACTTTTCGGCCCCCACGTCCACGCGCCGTCGTGTCGATCCGGTCACGATCGGGAACGGACCCGGCGTGTAGTCAACCTGAGGGATCTTTCGCGCTCGCCCTAGACACGGGGTGGCCGAATGCGAGAGAGTGTCGCTTCCACCCCGCGTCACCTCCCCGCGTCTTGAGTCAAACAGACATCGAGCACATCCTCACCGTCGAGGACATCCGCCAGTTGCTCGAGCAATCCGAGCAGGTGGGAAGCGTGCGCGCGGCCGACCTCGCGGAGGTCACGGAGACGTACGAGCTGACCGAGCTCGAGCACGACGCGTTGCTGCGCGAACTGGATCAGCGCTCGATCGAAATCGTCGAGCAACCTCCACCCCAGTCCGAGGTCGTGGCTGCGATCACCGCTCCCGTCGAGACGACGACGGACGCGCTCCAGCTCTTCCTTCGCGAGGCCGGCAGGCACCAGCTGCTGACGGCGGCACAGGAGGTCGAGCTGGCGAAGCGCATCGAACGGGGAGACCTCGGTGCCAAGGAGCGGATGATCCAGTCGAACCTGCGCCTTGTCGTCTCGATCGCGAAGAACTACCGCAATCAGGGGCTCCCATTCCTCGATCTCATCCAGGAAGGCACGCTGGGCCTCATCCGCGCGGTCGAGAAGTTCGACTGGCGCCGCGGATTCAAGTTCTCGACCTACGCGACCTGGTGGATTCGCCAGGCGGTTGCACGCGCACTCGCGGACAAGGCACGGACGATCCGGATGCCCGTCCACATCGTCGAGCGGCTGCAGAAGATCAATCGTGCCGACCGGCTGCTCTGGACGCAGCTCGGACGCGAGCCGACGCTCGACGAGATCGCGGACGAGGCATCGCTCACGGTGCAGCAGGTGCTGGAGGTCAGGGCCGCCGCCCGCGCGTCGACGAGCCTCGACGCGCCCGTCGGTGACGGCGACGACGCGGTCTTCGGCGATTTCGTCGCGGGGGACGAGCCGCTTCCCGAGGAGGCCGTCGAGCTCAATCTCCGCAGCGAGGCTCTCCGTCGCGCCCTGGCTGCTCTCCCCGAACGCGAGCGAGAGGTCGTTGCGATGCGCTATGGCCTCGGCGGCGCCGAGCCGCAGACGCTCGAAGAGATCGGCCGCCGGCTAGGGCTTACGCGCGAGCGCGTGCGCCAGATCGAGCTCGAGTCGCTGAGGCGTCTCGCGGGGCTGCGCGAGATGAAGTCAGTGGACGTTGTTTAGCGCCAGATCGGAATCCGCTAGCGCGGATTCCGATCGCGCGAAGCAGACCCCTTTAAGGGGTGCCCCAGGGATCAGCGTTTCGGGTGTGAAGTCGGCAGGTTGTCGAGCCGAAAGTCAGGTACGTAGGTAGAGCTCGAGTCCGGGAGCAATCGCGCGTAGCTCGCGCAGTGCTCTCGCTTCCAGCTGGCGGACGCGCTCTCTGGTGATTCCGAGATTCGCCCCGACCTCTTCCAAGGTTCGCGGCCGCACTCCGTCGAGTCCGAAGCGCTCGATCACGACTCGTCGTTGACGCGGCTGGAGCTTGGACAGCGCCTCGAGCAGCTCGGTAGACCGCGCACGATCGGCGGTCTCGAGCTCGGGCTGGTCTGCGCTCGTGTCCGGGATCAGGTCGGCGACGCTCGAGTCACCCTCCCCGATCGGGGTCTCGAGGCTGACCGGGTCCTGGACGAGGTCGAGGAGCTCCTGGACGCGCTCGGGAGTGATGCCGATCTCGAGCGCGATCTCGTCGAGCGACGGGTCGCGGTTGAGCTTCTGTCCGAGAAGGCGGCGAGTCTTCGTGACCTTGCGGACCTGGTCGGCGACGTGCACGGGCAGGCGGATCGTCCTTCCCTGCTCCGCCAGCGCGCGGGATACCGACTGCTTGATCCACCAGGTGGCGTAGGTCGAGAGCTTGAATCCGAGCTTGTAGTCGAACTTCTCGACCGCGCGGATCAGCCCGAGATTGCCCTCCTGGATCAGGTCGAGAAGCGGGACCTCTGCGCGTGTGTAGTTCCGGGTGATCGACATGACGAGCCGGAGATTCGACTCGATCAGCCGGCGCTTCGCCATCTCGTCGCCCTCGTCCTTCAAGCGTGCGAGCTCGCGCTCCTCCGGGGGCGTGAGGAGCCGGCCGTCGCCGATCTGCCGGACGTAGAGCTTGAGCGGGTCGTCGGCGCTCGGGCCGGCGAGGTCGGGCCGCTCTCTCGAGGCGGCATCGTCAGCCGCGACCTCGGTCTCGTCGGTCGCGTCGAAAAGGTGCTCGGCGGCGTTCCCTTCCACGGCGCATGTATCGGCCGAGAAGTTGCCCCGCTTGAGGGATGACAACCGGGACGAGGGATTGGCGCTCGGCGCGCGAAGCCGATGGAGCCCGGTGCAAACAGAGTCATCACTTCCGTCGTCTACGCTTTTCGGCGTCCGTTCGACGCGGGCGACTACCTGACATGTGCGGCATTGCGGGCTACAGCCTGAACCCCGAGTCTCCGGTCGAGCGAACGCTCGCGGCACAGGCATTGCTCGCCGGGATTGCGGAACGCGGAGCAGACGCGGTCGGCTATGCCTCGCGGGGCGCCGAGAGCACGATCGAGGTGACGAAGCTCCGCGGCGGAGCGAGCGCGCTCCTCGACGAGATCGCCGTGCCTCCCGACGCCGAGCAGGCGCTGATCCACGTCCGCGACTACACGAAAGGTCACCCAGAGATCGTCGCGAACAACCACCCGATCAGGCACGGGACGCGTGGTGGGAATCCACAACGGCATCATCGAGAACGACGACGATGTGCTTGCCCGGTACGGGCTCGAGCGCGCAGAGCGCGACATGACCGTCGACTCGGAGGCGATTTTCGCGCTGATGGAGCTCCGTCGGCATGCCCCGCGCGCCCTCGCTGAGTTGCGTGGGGCGATGGCGGCAGCGTGGCTCGACGAGCGCGACCCCGCAACGCTCTTCGTCGCCCGCGGGCGGGCTCGCCCGCTCTGGATCGGCCGGACGCGCACCGACCTGTTCTTTGCATCGACGCGGCGTGCACTCGCGATCGTCGAAGCTGCCGTGCGCGTCCGCCTGGAGCTGAAGGAAGTCCGCGAGGGACGTCTTCTTCACGTGACTCGCGGCCGGATCGTGCGCGAGCAACGCTTCCGGCCCGACCGCCGCTACCGCGAGGACGGGTATCTGCCGCCGGTTCGCGCCCCGCGGGAGGCGGTGTCGTGCCTCGAACGGCTCGCCGTGCTCGCGTCACCCGCCGGCTGATCGCACCGCACGCGAAGCCCTTCTGGGCTGAGCGCGTGCCAGCGACTTGGAGCTCGTCGTGATAGCGGCGCCCAAGCGACTTCACACCCCGAACCTTCCGGTTCCGGGCTCCCCATGAAGGGGTCTGCTTCCGCGCGACCGGGATCCGCGTTAGCGGATTCCGGTCTTTGCGCACTAGAAGGCGTTCACGCAACCCAAGGGGTCGAGCAGTGCGGCCGCGCGTCGTCGTGCGGCCGATGCCGCCTCCGCCTCTCCGCTTTCATCCGCGGCGGTGGCCGCCTCGAGCACGACGCAAGCAGCGTCGTAGTGGCGATCGAGCCGGTCGAGCTCGTCCGCTGCTTCCTCGAACCGCGCACGCGCTTCTTCCGGTCTCCCGTCCAGACGGGCAAGAAGCCCATCCCCGACCTTGCGCGATGCCTGCGCCGCCGGGCTTATGGGCCGGCCAATGGCCTGCAACAGTAGCTCGAGCCTCTCACGGTCTTCGACGGCAGCGAGCGAGCGCAGGATCGGGAGCACGAGCGCCGACGCGATGAATCCATCGACCGGGAGCGCCAAGACCACATCGGCCAAGTCCTCGACGACTCGGCGCTCGCCCGCGAGAACGGCGCGCGGCATCGCCACGCCTGCCATGGGCAGGATCCTCTGCGGCTCCTCACTGTCGAGGGAGGTCTGGCGCAGCTCCGGCAGGTGGCGATCAGTCAGCTCGAGATCATCGCGCCTCAGTGCGAGGCCGGTCGCGAGCCACAGCCACACCAGACGCCCCGAAGCGCTCACGGTATCGCCGACGGCTGCCAGAGCTGCGTCTGCTTCCCCCCAACGCCCTGCCGGCACGTAGAGGAGGGTGCCGAGCGAGAGCTGCAGATACTGCTCGTAGGCCTCTGCCGCGAGGTCGACGCCGAGGTTGCGAACCGTATCGTCCACGATGACTTCGACCGGTGCCAAAGGCCCGAGCAACGCAGCCGCCCAGAGGTAGTTCACGACCGCACGAGCGGCCTCGTCGTGGGCGCCCGCGGCGAGCGCCAGCTCCACGATCTCGGACAGGCCTTGCTTCGTCGGCGTCACGCCTCGAGCGCCGAGCACCGTCAGCATGTTCGTTCGAGCGTTCGCCTCTGCTGCTCGTTCGCGGGTGCGTTCCGCCACCTCGATGGCGCGGGCAGCCGTCGACTCGGCAGCGGGCAGTGCGCGGAGCATCTCGATCTGCGACAGGCGAGCCAGCGCGCGCGCCAGCTCTGCCGACTCCGGGAGCCCCTCCAGCGTGGTGACCGCCGAGTGAGCGGACTCGACGGCCTCACGCCAGTTTCCCTGGAGCCAGGACGCCCGCGCTCTCCATCCGAGTGCGTCCGCGCGGAGGCTTGCGTCGGCTGTCTCCCCGGCGATCCGGATTGCCTCGTCCAGGCGCAGGACCGCTCTCTCGTACCTCCGTGTCGCGACGTCGACCCGCGCGGCCAACAGCAGGGCTCGCGCACGGACTGTCTCCGTGGGGACGAGCTCGAGCGCACGACCGAGCAGGCGCTCGGCCGATGCATAGGCTCCCCGCCGCACCGCGGCATCACCGGCCGTGAAGAGCGCGTCGAACGACCGTTGCTCGAGCTCGGCGTCCCGCTCTCCATAGCGAAGCGCCTGCTCGAAGTGGTATGCGACGACCTCCGTGGTCTCGGCCTGCCGGTCCGGGACGACATCGGAGATCCACTCCGCCACGGCCCTGTGCAGATCACGACGCTCGACACGTGGAAGGGTCGCGTACGCGACGTCATGTGTCAGCGCGTGCTTGAAGGCAAACTCGCGCCGCCCGGAGAACGATGCGTCGGCCTGCTCGAGGACGAGGCCGCGCGCGCCCATGCCGGCGAGTACCTCATCGTCGATTCCGACTGCTGACGGCCAGAAGACCCTGCCCATGACCGAGCAGCGTCTGAGAGCTTCCCGCTCGGATGCCTCGAGAAGGTCGATGCGCGCAGCGATGACGCCGTGAATCGAGTCGGGCACGGAAGCGCTTCCGAGACGATCCGTCGCAGCCCAGCTTCCGTCTTTCTCTTCGAGAGCCCCTTGCTCGACGAGCATCGCGAGCAGCTCCTCGACGAAGAACGGATTGCCTTCGGCGGGTTCGAGGACTGCGCTCGCCACGTGAGCAGGAACATTTTCCGTGCCGAGCAGTGCTCGGAGGAGCGTCTCGGCGGACTCGGGGCCGAGAGGAGCGAGCGAAAGCGAGGAAGCAGCGAGTTGCCCTGTCCCCCACGACGGGCGCCGCTCGAGCAGCTCTGGACGCGACGGGCAGAGGATGAGCACCGCCGTCTGCTCGAGCCCGGCGACGAGATCGGCGAGCAGGTCGAGGAGCGGCTCGGACGCCCAGTGGATGTCGTCGATCACGAGAACGAGAAGCGCGTCCCGTCCGAACGCTGCGAGGTAGCGCGTCCAGGCACCATGGAGCTTGCGCTGAACGCCTTCGTCGATCCCCACATCCGTGGCTCGACCGGGAAGGGTGATGCCCATTGTCGACGCGATCGCATCGACGACAGGCTCGACCTGATCAGCGGGCAGGGCCTGCTGTACTGACCTCACCACCTTCGCGAGCGCGACGTCGTTTCGGTCGTCGTCCCGGATCCCCGCAAGCGCGCTCGCAACCTCGACCAGCGGCAGATAGGTGATCCCGTCCCCATACGGCACGCAGCGGCCGATGACGACCCTGGCTCCTTCGAGCCCATCCGCGAACTCTGCGAGCAGCCGCGACTTCCCGACTCCGGCCGGTCCGAAGATCGTAATGAGCTGCGGCGTTCGCTCTCGTGCGACGCGCGCTGCAGCAAGCCGCAACAACGACAGCTCGTCATCGCGCCCGATCAGCGGCGCCCGCTGCGCGCGACTCCGAGCGTGGGCCGGGGCAGTTCCTGCTAGGGCGGGCCAGCCGCCCAGGCGTTCGCTCTTCCCCTTCGCGTCGAGCTCGCGTCGCTCCCCGTACGCGATGACATCGCGCGTCGCGGTCCTTGTTCGCTCGCCGACGAGAATGGTTCCCGGATCGGCGAGCTGTTGGAGTCGAGCGGCGACGTTGACCGCGTCCCCGCTCACCACCAACTCGCCTCGGGCGGCGGCCTCTCGGCCCGAGATGACCTCCCCGGTGTTGACCCCGATCCGGAGGCCGATCTCTCCTCCAAAACGCTCGTCGACGCTCGCGCCGAAGTCCGGAAACCGATCCTGGATCGCCAAGGCAGCGCGCACCGCCCGCTCCGCGTCGTCCTCGTGCGTCTTCGGGACGCCGAAGACCGCAAGCACCGCGTCACCGACGAACTTCTCGCTTATTCCGCCGAACCGCTCGACCTCCGTGTTGACGAGCTCGAAGAGCTCGCCCTGCACCGTGCGGACGTCCTCGGGCTCGAGCCTTTCGCCGAGAGCGGTCGACCCGGCGAGGTCCGCGAACAGCACCGTGACGACGCGACGCTCTTCGTGCTCCGAGAGGCCGCCGGCACGCCGCACACCTCCCTTGAGCGCGGCTCCGCACGAGGAACAGAACGCAGCTGCCGCCGACTGCTCCACTCCGCAGGCGGCACACGCCGTCCAGAGGGACGTGCCGCAGACCTGGCAGAAGCGTGCGTCCACCGAGACTTCAGCTCCACAGGAGCTACATGACCGAGGCACGAACCGAGTCTAGACCTGGTCTCCTGGGGCGAGCGTCCCGTCTGCCAACACGTCGAAACCGTCCTCTCGCAACCGTTCTCGCACGAGGTACTGGAACGCAGTCCAGGCTCCACGAGGGACGTCGAGCAAGCGGTAGACCTGCCACTCGGAGAGGAGCTCGGGGTCGGCTCGCCGGGCGGCGGCCCAGTCCGCCATCTTCGGGAGATGCCCGAGACTTTGCGCGAGTGCGGCGCCTTGCACGATCGCCCGTTCGAGTCGCTCCTCGCCCTGGAGCACCTCGTATCCGGCCTCGCGGAGCGCGTTCGCGAGCGACCCGAAGGTGTGGGCGTACAGCGAAACAGACGGGAGCGAACGCCGTCGTTCAGTCAGGTCGCGCGCGGTGGGCGTCCGTCCGAGCTCGTCGCCGAGCCCTCTGAGCTGCTCGAGGAGCTCGGCACGGGTGATGAAACGTCGCGGAAACAGTCCTGCGGCGCGCTTGGCGGCGTTCCATGTTCCGAAGTGCTCGATGACGGTCTGCGGGTGGACCCGCGCGTCCGAGTCCTGCGCGAACTCGCGCATTGTCGGTGAACGTCCGAGGCGTCCGGCCGCCGCGCGCAGCTCGTCCAGGATCTCCTCGTCCGTATAGCGCCGGCGCAAGCCGGCGCGAAACGCGGCGAGCTCTCGTTCGTCGATGCGTACTGAGGCTCGCTTGCGAGAACGCCGCCGGGCCATCCTGCAAGAAGCTTAGAGCGTTCTGTGAAATCTGCAAGTAGTCCAGAGCAGGGCTGTCTCCCCCACTCGGCTACCCTCGTCGCCGATGGGAGCCCGCCTCGCGCTCGAGACGATCGCGGCACGTGCCGTCGGTGCGGTCTCTCGTGCAGCCGGGCGAGGCGGCGGCACGACGTTGCCGGGAAAGCTCCTCTGGAAGGTCGACCCGGGCTCCGTCGACGCACTCGCAGCGCGGCTGTCCGCAGGAGTGGCCCTCATCTCGGCAACAAACGGGAAGACGACGACCACGGCGATGGCGGCGAAGATCCTCGGCGCCGAGCACAGGCTCGCCTGGAACCGGGCAGGCGCGAACCTCCTCTCCGGACTGGCGTCCTCGCTCGTGGCGGCTCGCAACGCCGACCTCGGGCTCTTCGAGATCGACGAGGGTGCTCTGCCGGAGGCGATCCGGCGGACGCGGCCTCGTGTCGTCTCCCTTGCGAATCTCTTCCGAGACCAGCTCGACCGCTATGGCGAGCTCGAGCTCGTCGCGGAGCGCTGGCGTGGCGCTGTCGACAGCTTGAGTGACGAGACGACACTGGTCGTCAACGCCGACGATCCCATCCTTGCGGAGCTCGCCGAGAACCGTCAGCGCGCGCTCAGGTTCGGCGTCGACGATCCTCGACATGCGCGCGCCACGCTTCAGCACGCCGCCGACTCGAAGTACTGCGTCCGCTGCGGAGCGCCGTATGTCTACGCGGCAGCCTATGTCGGCCATCTCGGCGATTACCACTGCCCGGCCTGCGGGCATGAACGGCCTTCGCTCGACGTGGCCGCGCGCGAGATCCAGCTCAAAGGACTGGAAGGCTCGCGCTTCCGACTCGACACGCCATACGGCCCGAGCGTGGTCGAGCTGTCACTTCCCGGTTTGTACAACGTCTACAACGCGGTCGCCGCCGCCTCGGTGGCGATGGCGCTCGACAGCTCCCCGGCAGCAATCGCGCGCGGTCTCGGCGAGTTCAGCGCCGCCTTCGGGCGGTTCGAGCGAATCCCGGTCGGGGCGAAAGCGATCGTCGTACTCCTGATCAAGAACCCGGCGGCCGCAAACGAGGCGCTGCGCCTGTTCGAGACCGGCGTGCCGCGGGTGCTCGTCATCGCGCTGAACGACGAGATCGCAGACGGCCAGGACGTCTCGTGGATCTGGGACGTGGACTTCGAGCCGATCCTCCCCCACGCCGGCCGAATCGTCGCGACGGGGGCGCGGGCGGCCGAGCTCGGGCTGCGGCTCGTCTACGGAGGGCTGCCTGAGGATCGGCTGGAGGTGGTTCCCTCACTGGAGCGCGCGCTCGATCGCGGGCTCGAGCTCGTCGAGGCAGGCACCGAGCTCGTCGTCCTCCCCACGTACACGGCGATGCTGGCGTTGCGGGCAGTACTGACGCAGCGCGGATTCGTGCAGCCGTACTGGGACGGAGCTACCCCATGAAAATCAGGGTCGGGCATCTGTATCCGGAGTACCTCAACATCTACGCCGATCGGGGGAACATCGCGGTGCTCGCCCGGCGTGCGGCACGACGTGGCTACGAGCTCGACGTCCAGGCCATCGGCCTCGGCGAGCGCGTCCAGCCAGGAGCGCACGATCTCCTCTACATCGGCGGCGGTCAGGATCGCGAGCAGACGCTCATTGCGCCGGACCTCGCTGCGAAAGGCGCAGATCTCCGCGGGGCGGTGGCCGCAGGGGCGGCGTTGCTCGCCGTTTGCGGCGGCTACCAGCTGCTCGGACGCGGGTACCGGGGCCGCGACGGATCGCTGATGCCTGGAGCCGGGCTCTTCGGTCACGAGACCATCGCGGGCTCGACGCGGATGATCGGTGACGTCCTTCTCGACTGCGAGCTCGAGCCTGGTGTGCGCACCGCACTCGCCGGCTTCGAGAACCACGCCGGCCGGACGGTTCTGGATGCCGATGCGACCCCGCTCGGACGTGTGGTGCATGGCTTCGGGAACGACGGGGACTCGGGCTTCGAGGGCTGTCGGTTGAAGCGCGCAGTCGGCACGTACCTCCACGGGCCGCTGCTGCCTCGAAACCCGTGGCTCGCCGACTGGCTGCTGGCGCAAGCCCTCGGCCATGCACAGTCAGCTGATGCGCCGCGGCTCGACCCGCTGCCGGACGAGCTCGAGGCGGAGGCGTTCAGCGTTGCCGCAGGGCGTGCTCGGGCGAGAGGCGGACGACGCTAATAGCGACAGTCCGGAGGGGCACCCCATCCCACCACCCACTGCGATCGTATCGCTGAAATCCTCGCGAGTGGGTAACGGACTGCAACGAATCCGCGTCGATCCGTGCCGACTTCCGAACGTCGCTAGGACACCCACATCTCGCCGAGGTAGACAGCGGGGTCCCCCGGCTGCCAGCGCTGGAGGAACCTCTGGATCGGCGGGTGCAGTGAGATCGCGTCGAGCTCCTGAGGGCGAAACGCCCGGTGCCCACGAACCGCCGTGTCCTGCGAAGTCACATCCTCGAGCGACCCCGACACGTCCGCCGCGAAGATCACGTGGATGACGTGCTTTCGGGTCAAGCCCGACTGCGGCGCGATCGAGTCCACGAGCGCAACCGGGCCTTCGAGGGGCACCTCGGTTCCGTCCGGGAAGAGCCCCGTCTCCTCCCACAACTCGCGCTGCAGCGCGCGCAGCAGGCTCTCGCCGCTCCGAACGCCGCCTCCCGGCAGGAGCCACGCGTCGCCGCTCGGCTTGACATGCCGGGCGAGCAGGATCCGACCGCGCCAGCGGAGGATGGCCGAGACGCGTACCCGCGGCTCACCCATGCTCAGCGTGCCGAGGAGCCGAAACCGCGAGTACCACGCTCGCTCGTCGCGAGCTCGGCGACCTCGACGAAGCGAACGGAGGCGACGGGTGCGATCACGAGCTGCGCAATCCTCATCCCGGGCTCGACGGTGAAGGGCTCGCTTGCATCCGTGTTGAGGAGCACGACTCGAATCTCACCCCGGTACCCCGAATCGATCAGCCCCGGTGAGTTGACCACGCCCACACCGTGGCGTGCCGCGAGCCCGGACCGCGGTTGCACGAATCCCGCGTAGCCCTCCGGAATCTCCACCGCGATCCCTGTCGAAATCACCGCTCGTTGCCCGGGCTCGAGATGCACTTCCTCACACGACGCGAGATCGACCCCCGCGTCGCCTTCGTACGCCTGAACCGGCAGGACCGCGTCGGGGTGCAGACGACGAACCGCGACGTGGATCATCGCGACGAAGCCTCGACGTCGAGCTCGCCTGCCACCAGGAACTGCGCGAAGCGCGGAATCTCCCGCCGGGGCAACCTCGCCCGAACGCGCACGCCTTCCGGCGTGTCGCGCCGCTCGGCGATCGGAGCCCCCAACCCGTATAGCTGCGCGAGGTAGCGGCCATCTTCATACGGGACGAGCAGGCGCACGTCCTCGAAGCGATCCGAGAAGAGCTCGGAGATACGCGCTCTCATGGCCTCGAGCCCCTCCCCCGTGCTCGCCGAGACCTGCAACGCGCGCGGGAACGCGTGCAGGAGACGCCGGCGTCCGAGCGGATCGAGGAGATCGACTTTGTTCAGGACGAGCTCGACCGGGACGTCGTCGGCGCCGATCTCCGCAAGGACCGCGTGGACGGCGGCAATGGTCTCCCGCAACCGGTCCTCGGGGAGCGAGGCATCCGCGACATGGAGGACGAGATCCGCGACGAGCGTCTCCTCGAGCGTCGCCGCGAAACCCTCGACGAGCTGCGTGGGTAGCCGCCGGATGAATCCCACCGTGTCGGTCACGAGATAGCGCTTCCCGTCGTGCTCGAACGCGCGCGTCGTCGGGTCGAGTGTCTCGAAGAGGCGATCGTCGACCGATGCCTCGGCGCCGGTGAGCGCGTTCAGGAGCGTGGACTTGCCGACGTTCGTGTATCCGGCGAGGGCGATCGTGGGTGCGCTCGTTCGCTCGCGCTCCTTTCTACGAGTCGCTCGCTGCCCGCTGAGGCCGCGCAACCGTCGCTTGACCAGAGAGACCCGGTTCCGCGCGAGCCGGCGGTCAGTCTCGAGCTGGCTTTCGCCCGGCCCCCTCGTCCCCACTCCGCCGCCGAGCCGCTCGAGGTGGTGCCAGAGACCGCGCATCCGCGGCAGGTTGTACTCGAGCTGTGCGAGCTCGACCTGCAGCTTGCCCTCGGCGCTCGAGGCGTGCTGAGCGAAGATGTCGAGGATCAGCTGCGTGCGATCGACGACGCGAGCCTTGAGCGCGTCCTCGAGCGATCGCTGCTGCGTCGGGCTCAGCTCCTCGTCCACGAGGAGCACCTCCGCGTGCGCTTCCGCGTATGCGTCCTTCAGCTCCGTGAGCTTTCCCTTGCCGACGAATGTCCGCGGATCGGGACGACCACGATGCTGGACGATCTCGCCGACCGTCGCCACGCCTGCCGTGCGGGCCAGCTCGCGGAGCTCGGAGAGCTCCGCCTCACCGTCGACACCCTTTGGAAAGACCCCGACGACGAATCCCCGCTCCGGCTCCGCCCCGGGTGCCGGATCGGGTTGGCGTGCAGTCACGTGAGGATTATGCCGCCAGATGCTCGGCCGCGAATTCCCGGCCAAGCAACTGGCATCCCCGAATAGCGGGATAGGCTCCGACGGTGACCGCGCTCGCCGACCGTCTCGCCGACCGGACGCTCGAGCTCGTCGACATTCCCTCCGAGAGCCGCCACGAAGACCGGATCCGCGCGCACCTGCTCGATCTCGTGCCGACGGAGCTCACGGCGGACTACGCAGGCGACGACGCGTTCCTATTCGTCCCGCGGCGCCGTCCCGATGCGCCGCTGGTCGTGCTCGCGGGCCACTACGACACGGTGCCCGCGCAGGCCAACATCCCCGGTCGCATCGAAGAAGGTGCAGTGCATGGGCTCGGCGCGAGCGACATGAAGGGCGGCGTCGCCGTCGCGGTCGAGCTCGTGCGCGCCCTCGCTTCGGTCGAGGCCGGCCCCTACGACGTCGCCTTGCTCCTCTTCGGTCGCGAGGAGCTTCCGCCCGAGCACAATCCTCTCCCCGCGCTCTTCGACGGCTCGCGAACAATCCACGACGCAGCTCTCGCGATCCTGCTGGAGCCCACGAACGGAGAGGTGCATGCGGGCTGCCTCGGTCACATGAGCGCACGCCTCTCCTTTCGAGGGGTGAGCGGCCACTCTGGCAGGCCCTGGCAGGCCGACAATGCGATCGAGAAGGCGCTCACAGGGCTGACGCCCGTGATCGCGCTCGAACCCCGGGATGCCGTGATCGGTGGGCTCACGTTTCGCGAAGTGCTCAGCGTGACTCGCTTCGAGGCCGGCATCGCCGACAACGTCATTCCGGACCTCGCGGTCGCCACGCTGAGCTTCCGCTACGCACCCGACCGAACGTCGACGAGCGCGCGAGCCTTTCTCGAGGAGCTCGTCGACGGGCAGGCGGAGCTCGAGGTGACGGGAGACTCGGCACCCGGGCTGGTCGTTACCGATAGCCCCCTGGTCCAAGCGCTCGTCCAAGCCGGAGCCCGCGGAGTCGAGCCCAAGCAGGCGTGGACGAACGTCGCAGACTTCACCGCGCGCGGCATCGACGCCGTCAACTTCGGGCCGGGACACACCGAGCGCGCGCATCGCAAGGACGAGCTCGTCGAGGTCTCGGCGCTCGTGCATGCCTACGAGACGCTCTGGCGATTCCTCGCCGGATCGATGCGAGAGGATGACGCATGATGGACGTCGCGCGGCGCATCGACGAGCTCTGGGAGAGCGGCGAGCTCGATGCGGGACCAATCGAGGAGGCGCTCGCGCTCCTCGACAGCGGCCAGGCACGAGTCGCCGAGCGTCGAGACGGCGCGTGGACGGTGAACGAATGGACGAAGAAGGCGATTCTCCTCTACTTCCGCCTCCGCAAGGTGGAGCCGCTCGACATCGGAGGTCTCCACTTCCTCGACAAGATCCCGGTCAAGGACGACTACGCGGAGCACGGCGTTCGCGTCGTCCCTCCTGGCGTCGCCCGCTTCGGCTCGTTCCTCTCAGAGGGCGTGATCCTCATGCCGGGCTTCGTCAACATCGGCGCCTGGGTCGGGCCGCGAACGATGGTGGACACCTGGGCAACCGTCGGCTCGTGCGCGCAGATCGGCGCCGACGTCCATCTCTCAGGAGGCGTGGGCATCGGCGGCGTGCTCGAGCCACCGCAAGCGCGCCCGGTGATCGTCGAGGACGGCGCCTTTCTCGGCTCGCGAGCGGTCGTCGTAGAAGGGGTCGTCGTGGGAGAGCGGGCGGTGATCGCGCCGAACGTCGTCCTCTCCGCATCGATACCGATCATCGATGTCACGGGATCGGCGGCGGTCGAGCATCGCGGCTTCGTGCCGCCGCGGTCGGTGGTCCTGCCCGGTACGCGGCCGAAGGAGTTCCCCGCCGGCCGCTACGAGCTGCCGTGCGCGCTCATCGTCGGCGAGCGGAGCGCTTCAACGGATCTCAAGACGTCCTTGAACGACGTGCTGCGGGAGTTCGAGATCGCGACGTGAGAGATGTCGTCGGGGTCGAGCTCAGCGGCTAGCGCCCCTCGAAGTCGAGGCCGAGGAAGTCATCGACCGCGGGAAGCGCGCGCATCTCGGCCGCAACGCGCTGCGCACCGGCGCGATATCTCTCAGTCTCCAGCACGAGCGCGATCGCAGCCCGGATCCCGTCAATCGGTGCGACGACCCCGGCGCGGGCAACTGCCACTCGCACGCCGTTCGCCGGCTGGTCGCCGAAGAGCGGCACGACGACGAGTGGGCATCCGGCCGCCAGCGCGCTGAGCGTCGTTCCGGCACCCCCGTGCCCGACGACAGCGGACGCGTGAGCGAGCACCGCTCCCTCGTCCACCCACTCCTCGACGCGGACGTTCGCCGGGACATCGCCGAGATCGAGCTCGTGCCCTCCCGTCGTCAAGAGGACGCGGAGCGGCATCTCGGCGACGGCATCGAGGGCTCCGCGATAGGCACGCGCGGCAGGCGGAAAAGTCGCGGCGACGCTGCCGAAGCTTATGTAGACGAGCGGTCGGTCGGCCTCCGGCCACCAGTCGGGAAGCGGTTTCGAGCTCACCTCGGTGGCCGGATGGCGGAATCGCTCCACCTCGAACGGCGAGGGATCGATCGCGGCCGGAAAGCACGACAAGTACGGAGACTCGACGATCCGCTCGGTGATCCCAGGACGGCGCGCGTCGAGCGTCGGACCGCCGATCGCGAGGGCGTGCTCCTCGACGAGACCGACCCCAACGGCAACGCGTGCGTGCGGTACTCCTGCGCGGTCGGCGGCAATGGCGGACGCGAACTCGGAGCTCTCTCTCAGCACAAGGTCGGGCTTGAATTCTTCGATCACGTTCTCGAACGTCGGGAGCATCGCTGCGACGTTCAGGCGGCCGAAGATGACACCGACCACCACAACGTCCCCTTGACCTGGTGGAAGCGATCCCATCGAGGCCCAGATCGGGCCTAAGACATCGTCCGGAGGTGACTCGCCCGCCTGGAACGCGTAGCCGTCCGCTTTCAAGGTCGGCGGGCCGACGATGAGTGTCTCGTGCCCATGACGGCCGCTCGCATCGATGAACGGGATCAGCGGGCGAAAGTGCCCGGCGCCCTGGGTCGAGGCGAACAGAATGCGCATCAGTCGACCGTCTCCCCGCGGAACACTTCGACAACGGGGCCGCCGACGATCGCCCGGCCCTCTCGGATGTCGACTTCGAGCGTGCCGCCCGGAAGGTGGACGCGCACAGGGCTCTGACACCACCCGTGGACGATCGCGGCTGCGGCGGCGGCAGCAGCGCTCGAGCCGGACGCACGCGTCGCGCCCGCCCCTCGCTCCCACACGGCGACTGTGAGGTCGTTGAGGCCGTCCGGTCGCACGAGCTGCACGTTGGTGCGTCCGGGAAAACGGTGGTGATGCTCGACCAGCGGCCCGATGCGGAGAAGCTCGGTGTGCTCGGGCTCTCGCCGGATGACCGCATGTGGGTTCCCGACGTCGACCGGTGTCACCTCGACGCGTTCGCCGTCTATCTCGAGCGCCTCGGGCTTTCCGACGTTCGCGTCGCCGAGGTCGACTTCGACATCGGCGCCCTGTACGCGCGCGGGAACGGTTCGCTCGCCGATCCGCAGCCGCGGGAACGCAACACCGCTCCTTCGTGCGAGCCACGCGGCGGCGATGCGAGCGCCGTTCCCCGAAAGCTCGGCGGACGACCCGTCCGGGTTCCAGACGACGACGTCGGCCTCCGCCCCTCTCACGTCGCCGATCTCGAGCACGCCGTCGGCCCCGACCCCCTGATGAGGGTCGCAAAGCCAGCGCACGACGTCCGCGCCGAGCGGAGCGTCGAGGTCGGCCCGCTCGACCAGCAGGTAGGTGTTACCGAGTGCCTGCCACTTCGAGAATCGCATCCACCACCTCGGTCGGAGTCCGGTCTCCGTCGATCATGACGATGCCCGGAATCCGGCGCATCCACTTCCTCTGGTACGCCGCATAGCGGCGGGTCCGGACGACGATCTGCTCATACGCCTCGTCGGAGGAGAGCATTGAGAGCTCGGAGAGACCGAGCGTCTTCTCGGCGGTCTTCGAGACGCGCCCTTCGAGCGCCCTGCGCACCTCGTCGACCACCCCGCGAGCGAACATCGTTTCCGTTCGTTCTCGGATCCTGTCCTCGAGCACGGCCTTCGGCACGTCGAGACCGACGACCAGCGTGGATCGACGGTATTCCGCCGACCAGAGACGGTCATCGTCGGGAATCAAGGAGCTTCCACTCTCCGCAAGCTCGAGCGCGCGAACGATGCGCCTCCGGTCGTTCGGATGCACGATCGCGGCCGCTCGTGGGTCGAGCTCCTGCAGGCAAGCGTAGGCCGACGCGGCACTTTCGTCGTAGAACGCTTCGAGCCGCACGCGGCGACGCGCGGCGACGGGTGGCGGCACGACGAGGTCCGCGAGCGCCGCGCGAAGATACAGGCCGCTTCCGCCTGCAACGACCGCCGACCCATGCGTGTCGACGAGCTCGTCGACGGCGGCGTGAGCAAGCGCTCCGTACTCGCCGACCGACATCTCGGCGTCGAGCTCCTTGATTGCGACGAGCCTGGTCGCCGTCTCTGGCTGATTCGTCAGCACCGGCAGCCCGCGGTAGACCTGGAACGCGTCCGCCGATACGACCTCCGTGCCCAGGCGAGCCGCGAGCTCGTCGGCGACGCGTGACTTTCCGGACGCGGTGGGCCCGAAAATCGCAATGACCTCGACCGATCGGGTCATGTCACGCGGGGCACCCCAGCCCACCACCCACTGCGAGCATATCGCCGAAATCCGTACGCATGGGAGACGCGTTCGCGCCGAAAGTGTGAAGTGCGAGGCGCGTTCAGGCGGCGACGAGAGCGGTCTCGCGTCCGCGGAGCGTGGTCGACGTGGAGCCCTCGATGAGAACCTCGACGAATGCCCCGGGTTTCGCGCGACCCGCGAAGTTGACGGTCGTGTTCCTCCTCGTGCGGCCACGCAAGAGCGACGCGTCGGTGCGACTCGGCCCTTCGACGAGCACCTCCTCGACGCGACCGATGCGCTCCGCGTTTCGCCCCGCCGCGACTCGTTGAACGGTGTCGACGAGACGTTCCAACCGCGCATGCTTGACCTCGTCGGGCACGTGGTCGGGCATGGAGGCGGCCTCCGTCCCCGCTCGCGGGGAGAAGATGAAGGTGAACGCGCTGTCGTAGCGCACCTCCTCGACGGTCGCGATGGTCGCCTCGAAGTCCTCGTCCGTCTCGCCCGGGAAACCGACGATGAGGTCGGTGCCGAGCGCGAGGTCTGGCACCGCTCGGCGCAGCCTGTCGACGACGAGGAGGTAGCGCTCGCGGTTGTAGGTTCGCCGCATGCGCTTGAGGACTCGAGAAGAGCCCGATTGCAACGGGAGGTGGACGTGCTCGCAGAGGGAGTCGCACTCGGCGATCGCGGCGATCACCGGCTCTCGGAAGTCCTTGGGATGCGGGCTCGTGAAGCGAATGCGACGGATCCCGTCGACGTCGTCACACGCGCGGAGAAGCTCGCCGAACTCGGTTCGGATGCCCGGAGCGAGGTCTCGGCCCCACGAGTTGACGTTCTGCCCGAGAAGCGTGATCTCCGTGACACCCTGCCGTGCGAGCTCGGCGACCTCGGCGATGATCTCCTCCGGCTTGCGGCTCTGCTCCCGGCCTCGGACCGCCGGGACGATGCAGTACGCGCACTTCGAGTTGCAGCCCATCGACACCTGAACCCAGGCCTGGAATCGCCGCTCAGGTCGCCTCGGCAGGTCGGCGGCGAAGTGCTCGTGGGTGCTGAACTTCCCGCGCGGCACGGCGAACCCACCTGCGGCGATCCACTCGCCGAGGTGTGGGATGGAACCCGGGCCGAAGGCGACGTCCACGAACGGGTACCGCTCGAAGATCTGCTCCCGTTGGGCTTCCGCGTAGCACCCACCGACGGCGACCACGAGATCGGGTCGGTCCCGCTTGCGTGCCCCCGCATTGCCGAGATGAGCCTGAAGGCGCGTGTCCGGCTTCTCGCGCACCGTGCAGGTGTTGAAGACCACGACGTCGGCCGCGTCTTCCGAGGCAGCCTCGCCGAGGCCCAACGACTCGAGCATGCCCTTGATTCGCTCGGAATCGTGAGCATTCATCTGGCACCCGAACGTCGTGACGTGATACCGGCGCACGGCCGCGAGTGTAGCCCGCAGGCTGCGCCGCGCTCATGACGCGACGACCTATCGCTTCGGGCCAGCGTCGCGAGCAGCGCCCATTCCCGAAGCTCATGGCGGCCCGCTTTCGTCGACCAGACGTCACGCTGCTCGACTACTCGACCGCCATCATCGAAGCGAAGGAGGGACGTTCCGGCGATCGACTCGATTGAGCCATCTCTTGCAGTGATGACCGCCCACCAGTCGACCGCCGCGCGATCGCCTTCCACCAACGGCTCGCCAAAGCGACACTCTGCGCTCGCCTGCTCCTGAAAAGCCCAGGCGACGTACTCGCGCGGCACTTCCGGTGCCCTGAATGGGTGCGAGAAGAAGAGCGCGTCCTCGGCATAGAGAGGACCGATCGCATCCACGTCCGCGGCCGGCCAGGCGCGAGCCCAGACGTCCACCCAGTGCTCGGCCGCGGCCCTCGTGTCTACTTCGCCACCTCGATCGCGCGCGACTCGCGAATGACGATCACCTTCACCTGTCCCGGATATTCGAGCTGATCCTCGATCTCACGGGCGATCTCGTGGGAGAGCAGTGCTGCTCCGTCGTCGTCGACCTCGCTGGGCTCGACGATCACACGGATCTCGCGTCCCGCCTGCAGCGCATACGCCTTCGCCACGCCGGGCTTCCCGGTCGCGATCTTCTCGAGCGATTCGAGGCGCCTGATGTAGTTCTCCAGACTCTCGCCGCGTGCACCCGGTCGCGAGGCCGACACGGCGTCGGCGGTGATCAGGAGCACGGCTTCGACTGTCTGCGGCTGCACTTCGTAGTGATGCGCCTCGATCGCGTGCACCACACCGTCGGACTCGCCGTAGCGGCGTGCGAGCTGCCCGGAGATGAGCGCGTGCGACCCGTCGACCTCGTGGCTCATCGCCTTGCCGACGTCGTGAAGGAGCGCGGCGCGCTTCGTCGTCTTCACCCCCGCCTTCAGCTCCGCAGCCATGATCCCGCCGAGGTGGACGACCTCGAGCGTGTGCTTGAGAACGTTCTGCCCGTAGCTCGTTCGGTACCGCAGGCGACCGAGGATCTTCACGAGCTCCTCGTGCAGCTCTCCGCAGTTCGCCTCGAACACCGCCTGCTCGCCGGCTTGCCGGACGTGCTCCTCGAGCTCCGCCTTCGAGTGGTAGTACATCTCCTCGATCCGCGCCGGGTGGATGCGTCCGTCCTCGATCAGCTTGTCGAGCGTCAGGCGCGCCACCTCCCGTCGCAGAGGATCGAACGACGAGAGCACGACGGCATGTGGGGTGTCGTCGATGATGAAGTCGACGCCGGTGAGATGCTCGAGGGCGCGAATGTTCCGTCCTTCACGGCCGATGATTCGTCCCTTCAGGTCGTCCGAGGCGAGCTCGACGACCGTGACGGTGGCCTCGGCCGTGTGACTCGCCGCCACCCGCTGGAGTGAGTCCGCGACGAGTGCCCGCGCGCGCCGCCGGGCATCCGCGCGCGCCTCCTCCTCCATCTGCCGGACCTCCCGGGCGAGCTCGTGACGGACGAGGTCCTTGGAGCGCTCCAGGAGTTGCTGCTTCGCCTCGTGCACCGTGAGGCCGGAGAGTCGCTCGAGCTCGGCCAGCGCTTCGCCCTTGGCCTGCTTGAGCTCCTCCTGCAGCTCCTTCGCGTGCACCTCGCGATCGCCGAGGCCTTGCTCGCGGCGGACGAGGTCGATGAGCTTCCCGTCGATCTCCTGTTCCTTCTGGAGGACGCGCTCCTCGATCTTCACGATCTGCAGCCGCTTGTCCTGCACCTCGGCTTCGATCTCGCTGCGCAGCTTGACCGACTGCTCGCGCGCCTCCACCTGTGCCTCGCGACGAACTGCTTCCGACTCTCGTTCCGTGTCGGCGAGGATGCGGCGTCGCGTCGACTCCGCGGCACGAACACGCGAGCGCGGCAGCGTCGTCATCAAGACCGCGCCCCCGATCGCCCCGATGAGGATTCCGATGAGCGCCGCGACGACCGTGAGCATTGAGCCTCCGTGGAGGAATCGGTTGTCCGCGGCGATGGCCGCGGTGTGCTCACACCCGCACTCAGCCTGTTGGCTGGATCCGGACCCGCGCGTGACGCGCCTCAGCTCAGGAGGTGCCGCACCCTCCGTTGTCAGCGGCTGGCTGGGTATTCGTATGGGATATCGAGAGCTGGATCGAGTTCACTTGTTCGGAAAAGACGCAGCGAGCAGGCTAAATGTCAGGTGAAGCTCGCTCATCCTAGCTCGTCCTCGATCTCCCCTGCAACGGCGCTCGCGATGATGCTCTCCGAGAAGCCCTTCCCCAGCAGATAGCGAGCGGTCTTCGCGCCCGCGCCTCGCCGGAGGACGATTCGTCGCGCCCGCTCTGCTTCGGGGTCCAACGCGTCGAGGGCGTGCTGCACCAAGTCCCTCGAGATGCCGGCATGTCCGAGCTCGTGCCGGATGCGGACGTCACCTGCTCCACGGTCGGCGAGCGCCCGGGCACGGGCCTCGGCGTACCGCATGTCATCGACGAGCCCCGTTCGGACGACCGTCTCGATCGCCTCGTCGCACTCGTCGCCGGCGTATCCCTGTTCAGCGAGACGGCCCCGAAGTTCGCTCACGCTCCGGTCGCGATGACGGAGAGCACGGAGCGCCGCATCCACAGCGGTGCCGGTAGGTGCCTCGGATGGTCCCAGCGTCATGAGCTAGGCAACACGCTCGTGTACGCGGTCAGCTCTCGACGGCCGCAACCTCCTCGACCTCCTCGACCTCCTCGACCTCGATCGCCTCCTCGGCATGCGGCGTCGCCGGGAGCAGCCGGGCCGAGATGACCTGGTCCTCCGGAGCCTCGGCCTGTATGCGCGCGAGGATCTGCTGGACGAGATCGGGATTCTCCGAGAGAAACGCGGTCGCGTTCTGTCTACCTTGGCCGAGACGCTCGTCGCCGAAGCTGAAGTACGAGCCCGCTTTCTGGACGACCTTCTTCTCCAGTGCCACGTCGAGGACGGTTCCCTCCCACGGGATTCCCGAGCCGTAGACGATGTCGAACTCGGCCTGCTTGAACGGCGGGGCGACCTTGTTCTTCGCGACCTTCACACGCACCCGGTTCCCGAACGCCTCGGCCCCGTCCTTGAGCGTCTCGATGCGGCGGATGTCGAGCCGCACAGAAGCGTAGAACTTGAGCGCCCGTCCGCCGGGCGTCGTCTCCGGGTTCCCGAACATGACGCCGATCTTCTCGCGCAGCTGGTTCGTGAAGATGCAGATCGTGTCGGTGCGGTTCAAGGTGCCGGCGAGCTTTCGGAGCGCCTGGCTCATCAGGCGAGCCTGGAGCCCGACGTGGCTGTCCCCCATCTCGCCCTCGATCTCGGCCTTCGGGACGAGCGCGGCGACCGAGTCGACGGCGACGATGTCGAGCGCCCCCGAGCGGATGAGGAGCTCGGTGATCTCGAGCGCCTGCTCGCCCGTGTCCGGCTGGGAGACGAGCAGCTGGTCGATGTCGACGCCGATGCGGCGTGCGTACTGGGGATCCATCGCGTGCTCGGCGTCGATGAACGCGCAGATGCCACCTCTCCGCTGCGCCTCGGCCATGGCGTGGTAGACGAGCGTCGTCTTCCCGGACGCTTCGGGACCGAAGATCTCGATGATGCGGCCCACGCGGGAGGCCGCCGATGCCGAGCGCCAGGTCGAGCGCGAGCGAACCCGTCGAGACGGCGCCGATGGCGACCTGCGGACGGTCGCTCATGCGCATGACCGACCCCTTTCCGAAATTGCGCTCGATCTGCCCGAGCGCGACGTCGAGGGCTTCCTCTCTCTTCATGCGGTCATCCTCCCAAGCTCATCGACCCAACGAACACGACTCGAGTACCTCGTACTGCGCGCCGGACCGGCGCAGACGAGAAAGGAAAGCAGCGGCGCCGGACGGAGCGAAACGCCCGACCGTGGGCACTGGCGGGGACAGGCGTGGGCGCTCCCGGAAGCGCAGGACCGTAACGTGCGGCAGCCATGGCCGCGACTCGCGCTCGTACACGCCGAGGCCCTCCAACCGGCCCTGAAGGCGGCTGGCGAGCCGAGTCGCCGCGCCCTCCAGGTCAGTGAGAACGAGCATTCCGACCGAGCGCGTCTCGCGGTAGCGCAGCGGCTCGAACACGATCGCATCGCTCTCGGCAACCGACTCGCGCAGGGCGCCGAGGATCGCGTCGAGCTCACTCGCGGGCCTGGAACCGAGAAACGCGAGAGTGACGTGGAAGCTCTCGGTCGCTCGGCCTCCGGCGAGGTGCCGCTGTCCCCACTCACGAAGCGCAGTCGTAACGAGATCGGGGAGCTCGAGCGCGAGAAAGAGCCTGAGCCTTTCGTTCGCTTCGCCCCGCTCTCCATGTACCTCGACGCTACCCGCTCGAGTCACCCGGATGTGTGTCGATTCTCCAACATCGTACGAACGAGATGGAGCGCAGCAGCCGTCGCTCGGCCCCGCACCATCTCCCGGTCACCGGGCAGGTCGATTCGGCGTGCTTTCTCTCCGTCCGGCCCGATCGCATGCACGAAGACGAGGCCGACCGGTTTCTCCTCGGTGCCACCCCCGGGACCCGCGATGCCGGTGACGGCGACGCCGACGTCCGCGCCGAGACGGGTGCGCGCACCTTCGGCCATGGCCTGCGCGACCTCGGCGGAAACAGCCCCGAACCGCTCGATCACATCCGCGGGCACCCCGAGCTCTCGCTCCTTCACGTCGTTCGCGTACGCAACGACGCTCCCTCGAAACACGTCGCTCGCCCCGGCGACCTCCGTCAGGCGAGCGGCGACAAGCCCGCCGGTGCACGACTCCGCAGCCGCAAGGGTGAGGTCTCGCGCCCGGCAGCGATCGAGGACGAGCTCCGCAACCGAGCGGCCGTCCTCGCTGAAGAGGTAGCGGCCGAGCTCGCTACGGAGAGCAGCGGCGAGCGCCTCCGAACGTTCCCGCGCCTGCGGATCGAAGACCAGATCCACGTGGATCTCGAACTCGCGGGCACAGATCGTCGCCTCCACGCCGTCCACCTCACCGCCCGCGCGCGCGAGTGCCTGGGCAACCGCGGACTCCGGCGTGCCGAAGAACCGCAGCACCGCGCGGCCCCGCTCGGGCGCACGTTGCAGGATGCGGCGCACAGGTTCGGTCTCGAGTGCGCGAGGCCAGAGGCGCTGGAGCTCGCGAGGAGGCCCGGGCAGCACCACGACGACCGCGGACCCGCCCGTCTCGAGCACGAGGCCCGGAGCAGTTCCTGCCAGGCCGAGCGAGAGAGCTCCCTCCGGCAGCGTCGCCTGCTTCGTCACCCCGGTGGCGAAGTCGTCGTACGACCGCCCCATGCGCTCCGCGAAGGCACGCGAGATCGCTTCGATCTCACCCTCGAGGTTCTTGTCGACCACCAGCGCTCGTCCCGCGACGCGCGCCACCATCTCGACCGTCCGGTCGTCATGCGTTGGACCGAGGCCACCCGAGACGAGGCAGAGATCCGCCCCGAAGCCCTCCGAGAGGGCGCGCTCGAGATCCTCCGGGCGATCGCCGACGATCGTGATCCGCTCGGGCTCGAGGCCCAGACGGAGAGCCTCCGCCGCAAGAAAGGGCCCGTTGCGATCGGTTCGCTCGCCGCGGACCAGCTCGCTTCCCGTGACGACGACCGCGGCTCGCGGACGCGAATCCGTCAAGAGGCGGAAGCGGTGACGATCCGTCGCGCAGTGACGACGAACGCCGTCCCGGCCGGCAACTCCACGCGGTTCCCGTTCACCCGTACGGATACCCGGTCGGGCTCGCGGAGCGCGAGCTGGAGGCGCCGCCCCTCGAACGACTTCCGCTGGCCGTCCTCGAGCGTTCCGCTGTACAGAAGCCGGCCGGAGACCGAGCCGGCCCGGACCTCCATCCACGAGTCCCCGCTGACCGCCCGGACAACGAGGTTGACCGGCCCCGCGCTCGATCCCACCGGCACAGTCGCGACGCCCGAGCTCTGTTCGTCCAGCCTGGGGACGACCTCGTTCTCGGGCCCACCGAACCGCCACGCGGCGATCACGAGCGCCGTCAGGACGGCGATCGCGAGGAGCGCGCCGACGGCGATCCGCGACTCTCGCGTCGACCGGTGGTCGCGGCTCTGTATGGGTACCCGTCGCGTTCGAATGTCGGTGTACTCGTCGCCGATCGTGAAGCGGGAGTTGTACTCGTCCACGAACGGCTGCCCGTCGAGGCCCAGTGCCTCTGCGTAGTTTCTGAGAAACCCCTTGATGTACGTCGGCGCAGGCAGGATGTCGAAACGCTCGTCCTCGAGCGCTTTCAGGTACTTGGGGCGGATCTTCGTCCGCGCTTCGAGCTCGGGGAAGTCGAGCTCCTGGCGGAGGCGGGCCTCCCGGAGGCTGGAGCCGATGTCGAACACGAGCGGGCCAGTGTAGAGGATATGTCGTGGACGCTTCTCGTCCGAGGGCAAAACAGCCCTAGTCGCGGCTCGCGGCGTACTCGAGAAGCGCGTAGACGACGAGCGCGACGACCGCCGCGAGCGCCATGCAGACCCCCATGACCCCGAGGATGTTGCCGGCACGAGCGATCCCGTGTCCCCGCCCGCGTTCGAGCGAGAGCACGTTCCGCCGTCGCGCCCGCCTGGCGAGCGCGATCGCCGCGAGACCGAGTACCGCAACGAGTGGGATTGCGAAGCTCGAGTGGAGAAGCTCGTACCGCTCGCTGAAGCGGGTGAGATAGACGGCGACCGGGAGCGTCACGACCGAGGCGAGCCCGGCCACGAGCGAGCCCCACGCTGCCCCCGTCCCGCGTCGGCTCACGCTACTGCTTGATGTACGCGCGACCAATGGCAGCGGGCGGGATCGAGCGTCCGATGAGGCCGGCAACTGCGATCAGCGTCAGCACGTACGGCACGGTCGAGATGAGGTTCTCGGAGATGTCGGCCTCGCGTTGGAGCGGGATCGCGAGGGCGAACCCGAACCCGAAGAGGAGTGTCGCGGCGAACGCCCATCCGGGACGCCACTTCCCGAAGATCACCGCGGCGAGCGCGATGAAGCCGCGGCCGCTCGTCATGTTCTCCGCGAAGTTCCCGACGAACCCGAGCGAGAGGAACGCGCCTCCGAGGGCAGCGAGGACACCCGAGGTCACCACCGCCGCGTAGCGCACGCCGTAGACGGAGATGCCGACGGTGTCCGCTGCGCGCGGATGCTCTCCGACGGCACGGATCCGCAACCCGATCGGCGTCTTGAAGAGCACGACGTACGTGAGGACGACCGTCAGGAGCATGAGCCAGACGAGAAGGTTCAGGCTTCCGAAGACGCCTTCGAGGAAGTCTCCGACTACGGGGATCGACGAGAGGAAGCCGAGCTCGACGTCCGGCACCCGCGAGACCCCGAGCGGGATGCCCGACGGGTAGATCTCCGTGAACAGGAACCCGGTCACGCCCAGCGCGAGCAGGTTCACGGCGAAGCCGCTGACGATCTGGTCGGCGCGGAGGTGGATGCAGAAGAAGCCATGGATGAGCGCGAGGAGACCGCCGAACACCATCGCCATCAGAAGTCCGACGACCCACGTCCCGCTCCAGAGGGCACCCCAGATGGCGAAGAACGCGCCCACGAGCATCATCCCCTCGAGGCCGATGTTCACCACGCCGGACCGCTCGGAGAAGATCCCTCCCATCGCTGCGAACGCGAGCGGAGTCGCAAAGCGGAGGGTCGCTGCGATAAGCCCGGCCGTGAAGATCCCCTCCAGCGTCTCGCGCTCCACCCCCTGCATCCAGATCCCCGCGCCGGCGCCGAGGAGCGCGACGGCGATCGCCCACAGCCCGAGCTTGCGCTCGCCCCGGGCAAGCGCGGCGATCGCCAGGGCGAAGGCGAGGAAGCCGAACGCGAGCGGGACGCCGATACTCCGGGCGGTGAGTGGAGGCAGGGTGACGAGGAACGCGAGCAGGCCGAGCCCGATCCCTGCGACAGCCGCCCCTTGCCCCGCGTCGAGGCGGCGCGCCGCGTCCCGGACCGAGGCTGCATACGCGCTCACGACGGCGACTCCCGCGCCGCCTGGGGCCGGAAGCGAACCAGCTTGCCGCGCGCGCCCCAGATCGTGAGGATGAGGAGCTCTGCGCCGACGAAGAAGATGACGAGCGCCTGGATCATCGTCGCGAGGTTCTTCGCGAGCGCGGGATCGAAGACGCTGGGATCGAGCTGTCGGGACGACGTTCCCACCTGGAGCGCGGCGAAGAGGAGCGACGCGAGAAAGATGCCGATCGGCTTGTTGCGACCGAGCAGGGCGACCGCGATGCCGGTGAAGCCGACCGTGCTGGCCGGGAAGTTACTCACGTCGACCGCGAACTTGATGCCGAGCACCTCGACCGCCCCCGCAACTCCTGCGAACGCGCCCGAGATCGCGAGTGCGAGGAAGTAGCTGCGCCGGACCGGGATCCCGCTGTAGCGGGCCGCCTCAGGGTTGAACCCCACGGCCCGGACCTCGAACCCGAGCGTCGTCCGGTTGAGGATGACGTAGTAGACGAGGAGCCCGAGAAACGCGACGAAGATGCCGGCATGCAACGCCTGGATGTTGCCCCAGAGCACCCACAGCCGAGCCGACTCCAGCACGACCTCCGACCGCGGCAGAGAGGCGACGGTGCCCTGGAGCGGGCCCCCGAGCTCGAACAGGTACCTGCCTCCGAAGATCGCGATCCAGTTGAGCATGATCGTCGTGATCACCTCGTGGGCGCCGACGGTGGCACGGAGGATCCCGGCGATGCCACCCCAGATCGCTCCGGCGACGATCCCCGCGACGAGCCCGAGCAGCACGTGCAGCGGCCGCGGGGTCCCTTCCAGGTTCGTCCCGATCCAGAGCGCGGCGATGAAGCCGACCCAGTACTGACCTTGCCCTCCGATGTTGAAGAGGCCGCAGCGGAACGCGAACGCGACGGCGAGCCCGGTCAGCATCAGCGGCGTCGCGAGGATCAACGTCTGCTGCAGGTTCCGCGCCGCGCGCGCCCGGTCTGAGTCGTCGAGCCACGGAAAGACGTAGTTGAAGCCGGTGCCCTCGAAGATCGCGCGATAGGCGGTAAGCGGGTTTCCACCCGTGATGACGACGACGAGGCCTCCGATCAGGAACGCCACCGCGGTTGCGGCAAGCGGGACGGCGGCGCCGCCAAGGCGTTCGGTGAGCCCCACGAAGACAGTGGCGCTCTCGCGCGGTGGCGTCTGGGGCTGCTCGGTCGGCGGCGGCTCCTGCCGGGGATCGTTCGGCTCGGACATCACGCCGCCCTGTCGGCCGAGCCGCCCAGCATCGCGAACCCGAGCTCCTCGTGTCCGACGTCCGGTCCGTGCTCCGCGACGATGCGGCCCTCGTAGATGACGAGGATGCGGTCCGAGAGCGAGAGGACCTCCTCGAGCTCGAGAGAGACGAGCAGGATCGCCCGCCCCGAGTCTCGCTCCTCGACGAGGCGGCGGTGGACGAACTCGATGGCGCCCACGTCGAGCCCGCGAGTTGGTTGCGCGGCGACCAGAATGCGCGGATCGCGGTCGATCTCCCGCGCGAGGATCACCTTCTGCTGGTTGCCGCCCGAGAGCGAGCCCGCCGGCGTCTCGGGAGCTCCGCCGCGCACATCGAACTCGGAGATCAGCCTGCGAGCATGGTCGACGAGCCGCGAGGGGTAGAGCCAGCCGAAGCGTGAGTTCGGCTCCTCCCGGAAGTCGTGCAGGCTCATGTTCTCGGCGATCGAGAAGTCGAGGACGAGCCCGCGGTGCTGACGATCCTGCGGGATGTGACCGACCCCGATCTCGAAGCGCTCGCGGGCGCCCTCGCCTGTGACCTCGGCGCCTGCGACCCTGACGGCTCCGCTCTCGACCTTCATGAGGCCCGTGATCGCGTCGATCAGCTCCGTCTGGCCGTTCCCGTCGACGCCGGCAAGCCCGACGATCTCGCCCGCCCGAACCTCGAACGAGATCCCGCGAACGCGCTCGACGTCACGATCGTCGCGGACGTGGAGGTCCTCGACCTCGAGGACCGGGTCGCCCGGAGTGACGGCGCTCTTCTCGACCCGAAGGAGAACCTCCCGACCGACCATCAGCCGCGCGAGCCCGGCCTCGGTAGCCCCCGCCGCAGGGAGTGTTTTCACAGCCTTGCCTCGACGCAGAACGGTGACGCGATCGGCGATCTCGAGCACTTCGTTGAGCTTGTGCGAGATGAAGATGATCGACATTCCCTCCCGCTTGAGGGTGTCGAGGATCGCAAACAGCTCGCTCGCCTCCTGCGGCGTGAGCACCGCGGTGGGCTCGTCGAGGATGAGAATGTCGGCGCGCCGGTAGATCGCCTTCACGATCTCGACGCGCTGCTGCTGTCCGACCGTGATGTCCTGCACGAGCGCTCCGGGGTCGAGGGCGAAGCCGAAGCTCCCCGCCAACTCCGCAACCTTGCTCTCGGCATCGCGCTCGTCGAGGAACACGCCGCCGGTGGTGGGCTCGTTCGCGAGCACGATGTTCTCCGCCACGGTCATGACCGGGACGAGCATGAAGTGCTGGTGCACCATGCCGATCCCGCGGTCGATCGCGTCGCGGGGCGAGGTGAGGCGTCACGGCTTCGCCGCGGACGAAGATCTCACCCGCATCGGGCCGATAGAGCCCGTACAGGATGTTCATCAGCGTGGACTTGCCGGCCCCGTTCTCGCCGAGCAGGGCGTGCACCTCCCCTCGACGCAAGTCGAAGTCGACTCCGTCGTTCGCGACCACGCCGGGAAAGCGCTTCGTGATTCCCTTGAGCTCGAGGAGAGGGGGCTCTGACATCGCGGGAGGCGGCACCGGGCGGCCGAAGCCGCCCGGTCCCACATGTGTCGTGTCCTATTCGACGGTCGCCGGCGGGTCGATCTCGCCGCTCTTGAGCTTCTCGAGCGCCTCGTCGACCGCGGCCTGAACCTCCGCCGGGACATCGTCCGTGAACGCTGTGAGCAGCTGCGCATCGGGCAGATCGGCGATGCCGAAGAACTGGTTCGTGCCGCCCGCGAACTCGCCGTTCGTGAACGACTCGATGACGCTGAAGGTGGACGACTGGAGCGGCTTGAGGGCGCTCGTGATCACGCATTCGCCCTGGGCCGCCTGATCGGCGTCGACGCCGATCGCGAACTTGCCGCCCTCGCAGGCAGCATCAATCGCACCGAGGCCGCAGTTCCCGGCGACCTGGAAGACGACGTCCGAGCCCTGGGAGATCTGGTCGAGCGCGATCTCCTTGCACTTCGCCTGGTCGACGAAGTCCTGCGAGTACGCATTCAGGGTCTTGACCTCGGGATTCGTGTCCTGCACGCCCTGCTGGAAGCCCGCGATCCAGTTGTCGACCGACGGGATCTTGATCCCACCCACCGAAGAGACGGTATTCGACTGGGTCGTCATCGCCGCGACGATGCCGGCGAGATAGCCGGGCTCCTCGCTCGGGTACTGCAATCCGAGCGTATTCGGCAGCTCGCACGTGCCGGCGTCCTCGCAGCCCTCGCCTCCGTAGAAGTGGTCGACGCCCGCCCAGCTCGTGTCGGGGAACTCCGCCGCGACCTGGACCAGCGACGGCGCGATCAGGAAACCGGCCGCGATCACGAGGTCGTGACCGTCCTCCGCGGCGGCCGTCAGGTTCGGCACGTAGTCGTCCTCCGTCGCCGAGACGTAGGTGCGCGTCTCGATGCCGAGCTCGTCGGCCGCCTGCTCGACCCCTGCGAGCGTGAACTCGTTGAACCCGCTGTCGTCGATGCCGGCCGTGTCGCTGACGAAAGCGACACTGATGCCCTCTGCGTCGCCCCCGCCTTCGTCGTCGCCGCCACAGCCCACGACTCCCAGCCCGAGGACGACGACGGCCGCCAGGGCCATCGATCGTGCGGCCAATCTCTTACGTCTCACTCTTCCTCCTCTGCACGTTGACCAAAGCCCCGCCGGGCGAACCAATGTCCTGCCCAGGGCAGTTGATACTAGCCCGCTTGCGGAGGAGACGAAGCGGTTGCGCCTAGTTCTTAAGGCGAGACGACGCGCTCGAGCTCGCCCTCGGAGACGAGGACGCGGCGCGGCTTCGAGCCCTCGTAGCCGGAGATGATCCCGCGACGCTCGAGCATGTCGATCAGGCGGCCGGCCCGCGTGTAGCCGACCCGCAGACGGCGCTGCAAGCAGCGACACCGAGGCGGTCTGCGTCTGCACGACGATGTCGATCGCGCGGTCGAGCAGCGGGTCCTCGTCGGGATCGAAGTCTCCATCTGCGTCGGCGTCCTCGATGGGCGTCTCCGCCGCCTCCAGCAGTGACTCATCGAGGTCCTGCCCACGCTGCGAGCGGCACTGCTCGACGACGAGGGCGATCTCCTCCTCGCTCACGTAGGCGCCCTGGAGGCGCTGCAAGCGCGACGTGCCGAGCGGCTTGAAGAGCATGTCGCCCTGCCCGAGCAGGCTCTCTGCGCCGGCGGTGTCGAGGATCACGCGCGAGTCGGTCTGGCTCGACACGGCAAAAGCGATCCGCGAGGGTACGTTCGCCTTGATCATCCCGGTGATGACGTCCACCGAGGGCCTCTGGGTCGCGAGTACGAGGTGGATGCCGACCGCGCGTGACTTCTGCGCGAGCCGGATCACGCAGTCCTCGACCGCTTGCGGGGAGACCATCATCAGGTCGGCAAGCTCGTCGATCACGACGAGGAGATAGGGCAGCGGCGCCTCTCCGCGCGCTCGCAGAGCGCGATTGGCCTCTGGCAAGCTCCGCGCACGCACGAGCGAGAGCCGCTCGTAGCGCCGCTCCATCTCCTGGACGACGTTCATGAGCACCGTCGCGGACTCCTTCGGGCTCGAGACCACCGGCGTCAGCAGATGCGGAATCGACTCGTAGTAGCCGAGCTCGATCCGCTTCGGGTCGATGAGGATCATGCGCACGTCGTCGGGCGTCGCTCGGAGGAGCGTCGACGTCAGGATCGTGTTGATGCAGCCCGACTTGCCGGATCCGGTCGTCCCCGCGATCAAGAGGTGGGGCATCCGCGCGAGGTCGGTCCAGACGGCGTTCCCGGAGATGTCCTTGCCGAGCCACACGGAGAGCGGGCTCGCGGTCGCGGGCAGGTCACCGTAGATGTCGCCCAGCGTGACGAGGCGCGGCGAGAGGTTCGGCACCTCGACGCCCACCGCCTGTTTGCCGGGGATCGGCGCGAGGATACGAATCTCGGTCGTTGCCAGGGCGTAGGAGAGGTCGTCCTTGAGGGCCGCGACCTTCGCGACCTTCGTCCCCGGTGCGAGCTGGAGCTCGTAGCGGGTCACCCGCGGGCCGGAGATCTCGCCGAGGACGCTCGCCTCGATACCGAATTCGGTGAGCGTTCGCACCAAGAGCTCGGCGGTGCGCGCGCCGGTGTCCTTGTTGGGCGCTGCCGTTGCCGGCGAGCTCACGAGAATTCCCCGGTCCGGCAGCCGGTACTCGGCGTGCTCGGACGAGGTCTCGAAGACGGTCTCCAGGCTCTCAGGATCGAGCTCCGGGTCCTCGTGGCGCACGAGCAGCGCATGCTCGCTCGCCGAGGCCGAGCTCACGACGTCGGGATACGCCTCCGCGCCGTCCACGACGTGCCTGGCGGAGATCGGCTCGCGCGTCGACCGCGCTCGGGTAGCTCTCGTCCGTCTGCGTCTCCGTCGAGGTCCAGTCGAATGCCCGTTTCGCGCCGGAGCCGGCCCGCCGAACGACGTGGCCGGTGCGCCGAAGGATCGCGCCGGTCGAGGCTCCGCTGATGAGCAGCGCGCCTCCCACTAACAGTGAGCCTCCGATGATCGCGGCGCCGGTTTCGCCGATGAGCCCTGCGAGGGCGCCGCCGAGGGCAAGTCCGATCCAGCCGCCGTTGTCCCGTCCGAGTAGCACCATGAGACCGAGGAACCCCACTCCGAGGCCGAGCCGGAACGGGCGCACGTCCAGGAGCTCGCTCCGCGCAAGAAGCAACCCACCCACCGCGAGCAGCGCGAGCGGCAACACGTACGCCGCGTTGCCGAACACGTCGCGGAGCGCGTCCGCGAGCCAGGAGCCGACCGCGCCACCGTCGAGGCCGAGGTAGAGGATCGCGCAGAGGACGAGCCCGAGCGCGCTCAGCGCGAGCCCGAACAGCTCGTTCTCGCGATGCGAGCGAGCGCGACGCTGGCGTCGCCTCTTGACCCGCGAGGGGACGCGTGGCCGAAGAGGCCGCTTCCTCTTGCGGGCAGCCATGCTGCCGCGATTCGACGCGCGCTGATGTGCTCCTCCGCCGGGGTCAGGCTTTAGAGCTTCTAACGCAATGAGGCCTCGTCGACGGTGCGTGATGGGTGATGCGAGGCAAGGACGCAGGGAGGGCCAATATGCAGGCATATTGGCCCGACTGAGGACGCCGCATCGCGCCGCCAATGTTTTCGGGCACCCAAGAAAGTGCGTAGCACTTTCTTGGGCTGAGCGCGTGCCGGCGGCTCAGAGCTTTATTGTGTTAGAGGCTCTCAGCCTGACCTGCTCTCAGGCTTTCGCGCGGTCCCGCGCTTCCGCCACGACGCGCTCGGCGTCCGCCCGGTTGCCGTACCCGAGCGTCTCCACCTTCGCTTCCTCCAGATCCTTGTAGACCTGGAAGAAGTGCTCGATCTCGTTTCGGAGCTCCGCAGGAATGTCGTGCACGTCCGAGATCCGCATCCAGGCCGGGTCCTTGAGGGGAACGCAGATGATCTTCTCGTCGGGCCCCTTCTCGTCCCGCATGTGAAAGACGCCGACGATGCGCGTCCGGATCCGACAGCCCGGGAACGTGGGGTCACCGACGAGCACCAGCGCGTCCAGCGGATCCCCGTCGCCACCCATCGTCCCCTCGATGAAGCCGTAGTCGGCCGGGTACGCCATGGAGGTGAAGAGGCGCCGGTCGAGGACGATGTCCCCGAGCTCAGGGTCGAGCTCGTACTTGTTCCGCGACCCGGAGGGGACCTCGACGAAGACCACGACATCGGGCACCGGAGGAGGCTAACCGAGAGCCGCGATCCGCTGTACCAGCAGGTCGAAGAAGCCTTCAACGTCGAGATCGATCCCAACCTGAGCATTCGGCTCCCGGTCGGTCCGGTGCCACCGGTCGACCACGGTGCGTCCGCGGCAGAGCTCCGACTCGAGCTCGATCTCGACGTTGCAGTGATGGGTCTCCATGAGATCCGGCCTCACAACGTGCGCCACCGCGACGGCGTCGTGGATCGGCGCGCCGTTCCAGCCGTAGGTGGCACGGTGAAATTGGCTGAAGAAGACGTTGAGCTCGGCGACGAAGCTCCCGATCCGGCCCACCCCACGAAGCCGTTCCTCGATCTCGGGGCCGAGGACCGCCTTGTGCGTCACGTCGAGCCCCACCATCGTCACGTCCAGCCCGCTGGCGAAAACCGCCTGAGCGGCCTCCGGGTCACACCAGATGTTGAACTCCGCAGCCGGCGTGTAGTTGCCTTCAGCGATCGAACCGCCCATGAGGACGATTCGGTCGATGCCGTCGGTGCCGTGCTCGTCGAGGTAGCGCGCGACGTTGGTGAGAGGCCCGGTCGGTACGAGGGTGACAGGGCGATCTGCGGCTCGCACCCACTCGAAGATGCACCCGGTCGCATGCTCGGCGTGTGGCTTGCCGCGGGCCGGAGGCAGCGCGGGGCCGTCGAGCCCGCTCTCCCCGTGCACGTGGGCCGCGACAACGAGCTCCCGCTCGAGGGGTCGCTCGGCGCCCGCAGCCACGGGCACGCCGTCACGACCGACGAGCTCGAGGACCCGTAGCGCGTTTTCGGTCGTCTTCTCGAGGGTCTGGTTTCCATAGGTGGTCGTGACCCCGAGCACCTCGACCTCCGGGCTTGCGAGCGCGAGCAGGAGAGCTATGGCGTCGTCGTGCCCCGGGTCGCAGTCGAGGATCACCGGTATCGCCACGGGGCGTACTGTAGGCCCGCGTTGTCCGCAATCCGCGATCGACTGCTCGGGTTCGCGCTATCCCTCCCGGAGGCGTTCGAGGACCAGCCCTGGGAGGAGGACACGGTCGCGAAGGTGCGCAAGAAGATCTTCGTGTTCCTCGGCGGCGAGGGCTCGACCCACATGACGGTGAAGCTCGACGAGTCGCACGCGCATGCGCTCTCGATCGAGGGCGCGCGACCGAGCGCGTACGGACTGGGGAAGTCCGGATGGGTCACCGTGCCGCTGCGGGCGAAGGGCGTGACGGCCACGGTTCTGTGCGACTGGATCGAGGAGAGCTATCGGATCGTCGCGCCGAAGCGTCTCGTGTCCGAGCTCGACTCGAGCGCCTAGCCGAGAATCGCGTCGATCTCGGCCGTAGTCGGGAGGGAGGGCTGCGCTCCGAATCTGGATGCGGCGATCGCGCCGGCTGCACACGCCCGCTCGAGCGACTCGCCGGGCTCACGGGCCTCGAGGAGCGACACGAGGAGACAGGCCGTGAACGCATCGCCCGCCGCAGTTCCGTCGACGGCCTCGACCGCCGGCGGAGCCGCGCGAGCGATCTCCTCTCCGTCTTCCAGCAGCATCGCTCCTTCGGCTCCGAGCGTGACCGCGACGAGGCCGTCGCGCCGCGACAGCGACTCCAGCTCCCAGCGGTTCACGACGGTCAGGTCCGGATCGACGGCGATCGGCCGCGCGGGAGCGGCGTTGAGACAGAAGAAGCCCGTGCACTCCTCCCACGCCGAGAAGACGGCTGCGTCGGAGACCTCCAGCTGGCAGAGAACGGCGTCGTGCGCGGGGAGCTCCACCTCTGCCAGCGTCGAGTTCGCGCCAGGAGCGACGACGATCTGGTTCTCCCCGGCGGCGTCGACCAGGATGAGGGCGACTCCCGTCGGCTCGGCGACCGTCCGGAGCTCCAGCGTGACGCCCGCAGCCCGCACAGCGGCGAGCGCCTCTTCGGCAAAGGGATCGCCGCCCACCGCCCCGATGAGCGTGACGTCGGCGCCCAGGCGCGCACACGCGACCGCCTGGTTCGCGCCCTTCCCGCCGGGCACGCGCGAGAAGGTCGCTCCACTGACGGTCTCCCCCGCTCTCGGCAGGCGCTCACACCGTGCGACGAGGTCGAGGTTGATCGACCCGACCACCGTGATGCGGGGTCTCCCGGAAACCACGGCCAGGGATCTTCGCACCGACGCCCGCTCGCGGCAGCCGCGCGTGCTCCTTGCAACAGACTGTTGCAAACTCGGATTGAAGTCGGCTGACCACCGACACTGCTCGAGCGCCGGGGCTCGGCACAGTCGAAGCGTGGTCTGCTCGGCTCCGTTGATCGACCCTCGCCTGCGCCGGCTGGCCCGCCGGGTGGCGCGACGAGGTCGAACTGCGGCTGAGGTTCATCGCGCCGTCGGCGAATACGCATGGAACCTGGGGTTGCCACGACCGTCGTATCAGCAGATCCGACTGGAGGTGAACGACGCGAGGGTGCGGCAGACCGCACGGCGGGCGACGGCTCAGCTGTTGCTCGAGATCGAGATCGGCGCTCGTCCGATCACCGATCTTCTGCAGCTCCTCGAGGAGTGAGGCGCGCTCTCCCCTGAGCTCGAGCACCCACGCTTGCAACAGTCTGTTGCAAGCCGCCTTCGTCGGCCGCCAACTCGCGGCCGCGTGTGTCGAGCGCGAGCTCTCCTCCTTCGCCTGACCCGACTTCGGAACCGGAGTGCCTACGCCGCGAGGGCGCGAAGGTCGTCCACGGTCGAGCTCAGGAGCGTGTCGCGGAGGTCGAAGAGCCCGGCCCAGAGCGATGCCCGGTCGGGGACAGCGTCCATGCTCGCCGCGGTCGCGAGTCCCTCCAGTGCGCGTACCAGCACGGCGAGCTCGAGATACACGGCCGCGACACGGTTGGGACACGCCCGGACACCGGCGCGATCGAGCACGGGACGCCACTCGACGAGCTCCGCTGCGCCGGGACCTCCGTACCACGAGCGCCCCTCGGCCAGCTCCGGCTCGAGCTCTAGGAGGTACCGGGACAACGGCTGCTCGAGGCCGGCGATGGCCGTCTCCACTCGATCTGCTGCGTGCCGCAGTGCCGCCTGCCTTCCACCCGGCGTCGCAGGCACCGCATCTCCCCTCCCCCAACGCTCGAGCAGCCTGCAGAACGCGAGCGCTGCGGCCTCGCACGCGCGCAGTTGGTCAATGAGGCGCACGCCGGCGCGTTCGCTCGCCGCGTTCCGTTCGATGACGGTCGCCCAGCTGGACATCAGTGGTCTCTCCGGGAGGCACGGTGCTGCTGGCCGAGCGAAAACCGAGCAGCGCTAGGACGCAGGGACCGCGATGCGAAACGTTTGCCGCCGGCCAAGCCGTGCCGTTTCCCGGAGAGACCTAGACCTCGATCACCACGGGAAGGACCATCGGCCGTCGGCGCGTTCGGTCGTAGACCACTTGGCCGATCGAGTCGTGGATGTGCTCCTGGAGGAGCTTGATCTCGTTCACGTGCTGCGCCGCGAGCTCGCGAACGACGCGGTCGGCCTCGGCCCGGAGCTCGGCGAGAAGCTCGTCCGACTCTGCAAACCCCCGCGCGATGAGCTCAGGTGGAGCGATCTCGCCGCCGTCCGACGACGCCAGCGTGGTTACGACGATCAGGACGCCGTCGTCCGCGAGCCTGCGGCGATCGCGCAGGGCAACGTCCTGAACATCTCCGACGCGGAGCCCGTCGACGAACGTGACGCCCGCGTCGACCTGGCCCACGAGCCGCGCGCCGCCACGCGCGAGCTCCACGACCGAGCCGTTGTCCGCGAGGATGATCCGGTCCTCGGGCACGCCCGCCTCGCGAGCGAGCTTCGCGTGCGCGGCCAGCATCCGGTATTCGCCGTGAATCGGCATCACGTAGCGCGGGCGGAGCAGCGAGAGCATCGTCCTGAGCTCCTCCTGGCAGGCGTGCCCGGAGACGTGCACGGGCGCGATCTCCTCGTGGAGGACCTCGGCCCCGGCGCGCGCCAGCTGGTTGATCGAGTCGTGGACGCGAAGCTCGTTCCCCGGCACGGGCTTTGCGGAGATGATCACGGTGTCTCCGGGCTCCACCGTGAGAGCCGGATGGTCTCCGTACGCGATGCGGGTCAGCGCGGACATCGGCTCGCCCTGGCTGCCCGTGCAGAGCGCGAGGACCTGATGCGGCTCGAGCTGAGCGGCCTCACCCGGCGAGACGATCTCCGTCTCGGGAATGTCGACGTAGCCGAGATTCCGCGCGATGTTCAGGTTCTTTCGCATCGAGCGGCCGATGACCGTGATCTTGCGACCGGACTCGATGGCGACGTCGGCCGCCTGCTGCATGCGGTGGATGTTCGATGCGAACGACGCGACGAGAATGCGGCCCCGCCGGAGCGGGAACAGCGTGCGAAATGCCTCACCTACGAGCCTCTCCGATCCGGTCGAGCCGGGCCGTTCCGCGTTCGTCGAGTCGCCGAGCAGGAGGTCGACTCCCCTATTCCCGATCTCCGCGAGCTTGCCGACGTCGGTCTTGAGCCCGTCGACCGGCGTGTGGTCGAGCTTCCAGTCGCCCGTGTGCAGGACCCGGCCCGCGGCTGTCTCGATCACGAGCGCGACGGAATCCGGGATCGAGTGAGCCATGCGCACGAGCTCGACTCGGAACGGGCCGAGCTCGAGCGGCGGCGCCTCGGGATCCCCCTCGACGAGCTCCGCCGCCTGCGAGAGGCCGTGCTCGTCGAGCTTCGACTTGATGAGTCCCAGGGTGAGGCGCGTCGCGACGACCGTCTCGACCTCGATCTCGCGCAGGAGGTACGGGAGGCCTCCGACATGATCCTCGTGGCCGTGGGTCAAGACGACCGCTCGTACGCGACGTCCCTCGAGGTACCCGACGTCGGGAAGCAGCAGGTCGACTCCGAGGTGCTCGTCCCTCGGGAATGCGAGACCGGCGTCGACGACGAGCAGCTCTCCACCCGTCTCGTACACGGTCATGTTCTTGCCGACCTCGCCGAGGCCGCCGAGCGGGATGATTCGCAACGCGTCGCTCATCTGCGTCTGAGTGTATGCGTGGCCGAGAGTGGTGCTCGGCGGGCTACGCGGCGGCAGGCTGGAGGAGCCCGAGCCGTTCGAGGCAGCCGCGAACCGCCTCGCGCTCGTCGCCTGTGGCTTCGACGAGCGGGAGACGAACGCCGCCCACCTCGTGCCCCAGGAGATTCAGCGCACACTTGATGGCGATCGGATTGACCACGACGCGAAGGAGGTCGATCGAGGGCCTCAGCTCCTCGTCGAGCGCGCGCGCTCCTTCGACGTCACCTGCGCGGAACAGCCCAACCAGCTCCTTCACTTGCGGCCCGACGACATGCGTGTGGACGCAGACCCCGCCCCGCCCTCCGATCTCGAGGAACGGAAACACGAGGTCGTCGTCGCCGGCGAAGAGGTCGAGCCCGAGCTCGACGATTCGGCGTGCCTGCGCGAGATCGTCGTTCGCTTGCTTGACCGCGCCAACGGTCGGAATCTCTGCGAGCGCGGCGATCGCCTCGGTCTCGAGGTTCAGGACGACGCGGCCGGGGATGTTGTAGGCGATGATCGGGCGGTCGGAGACCGCTGCTACGGCCTTGAAGTGCTCGACGATGCCCCGAACCGGAGGCTTGTTGTAGTACGGAGTCACGATCAGGAAGCCGTCGACGCCGATCTCGTGCGCCCGCTCGGTCAGATGCACCGAGTGCTCGGTCGAGTACGTCCCGGTTCCCGCGACGACCGTTGCCCGGTCGCCGATCTCCTCGACCGCTGCCTCGTAGAGCTCGAAGCGCTCGGCGTCCGAGAGTGTCGGCGACTCGCCGGTCGTCCCGGTCACGACGAGCCCGTCCGAGCCGTTGTCGACCAGATGGGAGGCAAGCGCGCGGAAGCTCTCGAGGTCGAGCGATCCGTCCGTCTTGAACGGGGTCACGATCGCCGTCAGGATCTCGCCCTGCACGCTCAGGGATTCTACGAGACGGCGGAGAATCCGCTTTCAGCCGAGCGCGTCGAGGCCGACGGTCAAGCCCTGCGGCAGGCTGCGCACCTTGTCGAGCGCCAGCAAGACACCGGGGACGAACGCCTCACGTGACGTCGTGTCGTGACGGATCGTGAGCGTCTCCCCCGGTCCGCCGAAGATGACTTCCTGATGCGCGACGAGGCCCGGTAGGCGCACCGAGTGGATCTGTGGGTCGATTCCCATCCGGTCCGCGGTCGCCTTGGCGGTCCCGGAAGGCGCGTCCTTCTTCGCCTCGTGGTGAAGCTCGACGATCTCGGCGCGCGGAAACACCTTCGCCGCCTCCTCCGCGAGACGAATCATGAGGACGGCACCCTGGGAGAAGTTCGGCGCGTAGAAGCATGGCACCCCGGCCTCGCGTGCTGCCGCGTCCACGGCCTCGCTGTCGAAGCCCGTGGTTCCGATGACGACAGGCACACCAGCTGCAAGGCATCGCTCGACGTTGGCGCGGACAGCGTCGGGCCGGGTGAAGTCGACGGCCGCGTCGCATCCTTCGGGGCCGGCCTGCTGCCCGTCCATGACTTCGTGGCCCGCCGCCTCGAGCGCGCCTCGGAGGACCGAGCCGACCTTCCCACCGACTCCGAAGAGCGCGACCTTCACGCGGCTTCCGAGAGCAGCCGCGGGCTCACCCGAGCGACGGCGTCACGAAAGCGACCCTCGTCGGGCCCGATCCCGGCGGCAGACAGGCGATCCACGGAGAGAAGCTCGTCCGCGAGTGCCGCGACGTCGGGCGCTGTCACCGACTCGATGCGGCGGACGATCTCCTCGACCTCGAGCAGAGGCGTGTCCGTGATCGTCGACTTCCCGAGCCGCGTCATCCGGTTCGACGTCGACTCGAGCGAGAGCAGCAGACGTCCCTTGAGGTTCTCCTTCGCACGCTGGAGCTCCTCTGGCCGCACGTTGCCGGATGCCACGTCAGACAGCTCTGCGACGGCGATCTCGAGGCAGGTCGCCAGGTTCTCCTCGCGCGTGCCGACGTAGAGGCCGATCTGGCCGGCATCCGAGTATTGCGAGGCATAGCTGTACACCGAGTACGCCATCCCTCGCTTCTCGCGGATCTCTTGAAAGAGGCGAGACGACGCCGATCCGCCGACGATCGCGTCCAGAACGGAGGCCGCAAAGCGGCGGTCGTCCATGCGGGCGATACCCGGCGCGCTCAGGCAGGCGTGGTACTGCTCCGTGTCCTTGCGCTGGAAGCGCAGGCGAGGAGGAGGAACGCCACGCACGGGCTTGCGTGCCGGAAGCCCGTTGGCAGCGCGAGCGTCGTTCCGACGCTCCTCGAGAAGCTCGACAAGGCGCGCATGACGCACGTTGCCGGCAGCCGCGAGCACGAGCCCGCCGGCGTGATACGCGCGCTGGTGGTACGCAGTCAGCGCCCGGCGGGAGACGCTCGAGATCACGTCGGCCCTGCCGATCACGGGTCTCCCGAGCGGGTGGCCGCCGAACACCGCCTCGGCGGCGATGTCGTGAACGAGGTCGTGCGGCGTGTCCTCGACCATCGCGATCTCCTCGAGCACGACCTCGCGCTCCGAGTCGAGCTCGTCGAACGACGGTCGGTAGACCATGTCCGCCATGACGTCGAGCGCCGTCTCCAGGCGGTCGTCCGGGACGCGAGCGTAGACAACGGTCGTCTCGCGGGAGGTTGCGGCGTTGAGCTCCCCGCCGAGCTCGTCGAAGATCTCGGCGATCTCCTGCGCCGAGTAGCGGGACGAGCCCTTGAAGAGCAGGTGCTCGATGAAGTGGGAGACCCCTGCACGAGCGTCGGTCTCGTCCCGTGAGCCGGCGCCGATCCAGAATCCGATCGCGACCGAGCGGACGCCCGGAACGCGTTCGGAGATGACGCGCTCGCCGGTGGAGAGCTCGCTCAGCTCGTGCTTCGGCATGCGCAGGATCGTAGTCGTCGAGCGGGGTCAGGCTGAAGCCTGACACCGTGACGGATGGGGGCGGCTTTCGCCGCCCCCGTTTCTTACCGCCGTTCCCGCTCGCGCGGGCGGCCGCGGTCGCCCCGGCCGCCGCGAGGACGCTCCTCGCGCTCTTCGCGAGGCGGCGCGTCCTTCGCACGCTCGATGAGCTCCTCCGGCATGACGAGGCCGCCGTTCTCGTGCTTGGCCACGAGCTTGAGCCCGATGCGGCCCCGCTCCTTGTCGACCTCCTGCACGACGACGTCGACGACGTCGCCGCGCGCCATCACGTCCTCGATGTGCGCGACCCGGCCAGGGCCGACGTTCGAGACGTGGAGCAGACCGTCGGTGCCCTTCTTGAGCTCGACGAAGGCGCCGAACTGCGTCGTCTTCACGACCTTGCCGGTGTAGTTGTCCCCGACCTCCGGCGACTTCGTGAGGGCCGTGACGGCGGAGATCGCAGCCTCGGCCTTCGTCCCCTCGGTCGCGTAGATCAGGATCGTCCCGTCTTCCTCGATGTCGATCTGGACGTCGTAGTCGGCCTCGAGCGCGCGGATCGTCTCGCCGCCCTTGCCGATGACCATGCCGATCTTCTCCGGGTCGATCTTCACGGAGGAGATACGGGGCGCGTGGTCGGCGAGCGCCGTCCGAGACTCCGGCAGGACTGCCAGCATCTTCTCGAGGATGGACACGCGGGCCTGCTTCGCCTGCTCGAGGGCGGAGCGCATGATCTCCTGCGTCACGCCGGTGATCTTGATGTCCATCTGCAGCGACGTGATCCCGTCGCTGGTTCCGGCCACCTTGAAGTCCATGTCACCGAGATGATCCTCGGCCCCCTGGATGTCGGTGAGGATGACGTAGTCCTCGTTCTCCATGACGAGGCCCATCGCGATGCCCGACACGGGCGCCTTGATCGGGACTCCTGCATCCATCAGCGCGAGCGTGGAGCCGCACACCGAGCCCATCGACGAGGAGCCGTTCGACTCGAGCGTCTCGGAGACGAGCCGCACCGTGTACGGGAACTCCTCGATCGACGGGAGGATCGCCTCGAGCGCCCGCTGCGCGAGAGCACCGTGGCCGATGTCACGCCTCTTCGGGCCACGCATGAAGCCCGTCTCCCCGACTGAGTAAGGCGGGAAGTTGTAGTGGTGCATGAACCGCCGCGTCTGCTCGCGTGAGAGGTCGTCGATCTTCTGACCTTCCTTCACGGTGCCGAGCGTCAGCAGCGACAGGATCTGCGTCTGCCCGCGTGTGAACAAGCCCGACCCGTGCGTGCGCGGGCTCACGCCCACCTCGCACTCGATCGGCCGGATCTCCTCGGCCGAGCGGCCGTCCGGGCGACGCTTGTCGATCGCGATCTTCTTGCGCACGAGGCTCTTGTAGGTCGCGTCCGACGCGCGCTTGATGAACGAGCGCGTGACCGAGTCCTTGACCTGCGGCTCGCCGTCCGCCGGGGCAGGCCCGACCGGGAACGGCAGCTGCAGGTGGTCGTGGATCCGGTCGAAGAGGAGTTGCCGCTTCGCCGAGCGGAGCTCCTTGGAGTCCTGCTCTGCATCGGTCAGCGCCTGCAGCTCGTCGAGGAACTGCTCGCGCAGCGGCCCTTCGACGGCCTCGGTGCGCGCCTTCTCGAGGATCGCCGCGAAGCTCGCCCGAACCTGCATCGACCTGACGATGTCGTCCTCGGTCGTGTCCATCGTGATCTCGGGCGTGTTCTCGGCAACGAGCGCGTCAACGGCTGCGGATGCCTCGCGAAGGCCGACCTCCGAGATCGCAGCGCGAACGGCGTCTCCATGCGCGCCCTCGAGCTCGGCGGTGAGCTCGGTGTCGACCCACTTCGGCTTGCCGACGTCCGAGCGCAGGCCTTCGAGCGCCTCGCAGATCTTGCGAATCTCCTCGTGCGCGAGCTCGAGCGCCTCGAGGATCGTCTCCTCGGGGATCTGGTCCGCGCCCGCCTCGACCATCGTCAGTGCATCGCGCGTGCCGACCACGATGAGGTCGAGCGTCGAGCCCTCGAGTGCCTCCAGGGAGGGGTTGACGACGAACTCGTCGTCGATCCGCGCGACGCGAACTGCGCCGACCGGCCCCATGAACGGCAGCGGCGAGACCATCAGCGCCGCCGAGGCGCCGTTGATGCAGAGGATGTCGTGCGGTGTGACGAGGTCGGCGGAGAGGACGGTGCAGATGACCTGCACCTCGTTGCGGAACCCCTTCGGCCAGAGCGGCCTGATCGGCCGGTCGATCATGCGAGCGGTGAGGGTCGCGCGCTCGGTCGCGCGGCCTTCGCGCTTGAAGAACCCGCCCGGGATCTTGCCGGCGGCGTACATCCGCTCCTCGACGTCGACCGTCAAGGGGAAGAAGTCCGCGTCGGGCCTTGCGTCCGGCCGTCCCACGGCCGTCGCGAGGATCATCGTGTCGCCGGAGCGGACGACGACGGCGCCGTCGGCCTGCTTGGCGAGCTTGCCCGTCTCGAAGACGATCTCCTGATCGCCCACGTCGACGGAAACCGTGGCTTCACGCCCGGTAAGTGTGCTCATGTGGTGTATCCCTTCACCTTTCCTTCGTTTCTGGAAGGTGGAGGTTTGAGTCAGTCTCGCGGTGCTAGCTCACCTGGCACGAGACTCGCTCAAACTTCCACCTTCCCTCGACGGGAGCCCTACCTTCTCAGGCCGAGCTCCTTGATGAGGGCTCGATATCCCTCAATGTCCTTTCGTTGAAAATAGTCGAGGAACCGGCGGCGGCGGCCGACGAGCTTCAGAAGCCCGCGCCTGGAGTAGTGATCCTTCGGATGGGTGCGCAGGTGCTCGGTGAGATCGTTGATCCTCCGCGTAAGGAGGGCGATTTGCACCTGCGGCGACCCGGTGTCCGCCGGGCCCGAACCGTGTTTCTCGATGACTTCCAGCTTGACTTCCTTGGTGAGGCTCATGGAGCTCCTCTCGTAGACGACTCCGCGATCCCCGCCCCGCGTGAAGGAAGAAGCACGCCGGAGGCCGCGATTGCGGTCTCGGGCATGGTAGCTGAGGGCGAGGCAAGTTCCGCCCAACACGTAGGGGCCGGGCATGCCCGGCCCTCGCCTACGGCAGGATGGCGGGATGCGTGCGGGCGTCGCCGCAGGCCATCCAGCGACTGCCGAGGTCGGGGCCGAGATCCTGCTCGAAGGAGGCACGGCCGCGGATGCCGTCGTCGCCATGTGCCTCGCGTCCTGCGTGGCCGAGACCGTGTACAGCGGCCTTCTCGCCGGCTGTCATGCGGTCGTCTTCGACGGCTCGCGCGTGCGGAACCTGGACGGGTTCGCTGCCGTGCCGTCCGAGGAAGGTGACCTCACCGAGATTCCGGTGGGCTTCGGCGAGGAGATCGTCGTGTACTCGATCGGCGCCGCCTCGTGCGCTGTGCCCGGGTTGCCTGCCGCGCTCGGCGAGCTCTGGGAGCGGCTCGGGCGGCTTCCCTGGCGGCGGCTCGTCGAGCCCGCGCTGTCGCTTGCACGCGCAGGCGTCCCGCTCCCCGAGATGCACGAGCGCTCGCTCGTCATGCTCGGCGACGTCTTCTCGCTCGAGCGGGGGCGTCGAGCTCTTCGTCCGAGAGGATCGAATGCTGAAGACCGGCGAGCTGCTCGTGCAGCCGGGGCTCGTCCAGACGCTCGAGGCGCTGGCCGAGGAGGGTGCCGAGAGCGTCTATCGCGGCTCGTTGGCGGAGGAGCTCCTGCGTATCGACGGGGTCGTCTTCACAGCCGACGACCTCCGGACCTACTCCGCTCAGTGGAGTGATCCCGTGCTGGTCGGCTTTCACGAGCATCGTGTGGCGACGCGAGGCGGTCTTTCCGGCGTGCCCGAGCTCCTTCCGCGGCTTCCCCGACTCTCGGGCCTCTCCGCGTCCGACCGCGTTCTCGAGCTCGTGACGGCGCTCGAGACGCCCGACGAGGGCGGCGAGCACACGACGAACATGGTCGCCGTCGACGGGCACGGCCGCGCGTGCGTGCTCACCCATTCGCTCGGCGTGGGCGCCGGCGTCTGGATGCCGGGCTTCGATCTCCAGTTGAACAACCTCCTCGGCGAGTCGGACATCGCCTCCGGCGATCCCGAAGCCGGGAGACCATCTGCAAAGCCGTATGGCGCCGAGTCTCGCCTTCGACGACTCGGGCCTCGCGCTCGCGATCGGCGCCGCAGGTGCGACTCGTCTTAAGACGGCGCTCTCGACGGTGCTCGCGGGCATCCTCGACGAGGGGCTCGACCCGGACGACGCCGTTTCGCGTCCGCGCGTCCATCCCACTCCCGATGTCGTCGATGCGGAGCCCGGCGTCGACGAGGACGCGCTCGAGGAGCTCGAAGCACGTGGCCGGACCGTCCGCCGCTGGGAGCACCTCCACCACTACTTCGGCGGCGTCAGCTGTGTCGGCCGAACCGGTGCGGCGGGCGATCCGCGGCGCAGCGGGGCCGCGATCGTCCTGTAGGGCGAGGGCCGGGCATGCCCGGCCCCTACTTCAGCAGGAGGCCGTCGATCCGGCGCGAGGCGATGAACATCCCGACGACGCCCATCGTCAGGAGATACGCCACGTTGACGAGCTGGAAGGCGCCGACGGTGCCCGTCGTCAGCGAACGGATGAGCTCGATCCCGTGGTACAGGGGCAGCGCCTGTACGAGCCACTCGATCGCTTCGGGATAGACGGAGAGCGGGAAGAAGGTCGTCGTGAACAGGAACATCGGCAGCATGACCAGCTGGATGAGGTCGAAGTCCTGCCAGCCCCGCATCCAGGTCACCGCGGCGATTCCCGCTCCTGCGAAGCCAAAGCCGATCACGAAGCAGGCCGGAAGGACGAGCAGGCCCCACCACGACTCGACGAGGCCGAGCACGAGGATGATGTTGAGGAAGGCGGCGGAGTAGAGGAGCGAGCGAACGACCGCCCACATCGTCTCCCCGACCGCGACGTCGCCCGGGCTCACCGGCGTCGAGAGCATCGCGTCGTACACCTTCCCGTAGCGCAGTTTCCAGAACACGTTCGTCGCGTCGTAGAACGCGCCGTTCATCGCCGAGGCTGCGAGGAGCGCAGGAGCCACGAAGGCGACGTACTCGAGCGTCTCCTCGTCGAAGGCGATGTCGCCGATCAGGTCCCCGAGCGGGTAGACGAAGAAGAAGAGGTAGAAGAGCGGCTCGAAGAAGCCGGAGAAGAGGATCATCCAGCTCCTCCGGTAGACCATCGCGTTTCGCTCGACGATCAGGAGACCGCCGATTCTCGGACGAGGGCGCGTGCTCGGGTACGGAGCGGCGATCTCGGTCATACGAGGAGCCTTCGCCGGTAGCTGTAGTACGCCGCCGTCAGGCCGACTGCGGTGAAGACGACGAGGTACGTCAGATGGCCGACCGCGCTCGCAGCTCGACGTCTCCGAGCGTCAGCTGCCTGCACAACGCAACGCCGTGCGAGAGCGGGAGGGCGTAGGCGACGACCTGGAGCGCGTCCGGAAGCTGCTCGATCGGGAAGAAGGTTCCCGAGAAGAGGAACATCGGCAGGATCAGGAAGCGGAAGATGGCCACGAACGACGCGTCCGTCTCCGTGTACGCCCCCCAGGCCGCGATGGGAGCGGCGAAGGCAATCCCGACGAGCACGGTGACCGGGATCGTCAAGAGCCCCAGCGGCGAGTTCACGGCGCCGAACGCCGCGATCGCTGCCAGGTACACGGTCGCGGTCATCGCCATGCGCGCCGCGATGAAGGCCTGGTGCCCGAGCAGGACGTCTCCGATCCGAAGCGGCGTCGCGAGCATGGCGTGGTACTGCCGGCTCCACTTGATGGCAGACAGAACGGGCCAGCTCGCCTCGAACGACGCGATCTGCATCGCGGTCGCAGCGAGGAGCCCCGGAGCGACGAACTCGAGGTAGGTGATGCCGTCCGGAAGGTCGGTCGTGCGATCCACGAGCGTGCCGAGCCCGAACCCGAACGCGAGCAGGAAGATCACGGGAGTGACGACGCTCGAGATCGCCGTCCCGCGCCAGACGCGCCGGTACTGGGCGAAGAAGAACTCGAGCGGGCGAACAGCCAGGGCGAGCGACGTCACTCGATCAGGCTCCGTCCCGTGAGGTGCAGGAAGACGTCCTCGAGCGTGCTCCGTCGAACGAGGACGCTTTCGGGGACGAGCCCGCGCTCGTGGAGCCCGTGCGACGCCGCATCACCGTTGTCGGTGTAGAGCAGCACGCGGTCGGGCAGCGGCTCGACTCGGGAAACGAGGCCGTCGGTCCACTTCGTGAAGTCCTCCGGCTGCTCGTCGGCGAAGCGGAGCTCGACCACCTCACGCGTGGAGTACTGCTCGATCAGCGCGCGTGGAGATCCCTCGGCAACGATCTTCCCCTTGTCCATGACGACGAGCCGGTCGCAGAGCTGCTCCGCCTCGTCCATGTAGTGCGTCGTCAGGAGCAGCGTCACGCCCTGGCGCTTCAGCCGGTAGAGGCGGTCCCAGACGACGTGCCTCGCCTGAGGATCGAGGCCTGTCGTCGGCTCGTCGAGCAGCAGGACTTCCGGATCGTTGACGAGCGAGCGGGCGATCGTCAGCCGCCGCTTCATTCCGCCGGAAAGCGGCTCCACTCTGTCCTTCGCGCGGTCGGTCAGCTCGACGAACTCGAGGAGCTCGTCCGCGCGCTTCCGCAGCAGCGAGCGCGTGAGACCGAAGTAGCGGCCGTAGACGATGATGTTCTCGCGGACCGTCAGCTCCTCGTCGAGCGAGTTCTCCTGCGGAACGACTCCGAGCCGGCCGCGGATCTCGACGCCGTCGCGCTTCGGGTCGAGCCCGAAGACACTCAGCGTCCCATCCGTCACCGGTGAGACGCAGCCGATCATGCGCATCGTGGAGGTCTTCCCGGCACCGTTCGGTCCGAGGAAGCCGAACGCCTCGCCTCGCTGGAGGTCGAAGTCGATCTCGTCGACGGCCGCGAGCTCGCCGAAGCGCTTTACGAGCCCGCGCGCCGAGATCAGCGGTTTTCCGTTGCCGCTCGCCACATCCGAAAGCTACCGACGGCCCGGGAGCCGCCGTCTTTCCGTCCGTTTCTCTATCCTGCCGGCGAGGCGCGAGCCTCGCTTCATGCGCGTGCACTGACCGATACCCGCCCTCGCTCTCTTCGTTCAGGAGGTGGTCAGCTCATGCCGCGCGATCTCGGCGTCCTCGCAGCGCGTTCGATAAGCAAGTCCTTCGGCGACACGGTCGTCCTCGACCGCGTGTCGCTCACCGTGACACCGGGGAGCCGGATCGGAGTCGTCGGGCCGAACGGCATCGGCAAGTCGACGCTCCTTCGTGTGCTCGCGGGACTCGAGGCGCCTGACTCGGGAACGGTGAGTCGCGAACCGCCCGGTCTCGCCGTCTCGTACCTCGCGCAAGAGTCGGACGCCGCAGGACTGTCCGGCGGCGAGGCGGCGCGAGCTCAGCTGGAGGCGATCCTCGCCTCCGACGCCGACGTCCTCCTGCTCGACGAGCCGACGAACGATCTCGACTTCGCCGGGCTCGAACTGCTCGAGCGGTTTCTCGCTCGTCACCGTGGCGGGCTCGTGGTCGTGTCGCACGATCGGACCCTGCTCGAGGGGATGACACGGATTTTCGAGTTCGAGGCTGAGACGCGGACGGTGCGGGAGTTCGCGGGCGGGTGGAGTGAGTTCGAGGCGAGGCGCAGGCTGGCGCGCGAGCGACACGAGGCCGAGTACGGCCGCTATGTCGACGAGCGGGCGCGGATCCGGGAGCAGGCTCGGAAGATGCGGCAGTGGGAGGAGCGTGGGTATGGCCAGGGCCGCAAGAAGAAGAAGACGAAGGACGTGGCCAAGCGCTTCGAGAAGAAGCTCGCTCGGGTCGACCCGGTCGAGAAGCCGTGGACACCGTGGAGACTCGAGCTCGCGCTGGCGCCGAGCCGGCGCGGCGGCGACGTCGTCGCGAGGCTCGAGGAAGCAGTGGTCGAGCGCGACGGGTTCACTCTCGGGCCGATCGACCTGGAGCTCCGGAACGGTGACCGACTGGTCGTTCTCGGACGGAACGGCGCCGGCAAGACGACCCTACTGCGAGCCCTTCTCGGCGAGCTCCCGCTGGTGGAGGGACGGCGTTGGGTCGGGCCCGGTGTCGTTCTCGGCGAGCTTCCGCAGGGTGAAGGCGTCTTCTCCGGTGACGGGTCACTGCTCCAGCTCTTCCTCGAGGAGTCCGGCCTCGAAGGAGGCGCAGCGCGAACGCTTCTCGCGAAGTTCGCGCTCGGTGCAGATCACGTCCTGCGGCCGGCTCGCTCGCTGTCGCCCGGCGAGCGAAGCCGCGCAACGCTCGCGCTCCAGGCAGCGCGTGGCGTTAACGCCCTGGTCCTCGACGAGCCGACGAACCACCTGGACCTGGAAGCGATCGTAGAGCTCGAGTCGGCACTCGAGCACTTCGAAGGCACGGTCGTGCTCGTCACCCACGATCGCCGGTTTCTCGACGCGTTCCGCGCGACGCGGACCCTGGATTTGGGTCAGGCTTCAGCCTGACCCTGGAGTGAGATCGGAAGCTTTGAACCCAAGACCGGGGTCAGGCTGAAGCCTGTTCCCGGTCAAGTCGGCCGCCGCGCGTTCCTCGTGGCTTCGACGTCCCGCGCGATCTGCGCGACGAGCTCCTCCTCCGACTCGAATACCGATTCGTCCCGCAGGCGCTCCCAGACCTCCACGACCAGTCGCTCGCCGTAGAGGTCGCCCTCGAAATCCAGAAGGTAGGGCTCGATCCGCCGCTCGGTGCCGCCGTAGTGCGGATTCGTCCCGATCGAGACCGCCGCTCGGTGGCCACGCGCAGAGCCGGCGTAGATCCCGTAGCGCGGGCAGGCGAGGTTCGGCTCGAGCCGAAGGTTCGCCGTCGGATACCCGAGCGTCCCGCCACGCTGGTCGCCGGCGACAACGATGCCGTCGAGCTCGAAGGGCCGCCCCAGCATCACCGCAGCGCCTACGACGTCTCCCTCGGCGATACCTGCCCGGATCGCGGTCGACGAGACACCGTCGATCTTGGGCGGGACGACCACCCGGAACCCGAGTTGCTCCAGCAGCGCGAGATCGCCCGAGCGCCGCACGCCAAAGCGGAAGTCCTCCCCTGCGAGCACCACCTCGGCCCCGATCGCGCGCAGATACTGCTCTGCGAACTTCTCGGGAGCCAACTTCTGGAGCTCCGGAGTAAACGGCGCCACGAGGGTGGTATCGATCCCGGCGTCGTCGATCAGCTCGAGCCGGCGCTCGAGCGTCGTCAGGAGATCGACCCTGTTCCCGAGCGCGATCCGAGGATGTGGATCGAAGGTGATCACCGTCGACGCGAGGCCCGTCGCGCGTGTCGCCTCGAGCACGGAGCGATGCCCCCGATGCACGCCGTCGAAGCTGCCGATCGCTACCGCGCGAGGCCTGCGCTCCAACTCCGACGGGCGGGAAACCACGTTCACGACGCCAGTCTCCCGAGTGCCTCCTCCGGCGGGATGATCTGCTCGGGATCGGCTTCTTCGACGGAAAACGGGCCGATCTCGGTGCGGCGCAGGGCGACGCAGTGGCCGCCGAGGGCCTCCGCGATCGCCCGCACGTACGTTCCCGACGAGACCAGAAGGTTCAGACGCGCCTGACCGCCGTCGTACTCCTCGAGAACGAGCTCGTGCACGACCATCCGCCGAAGCGGCATCTCGACCGCGACCCCGCGGCGATGCAACCGATACGCCCGCTCCCCGTCGATCTTCACGGCGGACGCGGCCGGAATCGGAAGCTCGACCGCTCCCCGCAACAAGGCGAGCCGATCTTCGAGCTCGTCCGCGGCGGGCGCCTCGTGCGCCTCGACGACGTCACTCTCCGGGTCCCCGGTCGACGTCGTCGCAGAGAGGTCGATCTCCGTCAGGTAGCGCTTGTCGAGGCCGACAAAGTGTGGTTGAAGGCGCGTCGCCGCGCCGGACAAGAGCAAGAGCAATCCAGTCGCAAAGGGATCGAGCGTCCCTGCGTGACCGGTTCGCGCCCCTGTCCTCCTGCGCGTGGCGTCGACGATCGCGAACGACGACGGCCCCGCCGGCTTGTCGGCGAGGATGATCCCGCTAGGGGTGAGAGATCGCGGCGGCGGCATGCTCGAACTCCTCCACGATGAACCGCTTGAGCTCGTCCAGCGACAGCTCGCTCGAAAATCCCGCTGCCTGCCGATGGCCTCCGCCGTTCGACTTTCGCGCGATCACCGAGACGTCGATCTCGTCGACCGATGCCCGGAGCGACACGCGATGCGCCGGACCGTCGCCGCGCGGAGGCTCGCGGATCAGCGCCGCGACCATCGCGCCCTCGACCGCGCGCAGGTAGTCGATGATCCCTTCGGAGTAGGGCTCGGCTGCCCCGACCTCCGCGAAGTCGTTCTTCAGGAGATGTGACACGACAAGCCGTCCGCCCGAGTGCACCTCGGCCCGGTCGAGTGCGCGCGCGAGCAGCTTCAGCTTCGCGAACTGCACGTTCTCGTACACGGTCTGGAAGACCTTGTGCCAGTCGGCGCCCGCATCCACGAGGTCGGCCGCGAGCCGCAGCGTCTTCGGGCTCGTGTTCGCGTACTGGAAGCGACCGGTGTCGGTGACGAGCGCGACGTAGAGCGGCTCCGCGATCTCGGGCGTGATCTCGACACCGAGCTCTCGGAAGACGTCCGAGAGGATCTCTCCCGTCGACGATGCGTCCGCGACGATGAGGTTGACGTCGCCGAAGCGCGTGTTGTCGTGGTGATGATCGATGTCGAGCGTGAACGGCGACTGCTCGAGCAGCGAAGGATCCGGACCGAGCCGCTCCTCCTTCGCGCAGTCGACTGCGACGAGGACCCGCTCGGCGTGGTCGGGAGGTGGCTGTCGGTGAACGCCGTTCAGCTCGAGGAACGTGTACTCGCCCGGAAGCGGCGCCTGCCCTGGGACGAACATGACGCTCTCCTTGCCGAGCTGCTCGAGCGCGAGATGCATGGCGAGTAGCGAGCCGAGGGCATCGCCGTCCGGGTTCTCGTGCGCGGCCACGACGTAGCGCTCGTGCTCGCGCAGCGCCGCCACAACCGCGTGCATGTCATCCTGGTGCTTCGTCATCGGGGGAAACTTCGGGCGCGAGCTCGTCGATCATCTTTCCCAGGCGAACGCCCTGCTCGACCGTCGGATCGTATTCGAAGGTCAGGACTGGGGTCCGCCGCAGGCGCAGCTCCCGCGCGACCTGCGCCTGCAGCACACCGTGGGCGGCCCTCAGGCCGTCGAGCGTCCGCTCGCGCTCGGCTTCCGAGCCGAACACGCTGATGAAGACCGTCGCGTGCGCGAATCCGGTCGCCGCCTCGACGCCGGTGACGGTCACGAAGCCGATCCGCGGGTCCTTGAGCGTGGGGATCGCGTCCGAGAGCACCTTTCGCATCGCCTCGTTCACGCGTCTCTTGCGGCCGCCTCCGTTACTCACCGGGAACCACGACCTCGCGGTCGGCGCGGAGGAGCTCGAACTCCTGCGAACCGAGATACCGCACCACTGCGTCGAGGAGATCCTGGAGCTCGCGATGCTCCTTCGCCGCGCACGCGACCGTGAGGCCCGCGCGCTGCCACAGCTCGTGGAACTCGACCTCCGCCACCGTCGCGCCGAACCGCTCGTGCAGCTGTGCCTTCGCGGACTTCACGTACTTCCGCTTGCCCTTCAACGACCCGTTCTCCGGGAAGTGCAGCTCGACGGACAGGATCCCGACGTAGCCGGGCATGCCGGGCCTAGGTGTCGTCTTCGACTGCTGCCGCGGCGACCGGTGCTGGCTCGCCGAGGTCGGTGCGCTCGACCTGCCGCGTCTCGTAGACCTCGAGGATGTCGCCTTCCTTCACGTCGTTGTAGCCCTCGAGCAGGATGCCGCACTCGAAGCCCTCGGCGACTTCCCGCGCGTCGTCCTTGAACCGCTTCAGCTGGGCGATCGACGTCTCGTAGATGACCGTCCCGTCGCGGACGATCCGCACCTGTGCCCCGCGACGGACGACTCCCGTGGTCACCATGCAGCCGGCAATCGTGCCGAGCCTCGAGACCTTGAAGAGCGCCCGCACCTCGGCTTCTCCGAGCGTCTCCTCGGTCTGCACCGGGGAGAGCATTCCGACGAGCGCCTTCTGGATGTCGTCGGTGAGCTGGTAGATGACCCGGTACGTCCGGATGTCGACACCCTCGCGCTCGGCGAGCATGCGCGCGTCCGCGCTCGGCCGGACGCTGAACCCGATCACGAGCGCGTCGGACGCCGAGGCGAGGTTCACGTCGTTCTCGGTGATCCCGCCGACGCCCGTGTGGATGACGTTGACCCGCACCTCGCTGTGCTGGATCTTCTGGAGCTCGCTGAGGAGTGCCTCGACCGAACCCTGCACGTCTCCCTTCAACACGATGTTCAGGTCCTGGATCTCGCCCGCGAGCAGATCGCCGTGGAACGACTCGAGCGAGACGCGGCGGCGCGGGCGCTGCGCGAGCTGCTCGCGCCGGAGGCGCTCCGCTCGGACGTTCGCCAGGTGCTTCGCCTGCCGCTCGTGCTCGACCACGCGCACGAACTCGCCCGCAGTCGGAGGATGATCGAACCCGAGAATCTCGACCGGGTCGCCCGGCTTCGCCTCCTTGACCTTCTCTCCGCGATAGTCGTAGAGAGCGCGCACCTTGCCGGCGGCGTCGCCGGCGACTGCCGCGTCACCCACGCGCAGGGTGCCGCGGTGAACGAGCACCGTCGCCACCGGGCCACGCCCGATGTCGAGCCGCGACTCGATGACGACACCCGAAGCCTCTGCTGCCGCGTTCGCACGAAGGTCGAGCTCCGCGTCCGCGACGAGCAGGATCTTCTCGAGGAGCTCCTCGAGGTTCGTCTTCTGCTTGGCCGAGACCTCCGAGAACTGCGTCGTCCCGCCCCACTCCTCGGGCTGAAGGCCCTCGGAGGCGAGCTCGCTGCGCACCCGGTCCGAGTTCGCATCGGGAACGTCCATCTTGTTCACCGCGACGACGATCGGCACGTCTGCGGCGCGAGCGTGCGAGATCGACTCCTTCGTCTGCGGCATCACGCCGTCGTCCGCTGCGACGACCAGCACGGCGATGTCGGTCACCTTCGCTCCGCGCGCGCGCATGGCCGTGAAGGCTTCGTGACCCGGCGTGTCGAGGAACGTGATCCGCCGCCCGTCGACCTCCGCCTGGTAGGCGCCGATGTGCTGGGTGATGCCGCCTGCCTCGGTCTCCACGACGGAGGCCTCGCGGATCGCGTCGAGGAGCGTCGTCTTGCCGTGGTCGACGTGGCCCATGATGGTCACGACCGGCGGGCGCGGAACGAGGTCCGCCTCGTCGTCCTCGTACTCCTCCGGCTCGAGCTCCTCCTCGGCCGCGTGCTTGATCGTGACCTCGCGCTTGACCTCGGTCGCGATCAACTCGATCTCCTCGTCGGCCAGCGACTGCGTTGCGGTGCGCATCTGGCCGAGCGACATGAGGATCTTGATCAGCTCCGGCATCGGGACGCCGAGCGCCCCGGAGAGGTCCTTGACGGTCGCGCCTGATTCGACGATGGCAGGCCCTGTCGGGGGAGCAACGGGTGGCTGCTGGCGTGGAGGCCCGGTCGCCGTGCGATCGCGCGGCTGCCGGCCCTCGCGGCTCCTGGCGCCGCCGCCTTCGATGACCACGCGCCGCTTCCGCCCGGCGGAGCCTCCGCGGGGTCGGATAGGGCGGTTCGGTCTGTTACGCCCGTCGGCCATCAGCGATCAAGTGTAGAGGCCTCCTCATCGGCGGGACTCCCACCCGCCGCGGCCATGTCGTCGACGTGCTCGCTGCCGAGATCGAGTCCTCCGACCTCGTCGACCAGAACGCCAGCCTCGGCGTCGGCCTCGACGGCCACAGCAGCCGGCTGCAGTCCTTCCTCGAGGGCCTCGTCGGGCTCCATCGACGCGAGATCCTGGTGCGCGGGCACGCCGCAGTAGCGCGAGCTGGGCAGCGCGGCGTTCGGGCAGCGCTTCCCGTTCGAGAGGATCGCCGCGCAGCGCCCGGAGTACTCCTCGTCGTCGGACCCGCCGCCGAACGCGGCCTCCGCCTCAGCCTGAGCGAACTCGGACTCGGACTGGATGTCGATCTTCCAGCCGGTGAGACGCGTGGCCAGACGAGCGTTCAAGCCCTCCTTGCCGATTGCGAGTGCCAGCTGGTCGTCCGGGACGATCACGGTCGCCTCCCGCGTGTCGTCGTCGATGTAGACCTCGCGCACGCGCGCGGGCGACAGTGCCTTGGCGACGAAACGGGCCGGCTCGGTGTTCCACGGGATGATGTCGATCTTCTCTCCGCGCAGCTCCGAGACGACCATGCGCACGCGCGAGCCACGCGGGCCGACGCACGCACCGACGGGATCGACGCCCTGCATGTGCGACTCGACCGCGATCTTCGACCGGTACCCGGGCTCGCGGGCGACGCCCCTGATCTCGACGAGGCCGTCCGCGATCTCGGGCACCTCGAGCTCGAACAGCGCCCGGATCAGCTCCGGGTCGCGCCGGGAGAGGATCACCTGCGGTCCCTTCGTCCCCGAACGCACCTCGGCGATCACCGCTTTGATCCGGCTGCCCTGCTCGTAGCGCTCTCCGTCCACCTGCTCGGAGCGCGGAAGCAACGCCTCCACCCGCCCGAGGTCGACGAGCACGTTGTTGCGGTCTCCCGCCTGCTGGACGATGCCGGTGACGACCTCGCCCTGGCGGTCGACGTACTCCTCGTACATGATCGCCCGCTCGGCCTCGCGAATCCGCTGCTGGATGACCTGCTTCGCGGTCTGCGCGGCGATGCGCCCGAAGTTGTCGGGAGTCACGTCGGTGCGAACGATCTGATCCGGCGGGACCTGCTCCCAGTCGAGGTCGAGATCCTCGTCGGCGATGAGCGTGTGCTGCCGCTCGCCCGTCTCCTCCTCGATCCGCTCGAGCTCGGCGATGCGCTCCTCGCGCGCCTCCTCGACGAGGCGGATCTCGACGTCCTTCGGGATCTCGATGCCGAGCACGCGGAACTCGCCCTCTCCGTCGAGCTTGACCTCGGCGTGGCGGGTCGCTTCCGGTGTCTTCTTGTACGCAGCGAGCAGTGCGTCCTCGAGCGCGGAGATGAGGATGCCTTCCTCGATCCCCTTCTCCTTCTCGATCGCGTGGATCCCTTCGATGATCTCCTGGCTCATGTCGTCCCCTCGTCGAATGAGGTTCGCCCGCACGATCGCGTCGTACGGGATGCGTAGCGGCTCGGGCTCATCCCCGAGGGAGAGCGAGAGAGCACCGTCGCCGGCGCCGAGCAGCTCCCCCTTGAAGCGGTTTCGCCCTTCGATCGGTCGATCGGTTCGAACAGCAATGCGTCGGCCCGTCGCGCCCTCGAAGTGCTCGGGCTTGCGTAGCGGACGCTCTGGCCCGGGCGAGGACACGTCGATCGTGAAGTCGGAGCGGTAGGCGTCGAGAAGGCGCGTGACCTCGGCGCAGAGAGCGTGGTCGACCCCGTTCGCGTGGTCGATGTAGACGCAGAAGCGACTCGGCGAAACGAGCTCCACCGCGAGCACCTCGACTCCGGGCAAGCCGCGCTCGACCGCCGGTGCGATCTCGTCCTGGAGCGTTCGTTCGCGGGTGTGGGTGGCGCTCATCCTGTCCTCCGAATCGTCCTCGAAGCCGCCTTCTCAAAAAGAATGGGCGCTGCGCGCCCATTTCGTGAAGCCGGTGAAATGTGGTGTCGGAAGGATAGCACTGAAGACTCGGACCTCCTAGGCGTCGAGCACGATCGTCACCGGTCCGTCGTTGACGAGCGACACCTCCATTCGTGCTCCGAAGCGGCCGCGCGCGACGGCTACACCCTCGCGCTCGAGCGCGGCGCAGAACCCTTCGTACAGCGGCTCGGCGATCTCCGGCTGCGCGGCGCCAGTGAAGCTCGGACGGTTCCCTTTGCCCGTCTCCGCGATCAACGTGAACTGGCTGACGACGAGCGCCTCTCCTCGCACGTCCAGGAGCGAGAGGTCGAACCTGCCGTGATCGTTCTCGAAGATCCGGAGCCGCGCGACCTTCGCGGCGAGTCGCTCGGCCTCGGCTTCCGAGTCGGTCCCCGCCACGCCGATGAGGATCGCGAGACCCGCTCCGCATGCGGCGACGACTTCGCCGTCGACGCTCACCGAGGACTCGCTCACACGCTGCACGACCGCGCGCATCGTCCCTACGCGCTGCGCTCTTCCTCGAGCTCCGGCCGCGGGCGCAGCGACCGCGCCAGCTTGAGGTGCGGCGTCGCCTCCTTCCGCTTCCCCTGGTTGACGAGCGCGCGCGCGAGCCCGTAGTGGGCGAACTCGTCCGCGGGCGAGAGCTCGACGAGGGCGCGGAACTCCGTCTCCGCCTCTTCCCAGCGCCGGAGTCGGAAGTACGCGATCGCAAGAGCCTCCCGGATCGAGCGCGATTGCGGCTCCCGCCGCTTCGCCTTCTCGAGCGAGACGATCGCCTGCGCGTTCATCCCGCTCCGCAGGTGCTTCCGACCCTGCTGGAAGAGGTCGTACGTGTCGCTCACGACTGCCACCCGCCACGAAGCGAGCGCAGGGAGACGAACCCTCTGAACCTCTCCCACGAGGACAGCTCGTTCCGCAGACGTCTCAGGAGCGCACGCAGCTCTCGGCGGGCGGATGCGGCGCCGTTGCGGGAATCGGCCGGGGAGCCGAAGCGGGCGCGACCGACCGCTGCCGCGAACGAGCGTCCGTCGAGCCCGAGCTCCTCGTGCACGGTCGACCGCAGGTCGTCGAGCGTGGCGCAAGCCGGCACGTCGATCCGCTGGTCTCGGAGGAACCCCTCGAGCTCTCGCCGGCTCGCCGTTGCCGCCCGACGCGGATCGCGCGTCAGGTAGCGCGCGCGGCGGAAGAGCGCCTTGCCGAGCCCGACGACGAGGATCCACACCCCGCCGATCCCGAGAGCGAGCGCAAGGAGCGAGGGTCTCCGATCTCCCGAGAGGCCGTCGCGCGGAATCGCAGCGCTCGGCTTGTCGCGATCGATGTCGTTCTGCCTCGACAGATCACCGCGACGGAGCGCCGCGACCGCATCCTCCGAGTCCGACGCGAACGAATAGATGCTGCCGAACGTCCCGCGCCCCGGCGTCGGATCGAACGGAACCCATCCCTGGCCGGCGAACCAGACCTCGACCCATGCGTGGGCCTCGTGGTCGGTCACAACCCACTTCCCGTCGTCGAGGCGGCCGCTCGTGAACCCCACCGCAACTCGCGTGGGGATCCCGAGCATGCGCAGCATCACCGCCATCGCGCCGGCGTAGTGCTGGCAGTACCCGGCCTTCGTCTTCGTCACGAACGAGACCAGTGGAGCGCCGCCGACGCGAGGCGGCTGCTCGTCGTAGACGAAGCCTCCGCGGTGCCTGAACCAGGACTCGAGAGCGAGCACCGCTGCATACGGACTGTCGGGCGACCCCACGATCCGACGCGCTTGGCGGTAGAGGGACGCATACGCGGCGAAGGAGTCGCGGGCTGGCTCGGAGAACAGCTCGCGGACGCGGTTCTCGCGGCCCGGGTCGGCGAGCCCGGGAAACAGCCGACCGTCGACGCTGAGATAGCGCCTTGCCGCGATTGGGTACCGCGGCGTCGACGCCGCGAGCGCGGCCGGCGCAGGGTCGGGCGCATAGCTCCACACGCGGTAGCGCTGCCCCTTTCCGAGCGGGCTGCGCACTCGGAGAACGCCGCCCGACAGGCGGAAAACGGTGCCGAGGCGTCGAGCGTCGAGGGCGACCGGGGTGCCGGCAGCCGCGAGGCGGTCGTCGACGAGCGCCCTGACCTCGATCCGTTGCTCGAGCCAGTTCTCCTTCAGAGCCGCCCGTGGCGGCGCCAGCCTGTCGAGCGGGATCGTGTCCGAGTCGTCGTCGACACGAGAGAGCCAGAGGAGATCCTCGAACCAGTGGTCGCTCGCGAAGAGGTCGAGCGTCGACGTGCGCCAGTAGCGCGCGCGTTCGGGGCCCTCGACGGTGAGAACCACGGTCTTCGTCGGTGGAAACTCGATGCCGTCGTAGTTCGAGTCCCACGCGAATTGGACGCCCGTAGCTTCGACGGCGACTCCCGAGAGGTCCCAGCTCTGCCAGTTCACGGCCGCATCCCTTGCGACGGCGGTCGCCGAGGAGGCCCACGTCGCACCCGCCACGACGAGAGCGGAGGCCGCCACGCCCGCCACGAGTGACGTACCGGAACGCACGCGGAGGATGAGCGGAGTGGACAGAGCCGCGCCGAGAGCGAGAGCCCCCAGCGCGACCGTGTACCCGTCGCCGAGGAGCGTCGCAGGCCAGCCCGCGCCGACAACGGTGACGGCGGCGGCGCCGACGGGCCGAGAGCTCGCCGCTAGAAGCGCGACAGCGAGGACGAAGCCGAAGATCGCCATGAGGACGAGCGCGTGCATCTCCGGAGCCCCCTCAGGAGAGAAAGGCAGAACGACGCGGTAGAAGTCGGAGAGGCCGCGGCCGACGGCGTCTGCGGTCGGCTGGAGAACTCGCTCGTCGCGATAGGGGAGCAGCTCCCACGGCTGACCACCGAAGGCGATCCACGCAGCGAGCAGCGCCCCGCCGGCCGCAACGACCGCGCGCAGCTTCCGATCAGGCACGAGCACGACAACGAGAGCCAGTCCGACAACGGCTGCCGCTTCCCCGATCATGCTGGGCTGCTCGATCCGCAGCCAGGCCACCGACACCGCGAACGCGGGAAGGGCGCAGGCAGCGAGCGTCCGGAGCCGGAGATCAGGCACGAGCGAACGCCTCCATTCGGGGCGCATCGAGAGCAGCTGCCAGATCGTCGCCGCGGCGGACCACCGCGACGGGAATACCGAGCGAGGAGAGGCGGAGAGGACCGGGTGCGACGCGCGTGGGCCGCCCGATGTAGCTCGGTGAATCGATCCAGACGACTGACAGGAGCCGCCGAGAAGCGACCGCGACCAGCACGTCGACCGCGGCAGGCTCGAGATTCGCGGTCACGACGACGAGCTCACCGGCTTGTGCCGTTCGCGTCTGCTCGTGCGCGAGCCAACGGGCAAGCCTCGACTGCGCGTTCGGCTCGGCCGCCGCGAGCACCCCGAGAACGGCAGCGAAGTCGTCCGGCGAGGCGACCCGCGCACCGGCGGCTGCGCCGCCCGTGCCCGTCGTGAGCAGGGACGCCTTCCGGCCGCGGCCGGCGTACACCTTGAAGACCGAGCCCGCTGCCCGTACCGCGTCGTCGAAGCTCGAGTCGGGTGGCGTTCCCGCAGGCCCCGGCGGGATCGCAGTCGAGCAGCACGACCACGGTGTCACGCGGCGTGTCCTCGAGCTCCTTGACCATCAGCTGCCCACGCCGCGCCGTCGTCGGCCAGTGCACGCGCCGCAACGACTCGCCCTGGGTGTATTCGCGGACGGAGTGGAAGTCGAACCCTGCCGGCCGTCGCAGGAGCAGCCGACGACCAGAACCGCCGAGTCGGCCGGCGTCGCTGAACAGCGCCTGCAGCTCCACGAGTCGTGGATAGACGGTTACCGTCGCGCCCCGCGGGTCGACGGGAGTCGAGATCGACTCGAGCCCGAGGTAATCCCCGATCACGAACTGGGAGTCCGAGATCCGGAACTGGCCTCGAGGCAGGCGCCCGAGGTAGACGCCACCTGCCGCCGTCCGGCGATGTCCCTGCAGGCGGCACTCGTAGCCGCCGAGCCGACCGAGGGAGCCGCGTACGACCATCGAGCCGGCGGGAATACGCGACGCGCGCGTGACCTCGATCTCGAGCCGAACACGCTCGCCCTCAGTCGCCGGCGCAGGGCTGATGGAGTGAACGACGGACACGGGGCCGCGCACGAGCCCGGCCCACACGCGTGCGAGGATCGCCGCGAGCAAGAGGCCGACCCCCGCGACGCCGAGTGGTCGCGATCCGAAGGCGAGCGCAGCACCCGTGACGGCGAGCCCGAGTAGCAGCGCCCCGCTGAGCTTCATACGGGGACCGGCGTGTGCTCGAGGGCCTCGCGCACCGCTTCGGCTCCAGCGGCGCCGGAAGCGCGGGCCTCGGGAGCGACGATCAGGCGATGCGAGAGGACCGGCTCGGCGACGGCCTGGATGTCCTCCGGCAGCACATAGTCCCTCCTGGACACGACCGCGCGGGCTTTCGCCATGCGCAGAACCGCGATTCCCGCGCGCGGGCTCGCTCCGAGCGCGAGCTTCGAGCTCCCACGCGTGTGGGCGAGCAGGGAGACGACGTAGCGGTTGACGCTCTCCTCGACGTAGACGGTGCGCGCCGCCTCGATCGCCATCAGCACGTCCTCGCGCCCGGCCACGGGCTGGAGGTGATCCAGTGGTGGATCGGTCGTCTGCTCGGCCAGCATCCGGGCCTCCTCCGCAAGTGGCGGATACCCGAGGGACAGCATGGCCGTGAATCGATCGAGCTGCGCCTCGGGCAGCGGGTACGTCCCCTCGTACTCGATCGGGTTCTGCGTGGCGACGACGAGGAACGGAAGGTCGAGCGCGTACGTCGCGCCGTCGATCGTCACCTGGCACTCCTGCATCGCCTCGAGAAGCGCCGACTGCGTCTTCGGCGACGCTCGGTTGATCTCGTCGACGAGGAGGACGTTCGTGAAGACGGGTCCCGGCCTGAACTCGAACTCGTTCGTCCGCTGGTTGAAGACGTTGACGCCGGTCACGTCGGTCGGCAGCAGGTCAGGCGTGAACTGAAGACGAGAGAAGCTGAGGTGAAGCGAGCGGGCGAGCGACTTCGCGAGCACGGTCTTCCCCACGCCAGGGAAGTCTTCGATGATCAGGTGCCCTTCGGCGAGGAGGCCGAGGACGCAGAGCTCGAGCGTCTGCCGGGGCGCACGCACCGCGAGCTCGAGGTTCGCCACCACACGCTCGACCACGTCCGCTGCCGCCGCGGACGACACCGCCTCTCGCGCCGGAGCGGGGTCGGACATCAGGTCGAGAGTAGCCGCTCCACTTCGTCGAGCACGGCCGCGGCGATCTCCCTCTTGGGAGCCTTGTCCACATGGCGCTCGCCGTTCTCCGAGACAACCGTTACTTCGTTCTCGTGCGTGTCGAAGCCGATGTCCGTGCGGCTCACGTCGTTGAAGACGAAGAGGTCGGCGTTCTTCGCCCTCCGCTTCTGGCGCGCCCGCTCGAGGCCGTCTTCGGCTCCATCGGCGGCGAAGCCGACGAGCACCTGGCCCTGGCGACGCTCCGCGCCGAGCGCGGCGAGGACATCGGGGGTCGGCTCGAGCTCCACGGTCCAGCCCTCGTTGTCCTTCGGGCGCTTCTCGGCGAGGGAGGTGGGCGGCCGGTAGTCCGCGACGGCTGCAGCCATGACGATGACGTCGGCGTCCGCGCGAGCCAGCGCTTCGCGCTCGAGGTCGGCGGCAGTCGGCGTGTCCACGACGGTGATGCCCGGGGGAGGCGAGACGGCGAGGTTCGCCGCCAGGAGCGTGACGTCGGCTCCTCTCGACCGCGCTTCCTCCGCGAGCGCAACGCCCATTCGCCCCGAAGACCGGTTTCCGACGAAGCGCACGCTGTCGAGCGGCTCCCGGGTTCCGCCGGCCGAGATCACGACGCGGCGCCCGTGCAAGCGGGGTCGGTTCTGTCGCAGATGCGCCCAAGAGCTCGGCGATCCTGGCCGCGATCGCGTCGGGCTCGACCATCCTCCCCACTCCGACCTCACCCTCGGCGAGCTCTCCCTCGGCCGGGCCCAGGATCTCGACGCCACGCTCGCGGAGGGTGGTCACGTTCGCTTGTGTTGCCGGGTGCTTCCACATGCGCACGTTCATCGCGGGCGCGACGAGCACGGGACCGGCGTGCGCCAGAGCTGCCTCCGTGAGGATGTCGTCCGCGAGCCCGTGTGCCAGCCGCGCCAGGGTGTTCGCCGTCAGTGGCGCAACGACGAGCAGGTCCGCGCGCTCGAGATGCGGGTAGGGGTCGTCGCTCGACGACTTTCGAGCGAGCGCGAAGAACGTCTCGGCCCGCACGAATCGCTCGGCCGCATTCCGTGACGAGCGGGAACACGTCGTGCCCGGCGCGCACGAGCAGGCGCGTGAGCGTGCACGCCTTGTAGGCCGCGATCCCCCCGGTGACGCCGAGCAGGATGCGTGCCATGCCTGATCCCGCGTTAGCTCGGGGTCTGGTACGTGATCTTGCCGCCCGCGATCTCTTCCATCGCCATCGTCAGGTAGTTCTTCGAGCGCGATTCGATCAGGGGCGGCGGGGCCTCGTCGAAGCCGATTCCCTCGCCGAGCTGGTGGTGGTAGTTGTTGATCTGGCGTGCCCGCTTCGCCGCGACGATGACGAGGGCGTAGCGCGAGTCGTGGGTTCGCTCGAGCAGCGAGTCGAGTCTGGGATGGATCATGGGCCGGTCATGGTAGCTGCGATGGAGAGGCTTGATGCGACATTGGCGCGTAGCCGGGGGCGTCCACGACCCGACGCCGCGTCGTGGGCGTCATCCGGCCCGCGGGAATGTCGCATCAAGCCTCTGTAGTTCGCATTCGACGATGGCCGCGACGGCGGTCGTCGCGCGCTCGACGTCGTCGTTTCGCACCATGTAGCGGAAGCGATGCGCCTGCTCGAGCTGGCCGCGCGCGAGCAGGATTCGCTCGCCGATCTCGCCGGTGCTTTCGGTCGCCCGTTCACGCAAGCGACGCTCGAGCTCTGGAACGTCGGCGGCGATGAAGATCGTCACGCTGCCGGGCACCTCGCCCTGCACCCTGAGCGCGCCCTCGACCTCGAGCTCGAGCACGCAAGTCCTGCCTTCGTCTGCGATTCGATCCATCTCCGAGCGCAGCGTCCCGTAGCGGCGACCTGAGACGTACGGAACCCATTCGAGGAACTCGTCGCCGTCGACCCGTCGCGTGAACTCCTCGTCCGTGAGAAACCAGTACTCGCGGCCGTCGAGCTCTCCCGGCCGCTGCGGCCGGGTCGTCGCCGAAACCGCGACGTCGACACCGGAAACGCGGTCGAGCAGTCCCTTGATCAGCGTTCCCTTGCCCGCGCCGGACGGGCCGGTGATGACGAAGACGGGCGCCAAAGGCACCGCCGCCGTCAGCTGCGGTGGTTGAAGAGCTCGACGAGCTCGGCGCGCTGACGCTCGGAGAGACCGCCCACGGTCTTCGACTGGCTGATGCGGCACTGGTTCAGGAGGCGGGCGGCCTTCACGCGCCCGAACTTCGGAACGGCCATCAGCATGTCGAAGACCTTCGCGGTCGACACGAACTCGGGCGGCCTCAAAAGGATCGACTCGATCTGCGCGTCTCCGGCTTTCAGGTCGCGCTTGAGCTGCGCGCGGCGGACCCGGACGTCGTTCGCCCGCTGGAGCGCCTCCATCCGTTGATCGAGCGAGCGGGCAGGCGCCTGCGCGTGCGTCTTCGACGTGACCATGAGCCGGACGAGTCTACCAAGCCTCCCACTCTGGTCAAGCTCTAACGTTTATGCCTATTTGCAGGGATTTTTATGTTGTCTGTTTGGCTGACGCTAGCGACAGCGAGGCCGATCCGTGTGCGACTCCCCGAATCTCGGCCGCCGAGCCGTACCCCCGGGACCTGGCTTCCGACCCCAGCTCGTCGCGTACTCGGTTGGGTGCGGCCGGGTCCGCGAAGAGCACTGTCCCGAGTGCGATCGCGCTCGCTCCGGCCGCCACCAGGTCGACGCCGTCTCTCCCGGACATGACTCCGCCCATGCCCACGATCGGCAGGTCGACGGCGCTCGCACACGCGTACACGCAGGCGAGGGCAATCGGCTTGAGCGCGGGACCGGATGCCCCTCCCGGCCCGAGCGCCAGGCGGGGGCGCAGGCTTTCGCGGTCGAGCGCGAGGCCGCGGAGCGTGTTCACGAGCGACAGCCCGTCCGCGCCGGCGGCCGCCACGGCCCGCGCGAGCTCGCCGATGTCGGCGCTCGCGGGCGAAAGCTTCGCGTAGAGCGGCTTTTCAGTCGCGGTGCGCGAGGCTGCGACGAGCTCGGAGACCGCTTCAGGTGCCTCCTCGACGTTCGGGCAGGAGAGATTCAGCTCGATGACGTCGACTCCGTCCTGCTCGTCGAGTCGCTCGCACACGAGTCGGTAGTCCGAGGCCGAGAAGCCGCCCACGGACACCCAGAGCGGCACGTCGAGCGCACGCAGCCGCGGCAACACGTCGCTGCAGAACGTTTCGATGCCAGGGTTCTGGAGGCCGATCGAGTTCAACATCCAGTGATCCGTCTCAGCGATCCGCGGAGGAGGGTTTCCCTCGCGCGGAAGCGGCGTGACGGTCTTCGTCACGAACGCGTCGAGGCTGCTCGCGACCTCGGGCGCCGTCAGCGCGTCGAGGCAGCCGGAAGCGTTGAGGATCGGGACGGTCACGCCCGTGGACAACCTGGCACGAAGTCGACGCGAAGTTCACCGTCCATTGAGGACACGCCCAGGGTCTGACCCTGGCTTACCATACTGAGATCATTGCAATCGTTCATAGCACCGGTCCGTCGATGCAAAGACGAACGTAGCGACCGTCGACTTCGACAACGCAACCGAAGCAGGCTCCGTAGCCGCACGCCATGGGGGCCTCCCAGGCGAGTTGGGCACCCGGCACGAGCTCTCGCAGGGCTTCGAGCATCGGCTCCGGGCCGCACGCGAGGACGTCGCCCGGATCGTCGGGAAGGAGCTCCGTGACGAGCCCTGGCTCGACGACGACCTCCGCAGCAGGAAGCAGACGAGCGGCTTCGGCATGACGCTCGCTCCGGAAGCCGAGAATCGCAGGGGGTCCGCCGAGCGCCTCGGCGAGATACGGCATCGGCGCGAGGCCGATGCCCCCCGCTACGAGCAGCGGCCGCTCGACTTCGAGGTCGAAGCCGTTGCCGAGCGGGCCTAGGACATGAATTCCGTCTCCCTCCCGAAGAGCAGCGAGCGCGCGCGTCCCGGGTCCGATCGGATCCAGGAGGAACACCAGCTCGCCGGGCGGGGCAAGGCACAGGCTCATCGGACGCGGCAGCAACCGGCCCGGTGCCTCGAGCATGAAGAACTGCCCCGGAATGCCCGGCTCGAGCCCGTTCCGTTCGAGCCGGAGCAAGACGTACGGCCCCACCGCTTCGGTGCCGACGACGCCGAGGCGGTCGCGCCGGGCCGTCCAGACCGGGGTCTGGCTGACGCTCGACCCCACCACCGTTCGCACGCCGAGCCCGGCTTCAGCCAGACCCCGTCGCGCCGAGCGCCAGGCGGTCAGGAGATAGCCCCGATTCGCTCCTGCAACGAGAGCGCAGACTCCGCGCGCGCGTTCGCGATCGCGTGCACCGCGGCTGCCGCTCCGGAGATCGTCGTGACGCACGGCACGCGCGCAACCAGCGCCGCCTCGCGGATCAGGTACCCGTCAGCCCTCGCTCCACTCCCCTGCGGTGTGTTGATGACGAGATCGCAGCGTCCTCGCTGCACCAGGTCGACGACCGTCTCGTCGTCAGGGACGGCGTCACCGACCTTCGCGACCTCCTCGATCTCGAGGCCTGCAGCACGAAGCGTCCGAGCGGTTCCCTCGGTGGCGACGAGCTCGAAGCCGAGCCCGGCGAGCGCTGCAGCGACGGCGACGGCCGCAGGCTTGTCCTCGTCGCGCACGGAGAGAAACGCCGTCCCGGAAGTCGGAAGCGGTCGCCCGGCAGCCCTTTCCGCCTTCGCGAGCGCCGTCGGGAGGTCGGCGGCGCTCGCCATGACCTCCCCGGTCGAGCGCATCTCGGGGCCGAGTACGGGGTCTGCGCCCGGGAAGCGCGCGAACGGCAGCACGGCCGCCTTGACGCTGACCTGCGACGGACGCGGCACCGGAAGCATGAGATCCGACAGCTTCTGTCCCGCAGCCAGCCGGCACGCGGCTTCCACCAGGTTCACGCCGATCGCCTTCGAGGCGAAGGGAACCGTCCGCGACGCCCGAGGATTGACCTCCAACACGTAGACGTTGCCGTCCGCGATCGCAAGCTGCACGTTCAGCAGCCCGACGACCCCTAACGCAGGGCCGAGCCGCTTGACGACGTGCTCGACCTCCAGAGCCGCTCCGAGGGTCAGCGACGGAGCCGGTAGAACGCACGCAGAGTCACCTGAGTGGATCCCGGCCTCCTCGACGTGCTGCATGACCGCGGCGATGTACACCTCCTCGCCGTCGCAGAGAGCATCCACATCGAGCTCGATCGCGTGCTCGACGAAGCGGTCCAGCAGCACCTCGCCGTGCACCGCCTCCATCGCCGTCTCGAGCTCGGAGTCGTCGTAGCAGACCCGCATCGCGCGCCCACCGAGAACGTAGGACGGGCGGACGAGCACCGGGTATCCGATCGTTTCGGCCGCCGCGACAGCCTCCTCAGCCGTGGCCACAATCGCCCAGGGCGGGCAACGCACGCCGAGCTCCTCGACGAGCGATCCGAAGCGCGCCCGGTCTTCGGCGAGATCGATCGCCTCGTGAGGAGTGCCGAGGATCCGGTAGCCGCCCTCCTCGATCGCACGGGCGAGCCTGAGCGGCGTCTGGCCGCCGAACTGGGTGACGACGCCCACCGGCTGCTCGCGATCGCAGACGGCGAGGACTTCCTCCGGCGAAAGTGGCTCGAAGTAGAGCCGGTCGGACGTGTCGTAGTCGGTCGAGACCGTCTCCGGGTTGCAGTTCACCATGATCGCCTCGTAGCCCAGCGCGCGAAACGTCTGCGCCGCGTGCACGCAGCAGTAGTCGAACTCGATCCCCTGCCCGATGCGATTCGGGCCCGAGCCGAGGATGACCACGCGGGGCTTGTCCGCTTCCGGGAGCCCCTCGTCTGCCTCGCCCCAGGTGGAGTAGAAGTAGTTCGATCCCGCCTCGACCTCCCCGGCGCACGAATCGACGCGCCGGAATGCCGGCAGCACGCCTTGCTCGTGCCGGCGACGACGGACGTCCAGCCCAGTGATCCCGAGGGCCGCCCCGATCGAGTCGTCTCCCCACCCGGCTCGCTTCGCGCGAAGGAGGTCACCCGAAGCCAACTCTTCGCGCGCATGCGCGATCTCAGCCAGGAACCAGGGGTGAACTCCGGCAGGAATGTCATCCAGGCTCGACCACGGAGTGGGCGAGCCTTCGTCGAGCTCGCGCGACCCGTACGCCTTCAGGAAGGCCTCGGAGAAGGTGCGGCCGATCCCCATCGTCTCCCCCACCGACTTCATCTGCGTTCCGAGCGTGCGATCGGCGCCCGGGAACTTCTCGAACGCGAAGCGCGGGAACTTCACGACCACGTAGTCGAGCGTCGGCTCGAAGCTCGCAGGAGTCGTCTTCGTGAGGTCGTTCGGGATCTCCTCGAGCGTGTAGCCGACGGCGAGCTTGGCGGCGACCTTGGCAATCGGGTAGCCGGTCGCCTTGGAGGCGAGCGCAGAGGATCGAGAGACCCGCGGGTTCATCTCGATGACGCGAAGCTCACCCGTCTCCCGGTGACGCGCGAACTGGATGTTGGAACCTCCGGTTTCGACCCCTACTGCGCGGATGACGGCACACGCGGCGTCGCGGAGCTCCTGGTACGCCTCGTCGGAGAGCGTCATCTGCGGCGCGACGGTGACGGAGTCGCCGGTGTGCACCCCCATGGGATCGAGGTTCTCGATCGAGCAGACCACCACCACGTTGTCCTTCCGGTCCCGGATCACCTCGAGCTCGAACTCGTCCCAGCCCCGGACCGACTCCTCGACCAGGACCTGGGCAATCGGGGACTCTCGAAGCCCACGCTCGACCTGTCGCAGAAGCGCTCCTGGCTCTTCGGCAAAGCCCCCTCCGTGCCCGCCGAGCGTGAATGCCGGCCGAACGACCGCGGGCAGGGACACGTCGGAGAGCTCGGCCAGGGAGGTGACGATCCGCGAGGTCGGCACCTCCAGGCCGCAGCTGCGAACCGCGTCGCGAAACTGCTCGCGGTCCTCCGCGCGCCTGATGACCTCGACGGGTGCGCCGATCAGCTCGACGCCGAGCTCGTCGAGGACTCCTGCCTCTTCGAGCTCGATCGCGAGGTTCAGGGCGGTCTGGCCGCCGAGGGTCGGCAGGAGCGCATCCGGCCGCTCGCGTTCGAGCACCGAGGCGACGCTCTCGAGATCCAGCGGTTCGATGTACGTGCGATCGGCGAAGCCGGGGTCGGTCATGATCGTCGCCGGGTTCGAGTTGACGACGATCGTGCGGTAGCCGTCCTCGCGCAGCACCTTGAGCGCCTGGCAGCCGGCGTAGTCGAACTCGCAGGCCTGGCCGATGACGATCGGGCCCGAGCCGATCACGCACACGCTCTCGATGTCGCGGCGGGCCGGCATCACCTAACCCCGAGCTCCTCGACCCACCGCTCGAGAATCGGCCAGGCGTCGTGCGGGCCGGGGCCTGCCTCTGGATGGAACTGGACCGAGCGGGCTCGCAGCTCGGGAAAGTCGAAGCCCTCGACCGTCCCGTCGTAGAGGGAGACGTGCGTCGCCTGCTCGCTCTCGGCGGGAGCGACGGCGAAGCCGTGATTCTGGCTCGTCACGAGCACACGGCCGGTGCGCTTGTCGAGCACCGGGTGATTGGCGCCGCGATGGCCGAAGGGGAGCTTGAACGTGTCATGGCCGGTTGCACGCCCGAGAAGCTGGTGCCCCAGGCAGATGCCGAGGACGGGGACCTTCTCGAGGAGACCGCGCACAGCCTCGGTCTCCGCCTGCAGGGGCTCGGGGTCGCCAGGGCCGTTCGAGAGGACGACGCCGTCGAAGGGCTCGAGCTCGTCGGGCTGTGCGGAGTGCGGAAAGACCGTCACCCCCGCGCCCGCCGTCGTGAGCCGGCGCAGGATCGAGCGCTTCGTCCCGTAGTCGACGACCGCGACCCTGGTTCGGCCTTCGGAGAAGACGTACGGTTCGCGCGTCGAGACCTGGGCGACGAGCGCCTGCCCTTCCATGGCGGGCTGCTCTCGAACCGCGTCCAGCGCCTCTTCGATGGACAGCACAGCGTCGTCCGCAACCGCTACCGCCCGCATCGCTCCGCTCTCGCGCAGCCGAAGAACGAGCGCGCGCGTGTCGACCTCCTCGAGCGCGACGAGATCGTGCCGGGTGAGCCAGTCCGCCCAGTCCGAGCCGCCGAGCTTTCTCATCAGCACGGCGCGCGCGTGGGGACGCTCGGACTCCGCGCGCTGCTCGGAGACGCCGTAGTTTCCGACCATCGGGGCCGTGAAGCAGACGAGCTGCTCCGCGTAGGAAGGGTCGGTCACCGTCTCCTGATAGCCGGTCATCGCGGTCGTGAAGACCGCCTCTCCGAAGGCAACGCCCTCGGCGCCCACCGAGCGGCCGCGGAAGACCGTCCCGTCCTCGAGCAGGAGGTAGCCCGCGCTCACGCGTACACCTCCCGGCCGTCGGCGATCGTGCGCACGACTCGTCCGCGCAACGTCTCCCCGAGCAGCCACGAGTTCGCCGATAGCGAGCGGAAGCCGTCCTCGGTCACGGTCCACTCGGCGTCGAGGTCGAGAACGACGAGGTTCGCGCGAGCACCCACCTCGATCGCCGGCTCGTCGAGCCCGAAGATACGGGCCGGACCTGCAGACATCCGCTCGAGAAGCGTGGCGAGCTCGAGCTCTCCGGGGAGCACGAGATGCGTGTGAAGCGCCGCGAACGCGGTCTCGAGCCCGATGACGCCGAAGGGCGCCTCCTCGAAGGGCACGTCCTTCTCCTGTCGTGCGTGGGGCGCGTGATCCGTAGCAATCGCGTCGATCACACCTTCCCGAAGGGCGGAGACGAGCGCCTTCCGATCGTCTTCCTCCCGGAGCGGTGGGTTCATCTTCGTGTTCGGATCGAGGCTTCGGACAACCTCGTCCGTGCGGCAGAGGTGGTGCGGAGTCACCTCGCCGGTGGCCGTGACGCCGGCATCCTGCGCACGCCTCAGGGCCTCGACCGACCCGGATGCGGAAAGGTGCATGAGATGGAGCGGGCGCTCTGCGTCGGCTGCGAGCGCGAGATCGCGTTGCACCATCACGCTCTCGGCGGTGGACGGATACGGACCGAGGCCGAGCTCGGCCGCAACCGTGCCCTCGTGCGCGTGACCGCCGCGGGACAGCTGGGGGTCTTCGCAGTGGAGCGCCAACAGTGGCCCGACGAGCGCGCTGTACTGGAGCGCGCGGCGCATCAGGCCGGCAGAGACGACCGGTCGCCCGTCGTCGGTGAACGCAGCGGCGCCGGCAGCGGCGAGCTCCGCCATCTCGGTCAGCTGCTCGCCTTCCTGGCCCTTGCTGATCGCGGCCATGAACCCCACGGGGATCACGGCCTCTGCCCGAGCTCTCTCGACCAGCGCACCGAGCACCGCGGCGGAATCGACGATCGGCTCCGTGTTCGGCATCGCGAGGATCGCGCAGTACCCGCCCGCGGCAGCGGCCTCGGTGCCCGACTGGAGGGTCTCCTCGTCCTCGCGGCCGGGGGTACGCAGATGAACGTGCGGGTCGACGAAAGCCGGTGCGATCACGAGCGTGCCGGCGGGGGCCGGCTCGAGCGCGCTGATGACACCATCCGTCACAGTGATGCGAAGACACTCGTCGATCCCCTGCGTCGGAGCGAGGACGCGGCCCTCGAGCGTCAGCGAGTCGCTGCGACCGTTCCGGCAGAACAGCACTACGCGACCTCGGCCGTCACAGGCGCCGGCACCGGCGCCACCGTGAGCAGGTCGTAGAGCACGGCCATGCGCACGACGAGACCCGCGCGCACCTGCTCGCCGACGAGCGCGGCATCCGAGTCGGCGACGCGCGGGTCGATCTCGACGCCTCGATTCATCGGGCCGGGATGCATGACGACCTGGCCGGGGCGTACTCGTTCTGGCGTGATGCCGTAGAGCGCCGCGTACTCACGCAAGGACGGCACGAACGCCTCGCCGGGGGCCATGCGCTCCCGCTGCAGGCGGAGCACGTACACGACGTCCGCGTCGGCGATGTCCTCGATGTCGTTCGAAACCTCGCACCCGAGCGCTTCGATCCCGCGTGGCACGAGCGTTGGCGGCGCGATCACGGTCGAGCGGGCGCCGACGAGCTCGAGCGCCTGCACGAGGGAGCGCGCGACGCGCGAGTGGAGGAAGTCGCCGACGATCGCGACGTGCAGCCCCTCCAGGCGGCGTCAGCGCCTGCTCCATCGCGTACAGGTCGAGGAGGGCTTGAGTCGGATGCTGGTGCTTGCCGTCGCCGGCGTTGACCACGCTCGCGTTCGTCTCGCGAGCGACGAAGTGGGCGGCGCCGATGGACGGGTGTCGCACCACGATCACGTCCGGGTCGTAGGCCGCGAGGGTCGCCGCCGTGTCCTTCAGCGACTCGCCCTTGTCGACCGAGGAGCCGGCGGCACGCAGCGACATCGTGTCGGCGGACAGGCGCTTGGCCGCGAGCTCGAAGCTCGCCAGCGTGCGCGTCGAGGACTCGTAGAAGAGGTTCACGACGGTGCGCCCACGGAGCGTCGGCAGTCTCTTCACCTCACGGTCGACGGAGGACGCCATCCTGCTTGCCGTCTCGAGGATTCGCTCGACATCGCCGCGGGTGAGATCGCCGACCGAGAGCAAGTGGCGGCGAGGAGGAGCGGGCGCGCGTAGCTCGCTCACGGGTCGCGACCCTCGCTGTCGCGGACGAGGAGGACCCGATCGACCTCGTCGACCTCCACGAGCTCGACCTGCACCCGCTCGCTCCGCGCCGTCGGGAGGTTCTTCCCGACGTAGTCGGGCCGGATCGGAAGCTCGCGGTGGCCGCGGTCGACCAGGACGGCGAGCTGCACCCGCGCGGGCCGGCCGAACTCGAGAAGCGCGTCGATCGCAGAGCGAATCGTCCGGCCCGTGAAGAGGACGTCGTCGACGAGGACGACGGTCATTCCCTCGACGGCGAACGGGATGCTCGTCGCGCGCACGACCGGCTGCCGATCAGGCGCTCTGCCGCCGTCGCGGACATGCACGTCGTCGCGGTGGAAGGTGATGTCGAGCGCCCCGAGCGGCAATTCGATTCCGCTCCTCTCCTCGACGAGCCGCCTGAGGCGGGAGGCGAGCGGAACTCCCCGCGTCTGGATGCCGACGAGCGCGAGTCGCTCGATCCCTCGTTCCTCCGAGCTTCCGATGCCTTCGCCGAGCGCCGCCCCTTCGATGATCTCGTGCGCGATCCGCGCGAGCGATTTCGAGATCGCGTCCGCTTCGAGAAGCGGGGTCGCGGTCGCGCGATCGGGGACGTGCGTCGTCATCTGGCTCCTTTCCGGCCTCACTGGACCGGGTTAAAGGGTCGCGGGGTAGTCTAGATGCTTGCTCGGAGATTGGCGCGCAGTCGGCGGCGGTCACGACCAAGCCGGGCGCCGCACTCACGCCGTCGTGCAGGCTCGTAGCCTGTGCGACGCGCGAGGGTGGCGATCGGGCGCCGTGTCGTGAGCGTCGCCGGCCCGCGAGAATCTCCGAGCAAGCATCCGGCGGCCCTGTCCGACGGGGCGAACCACAGAATGAATCACGCTGGGACGCGCCTCGGAAGATGGCATGCAGCGGTCGGGGTCGGCACGATCGTGCTCCTCTCCGCACTCGCTCGCTTCGCCGTCGCGCGCTCCTTCGACGTGCCCTGGATCGCTCCGGACGAGATGATCTACGGCCTCGTCGGGCAGTCGCTCTGGGAGTCGGGCACGCTGGGCATTCGAGACAGCGCCGTCCCGTACTACAGCCTGCTGACTCCTGCTCTCGTCGGTCTTCCGCTGACCGTCGGCGACCTCGCGGCGGGCGTCGCCGTGGCTCAGGCTCTGCAGGCGCTGGCGATGTCGCTCGTCGCCGTCCCGGTCTACCTCTGGGGAGCCAGGCTCGTGGGAACACGCTGGGCGCTCGCCGCCGCGGCGCTCTCGGTGCTCCCTCCCGCGCTCTGGTATGGCGGCCTACTGATGACCGAAGCGCTCTTCTACCCGCTCGTCGCAACCGCCCTCTACGCGCTTGCGCGCATGCTCGAGCGCCCGACGCTCGAGCGGCAGGGGCTGTTCCTGCTGGCGGTGAGCGTCGCCGCCGCCGTGCGGCTGCAGGCACTCATCCTGCTTCCCGCGCTGCTCGTCGCGGTCGCGCTCTACGCGTGGTTCGCGCGCTCCCGCGCGATCGTGCGGCCGCTGGCGCCGATCCTCACGCTCGTCGGGGTCGCGACCGCCGGGCTCCTGGTCGCGGCCGTCTCCGGTCGAAGCGACCTGCTGGGAGCGTACGGAGAGATCACGCAGACCACGGGTGCCTCGACCGGTGCGGTGACGCAGTTCACGTGGCACGCAGGGGTTCTCGTCGCGATGACGTTCGGCCTTCCGGTCCTCGCGACCGCAACGCTCCTCGTCCTGGCGCTGGTGCACGGCGAGAAGGACCAGGCCAGTCGCGCCTTCCTCGCGGTGACGGCCGCCTACGTCGTGCTGCTCGTCGCACAGGTGTCGCTCTTCGCGGTCGAGTATCTCGACCACGTCAACGAGCGGTACGTGATCACGACCCTTCCGCTGCTCGTGCTCGGTCTCTGCCTCTGGATCGCGCGCGCCGGACCGCGCCCTCTCGCCGTCGCCGTTCCCGTCACGGTCGCGGCGCTCGCCGCGTTGCTGGTGCTCCCGGAGTCGCGCGTGGGAACCGCCTCGGGAGCACACGACGCTCTGACTTTGCTGCCACTCGACGCGCTGGCCGCCGAGGGAGACGTGGTGTTTCGCGGAGGTCTGCTCGTCCTGGGGCTCGTGTTCGGAGGGCTCTTCTTGCTCACCCCGCGGAGATTCCTCGCCGTCACCGTCGTCGCAGTCGCAGTGGGCTTCGTGGCGGCTTCGGTGAACGCGGCTCGGGAGATCGACGATCTGTCGAGCCTGGAGCGCAGCAACGACTTCGGCACGTCCGACCAGGACTGGGTCGACGAAGCCGGGGTCGGGTCAGTGGCCCTGCTCGACACCGGCGAGCAACCTTCGACCTCGATCGCGCGTCTCGCGTTCTGGAACAGCTCGATTCGTCAGCTTCTCCGCGTCGACGGCGTTCCGGGGCAGGCGCTGCCACAGCGACCGGTCACGATCCGTTCGGACGGCGCCTTCCTGTACTCCTCGGGCGAGGAGGTCGCTGCGCCGCACGTCCTGTTGCCCGCGACCCATGTGCTCGACGGCGAGCGCCTCGTCGCATCCCCGCCGACCGCCCTCGCTCCCGGCTACGGGTTGTGGCGGGTCGACGGACCGCTGCGGCTCGTCTCGCGCACCGAGGGTTTCACGCCCGTCGGCGACTTCGCGAGTGCGAAGGTCGTGGTGTACCCGTGTGGCCCCGGTGCGCTCCACCTCACGCTGCTCGGGAAGGACGGCCATCCCGTCAGGCTCGTCGTCAACGGCTTTCCCTGGCGAACCGTCGAAGTGGCCGCGGGCGGCGTCTGGTCCGGCGCCGTGCCCTCGCTCCGACCTGGCGGTCAGCTAATCCCGTGCCTGTTCGAGATCGAAAGCGCCGGCCTTGTCGGCTCGACGCGGGTCGAGTGGGTGCCGGAAGCGCGCTAGGCCTCGTCCAGCAGCTCGTCGTCGAGCGCGGTCTGCGCCTCGATCGCGTCGCGGGCGTCGTCGATCTCGGACTCGGAGACGAAGACCTTCAGCGGAGGATCGTCGAGAGCGTCGGGATCGTGCTCGGTCGCCGGCCCGAGCTGTGACTCGATGCCGGCTGCGGAGAGGAGCCCCTGGAGCTGCTCCGCCTCGGCGACGTCGCCTGCGACTGCCACCTGTACGAGCTTCGTCACGGCTCCTGGGACCCTATCGCAGCCAGATGCTCGGTCGGAAATTGACGCGCCGCCGTGAATTCCCGATCGAGCATCTCGCGGCGCTCGGTCGGCACGCGCTCCCGCACGGACGAGCTCGGGTGCTCCCCGTTCGGAAAAGGGAATCTGGACGAGATCGAAGTCCCGGGGAACGACCGTCTCGGGAAAGAGCTCGCGCGCCTCGGCGACCACTTCGTGGCCGAAGTAGCGCGTCGAGACGTGCGTGAGGGCGAGCAGCTTGACTCGCGCCTCGCGAGCGACGAGCGCCGCCTCCCCTGCCGTCGAGTGCAGCGTCTCACGCGCACGATCGCGCTCGCCGGCGAGAAACGTCGCCTCGTGGACGAGGACGTCCGCGCCGGTTGCGGCCTCGACAACCGAAGCCGCGGGCGCCGTGTCTCCCGTGAGCACGAGCTTGCGACCGTCGCGGGGAGATCCCAGCACTTCGTCCGGCACTACAACCCTCCCATCTGCGAGCGTCACGCGCTCGCCACGCTGGAGCAGCCCGCGGGCCGGGCCATCCGGGACGCCGAGGCGGTCTGCGGTCTCGACGTCGAAGCGGCCGGGCCGCTCCGCCTCGACGAGCATGTAGCCCACTGCGGAGACCCCGTGCTCCACGGCAAACGCCTCCACGCGTGTGCCCGTCCCGCTCGAGAACCGCTCCCGGTTCGAGCTCGACCGTCTCCAGCGGATACGACAGCCGCCCGAAGATGCGGCGGAGCGTGGCCAGGAGCTCACGGAGCCCTGGCGGCCCGTAGATCGTGAGCGGAAGCTCGCGGCCTCTGAGCGAGAACGTCTTGAGCATGCCGGGAAGCCCGAGGTAGTGATCCGCGTGGTAGTGGGTGAGGAAGATCTCCTCGAGCTCGACCAGCCCGATGTCGCACCGCAGCAGCTGGCGCTGAGTACCCTCGGCGCAGTCGAAGAGCAGGCGATCGCCGCCGCGTCGCACGAGAGTCGCGGCGAGAGCGCGCCTGGCAGTCGGTGTGGATCCGGACGTCCCGAGGAAGACCACGTCGAGATCCACGCCGGCGGAGTCTACGCGCTCAAATCCGGGCCTATTCCTGCCGATACAAGCGGGATGGCGTCCCGAGCGCATCGCTCGGATGGTTTGCTCAGGTCCCTGGCCCTGCTGTGGACCTTTCTGCTCGCGTCCGGGCTCATTCTGGCGGTGAGCGCGTTCGTCCTCTCCTCGGTGCTCACGGAAACCTTCCGCGAGCACATCCTCGCCGACAGCTCGAGCGACGTCACCGTGTACGCAGACGCGGTTCTCGCACCCTCACTCGTCCGCGGAGATCGCGTCGTCTCGAGCGCTCAGGCTCGGCGTCGTGCTGCACGGATCGTGGCTTCGACCACCGAGCTGCTGAGGATCTCCATCTGGTCACGGCAAGGCCGGCACGTCTTCACGGCCCCGGCAAGCAAGCGCACGATCCGGACGCCAGACGTCATGCGAGCACTACGCAGCGGGCAGGCTCAGGCTCGGGTCACGGAGATCTCGGTGCGACGCCGCGGTGCGGTACGACGCGAGCGCGCGGTCGTCGTCTGGGCCCCGCTGACCTCGAGGTCAGGCGCTCCGGTCGGCGTCGCGCAAGTCTCGCTCGATCCGACGGCCCTAGACACCAGCGTCGCCTCGGCGACGCGCACCGTCTGGATGGTCGTCGGCATCGTCTTCGTGGTTCTCTGGCTCCTGCTCGTCCTGCTCGTCCGGGGAGCCGCATCGAGGCTCACCCGCCAGAACGACTTCGTGATGGGTAGTCGCCGCGATCTCACCGAATCCTCGCAGCGCCTCGAACAGAGCCTCCTCGAGACGATCGAGACCCTGAATGCCGCGGTCGAGGCTCGCGACCCGTACACGGCGGGCCACTCGCAGCGAGTCCGTCGCGTCGCGCTCGCGATCGGTCGTGAGCTCGTCCTACCTCCTCGACAGCTGGGTGCGCTCGGTACGGCAGCGCTCTTCCACGACGTGGGAAAGATCGGCATTCCCGACTCGGTCCTCACCAAAGCGGGACCGCTCGAGCCGGGGGAAGCGGCGATCATGCGAGAGCACGTGACACGCGGCTCCGAGATCGTCTCGAAGCTCTCGTCGTTCCACGAGGCAGTCCCTGCGATTCGTCACCACCACGAGCGCTGGGACGGGCTCGGCTATCCCGACGGCCTGCATGGGGACGACATCCCGCTCGAAGCCGCGATCATCGGCCTCGCGGACGCGTGGGACGCGATGACTACCGACCGGCCCTACGCGCACGGGTTGAATCTGAACCAGGCGATGCTCCAGCTCCGGTCCGGGCGCGGAAAGCAGTTCAGCCCGGTCGTGGTCGACGCGTTCTGGCGCGTCGCCAAGCGGCATCCGGCGGACATCCTGCCGCCCGAGGCGCCTTCCGCTGCGGTGATCGCGGTCTAGGCGCACCTTGCGCAAGCCCGCAATCCGCTATCGCGGATCGCGCGCGGAGAACGTACAGTCGCCCGCTAAGCGGGCGGGGCGCCCGGAAAGGCGAGGTCGGTGTAGACCATCTCGCCCTTGAACTTCCTCGCAGCCGGGTCCCAGGGGAAGAAGATCGCGTTTCGCCACTCGAGCTTCTCGCCGGTCGGCTCGTGCTCGAGCCAGCGGGCCTCGTGCGTCGCTGTGACCCGTGCCTCTTCGCAGACGCCTTGCGGCCCGATGACGATGTACTCGAGATCGAAGTGGATGTCCGGAAACGCGGTCAAGAGCTCGGTGTAGAAGCGGGCCGCTCCCTCGTGTCCCTCCCAGCGAGCGCCGCTGCCGAGCACCTCGTAGACACAGTCCTCGGTCAGCGTCGAGATCAGGCCCGGAAGGTCGCGATTGTCCTCCGCGATCGAATGGGTCTTCCAGAGCTCCCGGATCTCGGTGTACTCGTCCTGGTCGACCGGGCGCCTGAGCAGCTCGAGGATGCGATCGCTGGCCATGCGCGCTGTTTCATATCAGGATTAGGGAAGCGCGAGCCGCTGACCAGGCACGATCGTCGCGCCTTCGAGCCGATTCTTGCGCTGGAGCTTCCACACGCCCTCACGCGGGTCGCCGGCGTAGCTCGCGTCTGCGATCGACCAGAGCGTGTCTCCCGCTCGTACGGTGTGGTAGCGCTGCGGCGGCCCGGCTCCGGTGTCACGGGCGAAGACCGCCCACAGGAACACCGCAACGAGCATGACGACGATCACCCTGGCGAACATGTGTTCGTAACACTAATCGAACACCTGTTCGGTTGTCAAGGAGCTCAGCGCAGCGTCGGAAGCTCGTGCTCGACGGTCGTTGTCCGACGCGGGTTCGACACCGCGGCGAAGTCGATCGTCGCTCCAGCGCGCATGTCCCCACCTGTCGGAATGGGGAGCGCGAGCGCCAGGGACCCTGGGCCCACCAATGCGTTCACGCAGCGCGGAGCCCGGAGCGGCCGGAAGAACGCGCCGCCGAGCCCGCGAACGACCAGTTGCGTCACACAGGCCTTTACACGTGCCTCCTCGGCCGCAGTGACCACGGCCTCGACAGCCCCCGTGACCGAGACGCGAAGCTCCGCATCGGCGCCCAGGACATCCTCGGTCGGGCTCCACGTGCTCGGAGCGCCGGAGCACCCCGACGTGGTCTCCGCGATCGCCGCCCGCACCGCAGCTACGGCCGGCCGAGGCGTGCCGTCGGCCCGCTGGAGCGCGGCCTGAAAGCCGGTACGTAGGCCGTCGTCACGGAACCCGAAGAAGCTCACCTCGTGGACGTCCGGGTCGCACGCTGACCTGCGGATGAGGTCGCCGTAGATCGCCGCCTGCGTCAACTCGTCCGTGACCGGGACGTTCTCTCGCCCCTGGTAGCCGGAGAACCGCGAGGTGTCGACCTGCCACCCGACCTCGTCGAGGTGAAGCATCAGGCCGTTCAGCGTCGTCGGCTGGGCGGTGCCGTCGAACGCATCCCACAGCGCCTGCTTGACGCGGTCGAGATTGACGAAGCCTGCGTTCGGCCACGCGTATCCGCGCTCGAGCGGGTCGGTCGCCTTGTTCGGATACGGGTGGAAGCTGAGGGCGTCCATCAGCGGCCGGGTGCGACCGCTCGCCCGATACCAGGCGCCGAGCGCGCGCAGGAACCGCACCGGCGAGGTCGAGATGTTGCTCTTCGCCTTCGGCTTGTCGTTCCCGCGCGGTGAGAGCCCGATCCCGACGACCTCGATCCCGGAGTCGACCGCCTTCAGCGAGTCGTACGCCGCTGCCAGGTAGCGCCCGAAGGTCGCCGCAGAGGCGTTCGTGCCCGAGCGCGTGAACTGGGGCCGCCAGAATGCCGGCTGGTTCGGCTCGTTGCCGATCACGAACTGCGTCACCTCGGGATACACCTGCGCGACCGCGGCCACGTACGACGCGAAGAGCGCGGGATTCCCGAGACCCGCCTCGATCTCACGCGGCGGGTACGGGTACACGGCGAGGACGACCCGCAAGTTCGCGTCGAGTGCGTTCGGGACGATCTGGTCGAGGAGCCGCTTGTCCTGGATGACGAGAGCCTCGCTCGGCTTGAAGCGCACGCCGATCACCGTCTGCCGGAGGCCGACCGCCGCCATCTCGCTGTACATCGCGACCCCGTGGTCGGCGGCGTGCTTCGCCGAGTCGTCGTTGGCACCCACATCGGCGGCAGGAGCAATGGCTGCACCGGCCAGGAGCACAACGGTGAAGACCATTGCCGCAGCGAGGAGTCGCATTCGAGTTGGTTTCCGCGGGCTCCCCACTGCCCCCGGGCGGACGGAGGTTAGATGATTCGTCGGGATTTGTCGCGCCGCCGGGGACGGTCACGACCAAGCCGGGCGTCGCACTCACTCGTCGTGCAGGCTCATAAGCCCGGACGACGAGGGAGGGTGGCGTTCCGGCGCCGTGTCGTGGCCGTCATCCGGCTCACCGTGAATTCCCGACGAATCATCTAAATTCGAGTCAAGATGGCGTCAAGGAGCGGGCCGGCGCCGAAGCGCACGGGGTCGTCTGCGGGAAGACCGGTCTCGGCGGCCGCAGCCTCGATGGCGGCACGCGCGTCCTCGTCCTCGTCGATGTCCGCAGTGTTGAGTGCCAGGCACACCACCTTCGCCCGCCGCCGGGGGAGCGAGATGCGCTCGTGCAGCTCCACGAGCTCTGTGAGTGGCGGAATCAGGTGCCCTGGAGACCCGTCGATCTCGGTGGCGCCCGCCCGATGGCAGAGAACGAAAGCGTGCGGCACCGACCCGTGCACGAGCCCCAGGGTCACGCCCGAGTACAACGGGTGCACGAGCGAGCCCTGGCCCTCGACGAAGAGCAGCTTCCCGCCCCGCGCGGCGCCCTCGACGACGAGCCGCTCGGCCGCGCCGGCGAGAAAGTCGGCGACGACCGCGTCGACCGCGATCCCCCAGCCGGCGATGGCGATCCCCGTCTGACCCGTCGGCACGAACACGGACTCGAGCCCACGTCGCCGCGCCTCGAGGTCGAGCTCGACGGCGACGGTCTTCTTGCCGATCGCGCAGTCCGAGCCGACCGTGAGCACGATCTTCGCGTCGACCTCGAGATTTTCGCCCGTCGGCACGTTCAGCCCGGTCGGAGGCCTGCGCAGGTCGCGCAGCTCGACACCGTGCCTGCCGGCGAGCGCGATCAGCTCCGGATCCTCCGAGACGAACTCGTGGAGGCCACTCTCGACGTCGAGGCCGTTCGCGATCGAGCTCTTGAGGAGCTCGCGCCACGCGGGCGGGAATCGCCCGCCCTGGGTGGCGACTCCGACGACCGCGACGGACGGAGTGAATGGAAGCGCCTCTTCGACTGTCCCCACAATCGGGATTCCCTCGTGCGCCTCTCCCGCACGCACGGAGTCGAGGATCGCCACCACAGGATCCGGCCCGTAGCGGATGATCCCGCGCATCGTTTTCCCGTAGTGCGCGTCGTGCGAGAAGCCCTCGCCGAGGATGAGGAGGCGGCGCGGCTGTCTGGTCACGCCGCTCGAACCGAGACACCCAGACCGGGAGCTGCCGCCGGCATCTGGATCCCGTCGACGAATTCGACTCCAGGACACGGGTCCTCGCGCAAAAGCAGGTTTCCGTCCAGATCGACGTGGTCGCAGAGCGGGGCGACGCAGCACCCTGCCGCGATGCCGAGGCCCGACTCGAGCATGCACCCCAGCATCACGCCGAGACCGAGCGCACGAGCCGCGTGCGCCATCCTCACTGCCTCGCGGATCCCGCCCGATTTCGCGAGCTTGATGTTGATGCCGTGGGCGATGCGGGCGCAGCTCGCGACGTCCGCGAGGACGTGGCAGTCCTCGTCCACGTAGATCGGAACAGGCGACCGATCTCGAAGTGCCACCCCTCCCTCGTCGCCGGCGCGCAGCGGCTGCTCGCAGTACTCCACGCCCAGCTCGGCGAGCTCGCGAAGCGCGTCGGCGGCCTCGTCGAACGACCAGGCTTCGTTGACGTCGACCTGGAGTGGGAGCCCGGTAACTCCGCGGACGGCGCGCACGCGCTCGACGTCGAGGCTGTCTCCCCCGCCGAGCTTTAGCTTGAGCCTGCGGAAGCTCGGTGCCGCCTTCTCCGCTCGGCGCGCCATGTCGTCCGGGTCGCCGAGCCAGACCGTCCAGGAGGTCGGCGGGCCGCTCCGCGGAAGCCCGAGGAGGCGATACCCGGGGACTCCGAGCAGCTTTCCCTGGAGATCGTGGAGGGCGGCGTCGACAGCGGACTTCGCGGCCTGCTCGCCGGGTCTGGCGGCAAGTCGGGAGCCGATCTCCTCCAGCGCGAACGGGTCGTCTCCCAGGAGCTCGCTGCTCTCCTCGACGAACCTCGCTGCGGAGTCCGCCGACTCGTCGTAGCGAGCGACGGGCGCAGCCTCCCCGTAGCCCGTCGTGCCCTCGTGGCTCAGAGCCACATGGACGACGTCTGCGTAGTCGGTCGCGTCGCGCGCGATGACGAAGGTCTCCGCCAGCTGGAGCCGGACGATCCTGGCCTCGATCTCCACGACGCGAGCTTACGGACGGCTGATCGCGACGACGTAGGCGACGACGTCCGTCTGGTCGCCGCCGGACACGAGCGCCGGAGGCATGACCCCTCGGCCCTGTTCCACGACGGACGCCACGGCCGCGGCATCGAGGCCGGTGTCGATGAGACGCGGTCCAGGGCTTCCTCCCTCTCCTTCCGACCCGTGACAGCTCGCGCAATCGCGTTCGAACACGACCTGACCGCGATAGAAGTCTCCCCCGGCCACGGCCGCGTCGCTCGACACTGATGGCTCGAACACGGCGAACTGGGCGAGTACGAACGTTGCCAGGACGACAAGCGCACCGACGACCAGCGGTCTCCACGCCCGTCCCATCAGAAGGCGAACCGCACGTTCGTGAAGTACCAGAGACTGGAGGTCAGCCACACGAGCGCAAGCGTCGATGCGAGCGTGATCCCTGCCGCCGGAAGAGCCCAGCCCGGAAGCGACCGATCGCGGACGATCAGGACCTTCGCGGCGAAGACGCCGTAGATGAACGTCCCGGCCAGCGAATGCACGGCGACCCGTGTGTCAGGCGTCTCGAAGCCGAGGATCGTGACGCAATGGAAGAACACCGGCAGCGTGAACAGGAAAGCCAGGCGCCCCGACCAGCGGTGCACACGTGCCACCGAAGCACCGTGCATGCGGAGGAAGCCGAGCCGGCCCCACATCCTCGCGGCCGTCGTGACCTGCACGAGCGCGAGCACGACGGCAGCCGTCGCGAACCAGGCCTTCGCGGCGATCGTCGATGAGAAAAGCGTCGTGACGAGGTCGGCGTACGTCTCGCTGACGTCGGCGAGGGGCACGGCAGGAGCGTACGACCTTTCCCCGAGGGAGCCAAGGCGAAGGGCCGCGGGTAGACTGCCCTCGCGCGCGCTCGTAGCTCAGGGGATAGAGCGCTGGCCTCCGGAGCCAGAGGTCGTAGGTTCGATTCCTACCGGGCGCATTACGAGAAAGCCCCGCGTTAGCAGGGCTTTCATAGATTCAGAGGCGTGAAGAGACGTTCACTCGTTCGCCTCTGACGCCCGTTCTTGCGCTCGGCGCTCCGGCAAGGACCGAGGTCATGTTCCAGCCCGACGACTCCGCACCGCGAGCGTCTTCGGTCGAGATGATGGCTCGGAAGCCGCCCCACTTGAGCTCGAAGGACCACCTCGAACCCGTGGGCAGAGCCCCTGGGCGACAGAGCATCGCGTCGGGAGGCCGCAGAAATCGCACGCGACCGAATGAGCGGCCTAGACTCCGATCGTGAAGGTGTACCGCCGAGTGTCCGGAGATTCGAGGGATTCTCGAGCGTCTGACCAAACACTCACAGCGGACGTCTCGGAACCACTAGTGCGCGAGGCTCGCGCGGAAGGGAGCTGTGACATGAGGCAGCTAGTACGAACGACAGTCGTGGCTGGCAAGGGTCGAGGGATGAGGCTTCTCGCCGCCGTATTGGCAGTGAGTGTCTTTGCGATCGCGGCCGGCGTGGCGAGCGCCAAGGACGGTGGCGATGGAGGCTCGAAAGACTCCGTCAAGGGCGAAGGCACGATGAGCGCAGGCCATTACTTGCGAATCAAAGCCCGAAGCGGGTCGAGCGGCGAAGACCCGAGGGGAGCACTCGTCTTCCGAAACGCATCAGGAGAATCGTGGAAGGTACGCGTCACCTGTCTCGCGGTGAACGGCAGCGTCGCCCGGTTTGGCGGTCTCGTCATCGAGGGCGCAAGCGTTGGTTCAGGATTCATCGGAACGATCCAGGACGCGGGCAAAAAGGGTGGGCCTGATCTGATGGACGTCGGCTTCGTGGTCGCACCACCTCCGTGCCAGAACTTGACCTTGCCTCTCACGCCGAGCACCTCGGGGAACTTCAAGGTTCGCGACGCAGACGCGAGTTGACCAAAGACCCGCCGAGCCCGATCTCGGACGACGGCTAGACAGAGCACCTGCTAAGCCGTTTGGTGGCCCCTTGATGGGGCCACCCAGCACTCAACATCTCGGACCTCTTTAACGGAAACATGCGGCGCAACCCATGCCCGAGTTCGACAGCACCGCCTGGCTGTCGGAGCACCGCAGGGCCTCCGGCGAGGTTTAGATGCCCTGCCTGTCTCACCCTGGGCCACCGCCCTCCGGCTCAGGGTGGTCCCTTGGGTTGTCTGTCTATGAACGGGGCCTCCCCAAAATCGGGGGTCCCCGTTCACAAAGCGGGACCACCCTGAGCCGAAGGGCGGTCCCCGACGAGAACTGGTGAAGATCAGAAGTCGATCCAGGCTCGCCGTCCCTGAGCCGGGACCGAGACCGGGGTGAGGCCGGTGCTCGCCAATTCATCATTTGCGTCCTCGAAAGCGGCGTCGCCAGCTCCTTCGAGTGCTTCCTCTCGAGAGTGGACACAGTCCAGACGCTTAAAGGCGCCGAACAACTCGAATGCCTTCCAGACGATCGAGGCGGTGCCAAGTTGGAGGCGGAACCTCGTTCCTCTCACACGGGCGGCAGTGTCAGCCTCGACGAGGACCTGCAGCGTGCTTGAGTCAACAAAGAGCGCCTCGGAAAAGTCGGCAACGACCAATTCGTTGCTCTCGATAAGTGAGTCGAGAAGCGTCGTTAGTTCGTATCGCGCAAGGAGATCGTGCTCGCCGGTAAACCTGACCACCACGGTGCTGGGAGCGGGGTATTCAACCTGCACGTGATCCATCGGGTCGTACATCGGTCCTGTCCTCCGGGTCGCAAAATTGATTCCCGTCGCCGGCGGAGACCCGATCAGAGCCTCGACGCCGAGGGACACAACTCTGAAAAGCGCTCTAACCCGTTCCGAGCCAGCGCGCTTGACGAAACGCAACTTCCCGACGCGAGGGGCCGGCAAACCGGCCCCTCGCATTTCGGACAGCGTGTCTATGCCTCGACGGTCTTCGACAAGGCGATCTTCCTCGGCTTCTGCTCCTCGGGCTTCGGCACGCGCACCTCGAGGACGCCACTCTCGTAGGAAGCCGAGATGTTGTCCTGGTCCACGCCCTGGGGAAGACCGACCGCGCGAGCGAACGTGCCGTAGCGGCGCTCGAAGCGGTAGAAGCCGTTCTCCTCTGTCTCTTCGGTCTTCGTCCGTTCGGCAGAGATGGTGAGGTTCTCGTCCTTGACTTCGATCTGGATCTCGTCCTCACGGACGCCGGGAAGGTCGAACGCGTACACGACCTCCGTCGGGGTCTCCCACACGTCAAGTGCGGGTGCCCAGGTCCGGGGACCACGATCGTCGCCGTCGATTAGGCCGTTCATCAGGCGACTCATCTCCGATTGGAGCGAGCCCAGCTCACGAAACGGTTCCCAACGAACAAGAGTTGTCATGAATAACCTCCTGTACGCAGTTGTAAGCTGAGCCAGTATATAATCTCAGTCTCCTCCAGCGCAAGTCTCTTTTGCGCCGAGCGCTGTCACGATCGCCCTTCCTGCTTGGTATGCGAACGTATGTTCGCTAAGGTCGAAAGTGCTTCGCGTCCGTTGAGGGCAGAACAGACAACGAGGCGACCGAGCTCGCCCGCCGGCTCCCAAGATCACGGCCAGCCCGTCGGAGTCGGCGTGGCGGAACGGCTAGAGCGTGGACTCCTATGGGACCGGCGTCATCGGCACAAGTCGACCCGAGGCACTGGTCCTCCTGGATGTGATCGAGGATGGATACCGAAGCGGGTCCGCGAAGTCGCAGCCGAGCTCAGGAGCTACGCGGCTTAGCAAGCTGCGCGGTACGCGGCGGAGACTCGTGCTAGCTGCTACGAAGGATCGCAGCTCCCCTCGGCGAAACCCAGAGCCGTGTCGTCAGGCGAGTCCGAGCTGCTCGCGCAGCAGATCAGCGGGATAAACGAGAAGGTCGCGGCCCTCGAAAAACGAATGGCCGAGGTCGAGAGAGTCAACACGCGATTGGAGCAGGCCGCACTGAATACCGCGCGTTCCATGGCGGAGGTTTCAAGGCACTGGGACGCGGTCTATGAGGCGATGCGCCGCGTCGAGACGGAATCCTCGGAAACACCGGACTCTGATAGCTCCTCGCCGACCTGAACGACCTTTCGCGCGTTAGGTTCCAAAGGTTCTGCGGTTACCCGACCCGATGCTGTCTCGTCCCGGACCCTTGCCCTCGGGTTCGGGATGGTCCTACGAGCTCAAGTGGGACGGCTTTCGCGCACTTGTTTCGACCGAGGATGGCCTAGCGGTTCGGAGCCGACGGGGCTGGGACATGACCCCCGTGCTGCCCGAGCTCCGAGCGCTCCCCGACGGGCTCGTGCTCGATGGAGAGCTCGTCGCCTGGAAAGGAAGCGAACCCCACTTCCCGCTGGTCTGCCGGCGCGTTCTCCACCGCGACATGACGGTGCCGCTGACCTTCGTGATCTTCGACCTGCTGCGACGGGACGGGGTCGACCTAACCGGTCGTCCGTATGACGAGCGCAGGAGCGATCTCGGGCAGCTAGGACTCGACGGAATCGGGTGGGCGACCATAGAGGCGTTCGACGATGGCCGTGCTCTGTTCACAGCTGTATGCGAGCTCGGCTTCGAGGGCGTCATCGCGAAGGATCACTCGAGCCTCTACCGTCCGAACGATCGCGGCTGGGTGAAGGTCAAGAACCCGAACTGGCGTCGCGACGCCGAGGCCGAAGCGCTGGCCCGGAAGCGCGAGCGTCGGCGACGGACTCGCGCTCTTCACCTCGGATAATCGGCAGCCGGGCGCGAGGTCGATTACGCGAGCGTGCTAACCGCTAGCCCTTTGAGCGTTGCGGGTCTTTCCCGTATGTGTTGCGCTCGCGGATGCGGCCATCTCGCCCATGCACGAACAGCTCCCGTTTCGCGTTGCGTGCAATCTCGCGTGCAGCCTCCCTCGCCTCGCGCTGTGTTGCATGCACCGAGCGTGCTCGCCCATCCGCCGCAATCTCAACTCGCCAACCCGCTTCACTCGGAACAACGTGGACGTCACCTTTTGCCATCAGTACCAGCGCCCTCGAACGAAGCCGCCGAACGCGAGGAGACCGACGAGGGCAACGATCACGCCCACGAGGACGCTCCACAAGATTGCAATCAGAATCCCTGCGATCACGATCACTCCACCGAGCGTTAGCCCTATTCCACCTGAGGCCGTTCGGTCCGCCATGTCTACCTCCGTTCGTGAGCAGACGCTGGAAAGGCAGCGGATAGTTCCCTGCGAAGCCTCGGCTGAAACGCGGCTCGGGAGCACTAAGAGCTGGGGATATTCGCACCGCCTGGATCTGTCGAGGTCACGTGATCCCCACGGGTGATAGAGGCGGGTGTTCGACCCAGGAGCGTGCATCTCGTCGCGGGCGTACTCGTACGCTCGCTGTCCTTTGTGCGCTGGTGGGCATAGCAGCAACCCGGTTCTCAAACTGCTGCGGCTCGCCCGATCCGCCCGACCAAACGTACGCGCTGGTTGGCTTGCTGGTCGGCTGTGCGCTCGTCCTCGCGGCGGGGGCTTGTGGGCTCGGCTCTGGGCGCTTCGGAGCCAGAGGTCGTAGGTTCGATTCCTATCGGGCGCATTCTGGCCCGCCTAGCCATGCGGTTTTGGCTTGAAACCACGATCAGTCGGGTGAGCGATGGCCCGAAAGCGCGAAGGTGCTGACCCCGGTGCTGTCCTGGGAGCTAGTCGTCGTCGTTTTCGGCCTTCGCCGGGTGGGCGATGATCTTTGAAGCCGTCAATGCAGGCACGGCATCGTCCTTCAGGTCTGCCTTGCAGACCTTCGCCTGGACAAGCACACGATCGCCAACGACGAGATCGGTGATCGCCTTCTTGCCCTGACGCCTGACTTTCGTGTTCGGATCAACAGCAATGCCCGTGGTGGCAGCACCCGCGACATATGCCCGTCCCCAACGATTTCCGCTGGTCACGTCCACCGTCAGGGGCTTTGCCGTCAGCGTGCCCTTCAGAACGACCGCCACTTTCGGCTTGCACCCTGCGCCCGTCTGCGGTTGGCCCTTGCCCGATGGGAGTGCGGCAACAGCAGACGACGCAGTAAGAACGACGGCAAACACTCCAACGAGAAGCAATCTAAGTCGCATGAGACGCCTCCGATTCATGGTTCGCCCTCCCACACGTACAGACGCATCATAGGTCCGAAACTTGCGTTTTGCGCGGTCGCCAACGTCCACTTGCGGGAACCGCGTCACGGCGTTCGGGTAAACGACCAGGCCCTCGGTCGAAACACGGGGCGTGCTGCCTAGTTGCGAATGCGAATTAGCAGACCGCCTAACTACCTAGCGGGCGTATCAGTGAGCGGTGGCTACGATCGGCGGCGTGAAGGTGATCGCCACGATCGTCGTCGTCGTGCTCGTCGCGCTGGGCGTCGGGACGTATTTCGTCACTCGTCCGCAGGAGCGGGAGTTGGATGCGCAGGGGCGAGCCTGGGTCGATCGCTACCAAGGCTGGGCAGGCACGACCGAGCAGCAGGTGAACCGCGCCATCTCCGGGATGGACTTCGACACGAACGAGAAGAACGGTCGCCTCATCGAGCCGTTGCGCAAGTGCTCGGTCACCTTCGCGCAGCTCGGTGAGCCACCGGGGTTCCTGGGAGAGGTCAAGGACTTTGCCCTCGTTGCGTGCGGCGAGGCGGAGTTCGCAGTCCAGGTCAACGATCGCGATGGCGCCTCCAACCTCGCCACCACCAATCTCCATCTCCGCGAAGCCGAGAGCAATCTGGCTCTCGCACGACAGAAGCTCGACGTCGAGGTCGCCGCGGCCGGCTAGGCAGAACGCCCCGCCGCTGGGCGTGACTCGCGGACGACGAAACTGAACGTCCTCGTGTGCTCGACGCCGAGTGCGTCACTCACGCGCACCGTGACGAGCTGCGTCCCCGGTTTCCTCGGCACGCCGGAAAGGCGACCACTCGCCCGCGCGAGCCCGATTCCGAGCGGGAGCCGACTGCGTTCGAGCGTCCACATGATCGGGGCAACCCCGCCGGAGACGCTGAGATCGGCGCCGTAGGCGCGACCGACTTTCGCCGCGGGCAGCCGCTGAGCGCGAATGCGAAGTCTCTGCGCGACGCTCAACGTCGCCTCCCATCTCACTGATCGAGCTTCGGTGTCTCGCGCCCTCAGCTCGAAGCGATGGACGCCCGCCCTTCGAGGCGATCCGGCCAGCGACCCGTCGGAGCTGAGCCTGACGCCTGCGGGGAGCCTTCCGGACACGAGTGACCAGGCGAAGACGCCCGACCCTCCTCGAGCACGGAGGGTCATCCCGAAAGGCTCGCCCACTTCAGCCGGAGGTGGAGCCGCGGGCTTGGAGACAATCCATGGTTGTCGCCGGACTACGAGCGTGAACTGCTTCTGCGTCCTTTTCGCCGCGCAGTTCGCCGGGTCGTTCTCCGGTTCTCGCATCTCGACGTAGAACTGGAAGCGACCTGCTTGTGTCGACGTGCCGCTCAACGTTCCGTCCGGCGTGAGAGTCAGACCGGGCGGCAGCAGGCCCGAGTCGAGATGGAAGGTCTGCTGCCCGGGCCCGCAGCCGCTGCCCTCTCGCTCGGCGAACCTGATCGAGTACGGCGTCCCAACCGTTCCCGGCGGGCAGGTGTTCGTGTTCTCGCCGCGGACGTCCGGGCACGGTACGTCCGCGATGCCTCCCGCGGGAGCATCGGATGCGGCGGCGAGCAGCGCGCCGAGGACAGTGATGACGGCGAGTCGCTTGACCCTCACGTCATTCGGCTCGACTCGCCCCGACCCTCCCCGAAACGGGCAAGAGCCGACCGAGTGCGGACACCAGCCGCTCGACGTCCTCGTGGTCGTTGTACGGCCCGATCGAAACCCGGAGAAGGCGCTTCCCGCCCCACTCGTACACCGGCGCCTCGACCTTGAACTCGTTGTAGAGGCGAGCCCAGAGCTCGTCCGGGTCACCGTCCGGGAGCTCGACAGCGCGCATGAACGGCGCCGGAGTACCAGGCACGCGCGGATAGCCGAGCTCTCCGAGACGTCGCTCGGCCTCGTCCGCCAGCGCCCGAGCGCCTTCGAGATCAAAGGTCGCGTGCTGCTCGATCGCCTTCGGAACCGTGAGGTACGCGGCGGGGTCGCGCGTGCCCGCCCAGCCATGGCGCTCGGCGAAGTCCGCGCCGTCGCGATACCCCCAGCTGACGACGAGCGGCTCGATCCAGCTCTGGTGCTCGGGGCGGACCCAGAGGAAGCCAGCCCCCTTCGGGGCGCAGAGCCACTTGTGGCAGTTGCCCGCGTAGATATCCGCGCCGAGCGACTCGAGATCGAGCGAACACCTGTCCCGGTGCGTGCGCGCCGTCGACGATCGCGAGGACGCCCGCCTCACGGGCCGCGGCACAGATCTCCGCCACAGGGAAAAGCAACGCGGTCGGCGAGGTGATGTGCGAGACGCAGATCGCTCGCGTTCGCGAGCCGATCCGCGATGCGAGCTCGTCCGGCTCGCAGACGACGAGATCGGCTCCGACGAACTCCCAGGTGCGCGTGATCGCGCCGTACTCATGCGCGGTCGTGAGGATCTCGTCGCCCGCTTCCAGACGCAACGAGCGGATCACCGCGTTCAGGCCGGAAGTCGCGTTCGGAACGAAGACGAGGTCCTCCGCACGTGCACCGACGAACGTTGCGAGCGCGGCCCGAGCTTCGGCCAGCCTGCCCGGCCGCTCCTCAGCTCCCCAGAACCAGCGGGCGACCTTCCGCGTGAAGAAGTCCGTCGGGCCCGTCTCGAGCTCCCGCTGGATCGCCTGGTACTCGTCGAACACGGGAACGGGGCACGCGCCGAAGCTGCCGTGGTTCAGCTGCGTCACGTGAGGGTCGAGGAGGAAGCCGTCGCGCATGGCTGGCTGATGCTAGATCGGAAATTGGCGCGCGTCCGTCATCCGGCCCGCGGGAATTTTCGTTCTAGCATCTAGTGTCCCACGGTTGCGCGGCGTCCTCCGAACCTACTTTCCTTCCCTCCCCCGCTCCGTCACGACGCTTCAGGTCGGCGGCCTCGTCAACGCCTTCGGGAACGGCATCACGCTCCCGTTCCTCTTCATCTACCTGCACAACGTCCGTGGGATCGGGCTCGGAATCGTCGGGCTCATCGTCGGGTCGCACGCGGTCGCGAGCATCGTGGCCGGCCCGGTGTTCGGCGTGCTGATCGATCGCCTCGGAGGGCGGAAGCTGCTTGCGACCGCGCTCGCGATCCTCGCTGCGGGCTACGCGCTCTACCCGTTCGTGCACGAGCCCTGGCAGGGATTCCTGGTGGCGGCGATCACCGGAGTCGGTGTCGGCGGCTTCTGGCCGTCCCAGTCGACGTTGATCGCCGGCTTGACGCCCGCGGAGCAGCGGCCGGCCGCGTTTGCGATGCAGAGGGTGGTGATGAACCTGGGGATCGGCCTGGGGGCGCTCGCGGGCGGCCTCATCGCCACGACGGAGAAACCAGGCTCGTTCACGGTTCTCTTCCTGCTCAACTCGCTGACGTTCGTCGTCTACGCAGTCGTGATGCTCGCGCTGGTGCCGTCGCCGGCGCTCGGAGGCCGCACACGCGAGCCGGGAGCGGCGGGCTCCTACCGTGACGTCCTCCGACACCGGCCGTTCGTGGCCGTGATCGGGCTCAATGCGCTCTTCATCTTCGCGGGCTTCTCCGGCTTCGAGCTCCTGCCGGTCTACGCGAAGAACGAAGCGGCCGTCACCGAGACGCAGATCGGGATCGTGTTCCTGGTGAACACGATCGTCATCGTGCTGCTCCAGCTTCCGATCGCTCGCCTCTCCCAGGGGCGGCGACGAATGCCCGCGCTCGGCCTCCTCGGCTTGCTCTGGGCGGCTGCCTGGCTTTTCGTCCCCTTCGCGGGCTCGAAAAGCGCAGCGGCGGCAACTCTCATTCTGACGCTGGCCATCGTCATCTTCGCGGTCGGCGAGTGCCTCCACGGCGCAGTACAAGCGCCGCTCGTCGTGGATCTCGCAGAGCCGCGACTGCTCGGCCGCTACATGGCGCTCTCGGCGCTGTCCTGGCAGGTCGGCTTCGCGCTCGGCCCAGCAGTCGGTGGCTTCGTGCTCGACTACTCGCCAGGTGGTGTCTGGATCGGGGCTGCCGCGTTCTGCGCCATCGGCGGCGCGCTCGCGCTGGTGGTGGAGGGCACCCTTCCGGCACGAGCGCGGCGCACGCCTGTTCCGGTCACCGCGTAGCTCTGCCGAACCCGCCGATTCGCTGCTCGAGCCGAGCCACGGAAGGCTCCGAGGCTAAGATCACGAACATGGCTCCAACCCTGGATGACCCCCTCAGTACCGGTGCCCAACCTCCCCCGCATCCGGCGACCACGTTCGGCCCGTGGCACGGGCCCTGTCGTCGTGCGCGCGGCGCCCGTCGTCCACGAGCTCACCGCTAGCGGCCTCACCTGGATCAACGTCGTCGCGCCGGACGTCGACACGGCGCAAGGCCTCGCGGAGCGCTTCGGCTGGCACCCGCTCGACGTCGAGGACGTGGTCTCCAAGCGACAGCGGCCGAAGGTCGACGACTATCTGGAGGACGGCTACCTCTTCGCCGTTCTCCACTTCCCCGTCTTCGACCAGTCGGTGCAGCGGCTGAACGCCGCCGAGCTCGATCTCTTCATCGGCCACGACTACGTCGTCACCATCCCGAACAGGGAGCTCCACCCGGTCACGCGGCTCTTCCGCCGCTGTGAGGAAGACGAGCAGCTTCGCGAGCAGCTGTTCGCTCGCGGGTCCGGCCGGCTCCTCTACGAGATCCTCGACGATCTCTTCGACTACTGCTTCCCGATCCTCGACAAGATCGCGCACAAGCTCGACGTGATCGAGGACGAGATGTTCGAGGGTGCGTCCGAAGAGGTCGTGCGCGACATCTCCAACGTCAAGCAGGAAATCATCTCGTATCGCAAGATCATCAAGCCGGAGCGCTCGACGCTCCGCATGCTCGAGCGGCGGGTCGAGGCCTTCCTCCCAGAGGAGCTCGAGCTCTACTTCGACGACATCGTCGACGCAGCCGAGCGGATCTGGGACCTCCTCGACAACTACAAGGAGGTCGTCGACGGGCTCGAGTCGACGAACGAGTCCGTGATCTCACATCGCCAGAACGACGTCCTGCGCCTGCTGACCGTCATCAGCGTGACCATCCTCCCGCTGACCCTCGTGACCGGGCTCTTCGGGATGAACGTTCTCTTCCCGGGCGAGGGCACGCGCGAAGCCTTCTGGGTGATCGTGGCAGCGCTCGCGGTGGTCGCGGCGAGCGCGCTCGGGTTCTTCCGGCTCAAGCGCTGGCTGTAGTTCAGCTAGTCCGAGCGGGGATCGAGCTCCTCGGCGACCTCTGCGGCTTCTCCGGTCTTCTCGACGACCCAGTACCGGTCGTGGCGCTCGACGACGCGCTCGACGGCCGGCGACAGGTGCTCATCTGACGGAAGGACGAAGAAGTGCGTCGCGTTCGCCCGAACAGCTTCGTACTCCTCGATCGTGAGCCGAACCGGGTTCACGCACCCGGTGTTGGCGCACTCGCAGACCCAGTCCGGCATCGGCGGGTCGACCCAGACGTGTACCGCGTTCGACGGCTCCATCCGCTCGTTGAGCGCGCGATAGCGCGATTCGTTGTGCGCTGCGCGCTCTTGCAGCTCGGAGACGTCCGGGGACACGGCGACAGGGAGTGTATGTCGCGCCGCGCGAACGGAGGGGGCCGGGTCCCCGCCGCATCGGGGCCCGGCCTGTGTGCTCCTCACTTAGAGGAGAATTCGGAGTGCTGTCTCGGGAGGACAACCCCGGCGCGGGAGCGCCGAAGCGTCGTGGAGATCGATCTCGACGTGCGAGGCGAGGACCAGAGCCGACCCGACGTCATATCCAGAACGGACGAGCTCTTCGAAGCGCCAGCGGAGGATCGCCTCTGCTTCGGTCTCGTCAATTAGCTCGAACTGGGCCGCAGTCATCGCCGGCCTCCCTCTCTTTGTCTCGGCTGTGAGATCACAGTTGACCGCTATCGGCCCCCAGCGGCGCCCACTTGAGGTCCTGAACGGCCCCGCCGAAGGTGGGGCATCGCGGTATGGACGTCCCTCGGTCGAGGGACGCCTCACGGGTAGCGCGTCTCGACCTGGCGCCGCGGGTCCCATTCGACCCGACACGAGCCCCACATGCCGCGCCGTTTCGTCCGAGCCTCCTCCGTCGCAGTGAGCAACGCGTCTGCGTAGCGCCCTCGGTCGCCGCGGAGGAAGAATGCGGTGGCGGCTCCTCGCCGGGCGAGCTCCACGTTGACGTTCGTGCTCCCGGAGTGGACGTAACGCAGGAGGCGGCCGTGGCGGTCGGTGTCGTCGAGCTCGGGGTCGGCCTCGAGGACGACATCGTCGCCAGGCTGAAGCAGCTGGTCGAGCGCTCGCACGGCCTCTTTCCCGTAACACTCGCCTCCTCCCAGCTCGGGAGCGTCGATCTGGAGTAGCCGCACGCGATCTCCTCCCTGGAGCACGAGCGAGTCTCCGTCTGCGACTCGCTGCACCGTCGCTTCTCCGAGCCCGCTGGTCTCGGTCTCGCCACAGGCTGTGAGGAGTGCCAAGGCGCACGCGATGAGGACTGGACGCACCGGAGAACTCACGATAGAAACTTCCCATGCCGAAGCCGCTCTGGGCACCGTGGCGGCTCGAGTACATCAAGCAGGCCGACGAGCTCCCGGGCTGCGTGTTCTGCTCCGAGGGCGCGGGCGAGCTGCCGGAGGACGAGTCGCTGCTCGTCCATCGAGGTGAGTCGGCGCTCGTCCTCCTCAACAAGTACCCGTACTCGTCTGGTCATCTGATGACGGCGCCGATCCGGCACGCAGGAGTCTTCGGGGAGCTCACGGACGCCGAGGCCCTGGAGCTCCATCGTCTCGCGGCCGCTGCGCTCGACGCGTTGGGCCGAGCCTACGGCCCCGACGGCTTCAACCTGGGCTGGAACCTCGGTCGCCCGGCGGGAGCGGGCATCGCCGACCACGTGCACCTGCACGTGGTGCCGCGCTGGTCCGGCGATACGAACTTCATGCCTGTGCTCGCGGACGTGAAGGTTCTCCCCGAGCATCTGCTCGAGACCCGCGATCGGCTTCGCGAAGCCTGGCCTTCTACGGATTGACGGTGCTGAGCACTCGCCAGTGGCCGGCCGGCGTCGTCTCCCAGTCGTAGAGACTGAGTCCGATCGTCCCGCCGTCGTCCGAGACCGCCGCGGCGAAGCCTGCGAGCTCCTCCGGCCCGAGGCGGTTCGCGACACCGCCCGCAACGTGGATCGCGACGTCGGGGTTCCCGCTCTGGAAGCGCAGGAGCCGGATCGCCCGAGTCACATAGCCGTAGGTCGCATCGAAGCCCTTGAAAGCGCCGCCGGTGTACGCCATCGGCGCGAAGGCGTCGGAGACCTCGGCGAGCTCTGCCCACGGGAAGCGCGGCCACGTGCTCGGGCGGCGCTCGAGCCCGCGTGGATTGAAGGGGATGATCGCGAACGGGGTCTCCGCCGCCTCCTGCCGAACCCGGCGGGCAAGGGATACCGCCCGGCGCGAGCGCAGACCCACGTTCTTGAGCTCCGTCCCCTCGATGTTCAGGCTGATTCCGTCGAACGCCTGGCCGTTCCGGGTCCGGAAGCTGAGCATTGCCAGGGAGCGCCGCGTGTCGCGCGCGGGATCGACGTGGCCTGGGAGGTACCAGGCGACGACCTCGATGCCGTGCGAGTGCAGTGCCTCGACGAAACGCCCGAGCTGCGGCGCCTTGACGACGTCAGCGGACGCACGGTAGTTCGCCGTCTCCACCCAGACCGTCTTGACGCCCCGAGCCGCGATTCGTGCAGCGGTTCGCCTCGGGCGCGCGATAGACCGCGCCGTCATAGATGTCCACCCACGTGCCGAGCCCGCCGAAGACCGCCGAATCGGCCTGCTTGGCCGCCGGCGCAGCCGCAGCTCCAGCGCAGGCGATCGCGATCGAGACTCCGAGAACGGCGACGAGCGCGCGCACGCCGGGACTGTACGGGCGATCTATGAAGGCTCTGTCAATGCCGGGCTAGAATCGGCCAGGTTCGCGGACGTAGCTCAGTTGGTAGAGCACTGGCTTCCCAAGCCAGGTGTCGTGGGTTCGAGTCCCATCGTCCGCTTCGGCTCCAGGAGACGGATTCCCCCTCCATTACAGTGATAGCGATACCGCGAGCCGTCGACGCGCCGTCCGCTGGGATTCGCTCGAAACCGCCTCACCGAGGCATCCACTGGCCCACAACTGGCCCGCAGTAGCGCTCTCGAGCCACCGCAGCGCCGCCTTCTCGTATTTCGGCGATGCTCTCGAGCGGCAGGTTCGGGAGCTCGCGGGCCGCGTCCTCGGCCATCCAGAGGGCTCGGCGCTCGATCGCTCGGCGTACGATCCGTGAGTGCCGAGGGCGGTCATGGAGTTGCGCGATCTAGATGTGGCGGACGAGCCTCTGCCGGGAGTCAATCTTGTCGGCTATCTCGATGCGGAGTTCGGGCTCGGAGAAGCAGCGCGGATGCTCGGACGGGCGCTCGAGCACGGCGGCGTCCCTATCGCGGCGATCACAAGTACTGAGACTCCTGTCCGTCGGGAGCACGAGCTCGGCTGGCCACTCAGCCGATCGGTTCCGTACGACACCAATGTCCTCTGCCTGCAGCCCGATCAGGTCGCCGGCTTCGCCGCGCAGGTTGGGCCAGGTTTCTTCGAGAACCGATCCACGATTGGATTGTGGTTTTGGGACTCAAGTGTCCTCCATCCCCGATACCACGAGGCGTTTCGATTCCTCGACCGCGTGTGGGTCATGACTGAGCACGTTCGTGAAGTCGTATCCGGGGCCACCGACATGCCGGTTCACCTTGTTCCGATCGCACCTGAAGAACGCAGCCCACCCGGCACTTCGCGCGAGGAGCTTGGACTGCCCGCCGAGTTCCTGTTCATGGCGTTGTTCGACTTCGTCAGCTTCGAGCGGAAAAATCCACTTGGGCATGGTCGATGCCTTTGTGAGAGCGTTTGAGCCGAACCAGGACGCCGCACTTTTCCTCAAGAGCATCAACGGACGCGAGCGCAAGCCGAAGTTGCTGGCTCACCTTCAGAGCGTTGTCGCCGACCGAGACGACATCACTCTGGTCGACGGTCATGTAGGCGCGGCAACGCGCGATGCGCTCCTCGCATCGTGCGACTGCTTTGTCTCCCTCCATCGCGCTGAGGGGCTCGGCCTGCCCATGCTCGAGGCAATCACGCTCGCTCGACCGGTTATTGCAACTGGCTACTCAGGGAACATGCAGTTCATGGACGGGGAGTCGAGTTACCTCGTTCCCTTCGAGCTTGCTCCGATTCCAGAGGGCGAGTGGGGCTTTTCGGCGGGTGCGAAATGGGCAGAGCCCGATGTGGCGGCGGCAGCCTCGCACATGCGGCGGGTTTACGAGAAGCAAGACGAGGCTCGCGCCCGAGCGCTCGCTGCACGGCGGAAGCTCTTTTCTGAGTTCTCGCTGGATAAGGCCGCGCATGTCCTCACCGATGAGCTTGAAGACGCCCGCAGGACGAGGATGCTCACAGGGAACGAAGTCCAGCGCCAGAGACGTCTGGCCGTGGAGGCTGCGCGTACGGAAAGGGCGCACGCTCGTTGGCGCTCCATCCGGGGCGCTCGCGGCATCATTGGACGACTGCACGAACGACTGGCCAGGAACTAGGTCGTCCCGGCTCAAGTCCGGATGCGAGAGTCCAGCGCCTCGAGCTCCCGCTCCTCGATCCGCAGGTAGCCACGAGTGGCGACGTTCGCGGATCTGAACGACAACGGCGAGTGGGTGGTGGGTGACCGAAGCCGACTCGGCGACAACTAAACTCGGGGACGATCGCGCCTCGGGCCGCCGCGAGGGAGATGTGTGTGGGGGGGCAAGCCCAAGACGTGCAAGGTCACGCTTGAAGCACGAGAAGCGTTGCAAGAGCCCCCCCGTACATGCCGAGCAGAATCACGCCACGCCGCCGACTAAAGGATGTCGTCCGCGAGCGCCAGAGAAGCACCGGGAGCATCGCAGCTCCGAACAGGAGACTGATAGCGACGTCTCCTCGGTCGACATCGATTGGTGTCAACACAGCGGCAACGCCGACGATAAAGCTGACGTTGAAGATGTTGCTTCCCAGAACGGTGCCAAAACCGAGTTCCGCGTGACCACGGATCTTGGCTGCGATTACCGTCGCGAGTTCTGGCAGCGACGTCCCGAGTGACACGAACACGACCCCGACGACGAAGGTCGAGAGGCCGAGCTCCGCACCCAAGCCTTTGGCGCCGATCACCAGGAGGCGTCCGGCGGCGATCAAAAAGGCGAGACCGACCAGTGACACAAGGACGGAGCGGCCGTGGCGTCGCTCCCCGATCGTCTCGACAGCGATGTTGTCATCCTCGTGGTCACGTGCCTCTACCGATTGCCGGACGAGCAGGGATATCCAGACACCGAAACAGAACAGAAGGACAAACCCCTCGCTTCGGGCGATTTCGCCGTCGAGGATGAGAAAACCGACTGTCACCGTGAGACCGAGTCCGGTCCAGGCGTCGCGGCGAGACAGATCCGCCGTCAACGACGTGCCGGCGAGAAGGAGGAGGCCGACGACGAGTCCGATGTTGACGAGGTTGCTCCCAAGTGCATCGCCGAGGGCGATCTCGGGACGGTCGTCAGCGGCGGCGTTGATCGCGACCGTCAGCTCCGGGCTTGAGGTGGCGAAGGCGGCGACGGTCGCTCCGATCACGGCGGCGGGAACGCGAATCCAGGACGCGATTCCGACGAGGCCGCGGACGAACAACTCGCCTCCAAGTGCAGCACAGACGAGGCCGATGCTGAGAAACACAAAGTCGTCGATCATTGGACGCGCCTCCAACCGGTCGGTGACGTAATGCCGACCAGGCTTCCCGGCGCACCGAGCTGACTTATACCGCCTGGCAACAGACAACGGGCGGAGGGGCTCATCTCGGGAGCCGGCTGGGGTCATATGGAGTTGCCGGAGGGCGTACAGGTCGAGCATCCAGCACTGAGGGGGTCGACTCTGCGTGCTTGCCCGACCTGCATCAGTGAAAACAGCAACTGGCAAAACCATGTCCTGGCTGAGCTCGGTCTAAATACCGGCTCCGGACTCGGCTAGACCTCGTCCTCGAGCCCCCGCTCCTCGATCCGCAGGTAGCTGGCGAGCTCGGGATCGTGGACAACGATCTAGCGGCTTCCCCTAGCATCCTTGTGTCGAAAGGCGCATACTCGCCGCGAGAGATCGGGCGCAGGCCTCCTCGTTGGGGGGCGAGGACCTGACGGCAAGCGGCATTCGCGTTTCCGCGCCCGGTCTCGACTTGCGGTGGCACCGCGCTCAGCCATCCCTGCGTCCATCGGCACCCCGCTCGCACTCCCCTAGATCGTGCGAGGCGATCCCCTTGGCACAAGCGTCGGGCGAACTCGCGCCTGGCGCTCATGGCGGCGCATGAAAGCCGAACCCGTCACACTCCTGCCGGGATTCTCGAACGATTCGGGAGGTAGAGCGATGACGGGTAGAAGGCTCTGGGAACTAGGCGGTTTGGTCTCGGGCGCGGTACTGATCATCTTCGGCGTCGTCGCCCTCTATATGGGTATCAACGGGTACCAGACGGTCGGCGACGAACTCGGCAAGGAGCAGATCGTCGGCGGATCGGACATGGCTCCTGCCGAGATCCAGAAGGCGGTAAGCGAGGCAGGGCTGCCGGAGACAATCGAGTTGCCGACGTGCGACGTCGTCGACGAGCCGATCGACACCGGCGGGGAGGCACGCTGCTTCGCTCAGTACATGCGCATCCACGCGCTTGAGGCCTCAGGCGGATTGACCTACGCGCAGATGGGGCGCTTTCAGTCAGCAGAAGAGCCGGACGATCCAGCGGGCACGAGCGACGAAGCGGCGGCAGCAAAGGACGAGAATGGCAGTCCCGTCTCGAACGGAGCCCGGAATCTCTGGGTGACGGAGACCGCACTGGCCACTGCGTTGAATGTCTCCTACATGGCCGAGCAGATCTCGATCTTCAGCATCGTCGTCGGCGTGGCGCTGATCCTGACGGGGATCGGCCTCGTAATCGTTGCGGTCGCGGTCTTCGGCCGGTATGGGCCGAGGAAGGAAGGGCTTGGCACATAAGGCGCAAGGCCCGCTCAAGGTCGGCAATCCGCCTTGGAGAATGTCCTATTGAGCGGCGAGGCTTGCATGGGGGCATGCCCCGTGTGCCGAGCCGGCAACCGCCGTTTTGTCCTACGAGCTCAACGTCAACGTCGTTACCGTCTTCCTCGCGGCGAGCGTCACGGCCCTTGCAACGGGCCTCGGCGCGCTGCCCTTCCTGCTTGCACGGCACCCCGGCCGCTCGTGGCTGGGTCTCGCGAACGCGCTCGCGGCCGGGTTCATGGTCGGTGCCAGCGTCGGCCTGCTGTGGGAAGGGTGGTCGCGCGGGCCTGCTCGAACGACAGCCGGTGCCGCTGCCGGCGTCATCGCCATCGTCTTGACGCGGCGGGTCCTAGGCCGAAGGCGTGAGTTCCATGTCGGCGCGTTCTCGGGAGCGGACTCGCGCCGCATGCTGGTCATCGTCGGCCTCATGACCATGCACTCCTTCACCGAGGGCATCGGGATCGGGGTCTCGTTCGGCAGCGACGAAGCGTTTGGCATCGTGATCGCGATTGCGATTGCGATACACAACATTCCCGAAGGCCTTGCAATCAGCCTCGTCCTCGTTCCCCGCGGCGTATCCGTAGGTCGAGCCGGCGCGTGGAGCATCTTCTCGAGCCTGCCGCAGCCGTTGATGGCAATCCCGGCCTTCCTCTTTGTCGAGGCATTCGAGCCGTTTCTTCCGGTCGGGCTGGGCTTTGCCGCCGGTGCGATGCTGTGGATGGTCGCGGTCGAACTCGTACCCGAGGCGCTGGAGGTCGCTCCGGTTTCCTCCGTCATCGTCGTCGGGGTCGGGTCGGCGGCGGCACTGATCACCCTTCAGGCGGTGCTTCTGTAGTAGATGCCACCACCTGCGGCTATGGCAGTCGCGGACCAGTGCGACCGACTGAGGGTCGACCCACCGTCACCCGCATGACCTCCGGATGCGCGGCCGACAGAGACACGGCAAACTTCTTGCGTGAGGCTGCGAAATGCCGTTCTTGCTGTTGCGGGGCTTGGCGCTCTGTACTTCCGAGTCCTCAGGACGCCGATCCTTACCTGGGGAGCGACGGGTGCAGAGGCAGCTGCGCCGCTGCCGGGCGACGAGCTTCTTGAGAAAGCGGACGGAATCGCGACTCGCGCTATCACGATCGACGCGCCGCCTGACGCGGTTTGGCCTTGGATCGCGCAGATGGGCCCATCGCCCCGCGGTGGGGCGTACACCTACGACTGGGTTGAGAACCTACTCGGTCTCGACATGCACAGCGTCGATCGCGTCCTGCCCGAGTTCCAGAAGCCGGAAGGTCGGCGACACGATCGGTTTCGGATCGAATCGAATGCAGTTCGAACGTGTGGAGCCGGAGTGTGTCCTCGTCTTGCGCTCCGAGGACGGCAACTGGGTCTGGACGTTCGTGCTCGAGGCACGCAACGGTTCAACGCGCCTGATCAGTCGCAACCGCTTCAGGCTTCCGACTCTCATTGCGCGTCTCGGCATGATTCCGATGGAACCGGCCTCGCTCGTTATGGAGCGAAAGATGCTGCGGGGCATCAAGCAGCGCGCCGAGCGGCTCGCCAGGCGCGGGACGTGAGCGCCGCCGGCCACCTCACGATTGGGCGGTTCACGTACCGGGCGGAGTGATCAGGTCGGTGGGGTTGGCTCAATGAAAAGCGGTTCCGGCGATCCAGGCAAGCTCGACTCACGCACCCGCGGACTTCTCGTCGTCTTGCAAGCCTTTGTAGGCATAGGAGCTCTATTCGGCGGCTACGGCCTGCTGGTCGATGCTGAGGGACTCGGGCTGGAGAAAGAGTGGCTCGAAGGATCACCGTTTGCGGATTACAGGATTCCGGGCCTCTTCCTCTTGATCGTGATAGGAGGCGGCATGCTCGTGTCAGCCATGCTGGCGTTAGTCCGAAGCCGATATGCCGTGGTTGCCGCTTTCGCGATGGGGCTCACCCTTGCCCTTTGGCTCATCATCGAGACGCTCATCATCGGGTTTCAGGACTGGTCTCAGTACGCGCTCCTGCTCGCGTTGGGAACCATTGCGACAGTGCTGATGGTGATCGGCGCACGAGCGATCAAGCGATCGCGGTATGACTTCAAGGCTGCCCGAAGCCAGGGTCGACCTCTACTGGCTCCCGCTCGGCGCGGGCGGCCATTCGGTGCGGCTGAACGGGCGCATCTTCGAGGCAGTGGCAGCGCGGCTCGAACGACGGTCAGCCGTGCGACCTCTACCACTCGGCGCTCGTGGTGCGTGCCCCGTCAGGGCGGTTCGTGATCGAGCAGGCACCGATTCGTGACAACGACGGAGCCAAGCGGGGCGTTGTTGCAGAAGGCGCGGTCGGAAGCCGTCTGGCAGGGCGCTTCCGGATCTTCCGTTACGAGGTGCGCCGCTGGCGCGACGGGGTGATCCCGGACATCAGCGAGGCGGTCGAGAGCCCAAAGCACCTGACGAACGACCCCTTGCTCGCGCAGCAGGTTCTTGACCTCGTCCCAGCGGTGCCGCCACTCGTCTGGGGACGCGATGAATCCAAGCAGGAGAGATGTGGAACTCCAACTCGTTGACCTCGTGGCTGCTCGTTCGAAGCGGCCTGGACGTTGAGACGGTGCATCCACCGGCGGGAGGACGCGCTCCGGGTTGGCGAGCTGGGCTAGTGGTGGCGCGCCGTCAGCAGCCAATGGCCGATTCCGTCGGCCTGCAGCATTAGCCATGTGCATTTGCTGCACGCGGGAAGTGCGCCCGACATGCGGCGTATTGCGGGATAGGTGGCCCCGCAGAACGCACCCCCACCCCTTGCGGTAGCGGCGGAGTTTTTTCGCCACAGTGCACACCTGGGTGCACACCTTCTGGCGAAATAGCCGTTAGCAAGGATATTTGAGTCAGCTTGGACTAACCGCCCTTGCCAACGGTCTCAACTAGCGGATGAAAGACTCGACCCTCGACGCCACAGTCGATCGCGTTCAACGGACCATGCGCTCAACCGCCATGAGCCGGTTCCGCGCATCGAGGGCCGCAACCTTGTACGACTCGGCCAACGTCGGGTAGTTGAAGACGGTGTCGACGAGGTAGTCGATCGTCCCGCGCAAGCCCATCACGGTCTGTCCGATGTGAACTAACTCGGTCGCGTTCGTGCCGAGGACGTGGACGCCGAGGATCGTGTGGTCCTCCCGCGAGACGAGGAGCTTTAGCAGCCCATGCGTGTCGCCCAGGATGTGCCCTCGGGCAAGCTCGCGATACCGCGAGATGCCGACCTCATACGGGACGGCTGCTTCCGTCAGTTCCTCTTCCGTGCGACCGACGTAGCTGATCTCGGGGATGGTGTAGATGCCGATCGGCAGCAACTGACTCATCGAAGCGTCCTCACCGAAGGCGTGTGCAGCGGCGAGGCGGCCTTGCTCCATCGAAGTGGCGGCGAGCGCCGGCCAGCCGACGACGTCACCCGCCGCGAAGATGTGCTCGACGGCTGTCCGGTAGTCGGGACCGACGGCGATCCGACCGCGCTCATCGGCCTCCAGGCCCGCACGCTCGAGCTCGAGGTCCTCCGTCTCCCCCTGGCGACCGGCGGCGTAGAGGACGACCTCAGAGGCGATTTGCTTCCCGCTTGCGAGCTGCGTCAGCGCGCCTCCGGCGTGGCGCTCGACGGCGGTCACCTCTTCACCCAGGCGGAAGACGACACCGACGTCACGCAGGTGGTACTGCAGACCCTCAGTGATCTGGGCGTCGCAGAACTCGAGCAGGCGCACGCGCTTCTCGACGACCGTGACCTTTGCGCCGAGCGCAGCGAACATCGAGGCGTACTCGATGCCGATCACTCCTGCCCCGACGACGACGACGGAGTGCGGGATCCGGTCGAGGTGCAGCAGGCCGTCGGAGTCGAGGATCGTCTTGTCGTCGAACTCCACGTCGGGCGGGTGCGCCGGGCGCGTCCCGGTGGCGATGACCACCCTGTCGGCACTGACCCGCCGCTCTTCGTCACCCGACACCAAAACGGTGTGCGAGTCGAGGAAGCGAGCGCTCCCAGTGGACGATCTGGACGTGGTTCCGCAGCAGCTGGTCGCGGACGACGTCGACCTCGCGGTCGATGACGCGCTGCGTTCGCAGCCAGAGATCTTCGACCGTGATCTCCTCCTTCACGCGGTAGCTCTGACCGTAGGTCGCCCTCTGGCTCAACCCCGTCAGGTACACGATTGCTTCGCGGAGCGTCTTCGATGGGATCGTTCCCCAATTGACCGACACGCCGCCGAGCTCACGTCGCTCGACGAGCGCGACGGTGCGCCCGAGCTTTGCCGCCTGAATCGCGGCCTTCTGGCCGGCCGGTCCGGATCCGATGACGAGAAGGTCGTAGTCAGTGCTCATTGCGCTCGCTCCCGCGTGGGTCTTCGCCAGACGCCTGATCGCGCGATAGCGCAGCCGACGCAGTGCTCATGCTGTTTGGCCGTGGAGGCGAGCACGCCAGATCGAAGTGGATTGCTCACTGCTCTGACGACAGAGCACTTCACCCTGCAGGGCACCCGCGCGGCGACGATCACCGAGAGTCTCGGCCGCTCGACGATCTACCTCGGCAGCCTCTCCGCGAGCCTCGTTGCGCTTGCGCTGATCGCGCAGGGCGAGCGCACACTCGATCTCCGCTTCAGTGCGCTCGTGATCCTGCCCGCACTCGTCTTCCTCGGCACGGCGACGTTCGTACGGATTCTCGAGACGGGCATCGAAGACGCGATCTGCGCTCAGGCGATCAACCGCATCCGTCACTACTACCTCGAGCTCGCGGGCGAGCACCGCCGCTACTTCCTTCTCGGTGGTCACGACGACATGGAGGGAACGCTCGCGAACATGGGCATTGTCGCGTCTCCCTGGAGACCGTTCTTCAGCGTCGCGGGCGTGATAGGGCTGATCAACAGCATGGTTGCGGGCGCGCTGGCCGGCGTCGCGCTGGATGCCCTTGCTCCGCGACCGATCGCCCTGATTGGCGCGCTCGTGGTAGTCGCGATTGCCTTTGCCGGTCACTATCGATTCGGCTATCAGCGGTTTCTCCGCGCGCTCGCGAGTATCGAGCCGATCTTTCCGACCGAGAAGGCAACAGAACCTGGTCGTTCGTAAGCGCAGCTCGACTGTGCTTACGGTGCCTGCCCCGGGCTGACTTCGGCTGGGGCGCGGGGGGCGCCGGCGGCGGCCTGCTCGGCATGTCCCTCGACGTCGAAGTGCGGAAGCCACTGGAGCCAGCCCGGCAGGTACCAGTTGTGCTCGCCGAGCAGTTGCATCGCTGCGGGCACGAGCACTGAGCGGACGAGTGTCGCGTCGATCAGCAGCGCGACTGCGACCCCGAACCCCATCTGCTGGAACATCACGAGGTCGCCTGCCGCGAAGCCCGCGAAGACGGCGACGATGATCAGCGCAGCGCCCGTGATGATGCGCGCCGTCGAGGTGATCCCGAACGAGATGGCGTCGGTGGTGTCGCGCGTTTGCGAGTAGCGCTCGCGGATGCGGCTGAGGAGGAACACCTGGTAGTCCATGGACAGCCCGAACAGGACCGCGAAGAGGAAGAGCGGCACCCACGCCTCGATCACGTCGACCTGCTGGAAGCCGAGAAGGCCGGAGCCGACGCCCTCCTGAAAGACGAGGACGAGCAGTCCGTACGCCGCGCGCGACGGAGAGCAGGTTGAGCCCGATCGCCGTCGCCGCAATGACGACTGAGCGAAACGCAAGCGTCAGCAGCACGAAGCTCAGGCCCAGGACGAACACGAGCACGATCGGCAGCCAACGGCTCATGACGTCGAAGTAGTCGATGTTCTCGGCCGTGGTGCCGGTGACGAGGACAGTCGCGCCGCTGTCTGCGAAGGCGGCCGGGACGTACTCGGCGCGCAGCTCGCGAACCGCCTCGACAGCGCGGCTCGCTGAGAGCGTCACCTGCGAGCGGCACGCTCAGCACGCCGAGGTCGCCCGCCGGGTTCACCTGGAGCGACGTCGGGCCGAAGCGCGGATCGCCGGCGAGGCGTTCCTCGAGTCCCTCGATCGCGCTGCGGACTTCCGGCGAGGACATGGAGCCGTCGATCACGATCTGGGCCGGCTCGGCACTGGCAGCGGGAAAGGAGCGCTGGAGCGCGAGGTAGCCCTCCTTCGAGGCGAGGTCGTCCGGAAGCGTGCTGATTCCGGCCGAACCGATGTTCAACCCGAACACGGGCACCGCGAGCGGCGAGCAGGAGGATCACGCCCGCGGCGAGGCTGATCGCCGGGCGTCGGATCACGCGCCCGACGATTGCGCCCCAGAAGCGGCTCTCTCCCGGCGGGCGGTCGATCTGTCGTCCCAGAACCGGGACGCGCAGCGCGTTGACGCGGTCGCCGAGCAGTTGCAGCACGGCCGGCAGAAGCGTGAGCGCCGCAACCACCGAGACGATTCCGACGAGGATGGCACCGAGGGCGAGGCTGCGCATGATCGTGCTCTGCACCAGCAGGAGGCCGGTCATCGCAAGCACGAATGCGCTCCCGCTGAAGAGGACGGCGCGGTTCGCCGTTGCGCCGGTCGCGGCGATCGCATCGATCTTCTCGCGACCGCTCGCGCGCTCTTCGCGGAAGCGCGACACGACGAAGAGCGCGTAGTCGATCCCGAGCGCGAGGCCCATCCCGACCAGCATGTTCGTGACGAACAGCGACAGCTCCCACTGGACCGCGACGAGCGCGGTCAGGCCGAGCGCCACCGCGATCGAGACGATCGCCAGCAGGAGCGGCAGCGAGGCGGCTACGAGCGCGCCGAAGACGACCACGAGCACGATCAGCGCGGCGGGCAGGCCGAGACGCAACTCGCCGTTCTGCAGATCGCTCTCCGACACCTCTCCGAGGTCTCGGTCGAAGGTGAACTCACCGGTGATCGCGACGTCGAAGCCGGCCTGGCCGTCGAACTGCTGCACGACCTCCAGCACCTCTTCGATGTGGTCCTCGCCCGGCTCGACCAACGAGATCGGGATCAGCGTCGCGTGGCCGTCGGGTGACACGAGACTCCGGTCGTCGGTCGCGTAGTAGGTGCGCGCGCTTTCGGTCGCTTCGGTCGCCTGCACGCGCTGTGGCGAGCTCCTCCACCTTCGCGCGAAACGGCTCGTCCTCGACCCGCAGCGTCTCCGAGCGGACGATGACGAGCTCGTCGAAGCCCTCTTGCTGCGGGAAGCGCTCGGACTGCAGGTCGTATGCACGCAGCGACTCCGGATCGTTCGTCACCTTCCCTTCGCTCGTCAGGTTGTCGCCGAGCAGCGCGCCTACGAGAACGACGGCCACCACGATCGCTCCGATCCAGGCGGCGACCGTGCGCCACGGGTGGCGCGCGCACGCGACGGCGAGTCTTTGTGTCAAGGTGCCCTTCCTGTTCGGCACGGGGCAGGAGTCTTACAGAGGAGGAGAAGCCGATGGATGCCCGAGACGACTGGTGGCCTGTTGCACGTCGGCTGTGGGTCTGGCCCGTCGCGATTCTCGTGAGCTTTCCGATCGGTGGGCTTATGGCCGACCTGGTCGTGGATGGAGTCGACTCCGTGGGGACGGCGCTCGTCGGAGGTCTCATCGCAGGCGTAATCATCGGAGCGGCAGAGTGGTTCGCACTGCGGCGGTGGGTCTCGTGGCTCTGGATCGCCGGCGACGACCATCGGAATGGCCGCGGGCCTGACCGCCGGCGCGGCGCTCGTCGACTACGGGATCAGCCGAGGAGACGTCGTACTCATGGGCGCCGTCACCGGGGTCGGTGTAGGCGTGTTGCAGGCGCTGGTACTCGCGCGACACCGGGTCGCCGGCGCGTTCTGGTGGGCGGTCGCGAACCCACCAGCCTGGGCGCTCGGCTGGCTCGTGACCTCGTACGTGATCACGAGGAACGTCAAGGAGCAGTTCACGAACTTCGGTGCGAGCGGAGCGATCGTCTTCGGACTGCTGACGTGGCTCGTCCTCGCGCTGTTGTTCCGAGAGACGGACGCCGAGACCGCACGGTAAACATCGGAGGCCGCCGGCGCCACAATGCGGTCCGCGACCTCACTCTCCGCGAAATCGACGCCGGCCGCGACTAGGGGCTGTGCTCTCGCCGACGGTGAACGGGATCTCGCCAGCATCTACGAGTTCCGCGACATTGGAGTCGTACTTCTCCAAATCGCAATCATTGCTTCAAGATCCTCGGTGGAGAAGTCCGTTAGGTCGAGGGAGAGTCCCTGCGTTACGTCGATCTCGAGCCCCTGAACGGATCTCCCAAAACCCCTATCAGCGAGCCACTTTGCTGCCTCGATCCGGTCGGCATTGCGAGCTGTCTTGTCGTGCATCGTCTCGCGCATGAACGACGCAATTTCCTCTCCGCTCTCACCAACCAGCTCGCGTACCCGTCTTGCGAGCCCTCGTGGTCTACCGGCAGGATTTCCACTCTGCCCGGGTAGGAAGCTGCGACCGGTGACACCTCCAGGTCGCGTTGTTCTACCCTTGTTCTGAACGGCACTCACAGGGTGTGAGTATCCGGGGGTGAGAGGACGGAGCCGTTGCTCGAAGCCGCGCGATTTCAGCGAAATGTGGTGTGTATCGCGAGCGCGTACCCCCACGGGTCGCAGTGGCGTTTTGGCCGCAGTGCACAACCGGGTGCACACCTTCCAGCGAAATAGCACCGGTTAGCATTCAGGCCCACCTTGGACGCGAACCGTTCGCATTCGTGCGCGAGCGTGCGGGAATTCGCTTGAAGGCATGACTCTCAGACTCGCCGAGATGCGGCTGCCTTGAAGTACAGCCGCCGGGTCTACGTCGCGGTCGTCTGAGGGAGCCTGGCCAGGTCGAGCGCTTCGCCGATCGTGAGCTTGCTGCCGACCTCGGTAGCGCTCGCCACGACGTCGGCCGAGAGCGAAGCTCGCGCCTGGTCGACGAACTCGCGCCCCGGCGTGTCTTCGGTGTAGATGACGGCATGCCCTCTTCCTGGGCGTACACCTCAGCGGCCGCGGCGATTCGAAGGGCGTTCTCGGGCCTCGAGCCGATCACGCTGCACGAGTGCCGACACACCTACGTCTCTCTGATGCACGCCGCAAGCGTCCCGCTCGAGCGCATCGGCGACTACGTCGGACACTCGGGCACGTACATGACCGAGCGGTATCGGCACCTCGTCGAAGGGCAGGGCGCGAAGGACGCCGCAGGGCTCGACGAGTTCCTCAATGGTGCGCACCGTGGTGCGCAGGCGCCCGCGGAGGGGCGCAAGCGCCCTAGCTGAGACGAGAACGGGCGAAACGGCACACGGCTTCCCAAGCCAGGTGTCGTGGGTTCGAGTCCCATCGTCCGCTCTAGGCACAGAGCCAAATCAGGCGTCCCGGCCTCCGGCTCGTGCCACTCATGTGCCACAAACGCTGGGTCTCTACGGTTGCACGTCGCTTAGGTCGTACTTTCGCACGGACGCCGGCTCAGAGGCATTGATGCCGAGTTCGCTCTCGATCGCGTCGTAGAGAAACGGCCGAGCTTGACAAGCCGCCATCGCAAACGCTGCGTGAACCATTCGCGATGCTTCGCGAAATTCTCGTAATTAGCCAGCACGGTGTCATCGTGTCGAGCAGCGCCCCGTAGTGCGCCTCGATCATCGAGACGCTCGTGCCCATGATCCGGGCGAGCTCTACGAGATCGCCGTCGGGCTCGGCTCTCTCTGAAACTTCGGAACCAACTTCGTAACCAACTCGTACCCGGCACCCGGCCCTACCCGACTCGCGTGAAGGTTCCGGTCTCGAGCTTGCATCCGCCACTGCTCTTGATGTACCTCGCGTAGAGGTAGTCCTCTCGCGTGAGATCGTGAATGGTCCCCTTCCACACCCAGGTGTCGCCCGCAACACAGAAGTTCCCCGCTGAAGCGGTGAAGCGCACCGTGCCGCCGCTCCGCACTGTGTACCTGCCGGTAGCACCCGTCGGGTTCGTGAAGTCGCCGCTCGTGTCGATGCCGAACGTCCCATTTGCACGTAGCAGCACTACGACGAGCGTTCCGACTTGCTTCCACTTGCCAACCAGCGTCTCAGCCGTGACCGGCACCCGTCCCCTTGGCTGCTCGAGCGGTTGGCTGCTCGACAGTCGTGGTTGGCTGCTCGACAGTCGTGGTAGTGGAGTTCGTCTGGGCGGCCTCCTCTTCGTCGCTACCTCCGCAGCCAAGCGGAACCAGGACGACGAGACAGACCACGGCGAGCTTGAGAGCCGACCTGGCCACGGGGCAGTCTTTTGCCCTCCAGGCTGGCGGAAGTCAACTGCTCCGCAGACATGAGCGACCCCCGGCGTAACCCGAGCCACGCTGATGCCACAAACCCGCTGAAACCTCGCTACGATGCCATGCGGGCTCACCGGCCGCCCGGCTCAGCGAACCCGCATGGTTGCGTCCGATCGTAGTGGTCCGTCGTCGCGTGTCTAGACCCTCGGCACGGCCTCCCAAGCCAGGTGTCGTGGGTTCGAGTCCCATCGTCCGCTTCACAGAACGACGTGCCAGGACTTCGGAAGCGACAACGACGGGTTGATGGCGACGTTGTCACGATCCAGCGGATGTGGGAAGACCGTTGCGTACTCCGAAGATCGCACTCGATCGGATCGAAGGAAGGTGAACTCCATCATCCGCGGGATCTCGATACCCCATCGTGCAACCGACCCGCAGCAGTTGTTGGGGTGCGCATGAACGACGACATGCGTCTGCAGAATCTTGGCGAACACCCGCGAGGCGAGCCCGAAGAAGCGTGCATCCCATAGCTCGTCGAGACGATGGAACTCCGCAACCATGATCCTGAATCGTCGGAGTAGCGCGTCGGAAGCCGAGAAGAAGACCTCGTACTCGTAGCCCTCGACGTCGATCTGCAAGAGCAACTCCCCATCCGACTCGGGTACCGATGCGGTGACCCAGTCGTCGAGCGTCGTGAACTCATCGTTCGTCGTGGCGCCGACGAACTTGCGCAGGAAGTGGAAGCGCTCGTGCGAGATCGCCGGTCCCTCGACCGACGCGTCCGCAAGGAAGACCGACATGCCCCGCTCCGCACACGCCTCTTCGAACCCGGACTGACGACTCACGCCAGGTGAAAAGCAAGCGGTAATGCCGTCCAAGTCGTCGGGGATCAAGTAGCCGCCGTCGCCGAGCGGCCCGAGCCGTATGAGCGACGTCGACGCCAATCGCGGGTGAAGACTCCGAACGAGATCACCGAGCTCGGCTGGTTCGGTTCGAGTCGTAACCGTTCGATTGCGCGTCGCGAGAAGCTTCAAGCCGAAGTCTCGTGCTAGACGCTTCATGTCATCGACGGATCGCCGCACGTGCCGAGGACGGTCTGCAGGTCGTCCCAGGACGCGTCGTTCGCCGGCACGACCGAGATCGCGGCCTGCGTCGTCATCCGTTCAGCTCTTGGACGACGCAATGTCGCCGATGATCGCGGCCAGCTCCTTCGGACGGGACCACATCGGCCAGTGACTCGTCGGCAGGTCGACCCAGGTCACGTTGCGGAGCTCGCTCAGACCGGCGAGGAACGAGTAGCCCTCCTTCATCGCCTCCTTGTACTGCTCGGACGTGAACCCGGTGCAGATGACCGTGCTCGGTACGTCGAAGCGTGCGTCGTTCGTCAGCTCGGCGGCTTCGCGTAGCGCAGAGCCAGGCTGGGGCACGGCCCGCCGCCGGAAGGTCTCGAGGTGCTCCTCCGTGAGCCCGTCGAGGTTCTCCTCCTCCGCGAGCTCTTCGGCCGAGGGCAGCGGCTTCTCCGCATCGGCGAAGTCGGGGTCGAGCGCGCCCTTCGCAGGGCCGGTGTCGACGTAGACCATCGCGGCGATCTGCTCCGGAATGCGATCGGTGACGGCATAGCCAGGCGCCCCTGCGCCGCTGTGCACGGCGAGGACGACCGGACGTCCAGCCTCCTCCACCGCCTTGCAGATCGCGTCGACGTGGTCGTCGAGCGTGATCGAGGAGCGGTCGGAGTCGGCCGACTCGAGACCGGGCAGCGTCACGGCCGTGACCTCGTGGCCGTCCGCGCGGAGGACCGCCGCGACCTCGTCCCACGCCCATGCGCCGAGCCAGAACCCGGGAACCAGGACGATCGGTGCTGTACTCATGCCCGAAACCTAGCGTTCAACGACCGACTTGTAACGCGAGCATCAAGCGCGAGCGTTTCGGTCTCGAGCAGACGTGCAACAACACTCCTGTGGAGCCCTTCCACGCTTCACTCCCTCCCGATCTCTCGCGCTTGCGACCTCTCAGGCACGAGCTGGCTGGATGGCTCGACGACATCGGCGTTTCGGGCGATCGGCGGGACGCCGTCGTGCTTGCAGTACACGAGGCAGCGGCAAACGCGATCGAGCACGCACATGGGAGCGTGACCGTCCGCGGCGCTCGGGACGAGGACAAGCTGCTGCTCGTCGTCTCGAACAACGGGCGGTGGAGGGATCCGCGGAACGCCGACACCGAACGAGGGCGTGGATTGAGCCTGATGCGAGCGCTCATGTCCAACCTCGAGGTGCATGTCGAGCCGGAACGAACGACGGTTCGGATGCGGATCGACCTGCCGCGAGCGTGACCGACGCTATCGGCGATTCGAGATCTGGACGAGCGTTCCACGACGTAACGGTTGACGGTTTCGCTCCTCGACGCGCGACAATCGATTATCTGTAAGAGTCCCCCGCTTCGTGTCGAGCAGGCGGCCCTGTCCGACGCGACGAGGACAATGTTCCCACCATCGCGATCTCTCAAGAGCCGAGAGTGGCAACGGGCGACGAACTGAGCGTCGGATACCCGCGCGAAGTCTCGAGCGCCGCTGTATTCGGGATCTGGGCGGCGACGGTGCTCGCAAGCTGGATGTTCGTGGGGTTCCTGGTCGCGGGCATCTGGTGGCTCGTCACCTGAGCTCTCGCGGATAGCTGACCCGGCGCCGTTCTTCCCGTCCGAACCGGTCAGTTCGTGAACGCGATAGCGACGGCCGCCGGCAGGACCACCCACGCTCCCACCGTCAACGAGATCGCGATCACGGCGAACTTGCGACTCTGATCTCGCGGCGGCCGGCCGCAATGGCCGACCGCGCGCCACAGATCCTCGAGCGGCGCTCTCGTCGAGAGTCGGATCCGGCGACTGGCCATCGCGGCGCCCCGCAGGATGATCCACGAGCCTCCGACGACGACGAGCACGGTGACGAAGCCGGTGATCACCGCAACCCACCAGTTCCGAAATGCGACTCCCTGGGCCAGACGCCAGCCGGTCGCGAACACCGGGATCAGCAGCCCGCCGATGACGAACGACGGGAGCCCGATCTCCCGCCGCTTGAAGATCGCGACGAGCGCCTCCGCGTCCTGGCGAGCACGACCGAGCTCGATCCGGTCGGGCGAGAGCGGCTCGGTCTCGATCTCGCGCAGCCAGTAGAGGTTCCGGAGGTCGGTCGCCGCCTGCCTCAGATGGGAGACGACGACATAGCGGGCGACGAGCTGGATCAGCCAGCGGATGACGTTCTTGAGCGGTCCTGCCAGGGTCGCCGCGCTGGAGCCGTGGTACCCGTGTCGTGCGAGCGTCTCGAGCGCTCCGACCGCGCGGCGGTGCGCGGCCGGGAAGCGCTCGGGGTCGGCGAGGGTCTGCGTGCGCGCGAGCTCGCCGAGCATCTCGCGGTCGCGAGGGCCGGTGACGTCGATCTGGTCGAGGAAGGACGCGATCGCCTCCTCGTCGCCCGCGAGCAGCTCGAGCCGCTCGATCGGGTTGTCGACGACGTCAGGGTGCTGCTCGGTCACGGCGTGTTCTCAGGCCGTGACCGGCTGCTCCATCTCCGCACTCCACTCGCCGCGGACGGCGAGCGAGTTCATGCGCGCGCGATGACTGAACGCGGCCTGCGCCGCTTCCGCGTTCTCGGGATCCCCCGCCCACGCCTCGAGCGCCGATCCCTGGAGCGCGCGCCCGTACGAGAAGGACAACGCCCACGGCCCGCCGATCTGGTTGATCGCGTTCAGGTTCTCCGTCGCCTGGACCTCCGACTGCCCACCTGACAGGAACACGATGCCGGGGATCGCCGCCGGCACGGTCCCGAGAAAGCAATCGACCGTCGCCTCCGCGATCTTCTCCGGGCTGGACTGGTCCGAGCAGCCCTTGCCGGGAATGACCATGTTCGGCTTGAGGAGCGTGCCCTGGAGGTCGATGCCGGCCTCGTAGAGCGCGTCGAAGGTCTCGTGCAGGGTCCTCGTCGTGACCTCCCAGCACACCTCGAGGGTGTTGTCAGCGTCCATCAGCACCTCGGGCTCCACGATCGGCACGATCTCGGCCTCCTGCGAAAGCGCGGCGTAGCGAGCGAGCGCGTGCGCGTTGGCGCGGATGTTTCCGTCGGTTGGAATGCCGTCGCCGATCGTGATCACGGCGCGCCACTTCGCGAACCGTGCGCCGAGGCCTCGGTACTCCTCGAACCGGGCGCGGAGGCCGTCGAGCCCCTCGGTCACCTTCTCACCTGGGAACCCGGCGTGGTCGTGTGCTCCCGTGTCGACCTTGATCCCGGGAATGACACCCTTCGACGCAAGCACTTCCGCGAGCGAGCTCCCGTCGTCCGAGCTCTGGCGAATCGTCTCGTCGTAGAGGATCACGCCGCCGATCGAGTCCTCGATCCCTGGCGCGGTGAAGAGGAGCTGGCGGTAGAAGCGCCTGTTCTCCTCGGTCGACTCGACCTGGATCGAGTCGAGTCGCTTCTTGATCGTTCCCGTGCTCTCGTCGGCCGCGAGGATTCCCTTGTGGTCGGCGACGATCGCGCGGGCGGTCTCGCGCAGCTCGTTCGAGGCCATCAGCGCGCTCCTTTCATGAGACTCTGGATCTTGGACAGCGGGTGCGTAGCGGTGATGCGCCGAACGGTGCCCGAGCGCGAGCGCATCACGACAGACTCGGTCTCGATGTGGTCTCCGACGACGCGCACGCCGCGCATGAGAGCACCGCTCGTGACCCCGGTGGCGGCGACGAAGACGTCCTCGCCCTGGACGAGGTCGTCGGTCGTCAGCACGCGGTCGATGTCGAAGCCGTCTTCGACGAGCCGCGTTCGCTCGTCGTCGTTTCGCGGCCAGAGCTTTCCCTGCATCGCGCCGCCGAGGCACTTGATCGCGGCTGCGGAGATCACGCCTTCCGGTGTTCCCCCCACTCCCATCAGGAGATCGACGCCCGTCCCGACTTGAGCGGCGGCAATGGCCGGCGCGACGTCTCCGTCGCGGATGAGATTCACGCGCGCCCCGGCCTCGCGGAGCTCGGCGATCAGGTCGTCGTGGCGATCGCGCTCGAGGACGACCACCGTGAGGTCGTTGACATCGACGTGCTTTGCCTCGGCGACGCGCTCGAGGTTCTCCGTAGGGGTCGCATCGATGTCGATTGCGTCGGCGGCCTCCGGCCCGACGGCGATCTTGTCCATGTACAGGGCCGCGCCGGGAAAGAACAGCGCTCCCCGCTCCGCGACCGCGATCACCGAGATCGCGTTCGGCATCCCGAGAGCGGTCAGGCGGGTTCCTTCGAGCGGATCGACGGCGACGTCCACCTCCGGGCCCGAGCCGTCGCCCACTTCCTCGCCGTTGAAGAGCATCGGCGCCTCGTCCTTCTCGCCCTCGCCGATGACGACGACTCCGCGCATGCTCACCGTGTCCAGCATGAGCCGCATCGCGTCGACTGCCGCCTGGTCGGCGGCGATCTTGTCGCCGCGGCCGATCCAGCGCGCTGCGAACGTGGCCGCCGACTCCGTGACGCGGACGAGCTCGAGCGCGAGGTTCCGGTCTGGAATGGACCGATCGACGTCGCTCACGTCGTCTGATCCTACATCGGGCTATTACATCCGATCGGGCGCTTCCACCCCGATCAGATCGAGACACCGTGCAAGGACCGACTGGGTCGAACGGCAGAGAGCAAGGCGAAAGTCCTCGTTCACGGATTCGAGGACGCGGTGCTCGTGGTAGAAGCGATGGAAGTCGTCGGCCACGCGGATTGCATAGTTCGGGATCGCATGCGGCGCCCTCCGCTCGGCCGCCTCGGCTGCGACCGCTGGGAGCTCGAGCAATCGCTTGACGAGCTCCCGCTCCTCCACTGCCAGCGGAGCGCCGAGCTCAGCCGTGTTCCCCACCGCGAGGCGCTCCTCGCCCGCGTTGCGGAGGATGCCCGCGATGCGCGCGTGCGCGTACTGGACGTAGTAGACGGGGTTCTTCTGGGTCCGTTGCTTGGCCAGGTCGACGTCGAGCTCGATCGTCTGGTCATGGCCGCGTGAGACGAGGTACCAGCGGGCCGCGTCCACGCCGATCGTGTCCAGGAGGTCGTCGAGGAAGGCCACGTCGCCGCGCCGCTTGGACATCTTCTTCGCCTCGCCGCCTTCGGCGAGATGGACGAGCTGATAGATGAGGACCTCCAGCGAGTCGCGCTCCTCGCCGAGCATCTCCGCGAGCGCCTGCAGCCTGGCGACGTATCCGTGGTGGTCGGCGCCCAGCACGTAGATGAGGCGATCGAAGCCTCTCGCGTACTTCCGGCGAACGTAGGCGGCGTCGGCCGCGTAGTAGCTCGGAGCCCCATCCGAACGAATGAGCACGCGATCCTTGTCATCGCCGTGAGCGCTCGTGCGCGCCCACACGGCCCCTTCCGACTCATACGTGTCGAGGAGTGCGATCGACTCCGGAATCTCGTTTTCCACGTCGCTCTGGAGCACCCAGGTGTCGAAGTGGACGCGGAAGCGCTCGAGCGTCGCCTCGATCTGCTCCAGCATCGCCGGCACGGGGTCGCCCACTGAACGGGCGAGCTCGATGATGTAGTCGCCTTGGTACCCGTCCTCGGGTGGCTCCTCCCCGCGCCGCGCCGCCTCGACGGAGGCGTGAAACCGCTCCATCTGCGTCCCCGCGTCGTTGTAGTAGTACTCGCGCTCGACGTCGTGGCCGGAGAAGGAGAGCAGCCGCGCGACCGAGTCGCCGTAGGCGGCATTGCGCGCCACTGCGACGGTCAGCGGCCCCGTGGGATTGGCGGAGACCATCTCGATCTGGACCCGCTCGGCGTTGCGCGACGTGCCGCCGCCGAAGAAGGAGTCCGCCGCGAGGATCTCGAGCAACCCTGCGACCAGCCAGGCGTCGGAGACGCGCAGGTTGAGGAATCCCGGGCCCGCGGGCTCGGCGCTCTCGACGAGCTCGCGCTCGAGCGCCTCGGTCCCGATACCCGCGGCGATCTCGCGCGGAGGACGGCCCTGCGTGGGGGCGAGCCTGAGCGCGACGTTCGTCGCGTAGTCGCCGTGCTCGGGATCGCCTGGGCGTTCGAGATCCACCGGCGTACCCGCGATCGCGCTGAGTGCGTCCGTAAGGCGGGAGACAGGATCGGCGGCAGGCACAGAGCAATCGTAGGCGGCAGACGAAAAGCGAGGTCTGGCTGAAGCCAGACCCCCGGCCCGGTTGCTACTTGGCTGCCGGGACGGAGCGGAGCGGGACGACGACGCCGTCGCGGTGGAGCGCGAGCTGGACTTCCTCGCGCGCCTTGTAGATCCGCCACTTCACGGTCGCGAGCGTGATCTCGAGCGTCTCCGCGATCTCCGTGTACGAGAGCCCGACCACGTCGCGCAGCAGCAGCGCCATCTTCAGATCAGGATTCAGCCGTTCGACCGAGCGCCAGACGGCGTCGATGGTCTCGGCGCGCTCTGCGGGAGCGTCGACCACCTCGAGCGGCGGAATGTCCTCGAGCTGGACGACCGCGCGCGGGCGCCGCTCGAGGGCGCGCAGCTCGTCGAGCACCCGGTTCTTCGTCACCTGGAAGAGCCAGGTCGTGAAACGCGAGCGGAGCGAGAATCCGGGAAGCCCCTGGAAAACCCGCAGAAAGACCTCTTGCGTGAGATCCTCGGCGAGATTCCGGTCTCCGGTCAGCCGAACGACGTAGTTGAAGACCGGCTGCTCGTACGTCCTGACGATGATCGCGAAAGCGCGCTCGTCGCCGCGCTGTGCCTTGCGCAGGACTCCGAGATCGGGCTGTGGGAGCGACATATGGCGTGAGGAGTATAGGAGGTCTGGTGTAAGGGCTTTGTGGGCGGGTCTTAAGCGCGCATTGTGAGCGATTTACCGGTCATCGAGGCCGGCACCGGAAGCCCGAGAAGCTCCAGAACGGTTGGAGCGAGGTCGGAAAGCCCACCGTCCGAGCGCAACCTGATCGCTGCGTCGCAGACGACGAGTGGGACGGGATTCGAGGTGTGCGCCGTGTGCGGGCTCACCCCGTCGGGCTCGAGCATGACTTCAGCATTGCCGTGATCCGCGGTTACCAAACACACGCCGCCTGCCTGCTCCACGCAGGCTAGGACGCGTCCCAGGCAACGATCCGTCTCCTCCACGGCTGCGATGACAGCGGGAATCGAGCCGGTGTGCCCCACCATGTCCGGGTTGGCGAAATTGACCACGCAGAAGCGGTATCCGTTCCCGATCTCGGCACACAGGCGCTCCGCGACCTCGGCAGCCGACATCTGTGGCTTCAGGTCGTAGCTCGCGACGTCCCGCGGAGACGGCACGAGGATCCTGCTTTCCCCCTCCCACTCGCGCTCCTCGCCGCCGTTGAAGAAGTACGTCACGTGCGCGTACTTCTCGGTCTCCGCGGCGTGCAGCTGACGCGCGCCGCTCTCGGCGAGCACTGCTGCCAGCGTGTCTTCGACGACCTGCTCTCCGAACGCGACGGCGCATGGAGAGTCAGCGGCATACCGCGTCATCGTCGTGAGGTCGGCACCGGCCTCGAGCAGGCGCTGCGAGAGCTGGCGCGCGCGGTCGGGCCGGAAGTTGAAGAAGATCGCCGTATCGGTCGTCGGATCGAGCCGCGGCCGCCCCTCGAGGACGACCGGCTCGATGAACTCGTCCGTGATGCCTCGTTCGTAACTCTCCTCGACCGCGTCGACCGGATCCCGTGCGGGATCACCCTCACCCAGGCAGATCGCGCGATATGCGCGATCTGTCCTTTCCCAGCGGTTGTCGCGATCCATCGCGTAGTAGCGCCCGCACACCGTCGCGATCCGGTCGCGAGGAAGCTCGGCGAGGTCGGTCGCGGCAGAACGAGGTGAGACGTCGCGCCCGTCGGTGAACGCGTGGATCCAGGTCCTCGAGCCCATGTCCTGGCGCCCCGACAGATCGAGGAGGGCACGCAGGTGGTCGATGTGCGAATGCACTCCTCCGTACGAGACGAGCCCGAGGAGATGGACGCTCCCGCCCCGCTCTCTTGCTCTCCGGAACGCTCCGCGCAGAGTGTCGTTCGTGAAGAGCGAGCCGTCCTCGATCGCGGCGTTCACGCGCATCAGGTCCTGGAACAGCACGCGACCCGATCCGATGGTGAGGTGCCCGACCTCGGAGTTTCCCATCTGGCCGGGCGGCAGCCCGACGGCCTCCCCGGACGCCTTCAGCGTGGTGTGTGGGAACTGGTTCCAGATCCTGTCGAAGACTGGCGTGTCCGCGAGCTCGACCGCGTTTCCGGGTCCCGGCGGAGCAAGCCCCCAGCCGTCGAGGATGACGAGCGCGACGAGCTGCGTCACGCCGCGGCGACGACATCGGCGGCCGCGAGGCAGATCGCTTCGAACGACTGCGCGTCGAGGGAGGCACCCCCGACCAGCGCGCCGTCGACATCGGGTTGCGCCAGGAGCCCCCGCGCGTTCTCGGCGTTGACCGACCCCCCGTACAGCACCTGCGTCGCGTGCACGGACTTGATGAATGCGTGCGCGTCCTGTGCAAGCTCCGCCGACGCGGTGCGGCCGGTCCCGATCGCCCACACGGGCTCGTACGCGATCAGGAGCCGCTCGTGCCGGGGCAGAGTCGAGAGCTGGCGCACGAGCACTTCCTCGGTGACCTCGGCGTCGCGCTCGGCCTCCGTCTCCCCCACGCACGCGATCACAGCCAGGCCGGCCTCGAGCGCCGCTTTGGCACGGAATCCCACGGCCTCGTCTGTCTCTCCGAAGAGCTGGCGGCGCTCCGAGTGGCCGACGAGCGTTCCCTTCACCCCGAGCTCGAGCAGCATCGACGCCGACACCTCGCCCGTGAAGGGGCCCTCGAGCTCCCAGTGCACGTTCTGGGCGTAGACCGCGATGCTGCTCTCGGCGCCGAGCCCCTGGATCGTCGCCTCGAGGGACACGAACGGCGGGCAGACGACGACGTCGACGCTCTCCGACCGGTCGCTGAGACGTCGGATCTGAGCGGCGAACTCGCGGGCCTGGTGCGCGCCCTTGAACATCTTCCAGTTGCCGGCGATCAGCACGGCGGCGATCTTAGTAGCCTCCGCTCGATGGCCTCGACGACCCAGACGACGGAACTGTGGGAGCAGCGCTTCCGCGCGCCGGTCTCGTTCCTGCCCGAGTGGTCACCGCTTGCGCCGGATCGTGCGGTGTATGCATCCAACGAGTCCGGCGTCTGGCAGGTCCACACGTGGGATGTCGCGACAGGCGAGCGCCGGCAAGTCACCGATCACCCCGTGGGCGTCGTCGACGGGACACCGACGCTCGACGGCGAGGGGGTCGTCTGGTTCCAGGACGAGAGCGGCGACGAGTCGGGTCGCTGGTTCGTGCAGCCGTTCGCGGGAGGCGAGAGCCGCCCCCTACTCGAGGGCATCCCGCACGGCTGGAGCGAAGGGCTCGCACAGGCACCGGACATCGTCGCCGCGGGCCTCAGCAGCCGCGAGGGGTTTGCCGTCTACGTCGCTCTGGACGAAGAGCCCGCGCGCGAGATCTACCGCTCGAGCGAATCCGTGCGTCTCGGGAGCGTCGACGAGGCGGGCTTCCTGCGTGGAGCCCTCTCCGCGGACGGATCACTGCTCTGCCTCGAGCACGCCGAGCACGGCGACCTGATCCATCCCGCACTCAAAGTGATCGACCCGCGCTCGGGAGACACGGTCGGCAACCAGCTCGACGAAGGCATGTCGCTGATCGCGAAGTGCTGGTCGCCGGTCGAGGGCGATGCGCGGCTGGCGTTCGAGCACGAGCGTGGCGGGGACGAGCGGCCGGGGATCTGGGATCTCTCGAGCGGCGAGCGGCGCGATCTCGAGCTCGACCTCGAGGGAGCCGTCTTCGTCGCGGACTGGTGGCCGGACGCCTCCGCTCTGCTCCTCGTGAACCGCTTCGAAGGTCGTGACCGCCTCTACAGGTACGAGCTGGCGGGCGGCGCCTTAGAGCCCATCGCCGGCGAGCCGGGATTCGTCTGGAAAGCACGTGTCCGGCCCGACGGGAGGGTCTGGCTGCTCCATGAACAGGGTCATCGGCAGCGGTTGATCCTCGACGACACGGGAGCGGAGATCCTGTCCGTGGGTGACGGGCAGGCACCGGCAGGGCGCCCGTACCAGTCGTGGAACTTCGAGAATCCGCACGGGCAGAGCGTCCACGGGTTCTTCGTCACACCTGACGACCGGGGCGGGCCGTTCCCGGTGCTGATGTTCGTGCACGGCGGTCCGACCTCGCTCGACGTGGACCGCTGGCAGCCCGAGGTTCAGGCGTACGTCGACGCCGGGTTCGCGGTCGCGCTCGTCAACTACCGGGGCTCGACGGGCTACGGCCGGGAGTGGCGAGACACGCTGATCGGCAACATCGGCGGGCCGGAGCTCGAGGACGTGAACGCGGGGCTGCAAGATCTCGTCGAGCGCGGCATCGCCGATCCGAAGCGTGCTGCGGTGGGCGGCTGGTCCTGGGGTGGCTACGTCACACTCCTCGAGCTCGGCAAGCACCCGGAGCTCTGGAGCTGCGGGATGGCCGGAGTCCCCGTTGGTGACTACGAGGACGGATACGAGGAGCTCTCGCCTCTGTTGCAGGCGTACGACCGAGCGCTTCTGGGCGGCGCGGAGCCGAAGGACGTCCCTGAGCTGATGCGCGACCGCAACCCGATCAACTTCGCAGACGAAGTCCGCGCGCCGGTGCTGTTCGTCATCGGCAGGAACGACAGCCGCTGCCCGTACCGGCAGGCGATGCGGTACGTGGAGAGCCTGGCGGCGCGGGGTCATCCGCACGAGGTCTACGTCTTCGAGACCGGGCACGGATCCTTCGATGTCGACGAGCGCGTGCGACAGATCGGGATGATCCGCGAGTTCTTCGCGCGGAACGTGGAGGGTTTGACCCTGTAGGGCGAGGCTTGCCTCGCCGTCGCCTGCTATCGGCACATTGGGCGAGGCAAGCCTCGCCCCTACGCCTCGGGAATCGCGGCCACGCCCGGAAGCTCCTTGCCCTCGAGCAGCTCGAGCGAGGCGCCGCCGCCGGTCGAAACCCACGAGATCTGCTCGCCGAGCCCGAGCTCCTGCACCGCCCGCACCGAATCGCCCCCGCCGACGACGGTGTAGCCCTCGACGTCTGCCACGGCCTCGGCCACGGCCTTCGTCCCGTCGGCGAACGGCGTCCACTCGAACACTCCCATCGGCCCGTTCCAGAACACGGTGCGCGCACCGCGGATCTCCGTCGCGAACCGCTCGCGTGTCTCGGGCCCGATGTCGAGGCCGAGCCAGCCCTCTGGGAGCCCGTCGAACGGGGTCACCTTCGTCTCCGCGTCTTCCTCGAACGCCGAGGCCGCGACGACGTCGATCGGGAGGACCGCTTCGAACGGGAGAGGGTTGTCCTCGCGCAGCTCCTCGGCCATCTTCCCGCCGACGAGCACGGCGTCGGCGCGCTGGCCGAGCTCACGGAGAACGCCCAGCTTGTCCTCGACCTTCGCGCCGCCGGCGACGAGGACGAACGGCGTCTCGACGTCGGCGAGCAGGCGGCCGAGCATCTCGAGCTCCTGCTCGAGCAGCAGGCCCGCGTACGCCGGCAGCAACTCCGCGACGCCGACCGTCGACGCATGCGCGCGGTGCGCGGAGCCGAACGCGTCGAGGACGAACAGATCCCGTCCTTCGGCGAGCTTCCTGGCCGTCTCGGGATCGTTCTTCGTCTCGCCGGGATCGAAGCGGGTGTTCTCGAGGACTTGGAGGCGGTCGTCAGGGAGCAGCTCGCGCAAGCGCGCCGCGACCGGGGCGATCTCGAACTCGGGGTCGGGGCCCTTGGGACGCCCGAGATGCGAGCACACGACGACCTCGCGCGCGCCGGTGTCGAGCAGGTGCCGCAGCGTGAGCAGAGAGGCCTGGATCCGCGTGTCGTCTGCGACCTCCCCGTTCTCGAGCGGCACGTTGAGGTCGGATCGGACGAGAACGCTCTTGCCCGCGACGTCCGCTTCGCGGACGGAGCGAGGCGTGGAGCTCGGTTCAGGATGAACGGCCATGTCGCGATGCGGCCCTGGACGCCGCGATGCTGCGTCCTCAGTCGCGCCCATGTTCACCAATATGGACGCTCCCTGCGTCCTTGCCTCACGGCGTCCAGCATCCGCCTCGCGACGGGCGATCATCCTGAACCGAGCTCTGCCTCACGGGAGCAGCTTCCCGATCAGGTCGACGAGCCGGCAGCTGTAGCCCCACTCGTTGTCGTACCACCCGAACACCTTGACCGTGCTTCCCTGCACCATCGTGAGCTCGCTGTCGAAGATGCACGAGTAGGGATTGCCGTTGATGTCCGTCGAGACGATCGGGTCCTCGGTGTAGTGCAGGAACTCCTCGAGCGGACCGCTGTCCGCGGCAGCGCGGAAGGCGTCGTTGACCTCTTCGACGGTCGTGTCCCGCCCGAGCGTGACGACGAGATCGGTGAGCGAGCCCGTGGCGACTGGCGCGCGGACCGAGATCCCGTCGACCTTCCCCTGAAGGTCGGGAAGGACGAGGCCGATTGCCTTTGCAGCGCCGGTCGAGGTCGGGATCAGGTTGATCGCGGCCGCACGTGCCCGGCGAAGGTCTTTGTGCGGGAAGTCGAGGATCACCTGATCGTTCGTGTACGCGTGAATCGTCGTCATGAAGCCGCTCTGAATCTCGCCGAGCTCGTGCAGCACCTTGGCGAGTGGCGCGACACAGTTCGTCGTGCAGGACGCGTTCGAGACGATGTGGTGCGAGTCGGCGTCGTAGGCGTCGTCGTTGACGCCGAGGACGACCGTGAGATCCGGGTCGGTCGCGGGGGCCGAGATGACGACCTTCTTCGCTCCGGCGTCCAGGTGCTTCTGGGCGCCCTCGCGATCGGTGAAGAACCCCGTCGACTCGACGACGACGTCTACTCCGAGGTCGGCCCACGGCAGGGCTCCCGGGTCGCGCTCGGACAGGATCTTGACCTCCTCGCCGGCTGCCTTGAGGACACCGTCGGCGAGCTCGACTTCGCCCGGGAACGGCCCGAGGTTCGAGTCGTAGCTCAGCAGGTGCGCCATCGTCTTGGCGTCGCCGAGGTCGTTCAGCGCGACGATCTCGAGGTCCGACTCACGCTCGTGCTGCGCGCGGAAGAAGTTCCGCCCGATACGGCCGAACCCGTTGATGCCGACGCGAATGCCCATGTGCTCCCCTCCGGTCTCGTGGCGTCTCTCGCGGGTCGAGTCTAACGAGGCACGTTCTCGCGAACTCCGCCGGCGAGCTCCTCGAGCCGGCTGAGACGACGCTGCATCGCCGCCTTCGTCGCCGGTGGGTCGGTGCGCGCTGCAAGCTCGCGGAGCGACTCCGTCGGATGGCGGAGGCGGAGCTCTGCTGCCTCCTGCAAGGGCATCGCGAGGCGGTCGACATCCCCGGCCGAGAGAAGCGTGCGAACCGCCTCGAGCTGACGCTCAGCCGCGCGACTCGTGCGGACGAGATTCGCGTGGTCGGCGTTCGCCCGCCGGTTCGCATGCCCGCTCGTGGCAGCCACCACGGCGCGCTCCTCGAGTGCGAGGACGGCCTCGCTCGCACCTGCAAGGGCGAGGACGGACTCGATCGCGTCCCAGCTCTTGGCGTAGGCGACCGAGTGCGTAGGGCGCTCGGCGACTGTCAACTGCACGTCCGCGGCCGCCGCGACCTCCCGAAGGAGCTCTGCCGAACCTGTCGTGGCCGTTCTGAGCTCGAGATGTGGCGAGCGCCCGGTCGAGAGCGAGCCTCCGCCGAGGAATGCGCCGCGAACGTATGCCGCGCGACAGCAAGCGCGAGCGACAACGCGACGCGGTGGCTGTTCGAGCGGCCGGTGTCGGCGATCGAGCACACCGGCTGACACCAGCACGCGGAGTGTCTCGTCGGAACCGGCGACGTGGAGCTGGTAGCGGGTCGCTTTGTCGAACGCGCGACGCCGGTACGTGCGTATCTCTGAGCGGATTTCCACGTCGCGCAGCAGGCTGAAGGCACGTCGGGCAGCCGCCCCGCTCGCAAGGTCGAGATGCAGCGCCCACTCGCCCTTCCCTCGCAAGTGGAGACTGCCCGCCGAGTGGAAGAGCGCAGACAGCTCGGCCAGCCGGTCGCATTCCCGAGTAGGAGCGATCCGGGCGAGCTCTTCCCTGACGTCCTCGGAGGTCACAGCTCGACGTCCTTCGAGCGCGAGTAGGCGTCGCTTGACGCCGACTCCCGCGGAGCCGTAGCCGCCGATGCCCGTCGCGCCGACGACTCGGTGACACGGGACGAAGAACATGAAGCGGTTCTCCGCGCAGAAGCTTCCGACGGCGCGCGCCGCTCCCGGGTACCCGGCGAGCGCCGCCAGCTCTCCGTAGCTCACGACCTCGCCGCGAGGAAGTGCGCGCAGATTCTCGGCGACGGAGCGCTGGAACGGCGTCGTCCAGTCGAGGTCGAGCGAGACGTCGGCGAGCGAGACCTCCTCGCCGGCGAGGAACGCAGTCAGGCGTTGGACGAGCTCCGACGAACTTGGGGTACTCGAGTTCTGGGGGTCGCCACCGAACCGGAACTCGTGGGCGAGCACGACGTCGTCGCGGGTCCACAGCTCCCCCACTCCCCATCCGGGAACGGCGTACTCGGTCCATTCCGCTCGCGATCCCATCGTTCGTAGAATCCTGGCATGAGCGCCCACGGCATCTTCACTCCGCCTCCGCCCGTCAACGAACCGATCAAGTCCTACGCGCCGGGCTCACCCGAGCGGGAGGAGCTGAAGAACCGCCTCCGGGAGATGGAGAGCGAGCGCCTCTCGATCCCGCTCGTCATCGGCGGCAAGGACGTGTCCGCCGCAGAGACCTTCGAGTCGGTCATGCCGCACCGCAAGAGCCATGTCCTGGCCGATGTGAGCAAGGGCGGCCCCGAGCACGTGCAGCAGGCGATCGACGCCGCCCGCGCCGCACACGCCGACTGGTCGCGCACGCCCTGGCACGAGCGTGCGGCGGTGTTCCTCCGCGCCGCGGAGCTGCTCTCCGGCCCATGGCGCTCGACCCTGAACGCCGCGACGATGCTCAACCAGTCGAAGACCGCGCACCAGGCGGAGATCGACGCAGCGTGCGAGCTGATCGACTTCTGGCGCTACAACGTCGAGTACCTGACGCGCATCTACTCGGAGCAGCCGTATTCATCTACGGGCGTCTGGAACAGAATGGAGTACCGGCCGCTCGAGGGCTTCGTCTTCGCGGTCAGCCCTTTCAACTTCACCGCGATCGGTGGCAACCTCTCGTCCTCGCCCGCGCTGATGGGCAACACGGTCGTGTGGAAGCCGGCCTCGACGGCAGCCGTCTCTGCGTACTACGTCATGCGGCTGTTTCAGGCAGCCGGGTTGCCAGACGGCGTCATCAACCTCGTCTACGGATCCGGCGCGGACATCGGAAAGGCGGCACTCGCCAGCGACGAGCTCGCCGGGATCCACTTCACCGGCTCGACCGAGGTCTTCAACGGCATGTGGGCGACGGTGGGCAAGAACGTCGGCTCGTACCGCAACTATCCGCGCATCGTCGGCGAGACGGGCGGGAAGGACTTCATCCTCGCCCACCCCTCCGCTGATGCAGACGCTGTCGCAACTGCGGTCGTCCGCGGCTCCTTCGAGTACCAGGGTCAGAAGTGCTCGGCGTCCTCGCGCCTGTACGTCCCCTCGAACCTGTGGCCGGAGGTGAAGGAGCGCCTGGTCGAGGACGTCGGCTCGATCAAGATGGGAGACGTCTCCGACTTCGAGAACTTCATGGGCGCGGTGATCGACTCGGGCGCGTTCAAGACGCACGCGCAGGCGATCGAGGAGGCCCGCTCGGCAGGCGCGGAGATCGTCGCCGGAGGTTCCACGGACGACTCGGAGGGGTACTTCGTCTCTCCGACCGTGATCGCGACTGACGACAAGAGCTTCCGCCTGCTGCGTGACGAGCTCTTCGGCCCGATCGTCACGACGTACGTCTACGACGAGAAGCGCTGGGGCGACACCCTCGAGCTCGTGGACGAGACGGCGCCGTACGGGCTGACCGGAGCCGTCTTCGCCACGGAGCGGGCGGCCATCGACGAGGCACAGGACGCGCTCCGCTATGCCGCCGGCAACTTCTACGTCAACGACAAGCCGACCGGCGCAGTCGTCGGCCAGCAGCCGTTCGGCGGCTCTCGCGCGAGCGGGACGAACGACAAGGCCGGCTCGATGTGGAACCTCATCCGCTGGGTCTCACCACGCACGATCAAGGAGACGTTCGTCTCCGCCACGGACTACCGCTACCCGTTCTTAGGGTCAGACGGCGACAAACCTAACTAAGGCGAATCGCAGGGCATGACCCGGATCCTCGACGGGGTCGATGCCTTCCTCGACCAGCTAGCGGCGATCGACGTTTTCCCGGCGCTCATCGCCGTTCTCTGCCAGCTCGCACGCCTCTTCTCGACGAGCCAGGCGTGGCGGAACGTCCTCGTCGCCGCCTACCCGGACCGCGAAGTCCCGCGCCGCTCGATCTACGCCGCCTACCTCTCCGGAATCGGGATCAACGCGATCATCCCGGTGCGCGCCGGCGACGCGGTGCGGGTGGTCCTGGCGCACAGGGCGATCAAGGACTCCACGTACACGACGGTCATCTCGAGCACGCTCGTCCTCTCGATCTTCGACATCGCGGCCGCCTCGGCTCTGCTCATCTGGGCCGCGGTCACGCTGGACGAGCTGCCCGGAATCGGCGAGCTCCCCAACCTCCGAAGCTTCGACTTCGCCTGGCTGCTCGACCGGCCGCTCGCGGCCGAGCTCATCCTCGCCGCGATCCTGATCACGCTCGCGATCCTCGCAGTCTGGATCCACGGACACGTCGTCGACTTCTGGGACCGGGTCAAGCAGGCGTTCGCGGTCGTGCGCGATCCCCCGGCGTACTTCGGATCGGTCGCGATCTGGCAGGCGGCGGACTGGAGCCTCCGCCTCGTCACGGTCTGGTTCATGCTCGACGCCTTCGACATCCCGCAGTCGATCCAGAACGTTCTGCTCGTGCAGGTGTCGTCGAGTCTCGCCACGCTCCTGCCACTCACCCCGGGTGGCCTCGGGACCGAGCAGGCGTTCCTGCTCTACGTCTTCGGCGGCGCCGTGCCGGGGGCCCAGCTGCTGGCGTTCAGCGTCGGAATGCGGCTGATACTCCTGGGGACGAACATCGTCGCCGGGTTCACCGCGATCGTGCTCACACTCCGAACCTTCGACTTTCGAGGCGTCATGAAGAGCGCCAAGGACGCACGCGCGCCCTAACGATGCAGGCGGTACAGCACGTGCGGCCGCAATGGATCGCCGTGTGGGAGGGCCGGGTGCTCGAAATCGTCGGCTGCGTCATGTGTCATGCCGAGGCGCTCCATCACTCGTATCGAGCGGGCGTTCCCGACGGTCGTGAAGGAGACGATCTCGTCGAGGGCGAGCTCGTCGAAGCCGAACGCGATCGCCGCGCGGCCGCCCTCGGTCGCGTACCCGTTCCCCCAGTACTCACGCGCAAGGCGCCAGCCGACTTCGACGGCCGGCGTGAAGTGACCGTCGAAGCGATGCTCGGCGAGCCCGATGAAGCCGAGGAATGCCGTGTCCGACACCCGCTCAGCGGCCCAGAGCCCCCATCCGCGCTCCGAGATCCGTAGCCGCTCGCGTTCCGCGAGCGCGTCGCTCTGCGCGCGCGTGAGACGCGACGGAAAGTGGAGCATCACCTCCGGGTCGGCGTTCAGCGCAGCGAACGGCTGCAGATCGTCTTCGCGCCACTGCCTGAGCATGAGGCGAGGAGTTTGCAACTCAGCCATATGAGGCTTACGAGGGGCCGGCCTTGTGCAGCTGGGCGTAGAGCGCGCGAGCCGTCTTCTGCGGCAAACCGGGGACGCCTTCGAGCTCCTCCTGCGACGCCTCGAGAAAGCGCTCGGCCGAACCGAAGTGGCGCAGGATCGCGCGGCGGCGCACAGGCCCCACACCCGGTAGCCCCTCGAAGATCGTCTCCATCGACTTCGTCCCCCGCTTCTGCCGGTGGTAACGCAGCGCGACGCGATGAGCCTCGTCCCGGATTCGCTGGAGGAGCTGAAGTGCGGCACCGTGTCGATCGAGCCGGATCGGCGCTGCGGTGCCCGGAACGAACACCTCTTCCTCGCGCTTCGCAAGTGAGATCACCGCGACCCGCGGGAGATCGAGCTCCTCCATCGCCGCCAGCGCGGCCGCGAGCTGGCCGCGACCTCCGTCGACGACGACGAGATTCGGCGTCCGCGAGAAGCTCTCGTCCGGCTCGTCGTCCCGCGCGCGGGCGAAGCGCCGCGAGATCACCTCACGAATCGCTCCGACGTCGTCCTGCCCCTCGAGCCCGCGCATCGCGAACGTCCGGTAGTGCGCGTTCTTCGGGCGCCCGTCCGCGAAGACGACCATCGACGCGACGATCGACTCCCCCTGGATGTTGGAGACGTCGAAGCACTCGATCCGCAGCGGAAGGCTCTCGAGGTTGAGGCACTCGCGGAGGTCCTCGAGGGCAGTGACACGGCGCATGCGCTCCGCCTCGCGGCTCGCCGCGTCCGACTCGAGCGCAAGACGAGCGTTTTCCGCTGCAAGCTCGACGAGACGCCGCCGCTCTCCTCGCTCCGGAGCGCGCACCTCGACCCGCGAGCCGCGGCGCTCTGAGAGGAACTCGGCGATCGCCCCCGTGTCTTTCGTTCCCACCGGAACGAGCACCTGCGGCGGAATGCTGGGCGCCGCGCCGTAGTACTCGACGACGAACGCCTCGAGCACCGAGAGCTCGTCCTGGTCGAGGACGTTCTCGAGGTGGAAGCCGTAGCGGTCGATCATCTTCCCGTCCCTGAGCGGGAAGATCTGCACCGTCGCCGTGTCTCCCTCGACCGCCAGGCCGATGACATCGACGGTTCCGACGGCCCGCTTTTCCGTCGCCTGGCGCTCCGCCAGGTGCCTGATCGCGAAGAGGCGGTTTCGATATCTCGCTGCCTCCTCGAAGCGCTCCTCGTCCGCCGCCTCCTGCATGCGTGACTCGAGCTCGCGCTGGATCGGCAGCGTGTCGCCCGAGAGGAAGCCGATGACGCCTTCGATGACCTCTCCGTAGGCCTCCGCGGAGATCTCCTTCACGCACGGCGCGAAGCAGCGGTCGATGTGGAAGTCGAGGCACGGGATCCCGGAGTGGCGACCGGGACGCGGCCCCTCGCAGGGGCGGAACTTGAAGACGCGATTCAGCACGTCGAGGGTCTCGCGCACCTTCTTCGCGTTGGCGTAGGGCCCGAAGTACACGGTGCCGCGCCGGTGCCGCTCCCGAGTGAACATGACCCGAGGGAACTCGTCCGTGAGCGTCACCGCGATGTACGGGAACGACTTGTCGTCCCGAAGCCGGATGTTGAACGGCGGGCGGTAGCGCTTGACGAGGTTCTGCTCGAGATGGAGCGCTTCCGCCTCGTTGCGGGTGACGATCACCTCGACGTCCGCGATCCGGTCCGCGAGCTGCGCGATCGTGGCGCGGCCGTTGCCGCGCTGGAAGTAGCTGCGCACGCGGGAGCGCAGCGACTTCGCCTTCCCGACGTAGAGCGGATCGCCCTGCTCATCGCGAAAGACGTAGACGCCAGGCTTGCGCGGAAGCGCTGCGAGGGTGCCTTCAAGGTTTTCACGCATTCCGTCGCTAGCGTATCCCTATGCGTAAGGCGCTCCTGACGGCGCTCGGAGCCGTGCTCGCGCTGATCGCGCCCGGCCTGGCCGAGGCGGGGCCGGGCCTGGTCGTCGGCGCCGTCGAGGACGACGTCCGCGTCTCGTCAGCCGTCGAAGCCGAAACCCGCATGGCTCTCTTTCGCGCTGCGGGCTTCCGCGCGGTGCGCGTGACGAGCCTCTGGCAGCCGGGACAGACGCGGCCGACCGAGGCGGAGCTCGGCGTTCTCGAGAACGTCGCGGAAGCTGCCGAGCGAAACGGGGTTCGGGTCTACGCCACCGTCATGCATCCCGGATCGAGGACGACTCCGCTGACCGACGAGGCACGTGGCGAGTTCGCGGCCTACGCAGCCGCTCTCGTACGAGAGGTACCGGAAGTGCGGCACGTGATCGTCTGCAATGAGCCGAACCTGAACCGCTTCTGGCTTCCTCAGTTCGGCCCCGACGGCTCGAGCGTGTCTGCAGCCGCCTACTTGCAGCTCCTCGAGAGAACCTACGACGCCCTGAAAGCCGTGTCGCCGAGCGTACGCGTCTACGGAGGCGCGGTCTCACCGCGGGGCAGCGACCGGCCGGGTGGCATCCGCCCGACGCACTCACCGACCAAGTTCATCCAGGACCTCGGGGTCGCGTATCGCGCGAGCGGGCGTGAGCAGCCCGTCATGGACGCATTTGTCATCCATCCGTACGGGGACAACTCGAGCCAGCCGCCGGCGACCGCGCACCCCAACACCACCAGCATCGGGATGGGCGACTACGACAAGCTCGTCGCGCTCCTTGCGCAGGCGTTCGACGGCACGGCGCAGCCCGGTTCGGCACTTCCGATCCTGTACGCCGAGTTCGGCGTCGAGTCGCAGATCCCGGATGGCAAGGCCGCCCTCTACACCGGGGACGAGCCGGCCGTGACCCGGCCAGTGACCGAGGCGACGCAGGCGGCGTACTACAGGCAGGCGCTCGCTCTGGCGTTCTGCCAGCCAACCGTCGAGGGGATGCTGATCTTTCTCTCCCGCGACGAACGTGCGCGGGCCGGCTGGCAGTCGGGTGTGCACTACGTGGACGGGACGGCGAAGAGCAGCCTGTCACGCGTCACGGAGGCCCTCGATCGAACGACGGGCGGCTCGATCGTGCGCTGCCCCGGAGTCCAGCTCATCGTCCGCCCGACCTTCCTTCGCTTCGGCACGCCGTTCGCGGCAAGGCGCGGCGTGTTCCGCATGAGCCTCCGCTGCAACCTCGACTGCTCCTATGTCGCTCGTGTCGAGCGCGCCTCGACCCACTCGACGAAGCTCGAGAAACGCGGGCGGCTCGAGGTCGGAGAGCTCGCCCAGATCGACCTCGGCACGCGTCGGCTCGCGCCCGGCCAGTACCGCTACACCCTGCGCCTCGTGCACCCGGTCAACCCCGGGCACCCGACCCGCTTCCCGAGCCGACCGTTCTCTCTGCGGTAGGGGCGAGGCTTGCCTCGCCCTCGTCAATACCGGTGCTCGAGCCGCCAGATGCGGACCACCGCATACACGCATGCAGCCAACGCGAGGACGAGCGCGAGCGCATCTCGGCTCCCCGGGAACCCGAAGCCAATCGCGAGCCCGACGGTGACGACGGCGAGGATGATTGCCGCGTAGAAGAGCTGGCGGTTCCGGTCCGACCACGCTTCCAGGTCTCCCCTCCGCTCTCGCCAGAGGAGGAAGAGAAAGAACGCGACGGCGAGGAAGAACGCGATCTGGAGGATTCCCCCGATCGCGGCCAGGACGGGCTCGAGCTGCAGCACGACGACCACGACGGCGATGAGTGCGACGATCCCGAGGCCTCGGGCGAGCCGCGGGATGCGATCCCAGAGCTTTCTCATCAGCCCGTCATCAACGCCCGCACGGCGAGTGCCCCCGCGAGCAGGGTCGTGCCCGCGAACCAGAGAAGCCGCTTCGGTCCCTCCGTCGGGGCGTAGAACCACGGGGAGAGCACGACGCCGAGCGCGATCGCCCCGTACGCATAGTGCAGCCGGTCTGGAGCACGTCGACCGTCCGAGAGCAGGAGCAGGCCGACCGCCGCCTGCGCGATGAGAGCGGTCTGAGCGAGCGCGAGCGCATGCGCGACGGTCGTCCCGGCGCTCCCGCGGCGGTACGCGACGAACCCGTACACGGCAGCGCCGACGCACACGATCAGCACCGCGAAAGCGAGGGCGACGTGCACGGTTACCATCGGCGCGGAGCCTAGCTAGGAGACACGAACATGATCGAGAAGGGACAGTCCGAGCGTTCCCGAGGCACAGCTGGGAAAGACGGAGCTCGGGCTCGTCGCCGAGAGCGAGGGCTGGTTCGTGCTCAACGCGCGCGACGTGTCGTGGATTCGAAGCGAGGAGCGCGGGCAGGACACGGACTTCGAAGGGCGGCAGGAGTGGGCCGACCTCGGCTTCCGCATCCAGATTCTCTCGCCTGGTCAACGCGGCCTGTACCACGGCGAGCGGGGCCAGGAGGACTTCCTCGTCGTCTCGGGCGAGTGCGTGCTCGTGATCGAAGGTGAGGAGCGCCACTTGAAGGCCTGGGACTTCGTCCACTGCCCGCCGTGGACGAAGCACACCTTCGTCGGCGCCGGTGACGGGCCGTGCGTGATCGTCATGGCCGGCAGCCGAGCGGGCGGGTTCGAGGTCGTATACGCGGTGAACGACGTGGCATCAAAGCACGGTGCGACCGTGCTCGAAGGAGACGTCGAGTCCGGACGAGGCCTACGCCCAATTCGGGCCAGAGGAGCGGACGGCGTACCAGGAGGGATGGCTGCCGTCATGACCGAGGCAGGCGTGGTCGAGGAAGGCAGGCCGGCTCCCGATTTCACCCTCACGTCGGACTCCGGCGAGCAGGTCTCGCTCGAGTCCCTCCGCGGGAAGCCCGTCGTCCTCTACTTCTATCCCAGGGACGACACGCCCGGCTGCACGAAGCAGGCGCGCGGGATCCGCGACGCGTGGAGCGAGTTCGAGCGGCGCGGAGCCGTCGTCCTCGGCGTGAGCCCCGACAGCGCCGCGAAGCACGAGAAATTCCGGGACAAGTACGAGCTCCCGTTCACCCTCCTTGCGGACGAGGATCACGCCGTGGCGGAGGCCTACGGCACATGGGTGCAGAAGAGCTTCGCGGGCAAGAAGTACATGGGCGTCGAGCGTTCGACCTTCGTCATCGACCAGGAGGGCAACGTCGCGAAGATCCTGCGTCGCGTGAAGCCGGAGACGCACGCCGACGACGTGCTCGCCGCGCTTTCCTGACGCAGCGCACGCACAATTGATGCGGATGAGAGGACTTGAACCTCCACGCCCTTACGGGCACACGGACCTGAACCGTGCGCGTCTACCAATTCCGCCACATCCGCGCGGCCTACCGATTCTAGCTTCGGCTCGTCTCATCCTTCGATGACACGACTCGGCTCGCTTCTTGCGCTGATCCTTGCCGTCCTGGCGCTCGGCGCCGTCGAGCGCGCGCCGCGGCCGGACCTTGCAACAGACTGTTGCAAGGTCGGCCGGTCCGAGGTCGTCGTCGCGCTCACCTCGCCTGCGCTCGCCCATGCCCCAGGAACGGAGGCTCGCATCGCCGCGGAGCAGCGGGCGTTCCGACTCGAGCTCTCGAGCAGCCTTCCCGACGCACGCGTCCGCTGGCGGTATCGGCTCGTGGCGAACGGCTTTGCGGTCGTGCTCCCCAGCGAGCAGCTTCCGCGGCTTCGCGACCTCCCTGGAGTGCAGGACGTCTTCGACTCGGCTCGCTACACGCCACAGCTCGACAGGAGCCCGCAGCAGATCGGCGCACCAGGGCTGTGGGGCCAGAGCCTCGACACCGCTGGCCAGGGAGTCAAGATCGGCGTGATCGACACCGGTGTCGATCACTCGCATCCCTTCTTCGATCCGAGTGGCTACACGATGCCCGCAGGCTTCCCGAAGGGCCAGCCGCGCTTCACGAACGCGAAGGTCATCGTCGCCCGCGCGTTTCCTCCGCCTGGGGTGAGAAACGGGAACGCGAAGCTGGCTTTCGACGGGGACAACTCGACGCACGGCACCCACGTCGCCGGGATCGCTGCGGGGAATGCGCGCACTCCCGCCAACGGCCAGACCGTTTCCGGTGTCGCCCCGCGGGCGTTCATCGGCAATTACAAGGCGCTCGTGGAGACGAGCTCGGGCCTGAGCCCGAATGGGAACGCCCCGGAGATCGTCGCCGCGATCGAGGCCGCCGTGCGAGATGGCATGGACGTGCTCAACCTCTCGATCGGCGAGCCGGAGATCGAGCCGCGGCGGGACGTCGTCGCACTCGCACTCGACGCGGCGGCTGCCGCCGGTGTCGTCCCGGTCGTGGCCGCCGGGAACGACTTCAACGACCTCGGCGCCGGCTCGATCTCTTCGCCCGCGAACTCCCTGAGCGCGATCACGGTCGGTGCGGTGGAGGTGAGCGGATCACCCGCCACGGGCACGCATGCCGAGCTTCTCGTCGGTGGGGCCGACGACGATGTCCGGGCGACTGAAGCCCGACGTCGCGGCGCCGGGGGTGGACGTGCTCTCCTCCGTGCCTGAGGGCTGGTCCTCGCTGTCCGGGACGAGCATGGCCTCGCCGCACGTCGCGGGGGCGGCGGCCCTTCTCGTGCAGCGGCACCCGGAGTGGGCGCCCGGACAGATCAAGTCCGCGCTCGTGCAGTCGGGGACGGACGCCGTCGCGGCGAACGATCGCGTCGCGGCTCCGACCTTCCAGGGCGGAGGCGTGGTTGCATTGGCGAAGGCCGACCGCCCGCTCGTGTTCGCCCATCTTCCGAGCATCTCGCTCGGCCTGCTTTCCCGTCGCCAGATCAAGACCGACGCGGTCGTCCTGACCGACGCGGGAGGTGGTGCCGGCACCTGGACGGTTACGCGGGAAGGTGTCCTGCCGGGAGGTGTGAGCTTCTCGGTCAACGGAACGGTCGACGTGCCGGGCGACCTCGTCTACGACGTGACCGTCTCGGCTGCCGCGCGGCAGGGCGACGTGTCCGGCTACATCGTGCTCAGGCGCGGCGGCGCCGAACGCCGAATTCCGTACTGGGGACGTGTCACGGTGCCGGCGCTCGCGCGTCACCGACCGCTTGTCCTGCAGCGTGCCGGGGTGCACCGAGGCACCACTGCGGGGAAGCCTGCCCTCGTCACGCGATACCGCTATCCGGACGATCCGGGAGGGCTTGGCGTGACGACGTTCGTGCGAGGGCCGGAAGCCGTCTACCGCGTTCGTCTCACGCGCCCGGCGAAGAACTTCGGGGTCGTCGTTACCGGTCAACCACAGGGAAGCCGTGTGGAGCCGCGCGTCGTTGCCGGCCTCGACGAGAACCGGCTCACCGGGTACGCAGGTCTCCCGGTGCACCACAACCCGTACCTCGACGGCTTTCAGCGGCCCGTGCTCGTCGCGGGGGCGCTGTCACCGCTCGCGGGCGAGTACGCGGTCGTCTTCGACAGTGCCACCCGCGCGCGGAGCCGGCCGCTTCACCTTCCGCTTCTGGATCGACGACGTCACGCCGCCCACGCTGCGACTACGCACGAGGGCAGTGAGGGCGCGGCGATCCGCTGCGGGTTGCCGCAACTGACGCCGGATCGGGCATCTACCGGCAATCGATCCGGGCCGCGCTCGACGGCGCCGGCATCGAGGCGACGTACCGTCGCGGCGTGATCCGGATCTCGACCGCCGGCCTGTCACCTGGCCGGCATCGGCTGCGACTCCGCGTCTCCGACCACCAGGAGACGAAGAACACCGAGAACGTCGCTCGGATCCTCCCGAACACCCGCACGCTGACGGCGACGTTCACGATTCGATAGTCGTAGGGGCCGGGCATGCCCGGCCCAGGGCGAGGCATGCCTCGCCCCTACGTCTTTCGATCGCGCTCCTCGATCGTGGGCAGCGCGTCGAGGTCGCGCTGGACGCTCTTGATGAACTCGTCGCTCTCTTCGTCACCGGTCACGACGCGGAAGCTCTTCTTGCGTCTGGCTCGGTCGCGCTCTCGACGCGCGTCTGCGCCGAACCGCTTTCCGAGGCGCGGCAACTCGACCGCGACGACGAGTGCGGCCGCGAGGGCGAGCACGACGAGCCACGGCCAGCTCACCCGCGAGATTCTAGCCAGCTACGGCGCGGAAGACCTGCATCGGAAGGCTGGAGAGAGGAACGCCGCCTTCCGCGGTCACGAGCCAGGTCTCCTGCATGTACAGGCAGTCCTCGCCGTTCGCCGCGATCGCGTGGGGATGCATGGAGAAGACCATGTTCTCGGCGAGCTCGCTCTCGACTCCCTCGCCGATCTTCGGGAACTCGATCATCGTCATCCCGATCGAGTGGCCGGTGACGTGGCCGAGGTGGTAGCCGCGGTCGATGAACCCGGCCGACACGGCGCGGTGGACGTCGTGACACGTCGCGCCCGGGTCTCATTGCCGTCTTCGCCGCCTCGGCGTACTCGACGTACGCCTCCGCCATCTGCTCGGTGTCGTGCGAGAGCTCGGCATCCTCGGCGGCGATCGCGCGCGAGATCTCGACCCAGTGCATCCCTGGCCCCGCGACCTCGAGCGACGGGAGGAGGAACTTCGGTAGCGCCTCCTCGCGCCGGGCGATCTTGAACTCGGGCCGCGCGTACGAGTCGGTGCCGGTGAGCACCATGTTCATGGTCAGCCGCCCGCAGCCCTCGGCGATGAACCACTCCTCCGCGGCCGCCATGACCTCCGCTGCGCTCTTCCCGGGCGCGTAGCTCTCGAGCGAAGATCTCGAAGCCCCGCTCGTTGATGCGGACGGAGTCGCGCACCGACTCGAGCTCGGCGTCGCTCTTCACTGCTCTGGCGAGGTCGAACTCGACGTCGAAGGGCACGAGCTCGAGCTCGGCGGCCGCGAGCGCGACCTCGTCGCGCACGGCCATCACGTAGTCGAGCCCGAAGACGCCCACGCGCTTCCAGCCCGCGCCGCGCGCGTGCTCGGCCATGTGCTCTCCCGGCCGGTCGTGGAACACCTGCTCGATCTGCGCCGTTCCGTGCTCTCCGACGTAGCGGGCCTCGCTCGGGAAGACGATGACGGGGTCGCCCTCCGCGGGGACGACGACGTACGCGTAGCGGTGGACGATCTGGAACCCGGATAGATAGGTCACCGCGCCCTCGAAGCCCGTGTACTCGCTCCCGGAGACGATCAGCGCGTCCAGGTCGTGCTCGGCCATGGCTGCGCGGATGTTCGCGTAGCGCCGCTTCGAGCTCTAGGTCCACGAGTCCTCCAGTGCCTTCACCAACGCGGTCAGTGCGTCGTTCAGCGGCGTCGGAACGCCGAGCTCCCGCCCGAAGCGCCCGATACCGCCGTTCAGGTAGTCGATCTCGGTCCGTCGCCTCGCCTCCACGTCCTGAAGCATGCTCGCCTTGTGGTCGTACGCGACGTCCGGTCGGGCGGCGTGGTCGATCAGCTCCTCCGGATCGGCGTCGAGTGTGATGCCCTGGGCAGCGGCGACCGCCTTTCCCTCGTCGACGAGCGCGCTCACGAGCGCGCGGAGGTCCGGGCGCTCGCACACGCGCCCGTGCGTGAGGCCGGTGAGTGCGCCGACCGGGTTCGTGGCGGCGTTGAAGACGACCTTGCGCCACTGCGCGCCGCGAGCGTCGGGGACGGCGTGGGTCGGCATGCCCGCGCGCGTGCAGGCGTCGGCGAGCCGCTCGATCTCCGCGCTCTCAGCCGGGCTCGGCTCGAACGGGCCGAGGGTCGTGTCGCCCTTGACGTCCCACTGCACGACCCCCGGCGACAGGATCTTCCCCGCCGGGAACGTCGTGCCCCTGATCACGCGCTGGACGTGCCGGGCGATCGCTTCCTCGTTTCCCGACGCCGTTCTGCACCGAAGCGACCGCGCCGTCCGCGAACGCGCGAGACGTCGCCTCGACGGCGCCGTCCGTGTGCATCGCCTTCGTCGCGACGATTCCGAAGTCGCAGGAAGGCAGCTCAGCGGCGTCTGTCGTCGCCCGCACCTCTCCCACCACGTCTCCCGCACCCGGTCAGCCGCAGTCCGTCGGCGTTGATCGCGTCCACGTGCGCCCGGTCGAGGTCGTACGCCCACACCTCGACGTCCTCGAGCTGCGCGAGGTTGGCCGCGAAGAGCGACCCCACGGCACCGCATCCGACGACGCAGACCCTCACGACGGCCGCAGCCTTCGCCAGAGCGGATCGAACGAGACCTCGCGCCCGCCCGTCAGGCCGCTCGGACGGAGGATCAGCACGAGCGCCATCAGCGCGCTCACGACGACGATCCTGGTTCCCGCGGGCACCTCGAGCGTGCGGCCGAGAAGCTCGAGACCGTTCTCCGCGTTCGCGAGCACCGAGTCGAGCGCGCTGACCGCGAGCGCACCCACCACCGCGCCCCACAGGCTCGTCGTCCCGCCGATGACGAGCATCGCCAGCGTGATGAACGTGAGATCGAGGTACACGGCGTCGACGTTGATCGGGAGGAAGTGGACGTAGAGGCCGCCGGCGAGCCCCGCGAGAAAGCCGGACAGCGCGAAGGCGCCGAGCCGCTGGCGGTAGATCGAGACGCCGACCGCACGCGCGGCAGCCGGATCCTCGCGCGTGGCTCGCAGCTGGCGCCCGAAGCGGCTTCGCTGGTACGCGAACGCGGCGACGATGACGACGAGCGCGCCGAGCGCGGCCTGCGTGAGATCGGTCGTCTCCGGCACGGAGGAGAACGTATTCAACCCCGGCCCGACCTTCTCGTAGTAGCGGAGGATGTTGTTGGTGATCTCGAGCACGGCGAAGGTGGCGATCCCCGCGGCGAGACCGGAGAGGCGCATCAGCGGGAGTCCGACGAGCAGCGCGAAGACGCCGCCGACGAGCCCGGCCGCGAGCAGCGAAGGGATGTTCCCGACGGTCGTGTCGCGCAGGAAGTCGAACAGGTAGGGCATGAACGCCGGCTTCTCCTGCTCCGGGCACGGAGAGCACTCCCGCCGTCCAGACGCCGACCGCGACGAAGCTGATGTGCCCGAACGAGAGCACGCCGGAGTTGCCGACGAACACGTACATCGCGACGACCATCGACACCGCGACGAGCGCGTTGATGAAGTAGATCTCCGTCGAGCGCGAGACCAGGGCGCCGAGCAGCGCAGCGCCGATCACGAGCGAGACGGGGGCAGCCAACTCGAGCGCGGCACGACCGGCTCTCACACGCGCTCCACCGCCGGTCGCCCGCGAGTGAAGAGCCCGCCGGGCCTCACGAGCAGGACGAGGATCACCAGCCCGAAGACGAACGAGGGCAGGTACTGGCTCTGCGCGGTCGGCAGCGCACCACCGAGGAGGCCGGAGACGTAGCCGATCGCGAAGCCGCCGAGGGTCGCCGAGAGCAGCCGCGTCATCCCGCCGACGACGACCCCTGCGAGCACGATGATCGTCTCGCGGAGCGCGTACGTCGGCGTCACCGTCGGGAACTGCACCGTCAGGAGCACGGCGACGATCGCAGCGAGCACGCCCGCGATGAGGACGGCGGCGGTGCTGACGAGGTTCGCGCGCACGCCGACCAGCCGCGCTGTCTGGAAGTCCATCGCCGCCGCGCGCATGTGCAGACCGAGCGAGGTCCGGTTGAGAAGCAGCCACGAGCAGAGCCAGGCACACCGCTGCGGTGACGATGGCGACGATCGCGATCTTCCGGATCTCGACGTCGCCGACGGATACGGGCCGGTTGAGCTCTGCCAGCGAGGCGGCGGTCTTCCCGAGCGGGCCGAACCAGAGCAGCGCGATGCTCTGGAGCAGGAACGCGACCGCGAACGTCGCGATCAGCATGACCGCCGCCGACTGCGTGCGCAGCGGTCGAAAGACGACGCGCTCCATCGCCAGCGACAGCCGAGGACGACGGCGAAGCAGAGCGCGATCCCGACGGCAACCGGACCACCCACGCTCGAAGGCGAACGCGAGCGCGAACCCGCCGGCCATGATCAGCTGGCCGTACGCGAAGTTCACGAGGCGCAGGACGCCGAAGACGAGACCGATGCCGACGGCCATGAGCGCGAAGATCGCGCCGAGGCCGATCGCGTCGACCTGGACCTGAAGATCGACGGCGTCGCCGAGGAAGTCGCGAGAGACCGCTCGCGAGCACGCTCATGACAGGTAGGCAGCGACCATGCGGTCGGTGTCGGACGCGTCCGTCGGCGTCAGCGTCAGGCGAAGCTCGCCGTTCGCGAGGACGTGCGTCCGGTCGGCGAGAGCGACCGTGCGCTGCGCGCGCTGCTCGACGAGGAGGATCGCAAGCCCGCGGTCGCGGATCGTGGCGAGCGTCGAGAAGACGAGATCGACCATCGTCGGCGCGAGCCCGAGCGACGGCTCGTCCAGGAGGAGAACGCTCGGCGCGGCGACGAGCGCGCGGGCGATCGCGAGCTGCTGCTGCTGCCCGCCGGAGAGCACGCCCGCCGCACGACCGCGGAACTCCTCCAGCATCGGGAACAGCTCGTAGGCATCGGCGAGCGGCTCGCCTCTTCAGGCCGTTCCTCGCGCCTCGCCGGCGAGCCCGAGCCTGCAGGTTCTCCTCGACGGTCAGCTCGCCGAAGAGGCGGCGGCCTTCCGGGACGAGCGCGACTCCCGAGCGGGCGATCGCCTCCGGACTTCGGCCCCGCAGCGACCGCCCGTCGAGCAGAACGTCACCTTCGCTCGCGAGCGGAACGAGGCCCATCAGCGCGTGCAGGGTCGTCGACTTGCCCGCGCCGTTCGGCCCGATGAGCCCGACGATCTCGCCGCGACGACGTCGAGCGACAGGTCGCGGACGACCGGGCTGCCGCCGTACCCGACCGAGATGCGCTCCACGCTGGAGAAGAGCGCGCTCACCGACGCCTCCTCGTGCACGGCGCTCTCCCCGAGGTACGCCGCACGCGACGTCGATGTTCGCGCGGATCTCGCGTGGCGTCCCCTCGGCGAGGGTCGCCCCGTGATCGAGCACCTGGATCCGATCGCAGACGTCCATCACGAGCGCCATGTTGTGGTCGATCAGGAGCACTCCCGCGTCGTGCTCGTCGCGCACCGAGCGGATCACGGCCGCGAAGTCCGGGCACCTCGGCCTCGGGCAGGCCGGCCGCCGGCTCGTCCATGAGGACGAATCTCGGCTCCGTCGCCAGCGCACGCGCCACGCCGAGCCGTCGCTCGTCTCCGTGCGCCAGAACACCCGCCGGCGCAGCGCGCGTACGCCGTCGAGCTGGAGCTGCTCGAGCAGCACGTCGGCGCGCTGACGCGCGGCGCGCGGAGCCAAGGCCCGCGCCGAGCGCGGAGACCTCGACGTTCTCCCGTACGGAAAGGCGCGCGAAACGAGCGGCTGATGCTGGAATGTCCTCGCGAGACCCTGCCGGCCGCGACGGTCCGGCCGCCAGCGCGTGATGTCACGGCCCTCGAGCTCGACGACGCCCGAGTCGGGGAGGTCGAAGCCGGTGATGATGTTGACGAGGGTCGACTTGCCGGCGCCGTTCGGGCCGATGAGACCGACGACCTCGTGCCGGTGCAGCTCGAGGGTCACGTCGCGAAGCGCCTGCACCCCCTCGAAGGCACGCGAGATCGAGGCGGCCCGGAGGACTGCTCCGGGCCGCCTCTCGTCTTGCGGGTTCTCGCCTTCGGTCAATCCGTCCGTCAGATCTTCGGGACGACCTTCGCCTTCACGGTCCCGACGACCTTCGGGACGTTGTTCTGCACCCGGATCACGCGGTACTGCCGCCCGAACACCGTGTGCAGGCTCTTCGAGAAGCTCACTCTGCCGGAGAGCGTGTTCACGTTCTTGAACTTCTCCATCTGCGCAGCGAGCCGAGCGCCGTTCGTCGAGCCGCCGGCGCGTCGAAGTCGCCGTCAGGAGGCCCGTCGATCGCCGCCGGGCCCGTGACGAACCCACCGGTGCTGCCGCCCTTCGCGATCGCCGCCTTGTTGCGCTTCGCGAGTGCATTGACGGCGGCGACCGGATCGTCGCCGAACGCCGAGGCGAATGTGACGTAGTAGTAGTTCGTGACCTGCGGGTTCGGCGTGTACCAGTAGTTGCCGTCTCCGGCCCACGAGTTGAGCATCGGCGTGTTGTTGCCGAGCGTCCGCAGGCCGCTCAGGATCGGAGCCTGCGCTCCGAAGGCGCCGGCCGTCGACGGTGACGATCACGTCCGCGTCCTCGCCGTTCAGCCGCGTGGCGACGTTCTGCCAGGACGCCGGGTTGCCTCCGAGCGACTGGTACGTCTCCTCCGCGACGATGTTGCCGCCGAGCTGGCGCCAGCGGGCCTCGAACGCCTGGACGACGTTCCGGAAGTAGACGATCACCGTGTCGGTCGCGAGCGCCGCGTCTCGCCAGCCGCGCCGCCACGCGTACTCGGCCATCGCCGAGCCTTCGTCCTGCGCGACGTTGCCGTAGGAGAACGCAAGGCGCCCCTTCGCCCCGAAGCGCTTCGGGCCCATCTGGTCGGTGCCGATGCAGGGCGCGATCGTGAGCTTGCCGGCGTTGATCGACTCCTGCACGACCGGCGCGGCGAAGTCGACGTCGCAGGTCGTGAAGATCACGTCGGCCCCCTGCCCGAGCAGCCGAGCCGCGCAGGCCTTGGCCGTCGCCGGCTTGTTGCCCTGCGTGTCGCACGTCGTGATCCTGCAGGTTCACGCCGGACTTCCGCGGTTCACCTGTCTGACGCGATCCCTCGCGGTCGCGAGCGCCGGACCGTCGAACGGCGCCATCGCGCCGCTGCCGTCGAACGCCCAGCCGATCGTGACCGTGTTCGCCTGCTGCGGCGACGCCGAGCTCGCCGCGACTACTGCCGTCGCGACCGCCGCGACGGCGGCGAGCGCCAGCGACCGCCTTCCTTGCTCGAATCATCACGCCCTCCTGTCTGACGAGTTCCTACCAGGACTCTTCCTTGGCCTTCACCAGTCCGTGCAGCAGCGTGTGCAGCGGGACCGGGACGTCGTGTCGCTCCGCCTCGCGGATCAGCGAGCCGGTGATGAGCTCGATCTCCGTCTTCCTGTGCGCGTCGACATCCTCCAGCATCGAGGGGTAGTGCGCCGACCCGCGCTGCGTCGCGAGCACGTTCATCTCCCAGGGATCGTCGTGCAGCTCGATCCCCGCGGCCTTCGGCAACCGCCTTGCCCTCGTCGACGAGACCATGCACGAGGTGGCCGAGGTCGGTCGGTCTCGTCCTCCGCGGCGAAGTGCGGGTCGTGCGGGAGCCCGGTCAGCGCTGCGACCGGGTTGACGGCCGCGTTGAAGATGAGCTTCGACCACTGCGCCGGGCGCAGGTCGGGAAGCGCCTCGGCGCGGAGGCCCGAGGCGACGATCGTGTCGGCGATCTCCTGGACGCTGCTCGAACGGCGTCTCCTCGTAGGGGCCGAGCCACGTCTCGGTGTCGAGGATGTACTCGACGTGCGTGTCCGAGTGGCTTGCGTGCCGCTCATGAAGGTCACCGCGGAGACGATCGGCCAGTCCCCGTGCTCACGCACGATCTCCTCCGCGCCGAGACCGTTCAGGACGGTCGTCATCGGTCGCGTCCGGGAACGAGCCCGCGAGCGTCTCCACGCGCTCCCCGCAGACCGGTCGCCTTGGTCGCGACGATCGCGACGTCGGGAGCGGGCAGCGCCTGCGGATCGGTCGATGCCAGCACCCGCGCGTCGACGCTCGCTCTTCCCGCTCACCCGAAGACCGTCTCGGTTCAGCGCGTCGGCGTGCTCGCGCCGTCCGGGTGAGCACCGATACCTCGCACACCGGCGCGAGATGCCCCGCGAACAGGCTTCCGATGACTCCGGCACCGACGATGCAGACTCGTTCGATCACGCTCCCCAGCTTCGCGTGACCCACCATGGCCCCGAGTATCCAGTCACGTCCGATGTCAGTCAATACTCGAACGGCCACGCTTTCGGTTCACGAGCCGTCGAAACTCGACATCGGTGACGAGCCCGCGCTTCTTCGTCCCCGCGGTTCTTGACCGCGTCGAGCAGCTCGCGTGGCGCTCGGCCGGGAACTCGAGGCCGAGCTCGTCGAGCTTGATGCGAATCGAGTCGAGCCCGCTCTTCTTGCCGAGCACGATGCCGCGGGTCGCGCCGACGACGTCGGATGCGTACGGCTCGATCGCCGGAGGATCGTGGAACTGAGACGCGACCGCGCCCGACTCGCGCGTGAAGAGGTTGTCTCCGGTGACCGCTTTCCAGGGCGCGTGGGTCGTGCCCGAGCGCTCCTGGACGAGGCGCGCGAGCTCGCGCGCCTGCTCGAGCCTGAGCCGCGTCGGAATGCCGTACAGCGCCTCGAGCGCGAGCGCGACCTCGACGAGGTCGGCGTTTCCGGCGCGCTCCCCCATCCCGTTCACCGTCCCGTGCACCCAGGTCGCGCCCGCCTGCACGGCGGCGACCGCGGCGGCGGTCGCGAGGCCGAAGTCGTCGTGGCCGTGCCAGTGCACCGGGACGTCGTAGTCGAGGCGCTCGGCGACGTCGTTCACGAGGAACGCCGCTGCCTCGGGAGTGGCGATGCCGAGCGTGTCGACGACGACGACCTCGGCGGCGCCGGCCTCGACCGCGCTCTCGTAGGCGGCGCGCACGAACTCGAGGTCGGCACGGGTCGAGTCGACGCCGAAGAACGCGACGCGGATGCCCTCCTCTGCGGCGAAGGAGACCGCGGCGCGAATCCGCTCCAGCATCGTCTCGCGGGAGACACCGAGCGCGGCGAGCTTCCCGTCCGAGATCGGGCTCTCGATCACCGACGCGCGCACGCCGAGCTCGACGAGCGCTTCGACGTCCGCTCGCACCGCGCGCGAGAAGCCCCAGACCTCGGCCTCGAGCCCGGCCTCGAGAATCAGCGAGATCGCACGCGCGTCGTCCTCCGAGACGCGCGGGAAGCCGGCCTCGATCCGGTCGACTCCCGCCGCGTCGAGCGCCCGCGCGATCTCGAGCTTGTCCTCCGGCGAGAGCACGACGCCGACGGTCTGCTCGCCGTCTCGGAGCGTCGTGTCGTAGAGCCCGACGGTGACGCGCGGCTGCGGCTCGAGCGCCTTCGCGTTCAGGTCGCCGGTCCAGAGCTTCGAGCGGTCGAGCGTCATGCCTGGACTATCCCATCGGGGAACGGCGAGAGCTTCTCCGCGCCGTCTCGCGTGATCAGGAAGTTGTCCTCGAGGCGGAGACCGCCGCCGCCCTCTATATAGCATCCTGGCTCGATTGCAAGAACCATGCCCTCGCGGATCTCGCCTCCGCCGGCCTGGTGCGCGTACGGCGGCTCGTGTGCACGCGCACCGACGCCGTGACAGATCGGGTGCGACGGCTGGCCCGGGAAGCCCAGCGCGTCGATCCCGGCGCGGATGCGGCGGTCGAGCTCGGCGAGGCTCGCGCCCGGGCGGGCGAAGTCGATCGCGTCCGTCGTACACGGCCATGAGCCCCTTCTCGAGCTCACGGTACGCGGGAGTCAGCTCGCCGACGACGAGGTTCTTCGTGTGGTCGCACCAGTAGCCGTCGGCACAGACCCAGATCTCGAAGAGCGTCGGCTCTCCCTCGACGACGGGGCGTGACGTCGTCGCGGTGAATGTCTGGATCCCCGGCGCCCGACCAGACGAGCGAGAAGCCGAGCGCGAGGTCGACCTTCCCTTCCCAGCCGGTTCCCTCGCCGTGCACGAAGCCCACCCACTCGGCCGCGATCTGCGCCTCGGTCATGCCCGGCTCGATGACCAGCTTGCAGTGCTCCATCGCGGCGGCCGCGATGTCGTTCGCGAGCCGCATGCGCTCGATCTCCTGCTCGGTCTTGACGCGCACGAGCCTCGGCGAGGAGCGGTGTCGCATCCTGTGCGTCGCCGAACGCGCGTGAACCACTCGGCGGTGAACGTCGTCGGCTCGCCGACCATGCGGTCCGAGGCCTGCGTTCCGAGCGAGAGCTCGAGCCCGACGGTCCCGTACTCGGCGGCGCACGCGCTCGCGGCGTCGAGCGCGCGCGCGAGCGGCGGGCGCGGGTCCGACGGGTCGTAGCCGGCGAAGAGACGCGACGTCGGATGTCCAGGCCGTGCGCTCTGCGTCGTCCGCGCTGGCCTCGAGGCAGACGAGCACCGGCTCGCCCTCGCGCGGAAAGACACAGACGTCGTAGCCCTTCATCGCCCCAGAAGTTCGTGAGGTAGAGGACGTTGTCGGGCGCGCGGACGACGAGCGCGTCGAGCCCACGCTCGTCCATCGAGGCTCGTACGCGCTCGAGCTTCTCGTCGTCTCGCGGCCAGGTCACGCGAGCGCGCGGCTTTCCTCGGCTGCTTCGCAGCGCGGCGCAGGTCGCGGGCTCCTCGCCGAGGTCGAGGTCGCCGCCCGGCGACGACCAGGTGCCTTCGCGACGCCGCGGCGGCGGACGAGAGAGGCTTCGCCATCGCCTCCGGACGATGCAGCCGACACCGACGCGAGGCTCCGTCACCGCCTCTTCCCACACGACTCTGCCGTCTCGCGTGACGACGCGACCGATGCCGGAGCCCGGATAGTGGCCGCACACGGCGAGGACGTCGCGGTCGACGACCTCGCTCAGGAGCGCGCGCCGCGTCGGCGCGTTCTCGTGCGGCGTCCTCGTCGAAGGCGAAGACCCAGTCCGGCCGGTCGAGCAGAGCGGGATGAGCAGCGACGTCCCCGAGCAGTACTGCCTCTTGTCCCTCCGAGCGAGACGGATCGCCATGTGCCCCGGATAGTGGCCGGGCGCGAGGACCGCGCGCGACTCCGGGAGCGATCTCGACGTCGTAGTCGACGGGCTCGAAGCGGTCGACGAGCGACTCGATGCACCGCCGGATGTGAGGCCGGTCCGGCGCGCGAGCGCGCGAACGCGAGCGCATCGCGGTGGACGAGGTAGCGAGCCCGCGGGAAGAACGCGTTTCCCTCGAGATCGGTGTTCCAGCCGACGTGGTCGATGTGCAGATGAGTCAGGAAGACGATGTCGTATCTCGTCTCGCCGGACGCCGAGGCGTCCAGCGCTTCGGGCAGCTCGCCCTCGTGCTCGGCTGTCCAGTCCCAGAGGCCCGGCGGCCCGACCCCGGTGTCGACGAGCACGGTCACGCCGCCGGCGCGGACGAGGTAGGTCACGCACGGCATCCGCCAGGCGCTCCCCGCGAACAGCTCCGGGTAGAGCTCCCGGTACGGCTCCCAGTCCTCCGCCGGCGACGTCCGGATACGCCTCCGCGTACTCGGCGAGCAGGCCGACGGCATCGGGGACGGCGCAGGAGCTCGATCTTGCCGACTAGCACGGCAGGTCCGCTCGTCGCGCTCGCGCTCGCGCCCGAGGCGGTCGAAAAACCAGGGTCAGACCCTGGACGCGTCCCGCGAGAGACATGGCTGCGCCGTCTCGCAAGGGACAGGTGTGGAGCGAATGTCACACATTCGGCGCACTTACCAGCGCACTCGCGGCGGCGCGGGCTGGCCGTGAGCCTCTTCCCAGGAGACAATCGGGTTGCGAAGAACGCCGATTCGCTCGATCTCGGCCTCCATCACATCCCCCGGCCGCAGGTAGAGCGAGGCTGCGTCGGGGGAGAACCCGGCGACCCCGGAAACGGTGCCCGGTCGAAACCACGTCGCCGGCCGAGTACCCGAGCGCCGAGTAGTGGCTGAGGATCTCCGGGATCGTCACGCTCATCCGCCCGGAGTGCGAGGTCTGGCGCGGCTCGCCGTTCACGCGCAGCTCCATCGCCAGATCGTGCGGGTCGGGGATCTCGTCCGGCGTCACGATCCAGGGGCCGAGCGGGCAGAACGTGTCGATCGCCTTGCAGAAGGAGAAGACGCCCGGAGCGCATCTCCCGCCGCTGGATGTCGCGGGCCGTGATGTCGTTGAAGATCACATAGCCGCCGATGTAGTCAGGCGCCTCTTCGGGCGAGAACCACTTCCCCGCCTTCTTGATCACGACCGCGAGCTCGAGCTCGTAGTCGAGCTCCTCGGTCAGGTGCTCGGGATACACGACCGGCTCGTCCGGCCCGACGATCGCGTCGACGTTCTGGAAGAAGACGATCCACGGCGCGATCTCGTGCGACCAGCCGACCTGCTTCGACTCCTCCTCGTGCTCCCGGAAGTTGCCGGCGGTGTGGATCAGCTTCTTGGGGACGATCGGAGCCCGCAAGCGCGTATCGGCGAGCGACACGCGCTCACCCGTCTCCTCAGCACCGCCGCGCTCGAAGTACTGCGCGCATCGTGGGCACGTCGAGGACGGCGATCTCGTCGTCCGCGAAGAACGCCCACCCGCTGCTCATCGCCGAAGGAGACGAGCTTCACGGGTAGTTCCCGATGTGCCACTGCCACGTCTTGCCGTCCACGCGGAGGAACTCCTCGACCGCGCAGGCCCTTCCGCTGGTACTCGCGCCAGAATCGGATGCGACCATCCTCGAGCTCGACGACCGCGACGCCGTGATCGGCGCTCGCCTCGCCTTCCGAGCCGAACGCGTACTCCCCCGCTCCGACCTGCGCCTCCTCGTCGAACGCGAGCACGTGGAACCGCATGACGTCCCCGGCGTGAGGGCCGCGAAGTACGGCCGAAGCTGATCGTGCCCGACGTAGAGCTGCACGTCCGGCGGCTCCATGTACACGGCGTCCGGTGCGAAGCACGAGAGCGCGAGGTCCGTGTCCTGCGTCGACCACCCGCGCGCCAGGCGCTCCATGAGCTCGCGGAACTCGCTCCGATTCACTCCACGACTCCGCAGACACTTCATCGCCGCACGCGCATAGACATCGGCGGTCTTCACGAGCCCGTCGATCTCGAGGTTCTCCCCCAGCTCCGCGTCGGGAAGGCCGCTCGACGTCCCGTAGTTGACCGTCGCGATGCCGTACCGCGTCAGCACGGAGGCGTCCGAGAACCAGCGCGTCACGTCCCGCTCCGGCGCGAGCGCCGAAAACCTCCGCATGCGCCTCTTCGAGCGCAGCGACGAGCGGATGACCTTCGTCGATCTCCGCCCCGGGAGCCGTGACGTACACCTCCGCCTCGACGCCGTCGAGCGACCGCGCGAACTCGAGCGCCTTCCTCCGCGCCTCCGCCATCGCGCACGTCGGCGGCACGCGCAGGTCGAGGAAGAGATCGGTGCGGTGCGGCGTCCGCGACGCGCGCCAGCCGAAGCCGCCCTCGATCGAGCCCACGTTCGCGACGCCACGCACGTCCCCGTACGACATCTCCTCCTCCCAGGACGGGAGCCACTCGAGCACCGCCGTGAGCACCGGGTGCATCTTCACGATCGAGTTCTCGCCGCGCCGCCCCTCGCTGAAGGCCGTGTGGACGAACGGGCCGTGCGTCGAGAGGCGCAGCCAGAGCGAGCCGAAGTGCGCGAGCACGAGCTTGTTCTCGGTCGGCTCGCCGAGGATGCACATGTCCGCGGCGCCGCCGTGCCCCACCAGGTACCGCGAGCCGGCTGCGTATCCCCGGAACTCCGCCCCCTGGGCGTCGCCCTGCTGCGTCTTCTCGATCTCACCGGCGACCGCGGCGATCAGGACGTCGCCCTTCAGCCGCACGCCGTCCTCGATCAGCGAGCGCACCGCCTCGACGTAGCAGGCGAGCGCGCCCTTCATGTTCGAGATCCCGAGCCCGTAGATCCGCCCGTCGCGCTCGAAGCCCTCCGGCTGAAAGCCCGGGATCCCCTGCAGCCACGGCTCCCGCCCGGAGTACGACGTGTCGAGATGCCCGTTGAACATGAGCGTCGGCCCGCCGCCGGCTCCAGCCCAGGTGCCGACCACGTTCGCCCGCCCGTCCTCGACCTGCTGCCACTGCACGCCGAGCCCGAGCTCCTCGAAGACGTCCGCGGACCACCTCCGCAGCCGCCTGCTCGGAGCCGGTGAAGGACGGCGTCGAGACCAGCCGGATCGCGAGCTCGACCAGACGACGCTCGTCGATCATCGGAAGCGCGGGAGAACCTTCTCGCCGAAGAGGCGGATCTGCTCGTGCCGGCGGTCTCGCCCCAGAGCTCGAGCATCACGTGCGTGCAGCCGGCGTCGCGGTACTCCTCGATCGCCTCGATGCAGTCGGACGGCGTTCCCGCGATCGGCTTGCAGCGGTCGAGGATCTAGTCGGTCACCTTCGCCTTCGCCGCGAGCCGCCCGCCCTGCTCCATCGCCTCGGCGACCGGCGCGAGCTCCTCCTGCGTCGATCTCCGCGAGCTCGAGCAGCGTGTCGGCGGAGCCCTGGATGTTCTGGAACTTGTTCGCGAGGTACATGGCGGCGATCTCGCGCGCTCCGTCGCGGCCCGCGTCGCGGTCGGAGTCGTGGATCGAGGCGACGACCGTGCAGCCGATGTCGATGTCGGCCTTCACGTTCTCGCGCGTGTAGCGGACGAACGCAGGCGTCGTGATCGACGGTGTCAGACACCCGTCCGCGATCTCACCTGAGAGCGCCTGCATCTTCGGCGCCGTCGCCGCGACGTAGACGGGCGGCACCTCCCGAGGCGTGTGAGCGTCCTTCTGCGAGGCGCGGGCACGGAGGCGCTCCAGGTGTCTCCGTCGTACTCGAACGCGTCGCCGCCGAGCACGCCGCGCACGATCGCGACCGCGTCGCGCATCGGCCCGAGCGTCTTCGTCGTCTGCGCCTTGATGTTGTTGAGGAAGATCTTCGAGGTCCCGAAGCCGAGCAGGAACCGACCCGGCCCCGCCGCCTCCTGCACGACCCGCGCGTCCATCGCCACCTGCACCGGGTGCCGCGTGAACGGCGAGATGATTCCCCAGCCGATCGTCAGCCGCTCCGTCTCGCGCGCCATCAGCGCCGACACCACCGTGGACGAGCGCGCCTCCATCCCGTGCTTCCGCCACCACGGGTACGCCTCGGCGAGCCAGATCGTGTCCATCCCCGCCTCGTCCATGACCCGCGCCGACTCGAGCATCTCCTCGAGCGGCTCCATCGTGAGCTGCATGACCCCGATGCGAAACGGCGGCGGCACGCGGCGTAGTCAAACACGTCGTCACGGGATAGGGTCGCGAAGAGGAAAGACGGCATGGAATTCAGGATTCTCGGTCCTCTGGAGGTGCTCGAGAACGGGCGGCAGCTCGAGCTCGGCGGCGCCAAGCAGCGCGCGCTCCTCGCCATCCTGCTTCTGCACGCGAACGAGGTCGTCTCCACCGACCGGTTGATCGACGCGCTGTGGGACGAGGACGCCCCCGAGACGGGCAGAAAGGCGCTCCAGGTCTACGTCTCTCAGCTCCGCAAGGCGCTCGGCAAGGAGCGGATCGTCTACGCAAGCGCCGGGCTATCGGCTTCGGGTCGAGCCGGACGAGCTCGATCTGGCGCGCTTTCAGCGCCTTCTCGACGAGGGTGAGCTCGCCGAGGCGCTCGCCCTCTGGCGCGGGCCGCCGCTTGCCGATTTCGCCTACGAGCGGTTCGCGCACCACGAGATCGAACGTCTCGAGGATCTGCGCCTCGCGTGCCTCGAGGACCGAATCGACGCCGACCTCGCCACGGGCCGCCACGCCGCGCTCGTCGGCGAGCTGGAGGCGCTCGTTCGCGAGCATCCGCTCCGCGAGCGTCTGCGCGGACAGCTGATGCTCGCGCTCTACCGCTCGGGACGCCAGGCGGAAGCGCTCGAGGCCTACCAGGACGCGCGCCGCGCGCTCGTCGACGAGCTCGGGATCGACCCGTCGCGCGAGCTGCGCGAGCTCGAGCAGGCGATCCTGCGCCAGGATCCTGCGCTCGATCCCGAGACGGCGAAGGAAGCGGGCGCCGCTCGTCGCAGCCGGAACGGACCGAGCCCTCTCTCGCCTCCGAACCGAGGCAGGACGCGCGCGCGGAGCGGAAGACGGTCACCGTCCTGCACGTGCATCTCGACGTTGCGGCCGAGCACGGGGACGAGCTCGACCCCGAGGTCCTGCGACGGCGTCCTGACCCGTGCGTTCGGCGAGGTCACGAGCGCGGTCGAGGCCCACGGAGGCACGATCGAGACGACGACGGGCGACGCGGTCACCGCCATCTTCGGCGTCCCGGTCGTCCACGAGGACGATCCCGTTCGCGCCGCGCGTGCGGCCGAGGAGATTCAGCGACGGCTGGCGGACGGCGAGGGCGGCGCCCGCACTCACGGTCCGAATCGGAGTGAGCACCGGCCCGGTGTACACCGGCGGAGACTTCGAGCGGACGCCAGCTTCGCGCGACCGGCGAGCCGCTGACGACGTCGGCTCGACTCGCTCTCGAGGCACGAACCGGGAGAGACGGCGCTCGACGACGCGACGCGCAGGTCCACCGCGCGCCGAGCGCGTGCGTAGTCGCTTTCGTCTCGCCGATGGTCGGTCGCGACCGCGAGCGCGGCGCTTGCACGACGCGTTCGAGCAGGCGGTCGCCGACGGCTCGTGCCAGCTGTTCACGGTCCTCGGGACGGCCGGCGTCGGAAAGTCGAGGCTCGTCCACGACTTTCTCGGGGACATCGCTGCAAGCGCATCCATCGCTCGCGGCCGTTGTCTTCCGTACGGAGACGGGATCACGTTCTGGCCGTTGCTCGAGGCGATCAGGGACGTGGCCGAGCTGGACGACACCGCTAGCGGCGAGGAGAGCCGCGCACGACTCGTGGAGCTCATGGGCGACGCTCCCGAGCCTGAGCTGGTCGCACAGCGCGTGTCGGAGCTCAGCGGGATCGCCGAGGGAAGCACCGGCGCCGAGGAAGGCTTCGACGCGGTGCGCAGGTTCCTCGAGGCGGTAGGACGCCGGCGCCCGCTCGTGGTCGTGTTCGACGACATCCATTGGGCCGAGACGACCTTTCTCGATCTCGTCGAGCATCTCGCGGACTGGTCGCGCGGAGCGCCATCGCTGCTCCTCCTGTGCATGGCGCGGCCGGAGCTGCTCGAGGTTCGTCCCCGCTGGGCGGGTGGCAAGTTGAATGCCACGACCGTCCTCCTCGAGCCACTCTCGGACGCCGAGTGCATGGAGCTGGTCTCGAATCTCGTCGGCAGACGACGAGCACGCGAGACCGACTCGAGAGGCGAATCGCCGACGCTGCGGAGGGCAATCCGCTCTTCGTCGAGGAGATGCTCTCGATGTTGATCGACGAGGGCCTGCTCGTGGCGCGAGAACGGGCGCTGGGCGGTCGTCGGAGACGTCGCCACGGTTCCCGTTCCGCCGACGATTCACGCGCTCCTCGCCGCACGGCTCGATCAGCTGAGCGACGGCGAGCGCTTCACCCTCGAGCGCGCCGCGGTCGAGGGCCAGGTCTTCCATCGAGGATCGATCGAGAGGCTCACGAGCGCTGACCGCCGCTCGCTCGTTCCGGCCGAGCTCGGTGCGCTCGTCCGCAAGGAGCTGATCCGCCCGGACCGGCCGGTGTTCGCCGGCGAGGACGCCTACCGATTTCGACACCTGCTCATTCGCGACGCGGCGTACGAGTCGATTCCGAAGTCGGTGCGCGCCGTCCTCCATGAAGCGCCACGCGGAGTGGCTCGAGGAGAAGGCGGGCGAGCGGGGAGCCGAGTACGACGAGATCCTCGGGTACCACCTCGAGCAGGCGTACCGCTTCCGCGCCGAGCTCGGAGACGTCGACGACGAGGCGCGAGCAGTCGGACGTCGCGCCGCCGAGCGGTTGGGTGCGGCCGGGAAACGCGCATTCGCCCGCCTGGACGCGCCTGCCGCGATGAATCTGATGTCACGAGCGACCGCGCTTCTCCCGAACGACGATCCCCTGCGGGTCGATCTCATCCCGAACGTCCGCGCGATCCAGGGTGCCGCCGACCTGGGCTGGGCGGACGCGATCCTGCAGGAGGCGATCGCGTCGGGAGATCCACGACTGAGAGCGCACGCTCTCGTGCAGCGCGGGTTCCTGAGACTCTTCCTTCACGAATCCGACGTCACGGCCGAGGAGCTGATCCAGGTCGCCGAGGACGCGATCTCGGTGTTCGAGAACGAGCGAGACCAGCTCGGGCTCGCTCGAGCGTGGCGGCTCATCAGTCAGTCCCACTACCTGGCGCGAAATGGACGGTTGAGCGCAGAGGCAGCGGAGACAGGGCTGACGTTCGCGCGGCAGAGCGGAGACCGCTTCGAGCAGCAGGAGATCGTCGAATGGCTCGGAATCGCGCTCGTCCTGGGGCCCGCAACGGGAGCCGAGGGGGCTGCGATCTGCCGGCGGTTGCTGGACCAGCTCGGCAGGCGATCCGGGGATGGAGCTCATCCTCACCGGCGCCCTGGCCTACATGGTGGGAATCCAGGGACGTACCGTCGGAGGCCGAGCAGCTCGTCGCCGGAGCGCGCCAGATCGCGGAGCAGATGGACCAGACGGCCTGGCTCTTTCCGGTCTTGCTCGCCTTCAAGCTGGCGTGGCTGAGCGATCCTGTGTCCGCCGAGCGAAATCTGCGACCGGTGTACGAAGGCCTGAAGGGCCTCGGCGAGCAGAGTCACTTCTGTTCCGTCTCGACGATGCTCGCTCAGGCGACGTACGAGCAGGGGCGGTACGACGAGGCCGACGAGCTGTCACGCGAGGCGGAGCGATCGAGTCGTCCGAACGACGTCCACTCCCACATCGTCTGGCGCGGGGTGCGGGCGAAGGTCCTGGCGCATCGCGGCGACTTCGAGGCGGCCGAGAAGCTCGCGCGAGAAGCGGTCGAGTACGCCGAGGCGAGCGACTTCCTCCACTCCCACGCCAACGCGCTCACCGACCTTGCCGAGGTGCTGGCTCTCGCGGGACGGCCGGAAGAGTCCGCTTCGGCGATCGAGGCGGCGATCCGCCTGCACGAGGCCAAGGGCAACGTGGTCGCCGTCGCCCACACACGACGTCTGGACGACTGCGTGCGATGAGCCGCCACACGCGGAGCGGGCGGGCCTGACGGCCCGCCCGCGTCGTGCATCGTCCGCCCAGGAGGCCTAGATGCTCGAAACCTGCCTCTGGCCGTGGCGCATCGTCCACACGCCCGCTCCGATCCCCAGCAGGAGCAGCATGAGCCCGATGCCCGCTCCGGCACCGATGCCGAAGTCGTTCCAGTCGAAGCCGTTCGAGCGTCGTCGGCTGGTACGTGTACTGAAGCTGCCCGGCCGCGATCGTCCGCTCGAGGACGTCGGGCATCGCCGCTCAGATCCGGCAAGCTCGCGTTCAGCTCGATGAGTCGGGCGCGGTAGCCCGACTCGCGCCCGTCGTGACGCGACGCTGAGCCGCTGAGTGCCGACACCGGTCGACCGCGTCGTGCTCGCCCTGGAACGCCGCGCGCTCGATGACATCCGGCGCGTGCCGAGCCGCGGACTCGCGACCGTCGAACGTCGCGGACAGCTGAGCGTCTCGAACGCGGCTGCCTGCGTACGGATGCCTCGAGCCGCGCCCATTCGCGACCGTCGAACGTCGGAAACTGCTGGCTCGATCGACGGCTGACCGGGTCGACTGCGTCGTGCTCGCCCTGGAAGCCGGAGTCGGCCTGCGCGACGGGAGCGAAGCGGCAAACGCGCCTGCCACGACTGCCAATCCGGTGAGGCGGCGGATGGTGTGGGTGGAACCGAACATCTCATACCTCCTGGTCTCGACCGTCCCTGGTGCGGTCGCTTGCCACACTTGACGGCAGCGCGCTTAGAGGACGGCAAGGCCGCGGTAAAGCGCGGCTAAATCGAATCTGGGGTCAGGCTTCAGCCTGACCTCGGTTGCAGCGTCTCGACCGAACCTCGAGGTCAGGCTGAAGCCTGACCCCCTATTGCTGCGACTC
>CAWBLH010000005.1:0-405737 GCA_963789655.1 uncultured Actinomycetes bacterium
AATCCGTGGAGGCGATTCGCGGACACTCCAGTCCTGTCCATCGATGACAAGACGTCGCTGCAGCCGCGCCCGCGGCTGGCCGTCGACGCGCCCCGCACAACCCCAGAACCTGCCCAACCGGCATGAGCATGCATACCGGCGGGCGGTGCTCTCAACCTGGTTGCGGCCTTTGATACCCGTTGAGGCAAGGTCTATGGGCACTGTTATGAACGGAAGCGGCAGCAGGAATGCATCGCCTTTCTGGAAGCGGTAGATCGCGGAGTTGACGACGCATATCCGTACGATTCATCTCGTGTGCGACAATGTCAGTACACATCATGGCAAAGACGTCAGGAAGTGGTTCGCCGATCATCCACGCTTTGTCGTGCACTTTACGCCTGTGCATTGTTCATGGATGAATCAAGTGGAACAGTGGTTCAGTATCCTCCAACGCAAACGCTTGCGCATCGTTGATTTTGACTCCAAAGACCATCTACGTGCGAAGCTGGACCAGTTCATCCAGGAATGGAATCAGCAGGCCCATCCGTTCAACTGGTCCACGAAGTCCGTGACCAAAGTCATGGCCGAGGCCCTGCGCTAGCGGCCTGATAATTGGGTAGTTAATCATGACGAGCTGTACTAAGCGTTAGAGGTGATGTTATCCGGGGAAGAGACCAGGTCGGTGGCTATGCTGCTTGACAGACATGTGGTGGGGCGTACCAGGCGGGTATTGGTGGAGGAGGGGCCGCATGAAACACATTGACGGCCCCTCTGAGGCTTGAGGCAGTGCCTCTGCTTAGAACCAAATCTGTAGCCGCGAGAGGATTTCCCACGATTCTTTATCGGCGCTACGCAGCTGTGCGGCCGAGCATGACCCCAGTTGACAGCTGAACGGTGTCCCAAGAGGATTGTCATACCAGTAGTAATTCCAGTTCAACATCGCCCGAGTCCACTCATTGAAATACCAATTGAGCACCTACCGTGAGGCTCTGGGCACCGTTTGTGGCCGTTGTGCCTCCCCCCGGGATATTGACTGGGGAGAGACTTGAACTGAACAAATTGACCGGACTATCCGAGTCGAAGGAGAGCTCGGCCCAGCGGAGACCCACCTCGACAGCTCCGAGGCCACTCTGATCCGAGAAGGGGATGAACGGCCTACGGGGAATGACATTTCCCGAGCGTTGCTTATCTTCACCCGTCACCACCCAGGTGCTGGACACATACCAGCCCGTCGCCGTCACATCGTCCAGGTTAGAACCAGCTGGGGCCTAGCCCGTTCCGCTCGTTGGTCTGCACGTCGTACTCGAACTTCAAGCTCGCCGGGCCGACCAACCAGGCGAAGTCGCCACCGTAGCGTAGGCGCTCGCCACGCGGTTTGGGAGGCGAAGAAGGTAAAACGGTTGGTCGTGCGAGCGATGGTTTGTCCCGCTGGACTGGTCGAGCTGTCTTTCGTTACCCCAGGTGACGTTGCCAGCGAATTGCAACCCTTTTAGCCAGAACGATTTGGAGGTTCGGAACGGCGAATACTCGAGCCGGAAGGCCAGATCCTTGTCGCCATTGTTGTCAGATGTATCCTCGCCGGTGCCGTTGAAACCGCCCAGGTGATAACTGATGATCCCGTCCCGAGGTCTAGGTCGCCATAAATCTTTACGCCTCGATCCCGCGTCGGGGCCAAGGTCGTTGACCATGGAACGCTCGATGAAGTCGATGAAATTGTCGGATGTTCAACTCCTCCAAGCTGAACGGCACATGAAACTGCCCAGCCCGGAGACGCAACTCAGGCATAAACGCCAGGTCTATATAGGCGTCCTTCAGGCTGACCCCCTCTGTCAGCTCTGCTTGGATCTTCGCCCTGATCCACTTGTAAAATACGGCATCCACGTCAATACGGGCTCGACGGATGAGAAATTGACTGCCGAGGAATTGCCCCGTGAGCGTCCTGGTACCATTCTCGGCGGCGTCGAAATCGGACTGGAGACGGCCGCCAAACTCGATCCGAAAGTTGTCATCGGCCGACTTGAGAAAGGGTCTGCCCTTCTCGATCCCAGCCAGCACTGCTGCAGCCGGTTCCTTTACCCCAGCGGCTTGCTCCTGCTTTACCTTCTCTTGCAAGTGAGCGATACTCTTCCGGGGTGATCTGGCCACGCTGCAACAAGATATCCAGAATCTGCTCGATGACAGGCTTCTCCTTGGCTTCTCCGGCAAGGGCTGGAGGCGACCATACGCCCACCGACACGATCATCCCAATCGCGCTCAGTAAGAAGATTCGTCTCATCGTGCGACCTTTCCTCTTTGGTGTATAGACACCTGCGTCACAGTTGTGGACCGGTGCGGTTGCGAACGGAGTGTGGAGTAGAGGTGGATCAGAAGAAGCCGTCGATGCTCCACGAATTGAGCAGTTTCGCACAGTAGCCAGTGTCCTATCAGCCCTGTTATCGGCCACAAGACAGTCGCGACCAGTTGAGGGCTCGCCAGCCCTCGCCGCAGCCCTTAGCCATACGCCACCTCCTGCAAATGTGCTGCGATGAGGTTTTCCCCTAGAGTCTTCATAGCTGTGTGCCATGTGGTTTAGAACGAGGTGTCTGGTATCGGCTCGTCCTGGGCGGAATGTGCCAGCTCTGGATTGCAGGATGGAGAAGGCGTGGTTAAATCAAGGTAAAATATGCTATGAGAGGTTGATCTCGCGGGATTGATCCTGTGTGCGGTGGCACTTGGCGATTGAGCTTTGGCGGCTAGAGGCTATGACGGAGTGATCTCCCACGGGGGGCAGTACTCAACGCCGGCCGTTTATAGGCAGCCTGCCTCATTTCCAGGAAATCGTCCCTGCAAGGGATGAATCGTCCAAGTGCAGTCAAAATGGGGGGAGTTATGATAGCACTCCTGTGTGCGAAGGTATAGCGAGCCGCGGGGATGTCTTGATCGTCGGTGGGGATATCCTCCTAAAGCTGCAACAGTGGCTATCTTACAGGAGTCCTACGATCTTCTCCAAGACAAGTGTATGCTGATCTTCGAGGCGTAAGAGGTACTCTTCCCAATGGATCGGACTCCATAACTCTAGCCGATCGTAGAGTCCGATGATGACAACTTCATCCTTAATATCAGCGTACTCCATAAGCGGCAGTGGAATGGCGAGCTTTCCATGGGCATCGACAGCCGACAGTACGGATTGCGCAACCAAGTAATGCATAAGCAACCGACTTTGCTGATCATCGAGTTGTTGCCGCAGGGCGTGCAGCTTGGCCTCCCAATCTTGCGTTCGGTACATCCAGACACAGCGCTCGAGCGATTTGAGCAACACTACACTCCTGCTAGCCTCCTCTGCACTTGGCGGGAACACTGCTCGGACAGGGGCAGGTAACGCAAACAACCATGCTCCATCCGCGAAGCAACGATACTCACCTGTAAACATGCTGTCTCCCATAATCATTGATGGAAAGAGCGGAGCATTCAAACTGAAGAGCGATCTTGATCTCTATGATTAATTTATTTGTTATTTAATTATAAAAGATAAGTAAACGCTAGAATCTAAAATTGTCAAATTAAATGTTTTTAACACAGACGTAACAAATATGTTGCTTTCGCTTCCTTACATGACCCCGAATTCCCTGTTGAGATCAGCTGATAAGCAAGCTGCTTCGAGCGGGCGCGACATATTGGAATGCATACTATGCATCGGCCGATGCCTGAGTCCTCAAAGCTAGGTGCCTTCGCATCAATTGTGCCTGCCGCATGAGTCCGGGTCACACTGGCCTCGACTTCCTCCCATAGGTTTGCAGGCGTGAGCAGTTCACGCACCTCTAACTGCATTACCACACCGACGTCAGCCGGGCCAGTTACAATGGCCTCCGCACCATGCGCGGTCAACCAACTGAGAAAGTCGCGTTCCAGATAGGCAAACCGCCACCGCGTTCTGACCCGAACAGGAATTGATCGCCGCGTCTAGGCGACTTCACCCAGGTTGAAAACTTCGGTTCCCCTGACGCGCTCTGGGTGCACGGCAGCGTCGATCTCAGCGCTATGGCACTATTCAGATTCAAGTCTGAGGTCTCACCATAAAGGTACGTGGCTTGGCGCATCGGGAACCCGCTCCTTCGGTCTCATCAAACATCCAGCAGCGGCGTTGACGTGCGGTCGAGCCCCAAAAGCCAGTCGCCGTCGGATTGTCGCCAGAATTCTCGGCAGCGCTTCGGCTCCGCCGGCCATCTGCCGCTCAACCGAGCAACTTATTTACACACAATTAACACGCCTATCAGGGCTTCGTCATCATGTGCGAGTATGCTTTCTATTGGGCAGCAGGAGATTGGAAGGGAGTGCCGCCCGCTGACTGTCACGGCCCTTGGTACGCATGACCGTGAGCCTGAGGATGGCCAGAACCCAGAGGTCTGACGTAGCCCTGGCCTAGAGCTGGATCGGCCCCATGTTGAGCCGCCGTGCGTACAGGAAGTCTATCCGTTAGCCCGTCCAGTAGAGGAGAAGCTCAATTATGCGACGAATTTTGGTTCCAACCGATTTTTCGGATGCCTCGCGGCCAGCAATCCATTATGCCCTGGCGCTCACGGCCGCGGTCAAAGGCGATTTACTCCTTCTGCATGTCGTCGAGGGAGACCCCCTGCCTCGGTATGTCGTGGGCGAAACGCCAGATATGTTCCCATCTTTGATGGATTTCACCGATCGCGGGTTTCAGGGAGCGTGCTCCCCGACCATCATCCGCCACGACCGCTGCGAGGAGGCCCGATGGAAGCTTGCCAGCCTGCTGCCGGCAGGCTGTCCAGAGCGGTTTCGGCCCCTGGTGACCGTCGGCAAAGCGGCTGCGGAAATCGTCAGAGTGGCGACGGATCAGCAGGTGGACCTGATTCTACTAGGGATTCAGCGCCAACGCCGCTGGCGCCACGTCCTGAGGCCCACTGTGCCGACCCAGGTCATGCGCCGGACGTCGATACCGGTGATGCTGCTCTGCACCGTTGGCCGCGGTCTCCTCCCATGGCAGCCCAAGTCTGTATGGGGGCTGGACGCATTCGAGCAGCGGTCGTGGCCGATTGTAGATGAGCTTGAACACCGGGACCATTGGCGGCATAACTCCCCCAGAGAGGAGGAGGACACGGAACTCCACGTCCCTCATGGGCATTGAAGGGCCGGGTGGGCCGTTCAGACGATTCGTCAGGATGCTTTGGACATCTCTCCGCCAGCTGTGTCTGTAGCCGCCGTGAAACTAGCGGGCGATGGTGCGGCCTGTCGTGGAGCCTTTGCCGGCCTGGATCATGCGCTGGCGGACGGTTTTTGAGATGAAGTCGATAATGGTCACAGTGATCAGGATGATGATGAGGATGAAGGCCACCTCGTCCCAGTTATTGACGCGGATACGATCGGCCAACTGCAGGCCGATGCCACCAGCGCCTACCACCCCCAAAATGGTGGCCGAGCGAGTGTTGGACTCGAAATAATACCAGACGTGACTCAGCATCACGGGCAGCACTTGCGGCAGCATGCCGAACCGCACGAGTTGCAGGCGATTAGCCCCGGCGGCGCGGACACCATCGAGCGGTCGACGGGCGATGTTCTCGATGGCTTCGGCAAAGAGCTTGGCCAGGGTGCCGGTGTCGCTGACGGCGATGGCCATGACCCCGGCGAATGGGCCCAAGCCGACGACATTGATGAACATCAGCGCCCAGATCAGCGCGTCAATGCCGCGGATGCCGTCGAAGAGACGGCGCAATCCGCGAGCGTCCTGCCCTCGACCCACTCGACTTTCTCGCGATCGACGCGCTCCTGGACGACGAGGAGAGAGCAATCCGCGACACCGTTCGGCAGTTCGTACGGGAGCACGTTCTCGCCGACGTCGGCGACTGGTTCGAGAAGGGGATCTTCCCAAGAGATCTCCTACCGGAGCTGGCCAAGCTCGGGCTCTACGGGATGCACCTCGACGGCTACGGCCTCCCCGGGGCGAGCTCAGTCGCCTACGGGCTGACGTGCATGGAGCTCGAAGCAGGCGACGCGGGCGTTCGCAGCGCCGTCTCCGTCCAGGGATCGCTGGCGATGTTCCCGATCTGGCGTTTCGGCTCGGAGGAGCAGAAGGAGCGGTGGCTGCCCCCGATGCACGCGGGGCGAGGTCATCGGCTGCTTCGGTCTGACCGAGCCGGACGCGGGCTCGGACCCAGGCTCGATGAGGACGCACGCACGGCGGGACGGCGCGGACTGGATCCTGAACGGCGCGAAGATGTGGATCACGAACGGCTCGATCGCAGACATCGCGATCGTCTGGGCGCGCACCGACGACGGTGCAATCCGCGGCTTCATCGTCGAGAAGGCCATGCCCGGGTTCTCGGCGCCAGAGATCCACAAGAAGCTTTCACTCCGCGCGTCGGTCACGTCGGAGCTCGTGCTCCAGGACGTCCGCGTTCCTGACGACAACGTCCTTCCCGACGCGACGACACTCCGCGGGCCGCTGTCCTGCTTGAACGAAGCCCGCTTCGGGATCGTCTGGGGTGCGGTGGGTTCAGGCCGGGCCTGTTTCGAGTCCGCGCTCGAGTACTCGAAGGAGCGGATCGTCTTCGGCAAGCCGATTGCGGGCTACCAGCTCACGCAGCAGAAACTCGCCGAGATGGCGCTCGAGCTCAACCGCGGCTCGCTCGTAGCCCTCCACCTCGGCCGAATGAAGGACTCGGGAACGCTTCGCCCCGAGCACGTGAGCCTCGGGAAGATGGGCAACGTCCGCGGCGCGATCGAGGTCGCGCGGTCGGCGCGAACGATTCTGGGTGCGAATGGGGTCACGCTCGAGTATCCCGTGATCCGCCACGTGAACAACCTCGAGTCGGTGCTGACATACGAGGGCACGCACGAGGTGCACACGCTCGTCGTCGGCGAGGCGCTCACCGGCGAGAACGCGTTCCGATAGCCGTTACAGAAGCTCAGCGATGAGAGCGGCCGCGCGCGCCGCGCCGTCGGTCTCGACCGGCCGGTAATCGACCTCGCGCCCGATCTCCTCCGCGATCGCCGCGGCTACGACGTCGGGTGTCGCGGTCTCGAAGTCCATGCAGCGTCCCGCCCCGTAGCGATCGAGCCGGTGGCGCACGTGGAAGTTCTGCTCGAAGTGATGACGCAACGGGAAGTAGAGAAACGGTCGCCGGTTCGCGGTGAGCTCCATCCCCGTGGTCAGACCTCCCTGCACCACTGCGAGGTCGGAGGCGGCAAGGTGCTTGTACAGCTCGTGGACGTAGCGCCGAACCTCGAGGCCGCCATGCTGTGGCAGGGCCACAGGGTCGATCCGCGGGCCGGCGACGACGACCATCCGGAGGGCGGGGACGAGCTCCTTCGCCTTCGGATACGCCTCGATCACGCGCCGAAGCAGGTCGCCGCCGACGCCGGACCCGCCGACCGTGACGATGCACACCTGCTCGCCGTCGCGGTACCCGAGCTCGTGGCGGAGTCGCTCGCGATCGCCGAGCTCGGCCGGGTCGAAACCGGTGACGTAGCCGGCGAAGGAGAAATGCTCCTCGGTCCAGTCGCGGATCTGCGGGAGGTGCGGACCGAAGCGCTCGCCCACGACGTCCTGCGAATCGCCGACGAAGATCGCCCGATCGCGAACGCGCGGGAAGCGAGCGATGTGCTCGATCATCTCCGCGTTGTAGTCGGCGGTGACGAAGGCCTCACGCTCTCCGCCGTCGGCCATCGGCAGCCAACCCACGAAGTCGGTCAGCCAGACATAGGCGGCGCGCTTCTGCTCCGGGTTCTCGTGCAGGTAGTAGTCGAGCTCCCACGCTTCGTCCCCGATCCAGAGGTCGTACTCCTCCTCGCGGACGAGGTCGTGGAAGACCATGAAGTTCGAGAGCAGGATCTCGTCCATTCGCCGGATTGCCTGGAAGCAATGGAGATCGTGCTCGGCCGACTCGCACTCGATGTGATGCGACTCGTTCGCAAGCTCGGCGCTGGCCGGGTGGACGTGCTCACCGCGCGTTTCGAGAACCGCGGTGACGGGATGCTGGGCGAGCCAGTCGATCTCGAGATCGGGATGCAGCTTGCGCAACTCGTCGGCGATCGCCGCATCGCGCTGGGCATGGCCGAGCCCGATCGGCGACGAGATGTAGAGCGCGCGCTTGCGGCGCGACTTGCCACGCACCCAGCTGCGCGATGGAGGTGGTGGACTGATGAAGTCGCGGACGAGCAGGTTGACCTTGACGGGGTCACGGGCATGAGGGAGATGGCCGGAGCCCTCGAGGACCGTGAGCGCGCCATTCGCCAGCTCGGCGAGCCGTGCGCCCGAGGCGCAAGGTCGTATGGCGTCGTCGCCGCCGTGGATCACGAGGATCGGACAGTCGATCCGGGAGAGCAGTGCGCGCACGCTCTCCTCGTCCATCAGCCGCGGTGCCAGCTGAGTCGCGACCAACGTCTCGGCGTCGGTGTCTAGACCCCAACCGACGGTGTCCTCGAGCTGCTTGGTCGAGTGCGGCTCCGTAAAGCACTGCGAGAAGAAGAACTCGAGGAAGTCCTCGTAGTGCTCGACCCAGTAGTGACGGTTCCACTTCCCCCAGTCGGTGTAGTCCTCGTGCGGCTCCTCGAACTCGCGCATCGCCTGCAGGCGCGGGGTCGCCGGTGGCAACGGGAGCGCCGGGGCGATGAACACCATCCTGTCGACGCGCTCCGGGTATTCCGCCGCGAGCAGCAGCGACCGTTCCGCGCCCCGTGACAACGACACAACGACCGCACGGTCGGTCGCGGTTGCGTCCATCACCGCGATCGCGTCCGCGGCGAACTCCTCTTCACGGTAGGCGTCGGGGTCGGACGGCCGATCGGAGCGGCCGTTCCCGCGTCCGTCGAACGAGAGCACGCGGCAGTGCCGCGCGAGGTAGGGGATCTGCATCTTCCAGTGCCGCGAATGGATGATCGACCAGGTCGGCATGAGCAGGACCGTCGGCGCGCGCTGTTCCCGGGCCGCGCCGGCGAGCCGCCGCGCCCCTCCTTCGCGCTCCGTCGAGCCTACGCGCGTACCGTAGACCTCGTAGAAAGTCCGTACGCCGTCCCGCTCGACGTATCCCTCCTGGTCCGGGTACCGGGCGCGTGTCTGTTCGCGGGGAGTGCGTGTGATCACGTCGGCAGTCGCCATCATTCCTTCTCCGCCAGCCACTGCTCGATCCACGCGAGCAGCTCAGCCTGTCCCGTCTCGATTCCCGAGAGCCGCTCGAAGATGATGCCCTCGTTGAATGTGACCACGAGCGCGACCAGCGCCTCGAGCGGTATCTCCAAGCCGTAGCGCTCTCGCGGCTCGGCGAACGCTTCGCGCAGCACCGAACGCCACGCTTCGTCGACGTGCGCGACCCGCTCGCGAAGCTCGGGGCGGTTCCAGGCGAGCGCTTGCAGCTCGTACCACACCTTCTGGTAATCGCGGTCTTCGTCCAGATAGCGCATGGCCTCTCGCCACTTGTCGAGGAAGGACAGCTCCGGGTCGGCATACATCGCCCGTTGCCGTGCAATCAGCCGGTCGGTGAACCGCTCGAGCACCCGCACGAGCAGGTTCTCCATCGAGCCGAAGTAGTAGTGGACGAGCCCGTGGTTGGCGTTCGCTTCCTGCGCGAGCCGGCGCGTGGTGATACCCGCACGGCCGACGTCGACGAGGAGGCGCTCCGCTGCATCGAGGAACGCCTCCTCCGTCTCCATACGGGCTACCGGCGTCGAAGCCACCGAATCACTGTGTCGAGCTTGGCCCGCCAGACGATGAGCAGACCGGTGGTCGTCCCGCCCGCCGCGAGCGACGCAAGGACGACCTCCTCGCCGAACCCATGGTGCCCGACGATCACGGGAAGATCTCCGTCGTGCAGTCGCCGCCCTGCAGGCGCACCTCGTGTGCACGCGCCGGACCGCCCTGCCGGTCGTGGAAGTCGACGAAGAAGTCCCGATCGACCTCCATCGTGCCGTCCTCCCCGATGTCGACCTTGAGCAGCCACGAGCGAAGCTCAGGATAGAACTGGTTGTCCCACGTCGAGTAGAGCGAGTTCGTCACATACAGCCGGCGGCCGTCGAGCGACAGCTGGATCATCTGCGGGCCGCCGTTCAGGTCTCGGCCGGCATCGCTCGGCTTGCCGAGCAGTCCGCCTAGCCAGAGCCGTCCCGTGAGCTTCGGGTTGGCGGGGTCCGAGATGTCGTACCGGCGCAGGTCGCCGTGCAACCAGTTCGAGAAGTAGAGGGCCTTGTCGTCCATCGATACGACCTGGTCGGTGATCAGGGCAGGCACGGGAAACGGCCAGCCCTCGAGCTCGACCGCCTCGGTCGTGATGACGGGATCGGCCGACCAGGACCCGTTCGAGCGGTAGAAACGCCAGACGACGCTCGACAGCGTCGCGGCGACGAAGCCCTCCTCGGCGTCCGGATCGTGCAGCCACCTGATCTCGAGCGGGACGAGCCCCTGCTCTCCGAGATCGATGCTCTCCTCGAGCGTCCGTTCCTCGAGGTTCCAGAAGTGGAGTCTGCGCCCGTACCGTCCCTTCGCCACGTCCTCGAGGTCGAAGCCGGGTTCGTACGCGTTCGGCTCGCCGAACTCGGACGAGACGAGCACGTTCTTCCTCGGCTGGTACCAGAAGTCGTAGTTGAAGGGCGGTCGCTCGCCGCCGTTCTCCCAGCGGCCCTTCAGCTCGAACGTCTTCGCGTCGAGGCACGCGAATCCGCCCGCGGCATTCCCGTCGGCGTCTCCGAGCATCGAGACGACGACGTTGTCGCCCGGCATGCAATGGATGGTGTGCGGGCGTGTATAGCCGGTCGACCGCACTACCTCCTCCGGCTCGATCACCTTCTCGATGTGCGGGCGCCGAGGGTCGTCGGCCACATTGACGACGTGGATTCGGGACGACCGGAAGCCCGGCACGACGAGGTGGGAACGATCAGAGCCATGACATGCCGAGCTGCAGCGGTTCCAGCCGTAGTGGTGCAGCTCGTCGCCGACGTTCGGCATCGGCGTCTCGTGGACGACGCGGCCGTACTCGGCATCGACGACCGCAAGAAAGTCCGGCGCGTCCACGCCGGTTCCCTCGTGCAGGCAGGCGACGTAGAGGAACTCCTCGGCCGGCGCCCGTCCGGCCTCACGAGGAGAGGCGTAGAACGAAGAAGTCTGCGGCATCTTCGCCTCCTTAGTCAGGTGACTAAGTCATTTGACCAAAGAAGGCTGCCGCTGTCAAGAGACAGCGCGGAGCCAACAGAGTCGTCCGACGGTGCTACCGAGCTGTGAGGAAGCCCTCGTACCGCGCGTACCACGGTTGCCCGAGGCCCGCATGGCCGCTCCGCCCCTTCCCGGCGATCCCGGCGTACGCGCCGGTGCCACGGACGACCTTCCAGGTCCCGATCGCGACCCCGTCCTCACCGTCCTCGACGGCAACCCACTCGTTCCGCTCGCGAATCGCGAGGGTTCCTCGCTTTCCCCTGAGCGTCCAGACGCCACCGTTGTAGATCGTCACCTTCTGTCCGTCGCGGATCACGTCGCGTCCGGGGACGCTCTTCCAGGTTCCACTGACCGTCCCCGAGTCGCGCTTCAGAGCTCCTGCCTGGAGCGGGGAAAGCACGAACGTCGACTCCGGAATGATCTTCATGTCGATCGCCACGCGTTGCTTCGTCGCGGTGGGTCCAGCCGCCGCGACAGACGAAAGTGTGATCGCCGAGAGCATTGCGAGCACGACGAGACTGGCTTTCATGCCATTGCCTCCTTCGAAGTTGCGGTCTCGGAGTAGATAGTCCGCTTCCGTCGTCGCACGCCCGCCACAAGCGTGTATCAGCGGTGCAACAATTAGCCGCTCATCCGCCCATCGGTTCCCACTGGCCGTGCGGGAGGACTGGCTCGAACGAGATGAAGAACGTGCCGATCGGATCCGGGGCAGGGGCGCTGTAGGTCTCGGCCAAGGCAGGGTATCGAGTTCGCTTTGCCCCTGCACTGCGCAAGATCTTCTCGAGAGCGCGTGCATCCTCGGTCGTCACCTCGGAACACGCCGCGTGATCGTACGAACCCAGGGATGAGTCAGGAAAGACGTAGGTTCTGTCCTTACCGCTGAGGAGATCCTTGGCCGCCGCGGGGAGCTCGCGCAAGATGCGAGACGGCTCGAGCGATTGGTCGGTTCCGAGTAGGCCGATGTTCAAGCCGGGCTCGTACCCCCTCCGGTAGCAGATGGCGTACCTGGACGGCACGTATGCCTTGGGCTCGCGGTCCTCCCACGCACTGGTGGGCAGCCAAGACGAGAGATCCGCGAGCCGGTCACTGAGCCGGATGAGAGCGCTCGCTTGCTGAGCAGTCGGGTCCTGTTGCGGATTCGGGCCGGGGTCCCAAACGGGATTCAGGGGAGGACAGCACCAGGCGACGGTGGCCAGCCGATCCCCGTCGCGTGCCTCCATCTCGCCCCAGCTGAGGCCTTGTTCGCTCACGAAGTAACCGTCGCGATCGAACAGCCCGGTCGAGAGGTACTCGGATTGCAAGAGCTCGACGCCCGGTGGCGCGAGGCGTTGCTCGAGGAAGCCGGTGTCGCCGTTGGTGCCGCTCTCACTCCGCCAAACAGCTCTTCCGTCCGAGTACACCCAGACCTGGTGCACCGGTACGAAGCGCCCCGGGAAGCCAGTCCCGGGCCTGGCATCGAGGCTGATGAGCAGCTCACCCTGCGCCGGCGTGCTCGGCGACGCTCCGACTGGAGGCAGGCTATGGACGCCCCGGTAATTGCCGGGGGAGGGCGACGCCTGGCTCTCCGCCTCTGGTAGTCCGGGAACCGGCCCAGCGGACATCGCGCCGCCGGTGCCTTCGATCCCGTTCCACGCAAACACTGCAAGCACGGCACCGGCCGCGAGGAGGACGATCGAGAGCGCTCGGGTCACGGTCTTCCTGGACGCATTCATCGCATCGCATCGTCCCTCTCGCGTGCTTCATCGCCGGCACCGGCGGGTAACGGTCTCGCAACAGGCAACCTGAGCGTGAAGCGGGAGCCGTCACCGGGCTCACTCCACGCGTCGATCCCTCCGCGCAGCAGCCGAGCGTTCTCGAGCGCGATCGCGAGCCCGAGGCCGCTGCCGCCTCCGGCCCGCGACGGATCGGCCTTGTAGAACCGCTCGAATACCTGCATGAGCTGATCGGGTGTCATGCCTGGGCCTCGATCCCGTACCTCCACGCTCGCCTCGCTCCCGTTGCGGTCGATCCGCACGGCGACGTCACGGCCGCCGTGAACGACGGCGTTTTCGACCAGGTTCGCAAGGATCCGCTCCACCCGCCGCGGATCCGTCTCGACGACGATCGGCTCCGCGTCCAGGGCGACCGACGTCGCCCATCCACGCAAATGCAGCAGTCCCCTGGCGAGCACTACAAGGTCGACGGGCTCCGCGCGGAGGTCCTCGCAGCCGGCGTCGAGCCGCGAGATTTCCATCAGCTCCTCGACCAGATGCCGCAGACGGCCGACGTCCTCGACGAGCAGCTCGGCCGGGCGCCTCGCCTCTGGCGGCATGAGCTCGAGGTGCTCTGCTAGCAGCGCGGCTTCGCCGGCGAGAGCGGTCAAGGGCGTGCGCAGCTCGTGCGCGACATCGGCGGTGAAGCGACGCTCACGCGCCTGAGCCTCCGAGAGAGCGTGGATCTTCTCCTCTAGTGCCTCGGCCATCTCGTTGAACGACGCGGCCCAGACGCCGAGCTCGTCGTCGGTCTCCACCGGAAGTCGCGTTTCGAGAAGGCCCTCGGCGAGGGCGTGTGCCGCTTCGCTCGCCTGTGCGACCGGACGGAGCACCCGGCGGGCAACGAGCGCACCAGCGGCGGCGGAAAGACCGACAACGACGATCCATCCAACGAGGAGGATCGTGCGCAGCTGCGCGAGGTCGGCGCTCAGCTCCTCCTCGGAGAAGAAGAAGTAGAGCTCGGTCTCCGACGCTGGAGGCCTTCCGCCAGCGACGAGGTACGGCGTGTCCGCGATCCGGGCTCGCTCGAACGCGAGGTCGCCCTGCTGCACAAGTCTCTGCACCCCAGCGGGAACGTGTGCCCTGTCGAGCGAGAGGGTCGACGAGAACCACTCATCCTCGGTGATTGCCGCCGTCTCGAAGCCGGGACGTTCGGCATAGAAGGCGAGGAGGTCGGCGCGTTCTCCCTGTGCGCGAGCCTGTCGAAGCAGGGCGTCTGCCAGCAGGAAGTTCGCTCGTGCCTGCTCGACCGAGCGGTCGACGGCGTCCTCGAGCCGGGCGTCCCTCACGACGAGGTACGTCCCTAGCGCGAGCACTCCCGTCGAGACCGCGGCGACGAGCGCGAACGTGATCGCGAGGCGCCGTCTCAGCCTTCCCGCGAGGGCGATGCGTCTCATCGACCGCGCTCGAGCCGGTAGCCGATTCCACGGACGGTCGTGATCAGCTGCGGGTCGCCAGGTTCGGCCTCGACCTTCGCCCGCAGCCGCTGGACGGCGATGTCGACGAGCCGCGAGTCTCCGAGGTACTCGTATCCCCACACGCGCTCGAGCAGCAGCCCGCGAGTGAACACCTGACCCGGCCGCCTGGCCAGCTCGAGCAGGAGCCGGAACTCCGTCGCGGTGAGCTGCAGATCGGAGCCATCGCGGATCGCGCGGAACCCGGCGGCGTCGATCTGGATGTTGCCAACGCGAAGCACCTTGTCGACGGGCGGGTCGTGTGTGCGACGCAGGAGCGCGCGGATGCGGGCGACGAGCTCCCGCATCTCGAACGGTTTGGTCACGTAGTCGTCGGCGCCGAGCTCGAGGCCCACGACGACGTCGACGGTGTCACTCCGTGCCGACAGCATGAGGATCGGTACACGGCTCGAGCGTCGGATCTCCCTGCACACCTCCAGCCCGTCGACCTCAGGGAGCATCACATCGAGAACGACCAACTCGTAGGGCTCGGCACGGAAGTGGTCGAGCGCTTCGCGTCCGTCCGCTGCCGTGTCAACCCTCATGCCCGTTCCTCGAAGCCCCAGCGAGGTGACCTCGCGAATCGACGGGTCGTCCTCGACGAAGAGCACCCGCTCGTCCACGCCGTTCCTTTCCAGATCGACTCGGCCGTGTGGTGCGTGGCGCCGAGTGCCTAGATCTCGAGCTCGGGACCGAACGATACGACGACTCGGGAGTCGCTGTGAGGATCCGGAGGTTTCAGTTCTGTATCAGGCGCAAAGTCATGTGTTCACTGTCCAGTCGGGGTGGCGCCCGTCAAAAAGCGCCGTGCGTGGAGGCCGCGCCAGCCGCGCGGCCTCCACGCTGTTCTCCTTCAGTTCACCGGCCGGAAGTGGTTCTTCCGGATGTACTTGGCGACCTTTCGGCCGAGGACGGCTCCCTGCCGGTCGGCGGTACGGAAGTGGATGCCACCCCAGACGCGGGCGTCGATGACCTCCGTGCGCGCCTGCGAGAAGCTCGCGAAGCGACGCGGCGGGATCGGGACGCCGTTCAGCGAGCGGCCCGAGACGATGCTGAAGGCGATCCTGTCCCTGCCGAAGAAGTCTGCCATCGTCTGCAGGACGGCCCCGCTCAGGCAACCGTGGCCTGAAGGGTGGTCGGGAAACGGCGGGGTTCCGAGCGGTGGTGTCGTCGCCGTCGCGGGCGCGAACAGCGATTCCCAGTTCGGATCGGCGACCGTGGCCGGGTTGCCGTCCGTGTCCGCTTCCCGGATGGCGGGCCTGGGACGCCAGAAGCTGTAGTGGTACTTGTCGTTCCAGCAGGCGATGGCGGCATCCGTCCCCGCCAGGTTGACGGAAGCGTAGAAGCGCGCCTGGTCGGCGGTGTCGAGCTCGAACCGGGCCGCCAGCTCGCGGGCCAGCACGTTGTAGAGGGCGATCGGAGCGAACTGCCAGAAGACGGCGGCGGCAGTCTGGTCGGCCGTGCGGATCGGGCTCGCAAGCGCACCGAGCTCCTTCACCTCGGCGAAGTCCCTTGCGTACTCCGCGCTCGTGAGCGCGTTCGGGCCCTTCGTGCGGAACTGCGACTGGCTCTGGATCAGGAACGGCTTCATGCCTCCGACCCAGCCGTCAGGATCGAACGCCGGCGTGGTCGGCCACCCGATCGGCCTCCACTTGCCGGCTTCGGTGCCAATGGTTGGCGTGAATGCAGCCATGAACCCGTCGTTCTGACGAGCGGCGATCATCGCCGCCGCGGCCGCCTCGCCGGCCCGGGTACCTCCCTGCTTGCTAGGCCCGTCCGGAATCGCCGCCAGCGTAGCCTGATAGGCGGTGCCGAGACCCTCGTGCCGGGTCGTGGGCGTGATCGCCAGGAGCACGCGATAGGAGGCCGTGGCAGCGGCCGCATCCTGGGAGGCCTGACGCCCGATTCGGACCCTGTTGAGGTCGAGCAGGTACGGCTTGCGACTGCGGTCGATGGCGTTGACCGCGTCGTAGACCGCGCCCTGGACCATGGCGATGCCGCGCATCTGCCCGTGCGCGGTCGGTCTGAGCAGGACGGTCTCGGCCTGTGCGATCGAATTCCAGTTACTGACGACAGATACCTGCTGCTTCGATCCGTCGGGTCCGGCCGCCGCGGCGGACGTCAGCGTGACCGCCGCGACAACTGTGACGAGCATGACGATTCGGGCTTTCATGGACACCTCCTTGCGGGGACTGGACGTCGCTGCTTCGCGGAGAACCCCGCGTGTGCGGACGAGTCCGTGGCGCTTCGTGAGCATGACGGCTACTCCCTTCGTGCTTTGCTCCTTTTCTCACATGACAGACGCGATGATCGATCTCTTCCGTTTCAGATCCGTTTCAGGAGAGCAACAGGCTCGCGACGCACCAGCGCGAGCTACCGGCCGCGGTTCGCAAGGCCCGCACTCGGACAGGCTCATCCACACCCGCTCCGCGGCGCCGGGTCACGAGTCCGGCGCTTCACTTCTTCCGCACGGGCGACCAGGCAGCCGAGCCCTCGTTCCATGGGCTACGCGTCAGATTCCGCTGTCCGCTGCCATCGGCGTTCATGACGTAGATCTCGGCGTTGCCGTCGCGCAGGCTCCCGAAGGCAATCCTCCGCCCGTCCGGTGACCAGGCTGGAGCGAAGTCGCGCATCGGTTTGCGCATCAGGTTCCGCTGCCGGCTCCCGTCGGCGTTCATGACATGGATTCCACGGGAGCCCGCGAAGGCGATCCTCCGCCCGTCCGGCGACCAGGCTGGAGCGAGGTCGCGACCGGCGTTGCGCGTCAACCTCCGCAGCCCGCCCCCGTCGGCGTTCACGACGTAGATCTCGGAGTTGCCGTCGCGCTCGCTATCGAAGGCGATCCGCCGCCCGTCCGGCGACCAGGTGAAGTCGCCCACGGGACCACGGGTCACGTTCCGCTCTCCGCTCCCGTCGACGTTCACGACGTACGCACTGCCCCCGCCTTGCCCGCGCGTGAAGGCGAGCCTCCGCCCGTCCGGCGACCAGAGAGGCTGCCGGCCGCGTCGCACCAGCCTCACCTGCCGGCTCCCGTCGGCGTTCATGACGTAGACCTCCGGCCTATGCGTGCGGGGGCGGCCGCGGATGCGGATGCGGTCGCGGTCGCGGACGAAGGCGATCCTCTGCCCGTCGGGCGACCAGGCGGGAGCGAAGTCGCGCGCCGGGTTGCGCGTCAGCCTCCGCTGGCCGCTCCCGTCGGCGTTCACGACATAGATCTCGGAGTTGCCGTCGCGCATGCTCTCGAAGGCGATCGTCCGCCCGTCCGGCGACCAGACGAAGCCGAAGATCCACGCGTTGAGCGTCAGCCACCGCTGGCCGCTCCCGTCGGCGTTCGCGACGTACAGCGGGCTGGGACCCGGGCCGATGCTGCTCGTGAACGCGACCCTCCTACCCGCTCGCGGGGAGCCCGCCGCCAGGGGAGGCTCCGCGCAGAGCAGCGCCCTCCCGAGCCACGGTATGTATCCAGGCCCGCGGAGCGAGACGACGGCGACGCGATCTCCCTCCTCGCTCGCGGTGACGAGCGTCTGGTAGTCGAGGATGCCGCCGAGGTGACCCAACGAGCGTCCGCAGGCGAGGTCCGTCGAGAAGATCCCGAGCCCCGTGCCGAACACTCCGTAGATCTTGGCCGTGTCCTTCATCGCCCCGAGGGAGGCGGCGGACAGTATCCGCCCCGAGAGGAGGGCGGAGTAGAAGCGGGAGAGGTCGTGCGCGTTCGAGACGATCGCGCCCGCCGCCCAGGGAAGGTTCGGGTTGGAGCCGGCGTCGTCGAGATCAGCGAGGCGGCGCGTCGTCGGCAACTCCGTCCGCGAGAGACGGAGCGGATCGAGGACGCGCTGCTCGAGCTCCTCTGCGTACGAGCGTCCCGTGACCTTCTCGATCACGAGACCGAGCGCGATGTAGTTCGTGTTCGAATAGCGCATCTGACTGCCGGGCCGGAACGCCAGCGGCTTGGAGGCCGCAAAGCGCAAGCTGTTGCTGGGACTGGTCGAGGGCGACCGTTCCGCCTCCTCGAGCCATTCCGGGTACTCCGTGATGTTCGCGAGCCCCGAGCGGTGACCGAGCAGGTGCCGGATCGTGATCTCCCCGCCCCTGGCAACGACGCCTGGCACGTGCTCGTCCAGCGTGCTGTCGAGCCGAAGCTTCCCCTCCTGCATGAGCTGGAACACGATCGTGGCCGTGAACGTCTTCGTCACGCTCCCGATGCGAAAGCGCTGATCCGCCTTGGGACGGCGGGTACCCGTCGTGGCCGCGTACTCCTTGCCCCCGACGGAGACGAAGACGATCACGCTCTTCGCCCCTGGAGGCATCTCTCGCGCCACACGCCCGACGGGGGGAGGCGCGCTCGACTCCTCGCCTCCGGCCGGTGCAGGCGCGCCCCCGGCGGGCGCGCCCAGCGCGGCCATCGCGACGATGCCGACCGCGATGAGGCGGTGGACTCGGCCGGGCATCACGACGCGCCCTGCTTCGTACCGTCCGGGAGCCCAGGCAAACCGGCCTTCGTTCGCCGGGCTGCGCGTCAGATTCCGCTGTCCGCTCCCGTCGGCGTTCATGATGTAGATGTCCGTGTTGCCGTCGCGCGTGCTCCGGAAGGCGATGGAGCGCCCGTCCGGCGACCAGGCGGGATCGGCGTCGAACGCCGGGTTGCGGGTCAGGTTCCGTTGTCCGCTTCCGTTGGCGTTCATGACGTAGACCTCGGAGTTGCCGTCGCGTTCGCTGACGAAGGCGATCTTCCGCCCGTCGGGCGACCAGGCGGGAGCGGCGTAGGCCCCCATCGGCTTCGGCGTGAGGTTCCGCACCCCACTGCCGTCGGCGTTCACGACATAGACCCCGAGCCGCTTGCTGAGTTGCACGAATGCGATCTTCCGTCCGTCGGGAGACCAGACAGGGTCGGAGGCGAGACCAGCACCGAAACCCTGGCCGGCGGCCAGCTTCGACGTCAGGTTCCGCAGTCCGCTCCCGTCGCTGTTCACGACATAGAGGTTGAAGCAGTAATCCGGCGGCGCGCCGCAACCACCGCGCAGAAGATCGTCGACTACCGGCCCTCCACCGGCGAGGAAGGCGAGTTTCCGCCCGTCGGGCGACCATGCAAGAGACGCCCTTTTCCCGTTCCACAGCCGCGTCAGGGCCCGGTGCTCGGTCCCGTCGGCGTTCATGACATAGATGTGGAACCTCCACATGAAGGCGATCGTCCGCCCGTCGGGCGACCAGGCAGGATCGCTTCCCCTGCGCGCCAGCCTCAGCCGAAAGCTTCCGTCGGCGTTCACAACGTAGATGCCGGCCGTGCACGCTTTCGAAGGCAATCCTCCGCCCGTCTGGCGACCACTCAGGAGTACGGACCAACACACTGCCCGTTAGCCTCCGCTGTCCGCTCCCGTCGGCGCTCACGACGTAGAGCCCGGGTGCTTCGTTGCAGACCGCGGCTGATGAAGGCGATCTTCGACTTGCCTTGCGCAGCGTCCGCGGCGAGCCGAGACCCCGTCGCCGGCGCGGACACGGCTCCGGAGGTAGCTGCTAGCCCGACGGTCACGACAAGGCCGGCACCGAGGAGTTGGATTGGATTCGCGGGCATCTTGCCCATCCCCTTTCGCTCTCGTTCTACTCGACTGTCGAAGAGACGATCGACCCTTCCTGTTTCAGGTCTGTTTCAGCCGCGCAACAGCTGTTAGCGTCCCGGCCGGGAGATGGAGTTCCGGATCCTAGGACCGCTCGAGGTGTGGGACGAAGGCGGCGAGGTCTCCCTCGGCGGCCTCAAGCCGCGTGCGCTTCTCGCCGTGCTCCTCCTCCATCCCAACGAGGTCGTTCCCGCTGACCGGCTGATCGACGAGCTCTGGGGCGAGGACTCGCCGGAGGACGCCGCCGCCGCACTGCGCGTCAACGTCTCGCGACTGCGCAAGGCGCTTCCGCAGGACGTGCTGACGACCAGATCGCCCGGCTACGTCGTCCGGGTCGAGCCCGACGCGCTCGATCTCCACCGCTTCGAGCGGCTGGTGGACGAGGGGAGGAGCTTGCTCGCTCGCGGCCTGGCGGCCGACGCGTCGGAGCGGCTCCGCGACGCGCTGTCGCTGTGGAGAGGCCCGGCGCTCGCGGACTTCGCCTACGAGAGCTTCGCCCAGGCGGCGATCGCCCGGCTCGAGGAGATCAGGCTGGCAGCGGTCGAGCTCCGGATCGACGCCGACCTCGCACTCGGGCGCCACGACGAGCTGGTCGGGGAGCTCGAGGCACTCGTCGCCGAGCACCCGCTCCGCGAACGCCTGCGGAGGTATCTGATGACGGCGCTGTACCGGTCGGGTCGGCAGGCGGAGGCCCTGGACGCCTACCAGGATGCGCGCCGGGCCCTCGTCGACGAGCTCGGGATCGACCCGAGCCCGGCGCTCCAGGAGCTGGAGCGGGCGATCCTTCGGCAGGACCCGTCGCTGGACGTCGAAGCGCCGGCAGCCGCGGTGTCCGGGAGGTCGCGGAGCGGTCGATTCTCGTCGCGATCACGCACGAGACGCACGTCGACGCGCTGCTCGCGGTGGCCGAGCCGCTTGTGCGACACCCGCCTCGCGTCCTGATCCTGGCCAGGCTCGTGTCGGACGCAGCCGACCTTCAGTCCGCGTCGGCCTGGCTCGAAGAGCGCCGGTCTGCACTCGAAGCGCGCGGTGTCGTGGCCCGTGCAACCTCGTTCACGTCGACGGCGCCGGGCGAGGAACTGGCTCGGCTCGCCACCGAGCTCGACGTCGATCTCCTGCTCGCCGACGCGCCCGACGAGCTCCTGGCCGAGGGAGCTCCCGACGAGCAGCTCACCGCCGTCCTCGAGGAGACGCCCTGCGACGTGGCGCTGCTCGTTCCTCGGGACGCGACGCCCGAGGGCCCGGTGCTCGTCCCGTTCGGAGGGGCCGAGCACGACTGGGCGGCGGTCGAGCTCGGCGCGTGGCTTGCGCGCGCCGCCGATGCGCCGCTCCGGCTCGCAGGTGCCGCCGCAGTGCCGGAGCAAGGCAAGCGCGACGCGAGCCGCCTGCTCTCGCACGGCGCGCTCGCCGTTCAGCGCGTCCTCGGCATCTCGGCCGAGCCGCTGCTGACTCCGCCGGGCGAGGAGGGCATGCTGGAGGCGAGCCGCGACGCCGGCCTGCTCGTCGTCGGGCTGTCGACGCGGTGGCACCGCGAGGGACTCGGCCCAGCCCGCCTCAGACTCGCCCGAGAGGCCACTCCGCCCGATGCTGCTCGTGCGGCGGGGACTTCGCCCCGGCGGCCTCGCGCCGCCGGCCAGCGCTGACGCGCTTCACCTGGTCGATCCGCCTCTGAGCTTTCTCATGCGCCGCAGGCAGGCTTGTAGGGCCGCCCCGGCAGGAATTCCTTCCACTCCTCTTGGGTGAGCGTGCGGTTGGCGAGCGCGCACGCGCGCCTCGCCCAGGACTCCGGATCGATGTCCCAGACAGCCCCCTCCCCGCTGCCGTGCGTCTGCAACAGGGAGCGCCCGTCAGGGGACACATCGACCATCGCGCGTCTCTGCCGGCCGTGAGCCTCGGGCCGAGCTGCGCCCCCGTCGCGACGTCGAGGAGCGCCGCATACGGCTCTCCGTACCCCCCGACCGCCAAGGTGCGACCGTCCAGGCTGAACTCGAGCGAGTGCACGCCGCCCACGTTCTGCTCGAGCTCGCGGAGCAGCCTTCCCTTCTCGACGTCCCAGAGGTGAACGAACCGGTCGCCGAGCCCGCCGCTGGCAAGCACCCGGCCGTCCGGGGTGAAGGCGAGCGCGTAACCGATTACGTCCGGGGCAAGATCGGGTCGCAGCCTCATGACCAGCGAGCGCCGGGTCACGTTCCAGACCTCGACGACTCCTCCTTGCTCGTCCGGGTCCGGATACCCGGCGACCACGATCGCGACGAGCGGGGCCGCCGGGCTGAAGGCGACGGCGCCGACGGCGCTGCCGTCCCCGACCCGGCCGCGCGCCGCCCCTGTCGCAACGTCCCAGAGCCTCACGCCGCGCCGCCCTGGCCGGCTGTGGCGAGCATCGTCCCATCCGCGCTGAGGCTCAGGCCCTCCACCGACGTCTTCGAGACGCTGAACGGCCCCAGCCGGAGCGACCGTGAAGCGACGTCCCAGAGCGTCACCTTGCCGGCTCGGGTGCCGGCCGCGAGCATTCGCCCGTCTGGATCGGACGCGAGCGCATTCACCTCACCGCCGGTCTTCAGCAGGGGAGCGCCGGCTCGGGCCAGCGTCTCGCCGTCTCGGAGCCCAATCCCTCGTCCCTTGAGGCCGACGGCGATCAGCCGTCCGTCGAGGACGTAGGCACCGGGGTGCCGATAGTCCCGGGCCGCCCGGCCGGGCGTGAACTCGAACGGCCGCCCGAGCCCGCGGTCGCCCCCGATGCGCCAGGCGATCGCCGTTCCGTCGTGGCTCGTCGTGTAGAGCGTCTTCCCGTCGGGGCTGAATTCCGGCTGCGAGGCGGAGGCCGAGTGGCCGCGCAGGGTCTCGCGGACCGTCGCCGACCGGACGTCCCACAGGGTCACGGCTCCGTCGAGCCCCGTCGACACGACGGTCCTCCCATCGGAGCTGAATGCCAACCAGTTCGGTGCGTCGGTGAGGACGCCGGCAGATGTCCGCACGGCTCCGCTTCGCGTGTCGACCAGCTGGATGCCTCGGTCGACGCCGACGGCGGCAGTGTCGCCGTCCGAGCTCACCGCGAGCGCATGGTGACCCGTGCCGATCCTCACGCGTCTGGTCGCGGAGCGGCTCCGGACGATCCCACCAGACGAGCTCGTCCTCGTTCGAGGCGGTGAGGACGGAGCTACCGTCGGGCGTCAACGCGAGACCGGGAGCCCCCCAGAGCTGGGCTCGATAGGCGCCGGCATAGCCCTCAGGCTCGATCGGTGCGCCGATCGGCGCCAGGGTGGCAGGGTCGCGGATGCTGATCGAATCGGGAACGCTCTCGCCGGTCGCGACGACGAGTCTCGATCCGTCTCGGCTGAAGATCAACCTCGTGACGAGGCCGTCCACGAGTGTCTCCGCGAGCTGCTCATACGTGCGCGCGTCCAGCAGGCGGATGGAGCCGTCACCGCCGACCGCGAGCGTGTCTCCGTCCGCGCTGTACGCGAGGCTCTCGACGTAGCCGGTCACCGGCGACTTTCCGCCGATCCGCGCGTACGTCCGGGTGTCGAAGAAGAGAAGTCCGTCGCGGTCGCTGCCAACCGCGAGCGTCCTGCCGTCGCGGCTGACCGCGATAGCGCGGAGGAACTCGGTTCTCGCCGTGCATGATCCCGACCGCTTTCGGCGAGCGCAGGAGGGCTTCGAGCAGATAGCTCCGGGTCTGCGGCGAACCGTCGATCGCGACCGCCTGACGGGCGAGCAGGAGCGAGCGGTCGAGGTCATCCTCGACGAGCGCCTGGGCGCCGAGGCGCTGCGCGAGCTGCGCGGTCTCCGCGTCGCGCGCCTCGCCGCGCTGGACGACGGCGAAGATCCCACCGGCGACGGCCGCCGCCAGCAAGACCGCGACCCCGGCGAGCAGGCCGCGCAGGCGGCGGTTGGTGCGCCTGACGCGCTTGGTCTCCTTCTCCGATGCCTCGCGGCTCTCGGTGACGAACTCGCGCTCGAGCTCGTTGACGTCGAGCGCGTGATCGGCGGTCCAGTCGAGGGCGGCAGCGAGGCGGGCACCGCGGTAGAGCTCGCCCTGATCGCGCCCCGCCGCGTCCCACTCCGTCGCCGCCTGGGTGATGTGGCGGCGCAAGCCGGCGTCCTTCGGTGTCCTCGTCGATCCACTCGCGCAGGCGCGGCCATTCGCGCAGCAGCGCCTCGTGGGCGACCTCGACGTTTCCTTCCGACACGGTGACGAGACGGCTGTCGGCCAGCGTCGCGAGCACGTCGGCCATCCATCGTCGCGCTCCAGGTCGAGCTCGGCGAGCGGAGCGCGGCGGCGCACCGGCGCGTCGCTCTCGCCCTCGCCGACCAGGCGCAGCATGACGGCGCGCACGAGCTGCCTGCGCTCGTCGGGGATGCGGGCGTAGGTGCCCTCGGCCAGCCGCGCGACGGCGCCGTGAACGCCGCCGGACTCGCGGTAGGCAGCAAGTGTGAGCGCGCCTGCCTCCCGCTTCTGCCAGAGCTCGAGCAGGGCGGTGGACAGCAACGGCAGCGCGCCGGGCTCGCCCTCCACGTCGTCGACCAGCGCGTCGGCCAGCTCCGGCTCGACGCGCAGCCCCACCCGGCCTGCGGGCAGCTCGACGGCTCGCCGTAGCTCCGACGCCTGCATGGGCCCGACCAGCACCTGGTTTCCGCCCAGCAGCTCGGCAAGTCCCGGGTAGGCCGCGAAGCGCCCGTAGAAGTCGGCGCGCAGCGCAACCACGACGACCGCTCGACCCTCGGGATCGGCGGCCGCGCGGACAAGCGTGTCGGAGAAAGCGGCGCGCTCGGCGTCGGAGCGGCAGGCCGTGAACAGCTCCTCGAACTGGTCGACGGCGAGGAGGAGGCGCGCATTGCCGGGGAGCGCGTCGAGCGCCTCGGCGAGAGGATCCTTCGCTCCCGACACGAGCACGCGGCGGAGCTCGTCGAGCGGCCGCTCGCCGGGGCGCAGCAGCAGACGCCGCCAGGCCTCGCTGCCCGGCAGGACTCCTCCGGCGAGGGCCGGAAGAAGGCCGGCGCGGAGGACCGACGACTTGCCGCTGCCCGACGGGCCGACGATGCCGAGGAAGCTCGCGCCGACGAGGCGGGCCACGAGCTCGGCAACGAGCCGCTCGCGTCCGAAGAAGTAGTCGGCATCGACCGGCTCGAAGCTCGCGAGACCCTTGAACGGGCAGATTCCCTCGGCCGCCACGCGGGCCGGGGTGTGCGGGCCCGAGAGAGTCCGCGCCTGCTCGCGCGCCAGCTGAAGGTCGATCACCTTGCCGGTCAACTCGGCCTCGACCTCGGTCAGGTCGCTTCTGCCGGCGGCGGCGCGGGAGGCGACGTCGACGAGTCGGCGGCTCGCCTCGTCGACCGCGACCGCGAGCGCGGCCTGCGCGAGCTCTCGGCAGGTCGCGTAGCGCTCCTCCGGCTCCTTCGCCAGCGCCCGGGCGATCACGGCATCGAGCGCGGCCGGCAGCTCCGGCCGGTGCTCGTTGAGCTGGGGCGCTTCCGCTTCGAGATGCGCGAACACGATCGCCAGTTCCGAGTCGCGCCGGAACGGCGGCTGCCCGACGAGAGCACTCGTAGAGCACGCAGCCGAGCGAGTAGACGTCTGCCCGTCCGTCGATCTCGTCACCGGCGATCTGCTCGGGTGCGACGATAGTCGATCGTGCCGAGCAGGTGGCCGTCGTCGCCGATTCCGCGCTCCTCGGAGACCCGCTTCGTGATGCCGAAGTCCGCCAGGTAGACGTGGTCGGAGCCGTCCGGGCGAGCGCCTATGTCGAGCAGCACGTTGGATGGCTTCACGTCGCGATGCACGAGACCGCGCGCATGGGCCGCGTCGAGGGCGCTCGCGATCTGCGCGACGATGCCGACCGCGTCCGCCGGGTCCAGTCGGCCGAGTCGGAGGCGCTCTTTCAGGTCACGCCCCTCGACGTAGCGCATGGCGATGAAGAGGAGTTCGTCCTCGGTCGTCCCGGCCTCGTAGATCGGGACGATGTTCGGATGGTCGATCGACGCGGCCAGCTCCGACTCGACCAGGAAGCGGTCGCGGAACGACTCGTCCTCGGCGAGTCCGGCGGCGAGCAGCTTGAGCGCAACCCTCCGCTTGAGCGTCAGATCCTCGGCCAGGTAGACGACGCTCATGCCGCCCCAGCCGAGCAGCGACTCGATCCGGTAGCCGGCGAGCTCGGTGCCGACCCGCGGGTCGTCGCTCACTTGCACGTGCGCATCCTCGCTTTCGGAGGCCTCGAGGAACGATAAGGCGACTCGCGACGAGTTGTAAGAAACCGGCGTTACAGAACTGTTTCAGCGGTCAATCTTCGCCGTCCCAGTAGTCGAGGATCGGTCCGGGACGGCTCAGAAGAACGCGTTCACCCTTCGCACTCCGGGCGCCGAACTTGCCGCTGTCGAGGTAGTGGACGAGATCGGGCGCGATCAGCGTCGAGAGCATGAGGACGCGGATCGGCGACTCGGTGCGATTCGAGACCTGGTGGGCGCCCTCGTCGCCGCGCGGAAACGCGACCACGTCGCCTTCCTGAAGATCGTGCTCACCTTCGGGCGTACGGAGCGTCGGCTGCCCGCGTACGACGAGGAGCCACTCCTCGTTCGCATGGTGCGTGTGGTACGGCCACAGCCGGTCGCCAGGCTCGAGCTCGTACATGCTTCCCCCGAGCAACTCGCTACCGATGTGGTGCCCTACCCAGGCATCCTTGCTCTGCCAGCCTGGCCGATCCTCGGTGCGATCCCACTCGACATCGCCGTGCAGGTTGAAGACCTTCGGCACGGCGCGAGCCTACGCCCTGAGGCCACCGAGAGCGAGCACCACGGCCGTCCTCTCAGCTCGTGCGACCTCGTCGTCTCCGTCCGGAAGCTGCCCGAGCACCCAGCCTGTCAGCACCTCCTCGAGCCCTCCGTAGACGATCCAGCTCGCGAGCTGCGCATCGACGTCACGCCGGAACGTTCCCTCGGCCTGCCCCTGTTCGATGACCCGCTGCACGATCGCGAACGCCTCGCGCACCTCCTCCACCTGCGCTTGCAGCTGCGGGCTGCGGGCGACTTCCCGCACCATCACAGTCACCAGGTCCGGGTCGTTCCGCCAGGTGCGGAGCAGGATCTTGGCGATGCCTTCGAGCTTCTCGCTCGCCGGCTCGTCCGCTCCCTCGACGGCGCGGAAGCGGTCGAGGAGCTCGCCGAAGTTCTCGCGGAAGACGGTCTCGAGCACTTCCTCCTTCGACGCGAAGTAGTGGTAGAGGAGGCCGTGCGCGACGCCGGCCTCCGTCGCGATGTCACCCACGCGCGCGCCGTGGTAGCCACTTCTTGCGAACACACGGATCGCGGCGGCCAGGATCGACCTGCGCTTGTCCTCGGATGCGATTGAACGGTCAGTCAACGCGGCCGAGGATAGAGGTAGGCTCCGCCGGCGTGCAAGCGCTCGCCGGGATCCTGGTCGTCGACTTCACGCGCTACCTCCCCGGTGCGTACGCGAGCCGTGAGCTGGTGCGGCTCGGCGCGAGAGTCGTGCGCGTCGAGAGCACCGCCGGAGATCCGATGCGCGAGACGGCGCCAGCATGGGACGCCGCGCTGCGCGCGGGGACCGAGTCGGTGATCTGTGACCTGAAGGCGGATACCGGGCTCGCTCTCGCGCTCTGCTCTCGCGCCGACGTCGTGCTCGAGAGCTTCCGGCCGGGGGTGGCCGCGCGCCTGGGTATCGGCCCCGACGACGTCCCGGCCTCGACCGTCTACTGCTCGATCACCGGCTTCGGCACGGAGGGCGTGCACGCTGCTCGCGCAGGCCACGATCTGAACTACCTGGGCTGGGCCGGCGTGCTCGAGGACACCGCGCCGGAGTGGCCTCCGGTGCAGGTCGCGGACCTGGCCGCAGGGGCGCTCGGCGCGGTCGTCCGGATCCTGGCGGCGTTGCTCGAGCGAGCGCGAACGGGAACCGGCGCACGCATCACCGTGTCGATGACGCACGGCTCGCACGACCTCGTTGCGCACCGCGTCGGCGGGGAGCCCGTCGCGCAAATGCTCACCGGCGGGCTTGCCTGCTACCGCGCATACGCAACCCAGGACGGACGGCACCTCACGGTCGCTGCGCTGGAGCCCAAGTTCTTCGGGCGGCTCTGCGAGCTCCTGGGACGACAAGGCCTTCTCGAAAGGCAATACGCGCCGGAGCAGGCTGCGCTCGCGGACGAGCTCGCGGAGATCTTCTCGACGAGGTCGCTAGCCGAGTGGCTCGAGCACTTCGGCGACGAGGACGTGTGTGTGGGGCCCGTCTGGACACGCCGAGAAGCGGCGTCGCAGTTCGGAACCGAGCCCAGCTGGGCCTCCCCCGGCTCTGGGCGAGCACACTCAGGTCTGGCGCCGCGACCTCGGGGCTGTAGGGGCCGGCATGCCCGGCCCTACGACACCGAAAGACCGAGCGCCGCAGGAAGCGCAAGGAGCGTGTCGATTCGCTCGGGCTCGTCCGGGCGCAGGCCGTCGCGGTCGAGCGAGGATCGCGCGCATCCCGAGCGCGCGAGCGCCGGCGATGTCGTCCTCGTAGGAGTCGCCCACCATTGCCGCTTCGCCGGGCTCCACGTCCAGTATCCGGAGGGCTGCGACGAAGATGGACGGATGCGGCTTGGTGCGACCGTGCAGCCGCGATCCGACCATCGCGTCCACGTCGAGCGCGTGATGGGCGACGAACTCCTCGAGATCCCGCTGCCCGTTCGTGACGAGCCCGATCTTCAGCTCGTGCCGGCGAAGCTCGTCGAGGACGGCGAGCGCGTCCTCGTAGAGCGAGAAGTTCTCGTGTCGCTCCCACTCGCGCACCATGTCGGTCGCGCACTCCCTGGCGCCGTCCGCGTCGCCACCCATGCCGCGAACGATCTTCTCCGTGAACGCGATCCAGATCTCGTCGTCGTGGACGAAGCGGGCTTCGCCCTGCAGCGCCTCGATGGCAGCGGCGCGTGCGTCCTCGTAGCGACCAGGATCGAGCGTGAGCCCGTGTCGCTCCCCCACGCGCCGATACCCCTCGGGCCCGAGCTCCGGACCAGGTCGAAAGAGCGTGAAATCGACGTCGAAGAGAACCGCGCGAAGCACCGAACGAGGATAGCCCCGAGGTAAGCGTAACCGGGGTCTGGCTGAAGCCAGACCCCAGACCCCGAAGCCGCTAGGCTTCTCTGGCTCGGGGTGTGGCGCAGCCTGGTAGCGCGCTCCGTTCGGGTCGGAGAGGTCCCCAGTTCAAATCTGGGCACCCCGACTGGTGTTGTGGGGGAAACGTGTTCCCCCACACACCCCGTTCTGTGCATCGGCTTCCGGCGGCCGGAGGCCGGCTTCGCCGGCCGGGAGGCCTGGCGAGACATTGCCCTCGCCACGTGCCAGGAAGGGGGGCTCGCGGGGGAAACATCGTTTCCCCCCGCGTGAAAGACGTTGCGCAGCGGCCGCGACGGTGAGTATGCTCAGACGGATGCCTTCAGCTCTCGTTAGACGGGTCGCCGGTTGACCCGCTCGAGATGCGAACGACCCGAGCCCGACCGCGCCTTTCGCGCCGGCGGGCTTTTTTGATGCCGTTTTTCAAGCGCTTGAGGAGGTCCGCATGGCCAACCACCTGACGCCGGAAGAGCTCGCCAAGGAGACCGGGATCGACCGCGACGAGGTCATCCGCATCTGCGTCGAAGAGGGCGTGCCCATCTACCAGGGCAAGATCGACAAGACGCTCTTCCAGGCGACGCTCGAAGCCGTCGGGACGGCCACGGGCGCCTCGCGCCCGTAGTTCCGTAGGGGCGAGGCTTGCCTCGCCCTAAGAGGCTTTCGCGCGGCTGCGCGTCTTTGCTTTCGCGCGGCTCGACTTCTCCGCTGCGGGCTCCTTCTTGGCAGCCGCGACGCTCGCCTTCAAGGCCGCCATCAGGTCGATGACCGGCGCGTCCTCCTCGACGGGCTCGGGGATCGCGATCTCCTCGCCCCTGGTCTTGGCGTCGAGCAGCGCGCGCAGGTCCCTGCGGTAGTCGCTGTGCAGCTCCGCCGGATCGAAGTCGCCTTCGAGGCTCTGGATCACCTGTCGCGCGAGCTCGAGCTCCGCGTCCTTCACCTTCGTGTCCTCGACCGCCTCGGAGATCTCGGCCTGGGAGTGCACGTCCTCGGCCACGAAGAGCGTCTCGAGCGACAACGCGTCACCCTGAGCGCGCACGAGACAGAGGCTCTCACGCCCGGCGCGCACGAAGCGCCCGAGCGCGGCGGTCTTGGTCTCGCGCATCGCCTCGAGCAGGAGCACGTAGGGGCGACGCTGCGCGGCGTTCGAGCCCGGAACGAGGTAGTAGTGGCGGTCGAAGTAGATCGGGTCGACCGACTCTCCGGGAACGAAGCTCCTGATCTCGATCGAGCGCGAGTCGTCCGACCGCTCGATCGCCTCGAGGTCGGCGTCCTCGACGATGACGAACTGGCCCTTCGCCACCTCGAAGCCGCGCACGATCTCGTCCTGGGTCACTTCGCGGTCGTGCGTCGGGCACCAACGCTTTTGCTTGATCGGCGTCGCGCATTCGCGGTGCAGCAAACGGAAGGAGACGTCCGACTGGCGGGCGGCAGGCTTGGTCGCCGGAGCGAGCCCGACCGGGATCGAGACGAGACCGAAGCTGAGGGATCCGTTCCAGGATGTGCGCATTGGGTGAGATTGTAGGGGTCTGGCTGAAGCGAGACCCCCGGTTAGCGGGGAGATATCGTCGGAACAAGCTCATTCGTCGCCCTCGAGCCAATCCCTCTCAGTAAGCTCAGAAGCGTGACCGAGACTGCATCGGCGCCTTCGGAGACCCGCCCGCCGGCTGAGCGCCGGACGATCGCGCGTCTCTGGCGCGACGCCGTGTCCGCGGGGCGCGAGACTCCGGCCTACCTCGTCGAGGAAGAGGATGGCTGGCGCGAGGTCTCCTGGGGCGACGCGGACGAGCTCGTGGGCGCGTACGCGAACGGATTGCTCGCCCGTGGCGTCGCAAAGGGCGACACGTTCGCGATCCTGGCGCAGAACAGCCTCGACTGGGCGCTCCTCGACTTCGCTCTCGCTCAGATCGGCGCGGTCGGCGTTCCCGTCTACGCGAACAGCTCAGCCCGCGACGTCGGCTACCTGCTCGCACACTCCGAGGCAGTCGGGATCGTCTGCGAGGACGCCGCTCAGCTCGCGAAAGTCGAGGAGGTCGCAGAGGAGCTGCCCAAGCTCGAGCACGTCCTGACCTACCACGACCTCGCAGGACTTGCCACTCACGGCGTCGACTTCTCACGGACGCATCCGGACGCCCTCGCGGAGGCAACGGCTGCAATCGACGAGGAAGACCTGTACACGATCATCTACACGTCGGGGACCACCGGGCCGCCGAAGGGCTGCATGCTCCGGCACCGCAACTACTACGTGATGACGAGCGTCGTCGATCGGATGGACGACCACTATCGGGCTGACGACGTGATGCTGCTGTATCTCCCGCTGGCCCACAACTTCGGCCGCCTGATGCTCCTTACCGGAGCGTACGTGGGGTTCCCGATCGCGCTGCTGGCCGACCCCCTGCGGGTCGCCGACGCGATGCTGCAGGTGCGGCCGACAGTGCTCCCGAGCGTGCCGCGGGTGTACGAGAAGGTCTACGCAGCCGTCCAGTCACGCTTCGACGAGGCGACAGGGGTGAAGCGAAGGCTCATCGACTGGGCGCTTCCGATCGGGCGGGAGGTGAGTCGCCTGCAAGCCCGAGGCGAGCCAATACCGCGTGGGCTCGCCAGACGCCAACGCATGGCCGACAAGCTCGTCTTCAGCAAGGTGAAGGACCGGCTCGGGGGCCGCCTGCGGGTCCCGATCTCCGGCGGCGCACCGCTCGCGAAGGAGATCGCCGAGTTCTTCGACGCCGTCGGCATCCGCATCCTCGAGGGCTATGGGCTTACCGAGTGCACGACGGCAGCCAGCACCAACCGCCCGGGCCGCTATCGCTTCGGCACCGTCGGACCGGCGATACCTGGGTTCGAGGTCAAGCTCGCCGAGGACGGGGAGCTCCTCGTTCGCTCGGAGACCGTGTTCCAGGGGTACTTCAAGGATCCCGAGGCGACCGCGGCGGTCCTCGGCGCAGACGGGTGGCTCCGAACCGGAGACATCGCCGAGCTCGATGCCGACGGCTTCATCTCGATCACCGACCGCAAGAAGGACATCATCGTCACCGCCGGCGGGAAGAACGTCGCGCCCCAGAACATCGAGAACGACCTCAAGACGTCGAAATACATCTCGCAGGCGCTCGTCATCGGTGACCGCCGTCCCTACATCGCCGCGCTGATCACGCTCGACGAGCCCGAGATCCAGCGGTGGGCAGCCGACCAGGGCGTCGAGGGCGATCTCGCCTCGCTTTCGCAGAACGACCGCGTCCGAGAGCTCCTTCAGGGAGTCGTGGACGAGGCAAACCGCGGGCGCTCACGGTTCGAGCAGGTGAAGCGCTTCGCGCTCCTCCCGCGCGACTTCACGATGGAGGAGGGCGAGGTCACGCCCACGCTCAAGCTCCGCCGCCGTGCGGTGACAGAGCACTTCCAGAAAGAGATCGAGACGCTCTATTCGTAGGGGCGAGGCTTGCCTTGCCCACGTGCGACCGAACGGCCTTACAGAAGTCGTCGAGCGCCGACGAAGCTCGAGTAGCCGGCCAGCGAGGCGATCCTGACGACATCTCCGGTATGCGGAGCGTGAATGAATTGCCCGCCGCCGATGTACATCCCCATGTGGCTGAGCCCGCTGAAGAAGACGAGGTCGGCCGGCTGCAGGTCCTCGTATGCCACCGGAGTCCCGTAGTTGTAGATCGATGCTGCGTGGTGCGGCAACGAGATCCCGATCTGTGCGTAGACGTACGAGATCAGCCCCGAGCAGTCGAAGCCCTGTGACGGGCTGGCGCCGCCCCAGACGTACGGGGTGCCGAGGTGCTGCATCGCGAGCGAGATGACCTGTGATGACCTCGTTCCGTCGGGCGGCGGGGCGACCGGGATGACGGTGCCGCCGTAGTCGACCGGGCTGTACGTCGCCTGATCCTGCGCATCGAACGCCTGCTGCGCCGCCAGTCGCTGGGCGGCGAGCCGAGCTCGAGCCTGCGCGGCCAGCTCGGCCTGACGACGGCGCTCCTCCGCCTGCATCTGCGCGATCTCGTCCTTGACCGACGAGAGAAGCTGCTGGCGCTCGGCGAGTCGTGCTTCGATGGAGGCCTTCTGTGCGGCCCGCTCGGCGACGACCTCCGCCTGCCGCTCGCGCGCGTCCTTCAGGCTGGCACGCGTCGACTGCACCTCTCTGCGGAACTCCTTCACCTCCGCGAGGATCCGCGTGTCCTGGCTGGAGACGCGCTCGATCGCGTCGAGCCGCGCGATGACGTCGTCGAGGCTTCGAGCGCCGAGCAGCACCTCGAGCGTCGAGTCGCCTTCGCCATTGACGTAGAGATCGCGGAGACGCTCGGCAATGCGGCGCTGAGCCACGTTCAGGCTCTTGCGCGCAGCGACGAGGTGCCGTGCGTTGGTCTCGAGCTCTCCGTCGATGCGGTCGAGCTCGACGTTCGCGCCGTTGTAGGCCTCGATCGTCGCGCCGAGGCTCATATCGAGGTTCTCGAGCTCGGCGATGATCGCCTGCGCCTGGGCCTGCTTGTCCTGGACGTCCGGGTCCGCGGACGCCGACCCTGTGGCAAGCAGCAGCGCCGCGGCGAAGGCCACGAGGAGGACGATTCTCGGCGCCCATCCGATTGTCGAGCCCCCAAATGCCCGCTTGCCTCGACTCCGGACGGACCCGCCGGTGGCGGTCTTGCCCGTCACAAGTCGGGGACCCTAGCACCCTCCCCGGATGCCTGCAACCCGCAACAAACCTGCAAAACTCTGCAAAGTGACCCTTTCCGGGGGACGCACAATCCCAGCGCCGCAGGCGGTCTGTTAGCGTCCCGTCCTCGTGGGAAGGGGAACACGAAGGTGGGGACTGATTCTTTCTGTGGTCCTGGGCGGCGTTGTCGGATTTGGCGCCGTTCCGGCCGGCGGCGCGGAGCCGTCGTCGTACAGGCTTCGCGTCGATGCCGTCGCGTATCACCTGCACGGGCGAACCGCGAGCGGAATCCCCGTTCGCAAGGGGGTCGTCGCCGTCGATCCGCTCCTCATCCCGCTCGGCACGCGTCTGCTCGTTCCCGGCTATGGACGGGCCGTCGCAGCTGACGTAGGCGTAGCCATCAAGGGCCGCATCATCGACCTCTGGATGCCCACGGACGCAGAGGCACGCTCGTGGGGACGCAAGACGGTGGTCATCACGGTCTACCGCTAACCGGCTCGTCCGCTACAAGCTGGACATGCTCACCCGGCTTGCGTTGGCAGCGGTTGTCGTGCTTGGAGCCTGCTCGCTCACCGCGACTGCGGCAGCGCCGACCCACGCAGCCGCTCCCGAGTTGGCTCTCGCTCTCGAGCGTGCACTCGCCGCAGCCGACGTCCCAGCTGCCCGCACGGCCGCGCTCGCGGTGGATCTGCGCAGCGGAGAGGTCGTCTACAGGGCGAACTCCGGCCTCGCGCTCGCGCCCGCTTCCGCGGAGAAGCTCGCAGTGTCGTTCGCCGCGCTTCGGCTCCTCGGCCCGGGGTATCGCTTTCGCACAGACGTTCTCGGAGAGGGAGTGCTCGCGGGCAAGCTCTGGCGAGGCGATCTCTTCCTCGTCGGCCACGGCGACCCGACGCTCGCTCCGGCGGACCTCGATGCACTTGCCCGGGACATAGCGGCGTGGGGCGTTCGCCGCGTTTCGGGCCGCGTCTTCGGCGACGAGGGGCACTTCGACTCGCGCCGCGCGGCGCCCGGGTGGAAGCCCTGGTTTCTCGGAATCGAGTCGCCGCCGATCTCGGCGCTCTCCGTCGAGGAGGAACGCGGCGAAGGCGCGAACGGCTCCGCCGCGGCGGCGGCGCGAGCATTCACCACGGCACTGGCTCGCCGTGGCATCGCGGTCGCGGGACCCGCTCGCACAGGGGCTGCACCGGCCGAAACCTTGCCGCTGGCCATCGACCTTTCAGAACCGCTGTCCACGATCGTCCGCGAAATGAATCGAGACAGCGACAACTTCGTGTCGGAAATGCTGCTCAAGGAGCTCGGAGCAAGCGTGGCTCGAACCGGGTCGACTGCGGCCGGCGCGGAGGTGGTCCGACAGGCGTTGCTCGAAGCGGGCATCTCGGTCGCAGGGGTCCGCATCGTCGACGGCTCGGGGCTGTCGACGCTCGACCGCCTGACCGCAAAGACCCTCGTCGCGATCCTGCGCGTCGGCGCGCGCGACCCGGAGATCCGCGACGCGTTCGTCACGTCGCTCGCGGTGGCGGGGATCTCGGGAACCCTGAAAAAGCGATTGGATCGCCGGGTCACCCGCGGGAGGGTGATCGCGAAGACGGGGACGACGAGCGCCTCCTCCGCGCTTGCGGGGTTCATTCGTCGCCGCTACGTCTTCGCGATCATCCAGAACGGCTCGCCCGTCCCGTACTGGTCGGCGCGGCGGGCGCAGGACCGCTTCGTCACGGTGCTGGCGCGTTCCTGACCACCGGCTGAGGACCGGGCACGCCCCGCCCCTACGAGGTCTCGAGCAATGACACGCAGCTCGGCCTCGGAGAGGATCGGTACCCCGAGCTTCTCGGCCTTCTCGGCCTTCGAGCCGGGACTCTCTCCGACGATGACACCCGATGTCTTCCCGGACACGGACTCCGCGACCTTCGCCCCTAGAGCCTCGAGCGCCGCCTTCGCCTCCTCGCGCTTGAAGCCCTCGAGCGTCCCGGTGATGACGTACTGCCGGCCGGTGAGCGGGCCCTCGGCCGGGCGTTCGTCCCGCTCGCCTTCCATCTGGATGCCGAGACCGCCGAGCTCGCGCACGAGGGCACGGTTCTCCTCGTCCGAGAACCACTCAGCGATGAGGACGGAACGATCCGGGCCCACGCCCTCGACCTCTTCGAGCTCTGACTGCGTGGCCTCGATCAACGCCTCGACCGAGCCAAAGTGCCGGGCGAGGTTGCGGGCGATTACCCAGCCCACCTTAGGGATGTTCAGCCCGAAGAGGACGCGCGAGAAGGGTTGCTCCTTCGAGCGGTCGATCGACGCGATCGCGCGCGCAGCGGAGATCTCGGCGTAGCCCTCGAGCGCCTCGAGCTGCTCCCCGCTGACGCGGTAGAGGTCCGGCAGGGATCGCACGAGGCCTTCGTCCCAGAGCTTCTTGACGGTGTTCCCGCCGACGCCTTCGATGTCCATCGCCGGGCCCACCCAGTGGTAGAGCGTCTCCAGGCCCCGCGATGGGCAGGCGCGGTTGGGGCAACGGTGCATGACCTCGCCCTCCGGCTTGACGATCTCCGCCCGGCACAGTGGACAGCGCTTCGGCATCCTCCACGGCTTCGTACCCGGCTCGTGCTCCCCCGCGGGCCCGACCACTTGCGGGATCACGTCACCGGCACGCTGCACCACGACCATGTCGCCGACGCGAATGTCCTTCCGCCTGATGTCGTCCTCGTTGTGCAATGTCGCACTGGAGACGGTGACGCCTCCGACCTGAACCGGCTCGAGCTCCGCCAGCGGGTTGAGCACTCCTGTGCGCCCCACTCGAACATGGATCGCGAGCAGTCGCGTCGTTGCGGCCGTCGGCGCCCACTTGTACGCACGAGCGAAACGGGGGCGCCCGTGCAGCGAGCCGAGCGCCTCCTGCTGTGCGAAGGAGTCGACCTTGATCACGATCCCGTCGATCTCGTATCCGAGCTCGCCACGTCTGGCCTCCCAGGCAGCGCAGGCCTCGGAGACCTCCTCGATCGTCTCGAGTCGTTGTGCGTCGGGGTTCGTGCGGAATCCGAGGGTGTGCAACCAGGCGAGCGTCTCCGACTGGGTCGCAGGGGCCGAGTCGGAATGGACGCCGACCCCGTACACGTAAATCGAGAGCGGACGCTCCGCGGTCACCGCAGGGTTGAGCTGGCGGAGAGAGCCCGCCGCCGCGTTCCGCGGGTTGGGGGCCGGCTTGCGGCCCGCCGCGATCTGCGCCTCGTTGAAGCGATCGAACCCGGCAAGCGGGAAGTAGATCTCGCCACGCACCTCGAGGACCTCGGGCGCCTTCGCTTTTCCGTCGACGGCAAGTCGGAGCGGTATCGATTTCAGCGTCCGGAGGTTCCCGGTCACGTCCTCGCCGCGGAGGCCGTCGCCGCGTGTCGCACCACGCACGTACGCACCATTCTCGTAGACGAGCGACACGGCCGAGCCGTCGATCTTCGGCTCCAGCACGTATGTGACCGCTTCGTCCGACCCGAGCCGCTTGCGGATGTCGTCTGCCCACTTCGCGAGCGCCTCGGCCGTCGTGACCTTCTCGAGCGAGCCCATCGGGGACAGGTGCGCGACCTTGCGAAAGCCTTCTGCGGGCGGTGCTCCGACACGCTGCGTCGGGGAGTCGGGCGTGACGAGCTCTGGATGCTCTTCTTCGATCGCCTGGAGCTCGTCGTAAAGCGCGTCGTAGGCGGCGTCGGAGAGCTCCGGGTCGTCGAGGACGTGGTAGCGGTAGAGGTGATGCTCGACCAGCTTTCTGAGCTGCTCCGCTCGCTTGGCCGCGGCTACGGGCTTCGCAGCCGCCTTAGAGGACATCGAGGAGCTCCTCGGGCTCATTGACGAAGGCGTCCGGCTCCTCTGCCATCAGGGTGTCGTTCGAGTGAATCCCGCCCCAGCCGACCGCGACGGCGTAGGCGCCTGCCCCCTTGGCGGCCTGGATGTCGAACGGCGAGTCTCCCACGTAGGCGGCGTCGGCGGGCTCGGCGCCCAACTTCGCGACGGCTGCGAGCACGGGATCCGGGTCCGGCTTGTGGCGCTCGGTGTCGTCGTGTCCGACGATGACCTCGAACTGCTCTTCGAGCCAGGGGAAGCGTGCGAACGCGAGAGCCACCGTCCGGTGCCGCTTCGCGGTCACGATTCCGAGCCGCCGACCCTCCGCCCGAAGCTTCGGCAGGACGTCGATCATCCCGTCGAAGGCCTCGAGGGTCTCGTGCAGCGGGTCGTTGTGCTCCCGGTACACCTCGACGAGCTCGTCGACGCGACCCGGGCCCAGTTGCTCCATCTGCGCAACGAGGCCCTGGCCGCCGACGGTCGCAGCGAGCTCTGCGTACCCGATGTCGCGGTCGAGCACGGTGCGAACGGCGTGCTGCATCGACGCGAGGATGATCGGCCCGGAGTCGATCAAGGTGCCGTCGAGGTCGAAGAGGACGATGCGGAAGCGCATTCGGCGATCGTAGTCCACCTGGGGTCAGGCTTCAGCCTGACCTCGGTGTGAGGTTGGCGACGCCGCGCACCCCACGACCGGGGTCAGGCTGAAGCCTGACCCCAGGTCAGTAGTCGACGCGCTCGAGATACAGCCCCCACGGCGGTGCGGTCAGTCCCGCCTCCGTGCGCGGGCGACCGTCGAGGAGCTTTTCGAGCTGGTCCGGTGCCTCGGCACCGAGCTCCAGCATCGTCCCGACGAGCGTTCGCACCATGTGGCGGAGAAAGCTGTCCGCGGTGATGGTGAAGTCGAGGCGCTCGCCGTCGGGTTCCCACGCTGCCTCCAGCACCGTTCGCGTGAAGGCCTCATGCTCTGTCTCGGCCGGCGTGAACGCGCGAAAGTCGTGCTCGCCCACGAGTCGCGCGGCCGCCACGGCGAGCGCGTCCAGGTCAGTGGAGCGCGACCAATGGAGCGCTCGTGAGCTCTCGAGCGGTGAGCGCGAGCGGCGGGTCGAAACGCGGTAACGGTATGACCGGGAACGAGCCGAGAAACGAGCGTGAAAGTCCTCGGCGGCCTCCTCCGACGACACGACGGCGACGTCGCCGGGGAGTGCTGCGTTGAGGGCGTCGGCGGCGCGCTCGGCCGGCACACCGCCGTTGACGCGAACGCTGGCTACCTGTCCGAGCGCGTGCACGCCGGCGTCGGTGCGACCCGCAACGGCGAGCCCGTCCCAGACCGGATACACCACGTTCAAGGCCTCGCGCATCACGCCTTCTACGGTTCGCTGGCCGGGCTGCCTCGCCCAACCTCGAAAACCGGTGCCGTCGTACTCCAGCGTGAGCTTGAGCTTCAACCCGCGACGCGCAGTGCCTCGTTGGCCGAGCTGACCGTCAGACCGGGCTCCGGCCCGCCCCCGATCACGAAGACGCGATCGCCGACAGCGGCCATCCCGATCCCGTGCCGCGGCGTCGCCAGATCGTCGAGCCGGATCCAGCGCCGCGCCGAGACCCGGTAGGCGAGCACCTCTGCGATCGTCCCGTCCGGCTCTTCGCCGCCGGCCGAGACGATGTTGCCGAGCAGGGCTGCCGCACCCGTCCCTCCACGCGCATCGGGCACGGGCTGAAGCCGGCGCCAGCGCCGGTCCCCTGGTCGGTAGGACTCGAAGTGGAGAAGGTTCGTGTCGAGCCCCGCCGTCCGCCCGGCCACGGCGTAGACGGTTCCGGCGAGCGATGTCACTCCGAGGTGCTCGCGTGGAGTCGGGCCGGGAACGACCGACCAGCGTCGGGCGCGAAGATCGAACGCGAGTGCGTTTCGCGCTAGCCGCTGGCCAAGCGTGACGCCGCCCGCGACGACGATCTTCCCGCCGGCGACACCAGCGCCGGCCGCAGCACGCGCGAACGGCATCGGAGGAAGTGCCCGCCACGCGCCCTTCTCCAGGACGAGGGCGGTACGCAATGGCGTCCCGTCGACCGTGTAGCCGCCGAGCACGTACGGGCGCCCGCTCGCACCTACCGCCATCGCGTGGTGCACGCCGACCGGGAGGTCCGGCAGCCGACGCCAGCTGTTCCGGGCCGGCGAGTACGCATCAACGCGCGTGGAAGCTCCACGGTCGAGCGTGAAGCCGCCGAGCACGACGATCTCGCTGCCGACCGTCGCGGCAGAGACCTCGGTGCGTGGCAACGGCATCGGCGCCCGCGTCTCCCATGCGCTCGACCCCGCGACGGCTACGGGAACCACTATCAGCGCGAGCGCGACGCAGGCGAGACGCATCACGGGTTTCAGGGTACTTCTCCCGCTTCAGGCCGGGTCGACGACGAGAGTGAGTCCGTCAATGGCGCGAACGACGACCCGGGTGCCGGAATCACAGCCGCCCGCGCAACGGGCGCGCCAGATCTCACCTCCGACCCTCACCTGCCCCTCCGGCCACAAGCTCGACTCGGCGACGCCCACCTTCCCGACGAGCGTCTCGACGCCAACGGTGGCCTTGCGGCGCTTCGACCACCAGATGAAGAGCGTGGTCTCGGCGATCTCGAGGACTCCGCCGATGACCACCGCAACGAGTCCCCATGGTGCGGGGAGCACGAAGATCGCGAGGGCGAGTGCGATCAAGAGGAGCATGGCCGTGAGGGTACTGCGCCGAAACCGAGGTCAGGCTGAAGCCTGACCCGCCCGCGATGTCAGGGGTCTGGCTTCAACCAGACCTCGTTTTCTACGCCTCGGCGGGAGTTGGCTCCTCGCGCTGCGCGCGAGGAGGTGCGAGCGGGGCCGCCGCCGGCTCGTAGTCGACGAGCTCGAGGTAGACCATCTCGGCTGCGTCGCCCTGGCGAGGCCCGAGCTTGACGATGCGCGTGTAGCCGCCGGGACGATCGGCGAACCGCGGAGCGATGTCCGCGAACAACCGATGGACGACGTCGTTCGAGCGAAGCGCGGCGAGCGCCTGCCGGCGGGCATGCAGGTCGCCGCGCTTCCCGAGCGTGATCATCTTCTCCGCGAGTGGCTTGACCGCCTTCGCCTTGGCCTCGGTCGTCTGGATGCGGCCGTGGTCGATCAAGGCGCCCGTGAGATTCGAATAGAGCGCCTTGCGATGAGCGGAGTCCCGCCCGAGCTTCTTCCCCGACCGCTGGTGCCTCACCCGATGGTGTCCTCACCCTTGAGCATGAGGCCGTGCGCCGCGAGCGCGGAGCGCACCTCCTCGATCGACTTCCGCCCGAAGTTCGGGATCGCGACCAGCTCGTTCTCCGACTTCGAGGTCAGGTCGCCGATGGTCTCGATGCCGACCCGCTTCAGGCAGTTGTACGAGCGAACGCCGAGCTCGAGCTCCTCGATCGGGAAGTTCTCCATGCCGTGCGTGACGGGCGCTTCCGCAGTCGTCTCCGCCGCGGTCTCCCCGATCCCCTCGAAATCGAGGTCGGTGAAGATCTTGAGCTGGCGGATGAGGATCTCGGCGGCCTGCCCGATCGCGTCGCGCGGATCGAGCGACCCGTCGGTCGTGACGTCGAGGACCAGCTTGTCGTAGTCGGTGCGCTGACCGACGCGCGCTGCCTCGACCTCGTACGCGACGCGGCGCACGGGCGAGAAGATCGAGTCGATCGGAATCACACCAATCGTCGTCTCTGGCCCGCGGTTCAGCTCGGCCGGCACGTATCCGCGACCGCGGCCGATGGTCAGGGTCATCTCCAGCTTGCCCTTGTCGGAGACGTGCGCGATCTCGAGCTCCGGGTTCAGGATCTCGAGATCCGCCGGCGCCTCGATGTCGGCAGCGGTCACGACACCTGCGCCCTTTTTCTGGATGTACACCTCGATCTCGGGCGACGCGCCGTGCAGGAGCACGATCAGGTTCTTGAGGTTGAGAATGATGTCGGTGACGTCCTCGCGGACTCCCGGCAGGGTGGTGAACTCGTGGGCGACGCCCTCGATCTTCACCGCCGTCACGGCGGCACCCTCGAGCGAGGAGAGCAGCACGCGGCGGAGCGAATTTCCGAACGTGTTGCCGAAGCCGCGATCGAGCGGCTCGATCAGGAAGACGCCGCGATGGTCGTCCGCCTCCTCGTGGGCGATCCGCGGGATCTGGAAATCCATCAAGCTGGTTCGTGTAGCCAAAGCGATCCTTTCAGTTGTTACCTAGGCACAAGCGAAGCTTGTGCCCTATTTCGAATAGAGCTCGACGATCAGGGATTCCTGGACGGGCACGTCGATCTCGTCGCGCTCGGGAAATCGGAGGACCTGCCCCGTAAGCCCGTCGTGATCGGCCTGGAGCCAGGGGGCGACCGACGCAGTTAGATCTGTCGCTTCTCGAACGAGCTGCTCGACGGGGCTTCCGGGCTTGAGCGAGATCACGTCGCCCGCCTTCACGCCGTAGCTCGGGATGTTGACGCGGCGGCCGTTGACCTGGAAGTGGCCATGACGCACGAGCTGGCGTGACTGCGCCCGCGACCCCGCGAAGCCGAGGCGGTAGACGACGTTGTCGAGCCGCGTCTCGAGCATGCGGAGGAGGTTCTCACCGGGTGCGCCCTGCCCGCGGCTCGCCCGCTCGTACGTGAGGCGGAACTGCTTTTCGAGCAGGCCGTAGTAGCGGCGCGCCTTCTGCTTCTCGCGTAGCTGCAGCAGGTACTCGCTCTGCTTGATTCGCCCACGCCCGTGCTCGCCCGGCGGATAGCCGCGGCGCTCTACTGCGCACTTCTCGGTAAGGCAGCGCTCGCCTTTCAGGAAGAGCTTGAGCCCCTCACGGCGGCAGAGACGGCACTTGGGGCCGAGATCCCTGGCCACTAGACCCTCCTCCGCTTGCGCTGCCGGACCCCGTTGTGGGCCTGCGGGGTGACATCCCGCACGCCGAGGATCTCGAGCCCGGCTGCCTGCAGCGACCGGATCGCCGTCTCGCGACCGGAGCCCGGCCCCTTGACGAAGACCTCGACCTTCTGAAGACCGTGCTCCATGCCCTTGCGGGCCGCGTTGTCCGCCGTGACCTGCGCCGCGAACGGCGTGGACTTCCGCGAGCCCTTGAAGCCGGCCGATCCCGCGGACTCCCAGACGATCACGTTGCCCTCGCGGTCGGTGAGGGTGACGATCGTGTTGTTGAACGACGTCTTGATGTGCGCCTGGCCGATGGCGATGTTCTTCTTGACCCGGCGCCGTGTTCGGCCGCGGGCCGCTGACCTGCGAGGGGGCGCCACTACTTCGCTGTCCTCTTACCGCGACCGACGGCCTTCGTCGGGCCCTTCCGCGTGCGCGCGTTGGTCTTCGTACGCTGACCGCGCACGGGGAGGCCACGGCGGTGGCGGATTCCGCGATACGCCCCGATCTCGGTCAGACGCTTGATGGCGCCTGCGCGGTTGCGCCGAAGGTCACCCTCGACCTCGAGGTCTGAATCGATGTACGAGCGAAGCTTCGTAACCTCCTCGTCCGTCAGGTCGCGGACCTTTTCGTCGGGGTCGAGCTCGAGAACGCGGCAGATCTTCTGCGCGGTCGAGGGCCCGATGCCGTAGATGTAGGTCAGCCCGATCTCGAGCCGCTTCTGCGTGGGGAGGTTGACGCCTGCGATTCGTGCCATATGACGGCTAGCCCTGCCTTTGCTTGTGTCGTGGGTTCGAGCAGATCACGATCGTGCGGCCGTGCCGCTTGATGACGCGGCAGCGCTCGCACATGGGCTTGACGGACGGACGGACTTTCATCGCAATCTCCCTACTCGAGCCGAAACGGCAGCACGACTTCTTGCGGTCGTGGATTTCTTCGAAGAAACGGCGGCACAAAGCTGGCGCCCGGCGCCGCGGCTCGTCATCGTAGCAAAGTCCTTTCCGCCGGCAGCCCGACTCGGGGCGTGAGAATTCGAGGCCCCTCGGGCAAAATCGCGACCGTATGCTCGAAGTGCGCGGACATCGAGCCGTCCGCGGTCGAGATCGTCCAACCGTCTTCTGCGACAGTGATGTCCGGTCCGCCTGCGGTGATCATCGGCTCGATGGCGATCGTCATGCCCTCGGACAGCCGCGGTCCGCGTCCCGGCTCGCCGAAGTTGGGGATGTGCGGATCCTCGTGGTAGTAGCGCCCGACTCCGTGACCGACGAGGCTGCGGACGACCGAGAAACCCGCGTCCTCGACCACCGTCTGCACGGCATGCGCGATGTCGCCTACGCGGTTGCCGTGACGGGCCTCGGCGATTCCCGCTGCTAGCGCCTCCTGCGCGACGTCGAGCAAGCGCTGCGCCTCCGGGTCGATCTCGCCGACGCCGAAGGTGTAGGCCGAGTCCGCGATGTAGGCGTCGAGGGTCACCCCGACGTCGATCGTGACGAGATCGCCTTCGGCGACCTCGTACGGGCCGGGGATCCCGTGCACGACGACCTCGTTGGCAGAGATGCAGATCGCCTTCGGGTACCCCTTGTAGCCCGCGGACGTCGGCAAGCCCCCGCGTTCGCGGATGAACGCGTCGGCGGCCGCGTCGAGCTCATCGGTCGTCACGCCAGGCTCGAGCAGGGAACCGACATGCGCGATCGTCTCGGCCACGAGATCTCCTGCAGCAGCGATCCGGTCGATCTCCCTCGCGCTCTTGCGGATGATCACGAGCTCGGCACCTCTGCGGGGTCGGGCCCCTGGGCTCGCGCCCGCCCGAGCGTGCCCTCTATCGCGGCAAAGACCTCGTCCATCCCCCGCTCTCCATCAACCGTCTCCAGCATCCCCTCTCCGCGGTAGCGCTCGACGACCGGCTCGGTGAGACCGTGGTAGAGGCGCAGGCGGTTCAGGATCACATCCGCTGCATCGTCCGGCCTGCCCTCGTGCGCTCCTCGCGCGAGCAGGCGTTCCAGCGCGACGTCGTCCGACACGTCGAGCAGCAGCACGACGTCCAGTGGCTTTCCGATCTCGTCGAGCATCGCATCGAGAGCCTCGGCCTGGGGCACCGTCCTCGGGAACCCGTCGAGCACGAAGCCGTGCTCGTCGGCGAGGCGCTCTCGGATCAGGTCGACCATGAGGTCGTCGGGAACGAGGTCTCCCCGTTCGAGAATCGGCTCCACTTGCAGGCCGAGCTCCGAGCCCTCGGCGATCGCCGAGCGCAGGATGTCTCCGGTGGCGACGTGCGGGACGTCGTGGAGGGCCGCGATCCGCCTCGCCTGCGTTCCTTTTCCGCTGCCCTGCGGGCCGAGGATGAGGATTCTCATGCGCTAAGTGTCGGGGGACGAAGAGGGCGAGGCAAGCCTCGCCCCTACTTGAGGAAGCCTTCGTAGGAGCGCATCATCATCTGCGACTCCATCTGCCGCATCGTGTCGAGGGCGACACCGACCGCGATCAAGACCGACGTTCCGCCCAGGGCTCCTGCGCTCGCCTGGGAGAAGCCTCCATAGGCGATGAACAGGCTCGGGAGGACGGCGACGAGCGCCAGGAAGAGCGATCCCGGGAGGGTCAGGCGGGAGAGCACCCGGTCCAGGTACTGGGCGGTGGGCGGCCCTGGGCGGATGCCCGGGATGTAGCCGCCGTGCCGACGGAGGTTGTCCGCCTGGTCGACCGGGTTGAACTGCACCGCGGTGTAGAAGTACGTGAAGAGCACGATCATCATTCCCTCGATCAGCAGGTAGATCCAGTCACCCGGCTGGAAGTACTCGTTGACGAAGTCTCGCGTCGCCGGGAAGTACTGCGCCATCGTCGGCGGGAACGCGAGGATCGCGGCCGCGAAGATGATCGGGATGACGCCGGCCATGTTCACGCGCAGCGGGAGGTAGGTCGAGCCGCCGGCCGTCATCCGGCGTCCCACCATCCGCTTCGCGTACTGGATCGGGATGCGCCGCTGGCCCTCCTGCACGAAGACGACCGCGGCCACGATCGCGAGCGCGATGAGCGGGTAGAAGAGCTTCTCCATCGGGCCGCCGTTCCACCAGGCGGCGATGCCGATCGGGGCGCCGACGAGGATCGAGGCGAAGATCAGGATCGAGATGCCGTTCCCGATTCCGCGCTTCGTGATCAGCTCGCCCATCCACATCAGGAGCGTCGTCCCCGCGGTCAGCGTGGTGACGATCAGGACGAGCTCGCCCGAGCCCGCGTCGAGCGCGCCCTGGCTGCGGAAGAGGAACGCGTACCCGGTTGCCTGTGCCGCGGCGAGGACGACCGTGAGGTAGCGCGTGTACTGCGTGATCTTGGCGTACCCCGCCTCTCCCTCCTTCTGGAGCTCGCCGAGTCGCGGGATGACGACCGTCAGGAGCTGGAGGATGATCGACGCGGTGACGTACGGCATGATCCCGAGCGCGAACAGCGAGAACTGGGACAGCGCGCCACCCGAGAACAGGTTGAGCAGGCCGAGGATCGTGTCGCCACGGCCCGAGAAGTAGTTCTCGATCGTCTCCGAGTTGACGCCCGGCGCGGGGATCCAGGAGCCCAGGCGGTAGACGGCGAGGATCATCGCCGTGAAGAGAACGCGGCGCCGGAGCTCCGGGACGCGCCAGGCATTCGCGAGCCAGGAGAACATCGCCTACTCGGTCTCCTCCTCGGGCTCTGGCTCGGCAGCCTCGGCCTCGGCCTCGGCCTCGGCCTCCGTCTCGGTCGTCTCCGGCTCTTCTGCCTTGGGCGCGCTCGCCTTGTGACGCTTCTTCTTCTTCTTCACCGGCTCGCCGCGGAGCCACGTGACCGAGCCGCCCGCTGCTTCGATCTTCTCGACGGCCGACTTCGAGAATCCGTGTGCGGAGACGGTCAGCTTCTTGGTGAGCTCGCCCTCGCCCAGCACCTTCACGTCGATCGAGAGCTTTCGGACGAGGCCGCTCGCCTTCAGCAACTCGGGTGTCACTTCCGCGCCCGCGTCGAAGCGCCGGTCGAGGTCGCCGACGTTCACGGGCTGCGTGTGGGTCCGAAACGGCCCGATGGGCATCGCATCCGCAGACGTGTTGCCGCGGAGCTTGCCGAGCCGCATGTCGATCGGCATCTGGCCGCCCTCGAACCCGGCCGGCATCTTGTGCGACCCGGCGCGCGACTTCTGGCCCTTGATGCCGCGGCCCGAGTAGCGGCCCTTGCCGGAGCCGAGGCCGCGACCGACCCGCTTGCGCGGCTTGCGCGGCTGGGCAGGCTCGAGGTTCGAGAGATTCAGCTCGTCGGAGGCCACTTATTTACTCGCCTTTCCCTTCGATCCGCACGAGGTGGTTGATCTGCCGGAGCATGCCTTGCAGCTGCGGTGAGTCGGTGTGCTCCTTCGTGCGGCCGATCTTCCCGAGCCCGAGCGCGCGCAGAGTCCCGATGTGGCGATCGGACTGGCCGATGGTGCTTCGTACCTGGGTGATCTTCAGCGCGGTCACTCCGTGTTCTCCTCGTCGGACGCGGAGTCAGCGGCGGGCTCCGGTGTCTGGCTCGAGCCGGACACCGCCTCGTCCTTCGCCTCGGCTTCCGCTCGTTCCTTGGCCAGCGCCTCTTCCTCGCGCGCGAGCGTCGCAGCACGAGGGATCGGGATCACCTCTGCGATCGTCTTGCCCCGCAGCTGTGCGACGTCCTCGGGGCGCACGAGCCTCCGCAGCCCTTCGACGGTTGCGCGCGTCATGTTGATCGGAGTCGTCGTGCCGAGGCTCTTCGCGAGCACGTCGCGGATACCGGCGAGCTCGAGGACCGCACGAACGCCTCCGCCGGCGATGACGCCGGTTCCCTCGCTCGCGGGGCGGAGGACGACCCTCGCCGCGTCGAACTGGCCGACGATCTCGTGCGTGATGGTCTGCCCGTGCTTCGGGACCTGGAAGAGATTCTTCTTCGCATCTTCGACGGCCTTCGAGATGGCGAGCGGGACCTCCCGCGCCTTCCCGTAGCCGAGCCCGACCCGGTCGACCTCGTCCCCGATGACCACGAGCGCCGTAAACGAGAACCGCCGGCCGCCCTTCACGACCTTCGCGACGCGGTTGATCTCGATCACTCGCTCCTTCAGCTCACGGGAGTCGGCGACTTCCCTGGTGCTCAAAATTTCAGTCCTTCCTCGCGCGCGCCCTCTGCGAGCGCTTTCACGCGTCCGTGGTACAGGTAGCCGCCGCGGTCGAAGACGCAGCTCTCGATGCCTGCCTTCTTCGCGGCCTGACCGAGTGCCTTACCGACCGCGCTCGCCTGCTCCGTCTTGGAGCCCGAGGACTTCATCGAGTTCCAGCCCGCGGCGGCTAGCGTGCGTCCGCTCGCGTCGTCGATGAGCTGGGCAAAGATCCCGCGGTTCGAGCGGAACACGGCGAGACGTGGTCGCTCTGCGGTCCCCGCGACCTTGCTGCGAACCCGGCGATGGCGGCGCATCCGCGCCTGGCGCTTCGTCATGACGCTCACGCGCGCTTCCCGACCTTCCGGCGAACCTGCTCGTCGCGGTAGCGAATTCCCTTGCCCTTGTACGGCTCGGGCGGCCGGACCTTGCGGATCTCTGCGGCGGTCTGCCCGACAGCCTGCTTGTCGATGCCCTTGACGATGATCTGGGTCGGCGCCGGCACGTCGAAGGAGATTCCTGCGCGCGGCTTGATCGTCACGGGGTGCGAGAAGCCGACCGCGAGCTCGAGCTCGGTGCCCTTGAGCTGTGCGCGGTAGCCGACGCCCTGGATCTCGAGGTGCTTCTCGAAGCCCTTGGTGACGCCCTCGACCATGTTGGCGATGAGCGTGCGGGTGAGGCCGTGCAGCGCTCGGTCCTCGCCGCGCTCGGTCGGACGGGTCACGACGACCTCGGCGTCCGTCTTCTCGATCTGCATGCGCGCGGGCACGACCTGGCTCAGCTCGCCCAGCGGGCCGTTCACCTGCACGCGACCGGGCGACAGCGCCACCATGACGCCCGAGGGCAGCTCAATTGGCTTCCGTCCGATTCGACTCATCGCGTTTGCTTTCTCCTAGGCGCTTTGCGAAGCAAAGGGCCTTTACCAGACGAAGGCGATCACTTCGCCGCCGACGCCGCGCTCGGCGGCCTGGCGGTGGGTGATCACCCCGGTCGAGGTGGACATGATGGCGGTGCCGAGCCCACCGAGCACGCGCGGCAGCCGGTCCTTGCCGGCGTAGACGCGCCGGCCGGGCTTGGAGACGCGCTTGAGATCGGTGATCACGCGGCGCCGGTCGCGTGCGAACTTGAGCTCGACGACGAGCGTCTTGTACGGCAGCGGCTCGTCCTTCTCGTCCTTCGTCTCGACCACGCGGTAGTCCGCGATGTAACCCTCGTCCTTCAGGATGCGCGCGATCTCCTCCTTCATGCGGGAGGTCGGCATCGAGGCCGAGTCGTGCAACGCGCGGTTCGCGTTGCGGATCCGGGTGAGCATGTCGGCAATCGGGTCGGTCAGCATCTCGTCTCCTACCAGCTCGACTTCGTCATGCCCGGAACCGCGCCCTGGTGGGCGAGCTCGCGCAGGCAGATCCGGCAGACCCCGAACTTGCGATAGACCGCGCGCGGGCGACCGCATCTGTTGCAGCGCGTGTAGTCGCGCACCTTGTGCTTCGACCCGCGCTGTTGCTTGACGACGAGCGACTTCTTGGCCACTAGGAACGTTCCCTTCTCTCTGTTGCGAACGGCATTCCGAGGGCGGCCAGGAGCGCGCGCCCGTGGTCGTCCGTCTTCGCCGAGGTCGTGATCGCTATGTCGAGCCCGCGGACCGACGGAACCTTGTCGTAGTCGATCTCCGGAAAGATGATCTGCTCCCTGATCCCGATCGAGTAGTTGCCGCGGCCGTCGAACGAGCCGGGATCGAGCCCTCGAAAGTCGCGGATGCGCGGCAGCGCGATCGACGCGAGCCGATCGAGGAACTCGTACATGCGGGTGCCCCTGAGCGTCACGCGGGCGCCGACGGGCATTCCCTCTCGAAGCTTGAAGCTCGCGATCGACTTCGTCGCGCGCCGTACCTGTGCGTGCTGCCCGGCGATGGTCGTCAGCTCGTCGATGGCTGCGTCCATAGCCTTGGCGTCGGTCTTCGCGTCGCCGACACCCATGTTCAGGGTCACCTTCGTGACCCGAGGAACCTGCATCACGGACGAGAGCTCGAGCTCCTCTTGGAGCCGCCCGCGGATCTCGGTCTCGTAGCGCTCCTTGAGGCGAGCCACGTAGGTCTCGGGCGCGACGGCACCAGCTGATGTTGTAACGCTCATCGGTCGAGCTCCTGCCTGCAGCCCTCGCGCTTGCAGACGCGAACGCGGACGACGCCGCCCTTGGCCTCCTTCTCCACGATGCCGACCCGCGTCGGAAGACCGCAGACGGGGCAGACGACCATCACGTTCGAGACCGGCAGCGGGGCAGGCTTGTCCATGATGCCGCCGGGCATGATCTGAGCACCGCCCATTCGCGAGGAGTCCCTGATCGGCTTCGGCTTCGTGTGGCGCTTGGAGACGTTCAGGTTCTCGACGATCACCCTGCGCTCCGACGGGCGCGCCTCGATGACGCGGCCCCGCTTGCCGCGGTCCTTCCCGGCGACGATCTGAACGAGATCGCCCTTCTTGACCTTCATCTTCGTGGACATGAGCTAGAGAACCTCCGGGGCCAGGCTGACGATCTTCATGAAGTTCTTCTCGCGGAGCTCGCGCGCCACCGGCCCGAAGATGCGCGTTCCACGAGGGTTGGACTGGGGATCGATGAGGACTGCGGCGTTCTCGTCGAAACCGATGAGCGTGCCGTCGTCCCTGCCGTAGGGCTTCTTCGTCCGGACGACGACCGCGCGGACGACCTCACCCTTCTTGACCGCGCCCTGAGGCGTGGCCGACTTCACGGTAGCAACGATGATGTCTCCCACCCGCGCGTAGCGGCGGTGCGAGCCTCCGAGGACGCGGATGCAGAGGATCTCGCGCGCGCCCGTGTTGTCGGCCACGCGAAGTCGTGATTCCTGCTGGATCACTTCGCGGCCTCGACGATTTCCTGGAGCCGCCACCGCTTCTGCTTCGAGAGCGGGCGAGTCTCCACGATGCGGACGATGTCCCCGGCCTTGGCCTGGTTTTCCTCGTCGTGCGCGTGCAGCTTGGTGCTGCGCCGGATGACCTTCTTGTACATCGGATGCGCCTTCACGGTGTCCACCCGCACGACGATCGTCTTGTCGGACGCGGCAGACACGACCGTGCCCTGGCGCTCCTGGCGGCGGCCGCGAGCGTGCTCGGGCTTCGGGAGGCGGGTGATCGGCTTGCGCTCGGCCGGGCGCTCGCGCGTGGTCTTCGTCCGCTTGCGGCGAAGGGCGCGCGGCATGCGCTTCTTCTTCTTCTTGGGCTCGACGACAGCGGCTGTCGCGGCTGGCTCGTCGGCGTCGGCGGCCGCAGCTGGCTCGTCCGCGGGCGCCTCTTCGGCCGGCGCCTCCGAGGGCCCGGATTCCGCGGCAGGGCCGTCACCGACCGCCTCCGGTACGGGTTCGGGCTCGTCGGTCGCAGGCTCAGCTTCCGGGGGCTCCGGCGCAGCGGTGGTCTCGTCGGCGTCGGCGGTGGTCGCCTCGGACTCGTCCGGCGCCGCCTCGTCCGGCACGTTCTCGACGTCCGCGACCCCTTCCGGTGCGTCAGTCGACCCCGGCTCCACGTTTTCCTCCTGCGTTTCTTCCTCAGGCATCTGCTCCTCGTTCACGTTTTCCTCTGTCATCTCGTCAGTCCCCGCGCCCGCTCGTTCTTGACGGTCAGGATGCGGCCGATCTCGCGTTTCGCCATGCGCAGCCGGGCGCTGTTCTCGAGCACACCGGTCGCGGTCTGGAAGTGCAGGTTGAAGAGCTCCTGCCGCGTCTCGGCCATCTTGCGATCGAGCTCGTCGTCGGTCAGGGCCCGCAGCTCTCTAGCTCTCAAAGAGATCGGCCTCCCGCCTCACGAACTTCGTTCGCACCGGCAGCTTCTGGCCTGCGAGCCGAAGCGCTTCCTTCGCCAGCGCTTCGTCGACGCCGGCCAGCTCGAACATCACGCGGCCCGGCTTGACGACGGCGACCCAGCCCTCCGGCGAGCCCTTCCCCGAGCCCATCCTCGTCTCGGCGGGCTTCTTGGTGAACGGCTTGTCGGGGAAGAGGTTGATCCAGACCTTTCCGCTTCTGCGGATCTTCCTCGTCGCCGCGATTCGGGCAGCCTCGATCTGGCGGTTGGAGATCCAACCCGCCTCGAGGCTCTTGAGCCCGTAGTCGCCGAACTGAACCGTCGTCTGGCCCTTCGAGAGACCCGCGCGACGCCCACGGTGATGGCGCCTGAACTTCGTCTTGCGCGGCATCAACATCAGCTCGCGCCCTCCGTCTCCGTGGTCTCCTCGGGCTCCACTGCTGGCTCCGGACTCGGCTCCGCGGTCGCGTCCGTCACCGCCTCGGTCGTCGGCTCGGTGAGCTCGGGAGCCTCGGTCTCGACAGCCTGCGCCTCCGGCTCGACAGCCTGTGCCTCAGTCTCGACGGCCTGCGCTTCCGTCAGCGTCGAATCGGCGACGTCGTCGCGACGCGGCCTCTGCGTCGCACGACCTCCGGGGCGCTGACCGCGCCGTTGCTTGCGGGGGACGATTCCGAGCCCCTCGCGATCCACACCGCGCCCACGCCCTTCCCTCGAAGCGCCGAGCCCCTCGGACGAGGAGCCGCGTCGACGACGGGCCTGGTCCTGATCGCCGAGGCGCGCATCGCGCCCTCCGGCTCCTTCGAACCCCTCGGGCATGATCTCGCCCTTGTTGATCCAGACCTTGACGCCGACCTGGCCGGCCGTCGTCTTGGCCTCGGCCTGTCCGTAGTCGATGTCCGCGCGGATCGTGTGCAGCGGCACACGACCCTCCGAGTACATCTCGCGCCGGCTCATCTCTCCACCTGTGAGGCGGCCCGCAGCGGTGATCTTGATCCCCTGAGCGCCGGACCGCATCGCCGAGGCGAGCGAGCGCTTCATCGCCCGGCGGAAGCTCACGCGGTTCTCGAGCTGCTCTGCGATCGACTGCGCGACGAGCTTCGCGTCCAGCTCCGGCCGCTTGATCTCGTTGATGTTGATGTGGACGTTCTTCTGCGTCAGCGCGTGCAGGTCGCGGCGCAGCGCGTCCACCTCGACCCCGGACTTGCCGATGACGATGCCCGGGCGCGCCGTGTAGATGTCCACGGTGATCCGCTGCTTGTCTTTACGGATGAGTATGTCGGAGAGCCCTGCGTGGCGAGAGCTTGCCGAGGATGTGGCGTCGGATCTTGACGTCCTCGAGCAGGTAGGTCGCGAACTCCTGCCGGCCCGTCCACCAGTTCGACTTCCAGTCGTGGATGACGCCGACGCGAAACCCACCGGGATGCACCTTCTGGCCCATCAGGCGACCGCCTCCTTCTTTCGTCTCCTCGAGACCTTCGGCTTCGACGCCGTGGCCGTGCCTTCGTCAGCAGGCGTGCTGGCAGCGGCGGACGCCTGGCCCTGGGCCCGTCGCCGCCGCGGTGCCGTCTCCGGCTGCTCCACGAGCACGAGGGTCACGTGACACGTGCGCTTGCGAATCCGGTTCACACGGCCGCGCGCGCGGGGCTTCCAGCGCTTCAGCGTCGGGCCCTCGTCGGCGTACGCAACCTCGACGATCAGCTCGTCGCCGTCCAGACCATGGTTCGCCTCCGCGTTCGCGACCGCCGAGCGGAGCACCTTGTCGATGTCCGTTGCGGCGGCGCGAGACGTGAAGGCGAGGATCGTCCGGGCCTCGGGGACCGAGCGCCCGCGAATGTGGTCGAGCACGAGCCGCGCTTTCCGGGCGGACGTCCGCACCCATTTCGCCTGCGCGCGCACGCGCTGGCGATCGTCTGTCAGCGACCGCGCTCATGTTCTCTTCTTCACCTGGGCCTGGCGATCGCCCGAGTGGCTGCGGAACGTTCGCGTCGGAGCGAACTCGCCGAGCTTGTGGCCGACCATCTGCTCGGTCACGAACACGGGCACGTGCTTCCGGCCGTCGTGGACGGCGATCGTGTGCCCGACCATCTCCGGGAAGATCGTCGACGTGCGCGACCAGGTGCGGATCATCCGCTTGTCGCCGCTCGCGTTCATCGCCTCGATCCGGCTGAGGAGCCGGTCCTGGACGAAGGGCCCTTTCTTCGAAGATCTGGACAACTAGCGCTTCCTCTCCTTGCCGCGGCGCCTGCCGCGGACGATCAGCTTGTCTGACTCCTTGTGCTTTCTCCGGGTGCGCTTGCCGAGCGTCGGCACGCCCCAGGGAGTGACGGGGTGACGGCCACCCTTCGTCTTGCCCTCGCCGCCGCCGTGCGGGTGGTCGACCGGGTTCATCGCCGAGCCGCGGACGGTCGGCCGCTTCCCGAGCCACCGGCTACGACCGGCTTTCCCGCTCGACTGGTTCGCGTGATCGGTGTTCCCGACCTGGCCGACGGTCGCGCGACAGGTGAGGAGCACGCGGCGCAGCTCGCCCGAAGGGAGCCGCAGCACGCCGTGGTCGCCGTCCTTCGCAACGAGCTGGACCGAGGAGCCCGCCGACCGCGCCATGCGCCCGCCCTGGCCCGGCTTCAGCTCGACCGAGTGGACGAGCGTTCCCGTCGGGATGTTGGCCAGCGGCAGGGCGTTGCCCGGCTTGATGTCGGCGTTCGGGCCTGATTCCACAACGGCGCCGACGCGCAGGCGTGAGGGAGCGAGGATGTACGCCTTCGCGCCGTCCGCGTAGTGAAGCAGCGCGATTCGAGCCGACCGGTTCGGGTCGTACTCGATCGCGGCGACCTTCGCCGGCACGCCGTCCTTGGTGCGCTTGAAGTCGATCGTCGCGGAAGCGCCGCTTGTGACCGCCGCCCTGGTGGCGCGTCGTGATGCGGCCCTTGTTGTTCCGGCCGCCCTTCTTCGTCAGCGGCTCGAGCAGCGACTTCTCGGGCTCGGACTTCGTGATCTCCTCGAAGCCCGAGGTCGCCATGAAGCGGCGGCCCGGGCTCGTCGGCTTGTACTTGCGGAGCGCCATCAGACGGATGCCCCCTCGAAGATCTCGATCTCGTGGCCTTCGCGAAGCTGGACGATCGCCTTCTTCCAGCCCGGCCGCCGGCCCTTCGTGAACCCTCGGCGCTTCGGCTTCGACTGCACCTTGAGGATCGCCACCTTCTGCACCTTCACGTCGAAAAGCTCCTCGACCGCCTGGCGGACCTGGGTCTTGTGCGCGTCCTCGTGGACGCGGAACGTGTACTTGCGATCGGAGATGAGCGAGTAGCTCTTCTCGGAGACGACGGGGGCGAGCAGGACCTGGTTCGGATGGAGGCTCACTGATCCGTCTCCTCGTTCTCCGCGGCCGCGCCCGCACGTGCGAGCACCAGCGGCAGGGCGGCCTCGCTGACGAGCACCGAGCGCGCCCACACGACCGAGACGACCTCGAGCTCGGCGGGCACGGTGACGACGACCTTCTCGAGATTGCGGAACGACTTGACGAGGACGTCCTCGTCCTCGGTCGTGACGACGAGGGTCGGGCGGTCGGACCACTCCGACAGCAGCTCGGCAGCCTTGCGCGTGGATGGAGCTTCGAAGTCCGACCCGTCGAGCACCGCGAACGTGCCGTTCTTGGCATGGTCGGTCAACGCTCCCTTGAGCGCGGCCCTGCGTGCCTTGCGGTTCACCTTCACGTCGTAGCTCCGCGTTCCGGGCGGGAACGCCATGCCTCCGCCCGTCCACTGCGGGGCGCGCGTGGTCCCGGCCCGGGCGCGACCCGTTCCCTTCTGGCGCCAAGGCTTCGAGCGTCCGCCGGCGACGAGCGCTCGGTTCTTGCCACCCTGCGTTCCGGCCCTTGCGGCGTTGAGCTCCGCCCGAACGGTCTCGTGGACGAGGTGCGGCTTCAGCTCCGCGCCGAACACCGACTCCTCGAGCGTCACTTCCTTCGCCTTCGAGCCGCCGAGCACGGGTGCCTTGGGAGATGCCATGAATCAGACCTCCCTGATCTCGACGAGACCGCTGGCAGGCCCGGGGACCGAGCCGCGGATGAGGAGAAGGTTGCGCTCGACGTCGATCTCGTGCACGACGAGGCCGGGCTGCGTGACCCGGACGCCGCCCATGCGGCCGGACATGCGCATTCCCTTGAAGACGCGCGAAGGAGTCGCCGAGGCACCGATCGATCCGGGCTTGCGGATGTTGTGCGATCCGTGGGAGACGGGCCCACGCGTGAAGCCGTGCCGCTTGATCGTCCCCTGGAAGCCCTTGCCGATCGAGATCCCCGACACCTTGACCCGCTCGCCCGGCTCGAACGCCTCGACGGTCACCGTCTCTCCGACCGTCAGGCCGCTCTCGCCACGCAGCTCGACGAGGTGGCGATGCGGTCCGGCTCCGGCCTTCTCGAGGTGACCGCGCTCCGGCTTCGACACCTTCCGCTCCGCCGCTTCCCCGAACGCCAGCTGGACGGCGTCGTAGCCGTCCGTGTCGACCGTCTTCACCTGGACCACGGGACACGGTCCCGCCTGGATCACGGTGACGGCGGTCATCCGCCCGGTCTCCGAGTCGAAGACCTGCGTCATGCCGAGCTTGGTGCCGAGGATTCCCTTCATGCCTAGAGCTTGATCTCGATGTCGACTCCGGCCGGGAGGTCGAGCCGCATCAGCGAGTCGACCGTCTTCGGCGTGGGCGAGTGGATGTCGATCAGGCGCTTGTGCGTGCGCACCTCGAAGTGCTCCCGCGAGTCCTTGTCCTTGAAGGGGCTCCGGATCACGCAGTAGACGTTCTTCTCCGTCGGCAGCGGGACGGGCCCGGTGATGGTGGCGCCGGTGCGCTGGGCCGTCTCCACGATCTGCGAAGCCGAACGGTCCACCTGCTGGTGGTCGTAGCCCTTCAGACGGATGCGGATCTTCTGCTGTGCCATTGGCTATGCGGGTAGGGGAGAGGCGAGCCTCTCCCCTACGTGACGATCTCCGTGACGACGCCGGCTCCGACCGTGCGCCCACCCTCGCGGATCGCGAAGCGGAGGCCCTGGTCCATGGCGATCGGCTGGATCAGCTGGATCTCCATGTTCGTGTTGTCGCCCGGCATGACCATCTCCTGACCGTCCGGGAGCTTGATCGAGCCGGTGACGTCTGTCGTCCGGAAGTAGAACTGCGGCCGGTACCCGTCGAAGAACGGGGTGTGGCGCCCGCCCTCGTCCTTCGAGAGGACGTACACCTCGGCCTTGTAGTGCGTGTGCGGCGTGATCGAGCCGGGCTTCGCCAGGACCTGACCACGCTCGACGTCCTCGCGCTTGATGCCGCGGAGGAGCGCTCCGGCGTTGTCGCCGGCCTGCGCGTAGTCGAGCGTCTTCTGGAACATCTCGAGGCCGGTGATGACCGTCTTCTCGGTCTCCGGATGGATTCCGACGATCTCGATCTCCTCGCCGACCGTCATCTTCCCCTGCTCGATCCGGCCGGTGACGACCGTGCCGCGACCGGTGATCGTGAAGACGTCCTCGATCGGCATCAGGAACGGCTTGTCGACGTCGCGAACCGGCTCGGGGATGTACGAGTCGACCGCCTCCATGAGCTCGAGGATCTTCGGCGTCCACTCGGGATCGCCCTCGAGCGCCTTGAGCGCTGATACCTGGATGACCGGGATGTCGTCGCCCGGGAACTCGTACTTCGTGAGGAGCTCGCGCACCTCCATCTCGACGAGCTCGAGGAGCTCGGGGTCGTCGACCATGTCGGCCTTGTTCAGGGCGACGACGATCGACGGCACCTCGACCTGGCGCGCGAGGAGGATGTGCTCCCGCGTCTGCGGCATCGGGCCGTCGGCCGCGGACACGACCAGGATCGCGCCGTCCATCTGGGCGGCGCCCGTGATCATGTTCTTGATGTAGTCGGCGTGGCCCGGGCAGTCGACGTGCGCGTAGTGCCGGTTCTCGGTCTCGTACTCGACGTGCGCGGTGTTGATCGTGATACCGCGCTGACGCTCCTCGGGAGCCTTGTCGATCGAGTCGAAGGACGCGATCTCCGTGTTCGTGCCCGACTCGGCGAGCACCTTCGTGATCGCTGCGGTGAGCGTCGTCTTGCCGTGGTCGATGTGGCCGATCGTGCCGACGTTGACGTGTGGCTTGTTTCGCTCGAACTTCTGCTTGCCCATGGGTATTGCCCTCCGAGACTCGTTTAGCTGGTGTCTTTACGCTGGCTTGTCGCTGCTCACGAGCGCCTCGGCGATCGTGACGGGAACTTGCTCGTACCGGTCGAACTGCATCGAAAACGTCGCGCGGCCCTGCGTCATCGAGCGCAGGTCGGTCGCATAGCCGAACATCTCCGCGAGCGGTACGCTCGCTCGAATCGATTGAGAGCTGCTCGACTGGGACCCGCCGACCGGCTCGATTTGCTCGATCCGGCCGCGACGGCCGTTCAGGTTACCAATGACGTCGCCGAGGAAGTCCTCCGGCGTCACGACCTCGACCGACATGACCGGCTCCAGAAGCTTCGGCTTCGCCCGCTTCATGCCCTCCTTGAACGCCATCGAGCCGGCGATCTTGAACGCCCGCTCGCTCGAGTCGACGTCGTGGTACGAGCCGTCGACGAGCTCGACCCTGATGTCGACGACCGGGAAGCCGGCGAGGATGCCGGAGCTCATGGCCTCCTCGATGCCGGCATCGACGGCGGGGATGTACTCCTTCGGGATCTTCCCGCCGACGATCTTGTCCTCGAACTCGTAGCCCGAGCCCGGCTCCTGCGGATAGAGGTTGATCTCGACGTCGCCGTACTGGCCGGAGCCGCCGGTCTGGCGCACGAATCGCCCACGGATCTTCTCGGCCGGCTGCGAGATGGTCTCGCGGTACGCGACCTGGGGGCGCCCGACGTTCCCCTCGACCCGGAACTCCCGCAGCAGGCGGTCGACGATGATCTCCAGGTGGAGCTCGCCCATCCCGGCGATCAGCGTCTGGCCGGTCTCCTCGTCCGAGGAGACACGGAAGGTCGGGTCCTCCTCGGTCAGCCGCTGCAGCGCGGCGCCGAGCTTGTCCTGGTCGGCCTTGGTCTTCGGCTCGATCGCGACCGAGATGACCGGGTCCGGGAAGGACATGGACTCGAGCACGATCGGGGCGGTCGGGACGGCGAGCGTGTCGCCCGTCGTCGTGAACTTGAGCCCGACGGCCGCCGCGATCTCGCCCGCGCCGATCTCCTCGCGCTCCTCGCGATGGTTGGCGTGCATCTCGAGGATGCGGCCGAGCCGCTCGGTCTTGCCGTTGGTCGTGTTGAGCACCCGGTCGCCGGCCTTGACCTGGCCCGAGTAGACGCGGAAGTACGTGAGCTTGCCGACGTAGGGATCGGTCATGACCTTGAACGCCAGCGCCGCGAAGGGCTCCTCGAGCGCAGGCGCGCGGGTCGCGTCGTCCGTCGACTTGGGGTCGACGCCCTGGACGGGTGGGATGTCGAGCGGGCTCGGCAGGTAGTCGACGATCGCGTCGAGGAGCGGCTGGACACCCTTGTTCTTGAACGCAGAGCCCGCAAGCACCGGCGTGACCCGGCCCGCGAGGGTGCCGGCGCGGAGTGCGCGTCTGATCATCTCGGGCGTGACCGCGGCCTCGTCCTCGAGATACGTCTCGGTCAGCTCGTCGTCGAACTCGGCGATCCCGTCGATGAGCGCGTGGTGCGCGACTCCCGCCGCGGTGGCGAGCTCCTCGGGGATCTCCTCGATCGCGAACTCCGTGCCGAGCGCGTTCGAGTAGGTGATTGCCTTCATCTCGACCAGGTCGACGATCCCCGCGAACTGCTCCTCGCTCCCGATCGGGAGGTGGATCGGCACGGGTGTCGCGCCGAGCCTGTCGCGCATGGACTGCACGGCTGCGTCGAAGTCGGCGCCGGTGCGATCCATCTTGTTGATGAACGCGATGCGCGGCACGGCGTAGCGATCCGCCTGGCGCCAGACCGTCTCGGACTGGGGTTGCACGCCGGCGACGGAGTCGAAGACGGCGACCGCGCCGTCCAGGACACGCAGGCTCCGCTCCACCTCCATGGTAAAGTCCACGTGCCCGGGCGTATCGATAATGTTGATCTGATAGTCGCGCCACGACGCGGTCGTCGCCGCAGACGTGATCGTGATGCCGCGCTCCTGCTCCTGCGCCATCCAGTCCATCGTTGCGGCGCCCTCGTGAACCTCGCCCATCTTGTGCGTGCGCCCCGTGTAGTAGAGGATGCGCTCGGTCGTCGTGGTCTTGCCCGCGTCGATGTGGGCCATGATCCCGATGTTGCGGACACGGTCCAGCGCGAGAGATGTGGCTACGGCGCTCATCGTTCCGATTCGCGCCCTACCAGCGGTAGTGCGCGAAGGCCTTGTTGGCCTGCGCCATTCGGTAGATGTCGTCCTTCTTCTTGTACGCCCCGCCCTGCTGGTTCAGCGCGTCCAGGAGCTCGCCCGCAAGCTTCTGCGGCATGCCCTTCTCGCGGCGATCGCGAGCGTTCTGGACGAGCCAGCGCAGCGCGAGCGTTCGCGCACGTCGCTGTGGCACCTCGATCGGCACCTGGTAGTTCGCTCCGCCCACGCGGCGTGACCGCACCTCGAGCACGGGAGTGACTGTCTTCACCGCCTGCTCGAGCACCTCGAGCTCGGGCTTGCCGGCCCGCTCGGACGCGATCTTCAGCGCGTCGTAGACGATGATCTCGGCGACGGACTTCTTGCCGTCGAGCATGAGACGGTTGACGAGCTGCGTCACGAGAACCGACCCGTGGACTGCGTCGGGCTCGAGCGTCCGCGGCTGGATCTCTGCTCGGCGAGGCATCGTTCTTCCTACGCCTTCTTCGCGCCGTACTTGGAACGGGCCTGGCGGCGCTCGGAGACCCCGGCCGAGTCGAGCCCACCGCGGATTACCTTGTACCGGAAACCTGGGAGGTCCTTGACGCGGCCTCCGCGTACCAGCACGACCGAGTGCTCCTGCAGGTTGTGCCCCTCGCCCGGAATGTAGGCACCGACCTCCATCGCATTGGTCAGCCGGACACGCGCGACCTTACGCAGCGCGGAGTTCGGCTTTTTCGGCGTCGTCGTGTAGACGCGCGTGCACACGCCCCGCTTCTGCGGCGCTCCCCGGAGAGCCGGTGTCTTGGTCTTCTCTTTCGGGCTCTTACGGCCCTTGCGGACGAGCTGATTTACGGTGGGCACGCTTGCTCCTGCTGAAGGTCGTATGAACTCACACAGAACAGCCGGCAGGCACGGAGTGCCCGCCAACCAGGCCGCAGGATGGTAGCAGAGCGAAGGCCTGATGCAGTTTGCAGGTGCCCGTAGCCGAGATCCGAACGACCGCTTACTGTGAACTGGGAGGACGAAACCTGACGGAGCTGACTACTGCGGTGCTCGTTGCGTCCGTTGCGGGACTGCTGCTGGCATGCGCGCTCGTCGTGCGTGCGGTCAGGGCGCACGCGAATCGGCGCGTCGATGCCGTGGTACGCAGGGTCGACGACCATCTCGAAGCGATCTCGATCGCGCTTCGCGACGCGGCCGAACGGTCTGGAGAATGCCCGCGCGAACGGGGTCACTCAGCGGGAGCTGTCACTCGACCTCGAGGAGCTCCTAACCAACACGGTCGCCGAGGCGGCCGCGCGGACCGGTGCGAACGCAGTCGCGATCCGGGTGGAAGGCGCCGGCGGAGCGCCGGTAACCGCGATCCTCGGTGCAGAGCACGGAGTCGACTGGACCGACACGGCGTCGTTCGCTCTCGCAGCAGACCCCCGAAGTACCGGCGCGAGGCTTGCCGTCCCGATTCTCGAGGGAGGGGTCGAGACCGGGGTCGTCGTCGCGTACGCGCGACCGGGCGCCCGCTTCGTCACGGGGCACGAGCGTGCGCTCATCGCACTCGCCGAGGAGACCGCCCGAGCACTCGCCACCGCACGCCGTTTCACGAGCACCGCGCGTCGCGTAGAAACGGACGCAGCGACGGGAGTCCACAACCACCACGGGTACGAGGTGGCACTCGAGCGGGAGGTCGCGAGGGCGGTGCGGACTCGACGGCCGCTCGCACTGGTGCTCCTCGCGCTGCGGGACCTCGCCGACGCGGCCGAGGCGGATCGATTGACGCAGGACCTCGCAGCGCTCCTCGAGCGGCTCACCCGCGACACGGACACGGTGTTCCGACGGAGCCCCGAGGAGCTAGGCGTCCTCCTCCCACGCACGTCGAGCGAAGGGGCGCAACGCTTCCACGGCAGGCTTCGCGCTGAGCTGGAGAGCTCGACCTTCACCGAAAGCGGCGAGCTGACGGTGTCGACCGGCATCTCCGAGTGGAGACCGGACGAGACGAGCCACTCGTTCGACGCACGGGCTCGCGCATCCCTGGAAGGCAGCGAAGCTCGGACGCTCCCGCACCGTGCGGACGGCGGCGCACCGGGAGGCGGAGACGCGCTCGACACCCCCCGATCGGGGTAAGGGAACCACCCACGGCTTACCCAAATTTGCCCTGGCAGCGTCCAGTTCGCTGAGTACAGTGCGATGGGGGTGCCTCGTTCGAGGGGCTTGGTCTCCCCCGAACGTGTCACGGAGGAGTGCGTTGTTGGGAGAAGCGGGGCTGGTGCAGTGAGTACGACGCTGGTGATCGCCGCAGGTGCGGCACTTCTCGCACTGGCCGCAGTCGTGCTCGTCCTCGTGCGTCGTTCCGGAGCACCCGCACCGGAGCCGAGCGACAACCTCGTGCGTGCCGTCGACGAGATGCGGCTGAAGATGGACGAGCTCTCCAACGATCTTTCCGAAGCCCTCGAGCGCGCGGAGCGAGAGAGCCGTCGCAACCGGCTCTTCGGCGAGCTGGGCGGCTCGATCGACCTGGAGGAGCTGATGGACCGGGTACTCGATGCCGCGATGGAGATTCCCGGGTTCGACGCCGCGATGATGGTCGTCGAGGGCCACGGGGTAGCCCCGACGGTAGCGACTCGCGGGATGAGCGCCGACGAGACCGCGAAGCCACCGACCTCCGGTGTCGCGGGCGCCCTCCCGGGGACGATCACGGTGACTTATCGCTACGGCCGCGACCGCCAGCCTCCGAACGACGAGCTGATCTGCGGTGGCGTCTTCATTCCTCTCATCGGCCGTGAGCTGGCACCGGTGGGAGCGCTCTCGCTCTTCTGGCGCTCGCCGGACTACGAACCGCAGGGAGAGCACATCGAGCAGGCCGAGAGCCTCGTCGAGAGCTCGATCCCGGCGATCGAGAACGCGCGGCGCTATGGCGAGGCGCGCAAGCTGGCAGAGACGGACGCGCTTACAGGCCTCTACAACCAGCGGTACTTCCACGAGACGCTGCGCCGCGAGGTGCTCCGAGCTCAACGGTACGAGCGGAATCTCGCGCTCATCGTCTTCGACGTCGACGACTTCAAGGCGATCAACGATCAGATCGGGCATCTGGCCGGCGATCGCGTTCTGGCACAAGCCGCTGACCGGTTGCGTGAAGCCGTGCGCTCGGTGGACGTCGCGGCCAGGATCGGCGGCGACGAGTTCGCCGTGATCCTCCCCGAGTCGAGCTCGGAGGACGCCGACCAGCTCTACCGCCGCGTGCAGAGCTCGATGCGCGGAACGACGCTCGGCCCCGACGCAGACAGGTTGCGCCTGTCCGCCGGGATCGCCGAGCTCCAGCATGGCGACACTGCGGCGGGGCTCTTCGAGCGCGCCGACGGAGCGCTGTACCGCGCGAAGGACCTCGGCAAGGATCGCGCCGACGTGGCGCACGCAACGCCGAGCGGCTCGAGTTAGAGCCCGTACGGAACCGAGAGCCTGAGAAGCCGGCCCTTGGGCGGCAGGAGTGTGTTCGGTCGCCCTCACCTCGATCGATTCGGGGTCGTCATCCGAGTCGCGACTCGAAGCCACTGCGGTCGCGGCGAGCGCAATCGCGGCAACGGCGGCGATGGCAGCGAGAGTGAGGAGGAGAGGGGCGGACAGCCCGCGCTTCGGGGGCAACTCGATCGGTCCCAGCGGATCGACTCGAGCGGCCGAAGGGGAGGGAGCGAGCGCAGCCGCCGCAGACCCATTCGAGTGGGTGCTCGCGACGGCGCCCGAAGTCGCATCGCCCATCGGCGCGACCATAGCGTCCGGTCCGGCCGGAGCTTCGGGCGCAAACGGAAGCGGCTCGAAGCGCGCCTCGGGAAGCGACGAGACCGCGTGAGACTCGCGCTGACGGGCCTGGCCTCGGGCGTGATGGACGACGTACGCCAGCCCCGCTAGGGCTCCCAACGCGGTCAGACCTCTGATCCGCCGCACCGCTCCTCCACCTCCCATATCCCGCGTCCAGCGGATGCCGACCGGTCGACGCGATATTAGTACGGGCTGGGAAACGAAAGGAACGGTCTGGGAACGCCGACGAGAAGGGGAGGAACGACATGACGATCGCGATCTACGCGGCCTCGGTTGCGCTCGCGACCCTCTGCATCGTCCTCTTCTTCGTCGCTGCGCGTCGGCTGTTGACACGCCAGGAGGAGATCGTCGCGACGATGCTCCGTCGTTACGACGAACGTCTCGCAGATTTCGCACAGGCGCTGAACGACGGTCTCAACCGACCGCCGCTGCCGTCGGCGCTGATGCCCGAGGAGCCAGCTCGAGCGATCCCCGAGCATGGCGTGATGCGCCTGCTCGAGATTGCGAAGGAGCGCATGTCCGCCGACGCTGCAGTCGCCGTGGTCTCGGCTCCGAGCAAGGAGCCACTGCTCGCGACCGTCGGTCTCTCCCAGGCCGAGGTCGCGCAGGTCGGGCGCATGGGAGTGCCCGATTACCGGGGCGCACGCGCGCTCCAGGTCGCGTTCAACGGTGAAGCCGCGACGCCCCCCGGCTCGACGCCGATCCGGTCAGGGCTCGCAGTGCCGCTGCTCGACGTCGAGGACGGCCAGGGGATGCTCGCCGTTCTCACTCGAGCACCCGATCGCCGCTTCAGCGAGACCGACATCACGACGCTCGAGGATGTCGTCAGCGGAACGCGCCCCGCGCTCGAAGCCTCCCTCGAACTGCGTGAGCCCGATCCCGTTCCCGAGCTCGATCCGCTGACCGAGCTCTTCGATCGCCGGGCCTTCCATGCTCTCCTCGAACGCGAGATCGCGCGCGCACGCGGACGAGGCGAGTCGCTGGCGGTGCTCATGCTCGACGTCGACCGGCTGACGACCATCAATGCGCGCATCGGCCATCTCTCCGCCGACGGCATCCTCGTCCAGATCGCGGCCCTGCTGAGAGACGTCGCGGGACCGCACGATCTCCCGTGCCGGATCGGCGGCGGCCGCTTCGCAGCGCTCCTCCCGCAAGGCGACATCCACGAGGCCGGAAGCCTGTTCGGGCGGGTGCAGTCTGCTCTCCGCGAGCGTCCGTTCTCCGATATCGGCGTGGTTTCCATCTCGGCCGGCGCGGCGGAGCTCCTCCCGTCCGACGACGCGGCCGCGATCCTCGGCCGCGCGGACGCCGCGCTCGGTCTTGCCAAGGTTTCAGGTCGCGACACCGTGGTCGCGGCTGCGTCGAACCGCTAGGCACCGGACCGCTGAGCTCGAGGCGGCCGTCGCCTCCTGCATCGAACTCCGGCCGCGCAAGCACCCGGGCTCTGGCGTTCGCACGAGACCGGAATTTCCGCTAGCGAATTCCGGTCTCGTGCAGAGAAAGGAACGGCGCGAAGCTGGACAGCGCTACGACCCCGCGCTCGGGCAGCCGATCGCGCTCGCACACCAGCCGGCTCTCGGCGGCCTTCTGCTCGCGAATCGTCCAGGCGGCGTACGCCTCTGCTCGCCGCTCGACGACTGAGCTCTCGGACGATGTCGGGGCGGGCATCCTCGAGCGGTACCGCTCCCAGCACCGTCGTGTCCTCGAGCGCACGAACGGTGAAGATGCCTTCCGCAGTACGCACCTTCACGGCGCGTCGAGTCGCGGCCTCGAAGACGGCCCGGGGTGCCGAGGTGGCGAGAGCAAGACCGGTGCCCTCCGGAAGCCAGCTCGGCGCCGGAGAGACTTCGAGTGTCCGGGCGAGGATCGCGGCGAAGGTCACACGGAATCGCTCCACGTCGGCGCTCGACGGCCGCGCGATCGTCAGACGGCGCCGGATCTCAGCGCTTCGAAGCTCGTCGCTGAGAATTCCACGAGCGACAGCGAGGCTCGCTCCGACTTCTGACAGCGCGGCCCGGTATGACGAGCCGCTGCCGCCGAACCGCGAGGCGATGATCCGGCGCTCCACGGCGAGCACCTGCGTGGGATTGACTGCTTGCCGCTCACGCTCACGCTCACGCTCGCGTGCTCGCACGACGCAGCGCAGTAAGCGCAAGCTCCCGGTCGCCCGTCAGCTTCGCCAGTGCAGCGACGGCCGACGCAGTCAGCGGCTGGCCGCCGTACACGCACCGGATTCCGGCAGCGAGGTCGATCTGACCGGTCCGCCGGTCGGCGTCGAGCTCCTTCGCCGAGAATGGCGGGCGCATCACAGAGGCTCTCACTCCTGGCCCACAGCCAGACGCACGCGGCGAACGTCTTGTCGGGATCATTCGAGCGCTCGTTGCGCTGAGCCCAGCCCCACGACCAGACGTGAGACAGCCGAAGCTCACGGGAAACCTGATCCGCCGCCAGGCCCTGCCACTTCGCGACGTCGAACCAGCGCGAGCGGGGCTTCAATCCTTCTCGTCCCCCCGCTCCGGGCCCTGTCTGGAAGCCGACCATGATCCCGATCCTGGACGGGGGTATCCCGACGGCGAACAGCTTCGCCGCGGACGACCGGTAGCCCGTGCGCAGGCGCCGCGACCCGTCGACCGCTCCGTCTCGCCAGATGAGGTTCGCGTTCGCGTACTTCTCGAGGACGAGGTCGGACACCTGTCCGACAGCTCTCCACCACGCCGCTGCATCACCACCGGTGAACGGCTCGCTGGACACGAGCAGGGCGGGGCGCCCGCCCCGTTCTGCGAGCCGCGTGACAAAGCGCAGGACGTTGGCGCGGTAGCGCTCTGCAGTCGGGGTCAGCGGCGTCGGCAGTGACGCCCCCCACATCTCGTTGAGCGCGATGAGCGGCTGCGCGCAGCCTGAGACGGTGACTGCGTAGTCGAAGAGGGAGTCCGCCCGGCGGACGATCAGGTCTGCGTCCGCAGGCTCCGACGGCGTGCCGACCCGCTTGCGGAGATGCATGTCCCAGTGCACGGTCGCGGCACCGGCGGTACGCGCCTCCGCCGCGAGATCTGGGCCCCCTGTGGCAACTACGACGCCCGTCCGGGCGAAGCGCTCGCGCCAGAACGAGACCGATCCGTCCGCGAAGTCGATCCACACCGGCTGCGACTCGGGCAGGCCACAGGAGAGAGCGCGCGGCTTCGCGGCTGCCGATCCCGTCAGAAGGGCGGGGACGACGAGAAGGCATGCGAGCGCGACGACGAGCGGTCTCACAGTCGCCAAGAGGTAGCAGAAAGCGGGGACGAGACGGATGACAGGGCGAGGCAAGCCTCGCCCCACGACTCTGGCAGGTGCCAGGCCTGGCTCACGCCAGACCGTGCACGTTCTCTATTCGTCCTCGACCGGCGGCTCGACCTCGGCCGGCTCTCCCTCGACGTCGACGGCGACCTCGTCGTCGAAGGGAAGGCCGAGCGCCTCGAGATCGAACCCGTCGCCGTCACCGATCTCCTCCAGCGCGGCGAGCAGCTCGGCCTCCGCTTCGGGGCGGGCGAACGTGACCGGGAGAGGCTCTGTCGGCTCGATCGAGATCTGCCGGTACTGCTTGAGCCCGGTCGCGGCCGGGATCAGCTTGCCGATGATCACGTTCTCCTTCAGGCCGAGCAGGCGATCCGTCTTGCCCTCGATCGCTGCGTCCGTGAGCACCTTGGTCGTCTCCTGGAACGAGGCCGCGGAGAGGAAGGACTCGGTCGCGAGCGATGCCTTCGTGATGCCGAGGATGATCGGCTCGAAGGTCGCCTGCTCCTTCTTCTCCTTCTTGACCCGTGCGTTCTCGCGCTCGAGAACGACGCGGTCGACGAGCTGTCCCGGCAGCAGCGCTGTTTCGCCCGCGCTCTCGACGCGCACCTTCTTCAGCATCTGACGAACGATCAGCTCGATGTGCTTGTCGTGGATCTCGACGCCCTGCGACTTGTAGACGTTCTGCACCTCGCCGACGAGGTACAGCTCGGTCGCGGTCGCGCCCTTGAGCATCAGGAGATCGCCCGGGTTCAGCGAGCCCTCGTTCAGCGGCTCGCCGGGCTCCACGACCTGTCCCTGCGCGACCCGGAGTCGGGTCCTCCGCGGGAAGGCGTACTCCTTCGGGTCGGGAAGCTCGCCCTTCTCGTCGATGGCCGTCGGCGTGATCGTGACCTTGATCGTCCGCTCCGAGTCGTCGATGTCGATCTTGCCCCCGACGTCCGCGAGCGTCCCTGCGCCCTTCGGGTTCCGGGCTTCGAAGATCTCGACGACGCGCGGGAGGCCGTGGGTGATATCCGCTCCGGCCACGCCGCCCGTGTGGAACGTCCTCATGGTGAGCTGTGTCCCCGGCTCGCCGATCGACTGCGCGGCGATGATCCCCACCGCGTCGCCGATCTCCGCCGGCCCACCCGTGGCGAGGAACGTGCCGTAGCAAAGTCGGCAGAGGCCGTATTCGGCGCGGCACTTCAGGACCGACCGGACCGGAATCGTCGCTGTCGCGCCATGCTCGCCGAACTCCTCCACGAGCTTGCGGAGGCCGCTCATCGTGATCTCCGTGCCCTTCGCGATGACGAGGATCTTCCCGGGCTTCCCGTCCTTGACCGGCTTCATGATGTCCAGCGCTGCGACACGGCCGGCGACGCTCTTGTTCGGCGACTCGTCGAGGATGAGCGGCAGCTCGATGTACTCGGTTGTTCCGCAGTCGCCCGGCTTCTTGCCCGGCTGGTCTCGGATGATGACGTCCTGGGAGACGTCCACGAGCCGCCGCGTCAGGTACCCGGAGTCGGCCGTGCGGAGCGCCGTGTCGGCGAGACCCTTGCGCGCGCCGTGCGTCGAGATGAAGTACTCGAGCACGGTCAGGCCCTCCATGAAGTTGGCCTTGATCGGGCGGGCGATGATCTGGCCCTTCGGGTCGGCCATGAGGCCGCGCATCCCGGCAAGCTGGCGGATCTGGTTGAAGGATCCGCGTGCGCCCGACTGGGCCATCATGTAGATCGGGTTCGTCGGCGAGAGGTTCGCCATCATTGCGTTGGCGACCACCTCCGTCGCCTCGGTCCAGATGGCGACGATGCGCTCGTCGCGCTCCTCCTCGGTCATCAGGCCGCGGTCGTATTCACGCCCGACCTTCGCGACCTCGTCCTCGAAGCCCGCGAGGATCTCTTCCTTCTCGTCCGGGATGACGATGTCGTTCTTGGAGATCGTGATGCCCGCGCGGGTCGCGAACCTGAACGTCAGCGACTTGATGATGTCGAGCGCGGCCGCGATCGTGTTCGGGCCGTAGCGCTCGACGAGGTCGCCGATGAAAGTGTCGAGCTCGCGCTTGGTGAGCGTCTTGTTGAGGTACGGATGGTTCTCCAGCTCGCCGCCGCCCTCACCACCCGTGGCCTCGTCCAGCGCCCGCTCGACCTCGGCGTTGAAGATGACGCGCCCAGGAGTCGTGAGCAGGCGCTCGTCGCCCCACTCGTACTCGATGGGGTCCTGGAAGCGCATCTGCTCGGACTCGACCGCGAACTCGACGTCTTCCTCCGTGCGGAAACGCGGCAGGCCGTTCTTCTTCAGCTTCTTGGCCAGGGCTTCAGCGGTTGTCGCGTCGAGGTCGTACTCGCAGTACGTGAGGAAGTAGGCACCCAGGACCATGTCCTGCGTCGGCGTGGCCAGCGGGCGTCCGCTCGCCGGCGAGAGGATGTTGTTCGCCGAGAGCATGAGCACGCGTGCCTCTGCCTGTGCCTCCGCCGAGAGCGGAAGGTGCACGGCCATCTGGTCGCCGTCGAAGTCGGCGTTGAAAGCGTGACAAACCAATGGATGAACCTGGATCGCCTTGCCTTCGACGAGCACCGGCTCGAACGCCTGGATCCCGAGACGGTGCAGCGTCGGCGCCCGGTTCAGGAGCACCGGATGCTCGGCGATGACCTCCTCGAGCACGTCCCAGACCTCCGGGATCATCGACTCGACCATCTTCTTCGCCGCCTTGATGTTCTGAACGGCCTTGCGCTCGACGAGCCGGCTCATGATGAACGGCTTGAAGAGCTCGAGGGCCATCAGCTTCGGCAGGCCACACTGGTGCAGCTTCAGGTTCGGGCCGGCCACGATGACCGAGCGCCCCGAGTAGTCGACGCGCTTCCCGAGCAGGTTCTGGCGGAAGCGCCCCTGCTTGCCCTTGAGCATGTCGGACAGCGACTTGAGCGGCCGGTTGCCCGGGCCGGTGACCGCACGGCCGCGGCGCCCGTTGTCGAACAGGGCGTCGACGGCCTCCTGGAGCATGCGCTTCTCGTTGTTGACGATGATCTCGGGCGCGCCCAGGTCGAGCAGCCGCTTCAGGCGATTGTTGCGGTTGATGACCCTGCGGTAGAGGTCGTTGAGGTCGCTCGTGGCGAACCGGCCGCCGTCGAGCTGAACCATCGGCCGGAGCTCCGGCGGGATGACCGGCACGGCCTCGAGGATCATCCACTCGGGCTTGTTGCCCGACTTGATGAACGCTTCGACGACCTTCAGGCGCTTGATCGCCCGCTGCTGCTTCTGACCCTTCGACGTCTTGATCGTGTCGCGTAGGGACAACGACTCCTCGTCGAGGTCGAGAGCGCGCAGAAGGTCGCGGATCGCCTCCGCACCCATGCCACCCTGGAAGTACACCCCGAACCCGTACGGCGAGCCGAAGCGGTCCTTGAGCTCACGGAAGATCTGCTCGTCGCCGACGATCATCTTCGGATCGAGCTCCTTGAAGAGGAGCCACGTCTGCTCGAGCCGGCGAACGGCTTCCACAGCAGCCTCGCGCGTGTCCTCACGGCGCACGTCGATGTCGGCGACCATCTCCCGGACCTTCAGCGCCCACTGCGCGACAGCGTCGAGGTCGTCCTTGCGCGTTCCCTCGACGAGGCACAGGTCGTACGCGAGCTCGCGAGCCGTCGCGGCGTCGGCGTCGGGATCGACCGCAGCCAGAACGTCGCCGAGCAGGCCGTTGCCGATCTCCCGCGCCCGCTCGAGGTTCTTCCGGTCGACGGACTCGACGAGCGCGGTGTCCTCCTCATTCAGCTCTGCGCCCGAGAGCAGACCCTCCTGGACGCGCTTCAGATGCTTCGTGATCGCGCCCTTCTTCGACCCGGTTGCCTTGTCGAGATCGGCCCGAAGCGGCTCGAGCGCCGCCTCGATCTGCGTCGCCGCAGCGGCGACGGACTCGACCTCGCGCGGCGCGAGCCGACGGTCGTCGCGTGTCGCCGTCTGGCGGACGAGCTCGCGCACGCGGCGCGGATCCTCGTTCGTGATCTTCTTGGCGAGATCGGTGAACACCCCACTGCCGAGCGTCCTGATCTCCTCGAGCGGCGGCATCGCCGCCTCCTCGGCCCAGTTGTTCAGGCCGCGGGCCCAGAAGTCGTCGTCCTCGTCGAAGTTCCGCTCCTTGGCAGCGGCGAAGTAGTCCCGCCGCCGGCCCAGGCGGTCGTCGAGCGCCGACAGTGCCTCGTCGCGATCGAGGTAGATGCGCTCGGTTTCCCCGGCGACCTTGTCCTCGAGATCGACGAGGTCCGACCCGCGCTTCTCGCGGTCGACCTGGGTGACGATCGAGGCCGCGAAGTAGAGCACCTTCTCGAGCTCTCGCGGCGCGATGTCGAGCAGGTAGCCGATCCGGCTCGGGACGCCCTTGAAGAACCAGATGTGCGAGACCGGAGCCGCCAGGTCGATGTGACCCATGCGCTCGCGGCGCACCTTCTGCCGCGTCACCTCGACGCCGCAGCGCTCGCAGATGATGCCCTTGTAGCGGACGCGCTTGTACTTGCCGCAGTAGCACTCCCAGTCCTTCGTCGGACCGAAGATGCGCTCGCAGAAGAGCCCGTCGCGCTCCGGCTTCAGGGTGCGGTAGTTGATCGTCTCCGGCTTGGTGACCTCGCCGGAGGACCAGTCGCGGATCTGCTTGCTCGAGGCAAGCCCGATCCGAATCGCGTCGAATTCGTTGATGTCGATCAAGCGCTTTCACCTCCGGTGAAATCGCTAATGGGGGTATTCATTCGTGTGTTCTCCTCAGTCAGCTTGTCTGCACCCATTAGGCGCTTCGCGTACGCGAAGCGCCTCGCGCCAGCGAAGCGCCTCACTCTTCGCCGACCTCCACCTCGAGCTCGGCAGCCGGCGTCTCCTCTTCGATGTCTCTGAGCTCCTCGTCGGCGGCGAGCACGAGCTCGCCTCCCTCGTCCGGGGCCTCGGCGCCCTCCTCGACCTCCTCGGCCGTGGGCTGGCGCGCGGCTGCACGAAGCGAGCCGGGCGATAGATCGATGCCCAACTCTTCTGCGGCACGAAGCAGCTCGTCGTCCTCCTCGCGGACCTCGACCTCTCTGCCCTCGTCCGAGAGCACCTGGACGTCGAGCGCCAGGGACTGCATCTCCTTCAGCAGCACCTTGAAGGACTCGGGGATGGACGGCTCGGCGATGTTCTCGCCCTTGACGATCGCCTCGTACGCCTTGACGCGGCCGATCGTGTCGTCGGACTTGATCGTGAGCATCTCCTGGAGGGTGTACGCCGACCCGTAGGCCTCGAGCGCCCAGACCTCCATCTCGCCGAAGCGCTGGCCGCCGAACTGGGCCTTGCCTCCGAGCGGCTGCTGGGTGACGAGCGAGTACGGTCCGGTCGAGCGCGCGTGGATCTTGTCGTCCACGAGGTGGAGCAGCTTCAGGATGTACATGAAGCCGACCGTCACCTCCTGCGCGAACGGCTGGCCGGACTTGCCGTCGTAGAGCGTGACCTTGCCGGAGCTCCGGTTGCCGCGCGCGGCCGATTCGTCGACGCCCATCTGCGCGTGCCCGTTCTCCGAGGCCATCTGCGCCCACGCCACGAGTGCGTCGTCCACGTCGCCTTCGGTCGCGCCGTCGAAGACGGGTGTCGCGACCGAACGCGGGTCGGGAGCATTGATCGGCGCCCGCTTGTTCACGGGCCCGCCCTCGGGGAAGACGCCGTGCGCGGCGGCCCAGCCGAGGTGCGTCTCCAGGATCTGGCCGATGTTCATCCGGCTCGGAACGCCGAGCGGGTTCAGCACGACGTCGACAGGCCGCCCGTCGTCGAGGAACGGCATGTCCTCCTCTGGGACGATCTTCGCGATGACGCCCTTGTTCCCGTGGCGGCCGGCGAGCTTGTCGCCCTCCGCGATCTTGCGCTTCTTGGCGACGTAGACGCGAACGAGCTCGTTGACGCCCGGCGGCAGGTCGTCGCCCGCGTCGCGAGCGAACGTCTTGACGCCGATGACCTTGCCGCCCTCGCCGTGCGGGACCTTCAGGGAGGTGTCCCGCACCTCGCGGGCCTTCTCCTTGAAGATCGCGCGGATCAGCTTCTCCTCGGCAGTCAGCTCGGTCTCGCCCTTCGGCGTGACCTTGCCGACGAGCAGGTCGCCGGAGCCGACCTCTGCGCCAATCCTCACCACACCGCGCTCGTCGAGGTTCGCGAGCGACTCCTCCGAGCGGTTCGGGATGTCCCGCGTGATCTCCTCGTCGCCGAGCTTCGTGGAGCGGGCGTCGATCTCGTACTCGTGGATGTGGATCGAGCTGAGCACGTCGTCGCGGACGAGCCGCTCCGAGATCACGATCGCGTCCTCGAAGTTGTAGCCCTCCCAGGGCATGAACGCGACCAGGAGGTTCGCTCCGAGGGCGAGCTCGCCGCCGTCGGTCGAAGACCCGTCCGCGAGCACCTCGCCCTTCTTCACCTTGTCACCGAGCGTCACGACCGGCTTTTGATGGATGAGCGTGCCCTGGTTCGAGCGCATGAACTTCGTCATCGGGTACTCGTCGCGGGTCCCGCGCCCTTCGACCACGATCCGCTCAGCGTCGACGTCGACGACTGCGCCGTCCGACCGCGAGAGAACGACGTCCCCGGTGTCGACCGCCGCGCGGAACTCGAGCCCGGTGCCGACGAGCGGCGCCTGCGGGATCATCAGCGGGACGGCCTGCTTCTGCATGTTCGCGCCCATGAGCGCGCGGTTCGCGTCGTTGTGCTCGAGGAACGGGATGAGCGCCGTCGCGACGGAGACGATCTGGGCCGGCGAGACGTCCATGTACTCGACGTCCTTCGGCAGCACCATGACGGCCTCGCCCTCGCGGGAGCGGCACAGCACCCGGTCGTTCTCGAACTTGCCCGACTTGGGGTCGACCGGCTCCGACGCCTGCGCGATCGTGAACTGGCGCTCCTCTGCGGCGTCGAGGTAGATGATCTCGTCCGTCACCTTGCCGCCCTTGACGACGCGGTACGGCGTCTGGATGAAGCCGAACTGCGAGACGGTCGCAAAGGACGCGAGCGAGCCGATGAGGCCGATGTTCGGGCCCTCCGGCGTCTCGATCGGGCACATGCGGCCGTAGTGGGTCGGGTGCACGTCGCGCACCTCGATCGGCGCGCGTTCACGGGTGAGGCCGCCCGCGCCGAGCGCGCGAGAGGCGGCGGCGGTGGGTCAGCCCGGAGAGCGAGTTCGTCTGGTCCATGAACTGCGAGAGCTGCGAGGAGCCGAAGAACTCCTTCAGCGCCGCCACGACCGGCCGGATGTTGATGATCGTCTGCGGCGTGATCGTGTCGACGTCCTCGGTCGTCATCCGCTCGCGGACGACGCGCTCCATGCGATAGAGCCCGACCCGGAACGCCTCCTGGATCAGCTCACCCGTGGTGCGCAGCCGGCGGTTGCCGAAGTCCTCGTACTCGTCGAGCTCGGCGCGAATCGGATCGCGAGAGAGCTGCGCAGCCTCGGCCGCGTGGTCCTTCGCGTCCTCGGGCACGCCCAGATTCGCCGGCAGGCTGACGAGCCGCCGGACGAGGGCGACGATGTCCTCGGTCGTCAGGACGCGAACGTCGTCGGGGACGAGACGCCGAGCCGTTGGTTCAGCTTGTACCGCCCGACCTTCGTGAGGTCGTAGCGCTTGGGGTCGAAGAAGAGCGCGCGGAGCAGGTTGCGAGCGTTGTCGAGGGTCGGCGGCTCGCCGGGCCGCTGCTTCTTGAAGACCTCGATCAGGGCCTCTTCCTCGCGGGTCGAGGGGTCCTTTTCGAGCGTGTTCGCGATGTAGACCGAGCCACCGAACAGCTCGAGGATCTTCTCGTTGGAACTGGTGTCGAGCGCGAACCCCGTCGTCGGATCCTCCGCGGGCAGCGCCCGGAGGAGCGTGGTGATCGGCAGCTTGCGCTTGCGGTCGATGCGTCCGAATACGAGGCCCTTCTTGTCGATCTCGACCTCGAGCCACGACCCACGAGAGGGCATGAGGTTCGCCATGAAGACCTGCTTCGTGGCGTCCTTCGGCTCCATCAGATAGGCGCCTGGGCTGCGGACGAGCTGCGTGACGATGACGCGCTCGGTTCCGTTGATGATGAACGTCCCCCACGGGGTCATCATCGGGAAGTCGCCCATGAAGACCCGCTGCTCGCGGATCTCGCCGGTTTCCTTGTTGACGAACCGGACCGTGATCGAGAGCGGGACCTGGTACGTCAGGTCCTTCTCACGGCACTCCTGAATTGTGAACTGCGGCTCCCCGAACTCATACTCCGCGAACTCCACGGCGAGCGTTCCCGTGTAGTCCTCGATCGGCGAGATGTCGTCGATCGTCTCTCGAAGGCCGTTCTCCATGAACCACTGGAAGGACGCCTTCTGGATGTCGATGAGGTTGGGGAGGTCGAGGACGTGCTTCAGGCGCGAAAAGCTCTTGCGCGCGCGGGGCGCGACAGCAACGCTGCTCAAATGTGACAGCCTCCCTTGACGACGTGCGAAGGTTGGACGGACGGTTGGACGGGCCGGGCCTCGGCGGAACCTCGAAGGATAGCGCACGAGCACACCCCACCGCAACCGCCGGTCGGAGCGGATGGAGTACGTGCGGGAAGTGTAGCAAGGCACTTCCCGAGCGAGCTCGGGAAGTGCCTAGATGGATGTGGGCCTAGGCATTTCCGCGTAGCGAACCGCCTTATTTGAGCTCGACCGAGGCGCCCGCTTCTTCGAGCTGGCCCTTGATCGACTCCGCCTCCTCCTTCGCAGCGCCCTCCTTGACCGGGCCGGGAGCGCTGTCCACGAGGTCCTTCGCTTCCTTCAGCCCGAGCCCGGTGATCGCGCGCACGACCTTGATCACCTGGATCTTCTTGTCGCCGGCGCCGGTGAGCACGACGTCGAAGGAGTCCTTCTCCTCCTCCGCGGCCGCGCCGTCGCCTGCGGGTCCCGCGGCGGCGACCGCAACGGGAGCGGCGGCTGTCACGCCCCACTCCTCCTCGATCGCGTTCTTCAGCTCGACGAGCTCGAGCACGGTCATCTTGCCGAGCGTGTCGAGCACCTTGGATACGTCGGTTGCCATCTCTACTCCTCCTCTTTCTCTGTCTCTTCCGTCTGCTCGGCAGGCGCCTCGCCGTCAGTCTCTGGAACAACGGCCTCCGCCGACGCGGTCTCTTCCGGTGTGGTCTTCGTTTCCTCGGGCTCCGCCGCCTCCGGCGCCTCCGCAGGAGGCGGCTCGACGATCTCGCCCTGCTCCTCGAGCTGCGCGATCCGCGCGTCGACGAGGCCGTGCAGCGCGCGGAGCGGCGCGTTCACGAGCGCCACGAGCTGCGTCAGCGGGGCGACGACTGCGCCGACGAACTGGCCGCGGAGGATGTCCATCGAGGGCAGCGTCGCGAGCCTGTCGACCTCCTCGCCAGAGAGGGTCTGACCCTCGAGGATCCCGCCGCGCATCACGAGCACGTTGGTCTCCTTGGCCTTCGCCGCGAGCGCCTTCGCGACTGCCGCGGGATCGCCGCCCGACTCGATGAACGCGATCGCGGTCGGCCCTTCGAGCATCACGAGGAGCGATTCCGCTCCCGCTTCGGCTGCCGCGCGCCGGGTCAGCGTGTTCTTGACGATCCGAAAGCGCGCTCCGTGCTGGAGCAGGTCGTCACGGAGGGACTCGAGCTGCTTGTTCGTGAGCCCTCGGTAGTCGGCGACGATCAGCGTCTCCGCCGCTTTCAGCTCCGCCGCCAGCTCGGCGACGATCTGTTCCTTGTCGGTCTTCAGCACGTCATTTCCTCCGGAAACGACGAGACCCGCTTCGAGGCGGGTCCTGTACAGGCGACGGACGCCTGGGAAACCGGCCTCGGCTGGACCTCTGCCACTGGGCTGCCAGCGGTCTCGGCCGGCTGTCTCGGCGGGAGCTAGTCGTGGTTAGGCCGGGACTGTAGCTTGCCGATTCGAGCTCCTCGGTGATGTCACGGGTCTTCGTCGAGTCGACGTGGATGCCCGGGCCCATGGTCGTGGTCAGCGTGATCTTCGTGATGTAGCGACCCTTCGCGGCAGAAGGCTTCGCCCGGATGATCTCCTCCAGGAGCGCGGCGTAGTTCTCGAGCAGTGCCCGCTCCTCGAAGCTCTTCTTGCCGATCGACAGGTGGACGTTTCCACCGCGATCGGTCCGGTACTCGAGCTTGCCGGCTTTCGAGTCCGAGACCGCCTTGCCGATGTCGAACGTGACCGTGCCCGTCTTCGGGTTCGGCATGAGTCCTCGCGGGCCGAGCACGCGACCGAGCTTGCCGACGACGCCCATCTGGTCGGGCGTCGCGATCGCGACGTCGAAGTCGAGGAATCCCTCCTCGATCTTCGTGGCGAGATCGGCCGAGCCGACGACGTCCGCCCCCGCGTCCTCTGCCTCACGAGCCTTCTCGCCTTCGGCGAAGACCGCGACGCGGACGTCCTTCCCGATGCCGTGCGGCAGCATGATCGTCCCTCGGAGCTGCTGATCGGCGTGGCGCACGTTCAGCCCGAGCCGGAAGTGCGACCTCGACCGTCTCGTCGAAGCGTGCACCCTCGGCTTCCTTGAGGATGCGGACCGCCTCGAGCGGCGTGTAGGCGCGCTCGCGGTCGATCTGCTCGAGCGCCGTCCGGTAGCGCTTGCCGTGCGCGCTCACGGAGTCGTCTCCACGCCCATCGAGCGAGCGGTTCCCGCGATCACCTTCATCGCCTCCTCCACGTCACGCGCGTTCAGGTCGGGCATCTTCGTCTCGGCGATCGAGCGGAGCTGGGCCTGGCTCAAGCGACCGACCTTGTCCCGGTTCGGCTCGCCCGAGCCTTTCTCGAGATTGAGCGCCTCCTTGATCAGGACCGCGGCCGGCGGCGTCTTCGTGATGAAGGTGAACGAGCGGTCCTCGAAGACGGTGATCTCGACCGGGGTGATGCGCCCGTTCTCCTGCGCCGTCTGCGCGTTGAACGCCTTGCAGAACTCCATGATGTTGACGCCGTGCTGGCCGAGCGCGGGGCCGACCGGCGGCGCAGGGTTCGCCTGCCCGCCCGGGATCTGCAGCTTGATGAGTGTCAGAACTTTCTTGCGCCATCAGTCGATCTTCTTCACCTGGTCGAAGCTGAGCTCCACGGGAACCTGGCGCTCGAAGATGTCGACGAGCACCTTGAGCTTGTGCTGGTCGGGATTGACGTCGACGATCTCACCGTCGAAGTCCGAGAGCGGGCCGGACGTCACCTTCACCGACTCGCCGAGCGAGAACTCGACGACGGCCTTCTGACCCTGGACGCCTGCGGGCGCGCCGTGGTGGAGGATCCGGTCGACCTCGGGCTGGGAGAGCGGCACGGGCTTCGCCCCTGCTCCCACGAAGCCGGTGACTCCGGGAGTGCCCTTGACGACCGTCCAGGCCTCGTCCGACATGTTCATGTTGACGAGCACGTAGCCGGGGAGGACGCGCTTCTCCGCCTGCACCTTCTGCCCGTCCTTGGTCTCGATGACCTGCTCGGTCGGGACGACGACCCTGCGAAACGCGGGCTGCTGGTTCAGGGAGACGATTCGGTGCTCGAGGTTGGTCTTCACCTTGTTCTCGTGCCCGGAGTAGGTGTTGATGACGTACCAGAGGAACATCGGGTGGCTCCTAGAGAAGGACGCGGTCGACGAGGGGACGGAAGATCTGGTCGAGGCCCCAGAGATAGGTGGCGACGATCGCGCAGGCGATGATGACGACCACCACGCCCTGGAGCGTCTGGGCACGATTCGGCCAGTCGACCTTGCGGAGCTCCGCCGCCGACTCGCGAATGAACTGACCTCGCGGCTGCTGCGCCTTCCTGCCCGTCTGCTGCTTGACGGGCTGCTGCGACGGGCGAACCTGGACCTGGCGCCCTCGGCGACCGGCCGCGGCTCCATCGGCGGCGGCCCGGGCGGCGCGCCTCTGTCTTCGAGTCTCGCGCGCCACGGCTACCTCGTCTCGCGATGCGCCGTGTGCTTCCCGCACCAACGGCAGTACTTGCTGAACTCGACCCGGTCAGGGGAGTTCCGCTTCGACTTCTGGGTTTGGTAGTTCCGCCGCTTGCAGTCGGTGCAGGCGAGCGTGATCGCGACTCGGACTCCGGTTGCCATTATTCCGTTCTCGTTTTACTCGGGTGCGTGCAGAGAGGTTGCGAGTAGCGGCGGCAGGACTCGAACCTGCGACACGCGGATTATGATTCCGCTGCTCTAACCAACTGAGCTACGCCGCCGCGCGCGCAAGAGTGTAGCAGCGGACGGGTCGAGGGCATGAGTACCCTGGCGGCCGTGGAGAGCGTGCCTGATCTCGTCGAACGAGTCGCCACGGAGGAGGACTTCTCGGGCGTCGTCCGCGTCGATCGCGGCGGCGAGACGGAGCTCGCTCGCGCGTACGGGCTCGCGAACCGTGCCGCCGGGACCGAGAACACGGTCGACACTCGCTTCGGGACAGCGAGCGCCACGAAGGGCCTGACGGCGCTCGCGGTGATAAGCCTCGTCGCCGACGGAACCCTCGAGCTCTCGACGACGGCTCGCTCCCTCCTCGGCGACGACCTCCCGCTCGTCGACGACGCGGTCACGGTCGAGCATCTGCTCGCGCACCGGTCCGGGATCGGCGACTTCTTCGACGAAGAGACGAGTGGGCCGATCACCGACTACGTGCTGTCCGTGCCGGTGCACCAGCTCGACTCCATGGAGAGCTATCTCGCGGTGCTCGACGGCTTTCCCATGAAGTTCGCGCCCGGGAGGGAGTTCTCGTACTGCAACGGCGGCTACGTCGTGCTTGCACTCGTTGCCGAGCGGGCGAGCGGGGTTCCCTTCCACGAGCTCGTGCGCACGCGTGTGTGCGAGCCGGCGGGCATGGAGGACACCGCCTTCCTGCGCTCGGACGAGCTTCCTGGGGATGCCGCGCTTGGCTACCTGACGAGCGACGAGCCGAGAACCAACGTCTTCCACCTGCCCGTGGTCGGCAGCGGAGACGGTGGGATCTACTCGACCGTCGGCGACGTCCACAAGCTCTGGGACGCGCTCTTCGCAGGGCGGATCGTCTCGACCGACTGGGTGGCCGAGATGGTCAGGCCGCGAAGCGAGGTGCCGTCGGAGTCCAAGCGTTACGGGCTCGGATTCTGGCTCCACGAAACGGGGAATACCGTCAGCCTGGAGGGCTATGACGCCGGCGTCTCCTTCTGGAGCACCCATGACCCCGACCTACGACACACCCAAACGGTGATCTCGAACACGTCCGAAGGTGCCTGGCCGGTCGCACGCGCGCTGAGGGATCATGCCGGCGGATGATCCGACCGGTCCCGCTCGTAGGATCGCGGCCGTGATCCGGATACCTCCGCAGCGCGGCGGCTGGCTCGAGGTCATCTGCGGGCCGATGTTCTCGGGCAAGAGCGAGGAGATGATTCGCCGTCTGCGACGTGCCGAGATCGCCGGCCAACGCGTCGTCATCTTCAAGCCGAGGATCGACGACCGCTTCGACGCGGCCGACGTCGTCAGCCACGCGGGCGCGCGGATGCGCGGCGTTCCCGTGTCGAGCGTGGCCGAGCTCGAGGCGCGGGCACGAGGCTTCGAGGTCGTCGGGATCGACGAGGTGCAGTTCTTCGAGCTCCTCGGTCGTCGGTGTGGCGCTCGGGCTCGCCGAGGCAGGCGTCCGCGTCGTCGCGGCGGGGCTCGACCAGGACTTCCGGCGCCTCCCGTTCGGCCCGATGCCGGAGCTTCTCTCCCACGCCGAGTTCGTCGACAAGCTCCAGGCTGTCTGTCATCGCTGCGGTGGGCCGGCGACGACGACTCAGCGGCTCGTCGACGGCCAACCCGCGCCCTACTCGGGAGAGACAGTCGTCGTCGGCGCTGCGGAGCAGTACGAGGCACGCTGCCGCGACTGCCACGAGCCCGGCGCGGACGCTTCGCGCGGCGCGTCAGCGGCCGCGTAGGGCGCCGGCCACCAGCGCGATCCCGAACGCCGCTGCGGCGACGAGAACGATCGTCCCGCCGGGCGGAAGATCTGCGTAGTACGAGATCGTCAAGCCCGCGAGCGCGGACACCAGCCCGATGACGATCGAGAGCAGGAAGGTGGAGCGCATGCTCCACGCGATCCGGCTCGCCGCGCTCACGGGGAGAACCATCAGCGCCGCGACGAGCAGGATCCCGACGACGCGCATCGAGAGCGCGACCGTCACCGCCGCCAGCGCGGCGACGGCGATGTTGAGCGCGCCGATCGGAACGCCGGCCACCCGGGCTCCCTCCTCGTCGACGACGATCGCGGCGAGCGGACGGTAGAGGAGGCCCACGGTTGCCAGGCCGACTGCTCCGAGCGCCGCGATCACGGCGAGGTCTGTCCGCGTCACGGTCAGGATCGACCCAAAGAGGTACTGGAAGAGATCGACGTTCAAGCGCTCCCGCGGCGGAGACGAGCACGACTCCCGCTGCGATGCCCGTATAGAAGACGAGCGCGAGCGCCTGGTCTCCGGCCGTCCCTCCCCGCGAGCGCAGTACCTCGATCACGACTCCGCCGAGCACCGCCGCGACGAGCGCGGTCAGGATCGGGGAGACGTCGAGAAGGATCCCGGCGGCGACTCCGGCGAACGCGACGTGCCCGATGCCGTCGCCGACGAGCGACTGCCGCCGTTGAACGAGGAAGAACCCGACGGCAGGAGCCAGGACTCCGACGATCGCACCCGCGCCGAGCGCGAGGCGCATGAACTCACTCTCGAGCATGTATGTGGGACGGGTCGTGCCAGACGCCGGGCAGGTCGGTCGGCGGGCCGTCGAACACGATCGTGCGGCGAACGAGCACGAGCCGCTCGACGAAGTGCTCGACTGCCCCGAACTCGTGCGAGACGTAGATGATCGTGACGCCGAGCTCGGAATGAAGGCGGGAAAGGAGCGACGCAAGCGACTCCTGGGACTCGACGTCGACCCCGGTCGTCGGCTCGTCGAGCACGAGCAGCGAGGGCTCGCCGGCGAGCGCCTTGGCGATGAACGCACGCTGCTGCATCCCGCCGGACAGCGTTCGCAGTGGCGCGTCTGCGACCTCTCCGAGCGCGACGCGGTCAATCGCCTCGGCGACGAGCTCCCGATCCCGACGGCGGAGCGGGCCGATGAGGCCGCCCGCGGCGAGCCGGCCGGCCGAGACCACCTCGCGCACCGTCGCCGGCGCGTCGCCGCCGAGCTCCGAGCGCTGCGCGAGATAGCCCAGCGTGCGGCGCCGCGAGAAGCGGTGCGCCGGCTCGCCGTAGAGCACGGCCGTGCCCTCGAGATGGGCGCTCGAGCCCGAGGACAAGGCGGACGAGCGTCGTCTTTCCTCCGCCGTTCGGCCCGGCGATCGCGACGAACTCTCCTTCGCCGATGCGCAGGTCGACGTCCTCGAGCGCGCGCTGGCCCTGCCGGTAGTCGAACGAGACGCCGACGAGCTCCACGGCTAGTGGCACCCGAGTGCCTCCCGCAGTGCAGCCAGATTCTCGCGCATGACGCTCAGGTAGTCCTCGCCCGCAGCGAGCCGCTCCTCGCTCAAGCCCTCGAGCGGATCGAGGACGGCGAGCTCTGCCCCGACCTCCCGGGCGACCGTCTCCGCCACCCGGTCCGAGACGAGCGGTTCTGCGAACACCGTGGTCGCCCCAGAGGCGCGGACGGCGTCGATCAGATCTTCCAGCTCCCTTGGGCCTGGCTCGGCTTCCGGGGAACTTCCGCTCAAGGAAAGGTGGGTCATGCCGTAGCGGTCGGCCAGGTGCCCGAACGCGGCGTGGCTCGTGACCAGCGCCTTGCGCTCACAACGCCGGAGGCCACGGCGGTAAGTCGCGTCGAGCAAGGAGAGCTTCGCCGCGAGCTCCTCGCCCGCCTCCGGACGTCCGGCCTGCCTGCCGAGCTCGGCCGCGATCTGCGCGAAGCGGACCGGATCGAGCCACACGTGTGGGTCCGAGTCGCGGCCGAGAACATCGAACGCTGCACCCTCCCGTTCGGACACGGCATCCTCGACCGCCGGCTGGAAGCCACCGCCCACGTAGATCACCAGGCTCGGCGTCGCGAATCGTCTCGGCGTCGCGCGGCGAGAGCTCGACGTCGTGCGGCTCGGCGCCCGGCGGAAGTGAGGTTCACCACCTCTGTCCCGTCGGGAACGATCTGCTCGGCTGCCCAAGCCAGGGGGTAGAACGCGCCCACGACGGCTCCGGATTCGCCATCGCCGTCGCCACCGCAGCCGGCTAGGGCAACGAGCGTGAGAAGGAGCACGAGAGCACGCACTTCGTCAACGTACCACGTCTTTGAGAACGGGTATCATTATCGTCGATGCCCGAGACGTGGACCGATCACGTGCTCACACGGATGCGCTCCGCAGAGCGGCCGAAGCGGCGGTGCTCGCCGCGTCGTCGTCGAATACCTCGGTCGCCAGGACTGCTGCCTCTCCGCGCAGGAGATCCACGACGGGGTTCGCGCGGGCGGGCTCCGAGTCGGCATCGCGAGCGTTTATCGCGCCCTCGAAGGGCTCGACGAGCTCGGGCTCGTCCAGCGGGTGGACCTCGGCGACGGCGTGTCTCGTTTCGAGCGCGTCGATCCGCGCGGCGATCATCACCACCACCTCGTTTGCGGCGACTGCGGCAAGGTGGAGCCGTTCGAGGACTCGGCGCTCGAGCGAGCACTCGAGCGAGTCGCCGGCGGTCGCGGGTACGAAGTCGCCGCACACGACGTCGTCCTGCGAGGAGCCTGCAGGGATTGCCGCGCGTGAGATTCAACCGGGGTCTGGCTGAAGCCAGACCCCGACCCCTGCACGTGGCGTCTGTCTTCAACCAGACCACGGTCTCCAGACCCTCGCGACGGTCAGTGACTCCGCCGGGATCGACGACCCGCCGCCCCGTCACGGCTAGTAATTCATCACATGGACGACTTCGACCGGTTCGTCGCCGACCTCGCCGCCTGCGACATCGGGCGGACGTTCAACCTCTTTCGAGACGAGATTCCCGGATATGACGCAGACGCCGGAGCGACGCAGCGCCGAGCCAATCTCCTCCACTATTTTCGTGCGCGCACCGAGGCCGAGGTCATGGCCGTCGGCGAGGCTCCGAGCTTTCGGGGCATGCGCTGGTCCGGGATCGCGTTCACGAGTGAGCGAACCCTCGACGCATGGGGTGAGCCGTATCGGAGGACCTCGCTTCGACCAGAGGGCTGGACCGAGCCCTCGGCCACCATCGTCCACCGCGTGCTCGGGGAGCTCGGAGTCGAGGACCGGGTACTGCTGTGGAATGCGGTGCCGACGCATCCGCACCAGCCCGACGATCTGCTCACGAACCGTCCACCCGATGCGGCCGAGATCGAGTTCGGCGGCGAGTTCGCCTGCCGACTACTCGAGCTCGTACAGCCGGCGAAGGTCATTGCGATCGGTCGCGTTGCCGAGTCGACGTTGGCGTCGATTCTCGGCAGGAGCGTCCCGTACGTCCGCCATCCGGCCAACGGAGGCGCAACGGACTTCCGCGACGGCATGCGCCGGTTCCTGATGTAGCGCGGCTACTCGACCAGCTGCAACAGCTTGAACATCGGCATGTACATGGCGAGGATGATGATCCCGACGATGAGGCCGACGCCGATCATCATCAGAGGCTCGACGATCGAGGTCAGCGCCTGGATCGAAGCGTCGACCTCGTCCTCGTAGAAGTCGGCGATCTTGTCCAGCATCTTCTCGAGCTCGCCGGTCTCCTCTCCGACCTTGACCATCTGCGAGACGAGCGGAGGGAAGACCGGATCCTCGATCAGCGGTTCGGCGATCGGGATTCCCTGGTGCACCTTGGCCCGTACGTCCGCGAGCGCGGACTCGACGACCCAGTTGCCCGCAGTCTGGCCGGAGATCTCGAGCGCCTTGATGATGTCGACACCGGCGGCGACGAGGGTCGCGAGCGTGCGCGAGAAGCGCGCCATCGTGACCTTGAGGACGACCTTGCCAATCCCGGCCGGGGCGTGCAGCTTGAAGCGGTCCCAGACCTGTCGGCCGGAAGGGGTCTTCTTCCAGCGGCGGAAGCCGTAAACGCCGGCGCCGAGTGCCGGGAAGATGATGAACCAGTACCCCTTCAGAAGGTCGGACGCCGCAACGATGATCTTGGTGAGGACCGGGAGCTCGCCGTCCAGATCCTTGAAGATGTCCTCGAAGATGGGGACGAGGAACAAGAGCATCCCCGCGAGCACGAGGAAGGCGAAGCAGAGGACGAGCGTCGGGTAGATCATCGCGCCCTTGACGCGGCGCTTGATCTTCATCTCCTTCTCGATCTGCAGGGCAACGCGATCGAGCACCTTGTCGAGGATGCCCGCGGCCTCGCCGGCCTCGACCATGGCGATGTACAGGCGGTCGAAAACCTTCGGGTGCCGAGCCATCGCCTGGGAAAGGAGCATCCCGCCCTCGACGTCCGCTCGCACCTCGCGGGTGACTTCGGCAAGCGCGGAGTCGTCGGTCTGCTGCTCCAGAATGACGAGCGCGGCGACGATATTCAGCCCCGCGTCGATCATCGTCGCGAACTGCCGCGAGAAAACCTGCAGCGAGCGTTGCTTCACCTTCTTTCGGCGACCTCCCGCGGTCTCGTCGCCTACCTCGCTCAATTCGACCGGCCGAAGTCCTCGCTGCAGCAATTGCTCCCGGGCCGACGTGCGGTCCACGGCCGAGATCTGGCCGCTCGACTCGATCCCCAGCGAGTTGATCGCGCTATAGGCGAACGCCGCCATCAGGGCTTGTCGACGTCGTCGTCAGGCTGTGGGTCGGCCGCCTTGCCCTTCCCCACCGCAACCAAGACGAGCCGGTACCGGGCTCCGGTTGTCGTGTTCGTCAGGATCAGCGGCTTGCCGAGGCGGAGCTTGGTTCCGTTCTTTCCGTTTGCATAGGAGCCGCCTGCGATTCCGATGACCGCCGTCTTCGCCTTCGGGTTCTCGCCGATGAGCACGAAGACCGGGTCGGCAGCGGGGAAGGTCGCTCCCGGGACGAGCGCCTGGCGGGCCCCGTTCACCGAGATGACCGTCGCAGCGGGCGCGGCCGGATCATCGGTCGAGAAGTCCTCGCCGGGCGGCTTCTCGGTGTTTCCGCCGCCTTCGCCGCCGCCGCCCCCTCCGTCGCCTGCGCCGTCGCCCGCGCCGGCGTCGCCACTGTCATCGGGGGTGGTCGTGTCGATCTGCTGAACGAACGGATCCTTACGATCGAACACGGTGAACGAACGGAGTTGGCCCGGTCCGGACGTAAGACGGCTCGTGTCGGTCGGGGCGGGCGGCCGTAGGAGTCGGGACGGAGGTCGTTCCATCGGTGGTGGTCTCGGCCGTCGCGGCCGCTTCGGTCGTCGAGGAGCCTCCGAGGAGCTTCGGAAGCTGAATCGCCAGCAGAGCGACGAGGAGAAGGCCCCCGACAGCCACGAAGATCTTCTGCTTGCGCTCGCGCGCGGCACGAGGATTCGGAGCGGCCATCAGGACGTGCTCCCAGCCGCAGAGGCCCCGCTCGCCGGGTCGAGCTCCTCCTCCGGCGCGACGGGCACCTCGGCCGGCACGATCGGCCCGTCGTACACGTAGGCCCTCAACACGATCGTTGCGTCGAGCTCGGGGAACTTCTCGCTCGGCGACTCCTTGAGCTCGAGGCTCTGGACACCGAAGAGGCGGCCCTTCGCGCGAACCTTCCCTCGGCGCATCGTGACGAGCGACTGGACGCGCTGGACGAACCTCGCGATCCGGAAGTAGCTCCCGCCGACGGTGAGGGTCAGCGGAATCGCCGTCGGCCCCCCGGTGCTCGCGACGGGATCCTGCTGGGCGATCACGCGCAACGTGAGGCCGGTCGACCTGGCGAGCCGTGCGACCTCGAGGACGAGCCCCGGTTGGTCGCCGCTTCCCGGCATCGCCTTTACGAGCCGGAAGACATCTGCAACGGGTGCACCGGAGCTCGTCGTCCGGTTGGAGGCCAGGCGCGCCTCAGCGAGCCGGAGCTCTGCGGCGGCCACCTCCGCGCGGGCGTCGGCAGCCTCGCCGCGCTTCGGCGCGATCATGAGGAACCAGACGACGGCCGCGTACACGACGACCGCTGCGATCGCGGCGATCGTCAAGTGTCCGGGCGGAGAGCGACTCGATGCGTGCTCTCACTGGATCGCTCCCGTTCGAAGCGCCGCGCTGACGATGAACGTGACGAACGGCCTGGGGCGCTTGACCTTCGCACGCTTCTTGCTCGACTTCTTCTGGGGCTCGGCAGCGTCAGGCTTCGGCGGCTCCACGCGTGCGCTCGACGTGAGCCGGACGTTCTCCAGGGAGGGGACGACGCTCAGCCGCGCCAGAACCCGCGCAACGGACTCGTGCGAGTAGGTGGCGCCCTCGATCTTCACGCCTGCCGCGGGCGTCGGAGCCGGGGGAGGCGGAGCCGCGCCCGGTGCGACCGGGGCGCTGCTCGTGGGTGCCGTCGCGGTGATTTGGGTCAGCCACGCGTCCTTCGGGAGTACGAACGAGATCTGGCGCAGTACGCGATCGAAGGGGACGCGCGTTGAGAGCGCCGCGGAGAGCGCCGCTGCACGATCCGTGCGCTCGCGTACGAGCGTCCCCTGGCTGACGACCGCGTCCTGCACCATCGGCAGGCTCGCGATCTCGGCTTCGACGGCTTGAAGCTCCGCACGGCTGGTGCTCGTGTCGCCGGACGCCGACGACGCAAGAAGCATCGCGAGCGCCGTGCAAGCGATGACGCCCACGGCCCCGAGAATGACGGGCAGGCGAACGCTCTGAAAGCGTTCACGCTGGTCGTCGCGAGGCAGGAGGTTGACCGCGCGCATGGATCAGTCCTCGATCCCCAGGCCGATTGCGATTGCGAGCGATCCCGCCTGATCCTCAGTTGAGACTCCCTCGCCCACCTTCACACGGTGAAACGGATTCCCCAGCCTTACCGGTGCGCCGATCAACCGACCGACCGCGTCGGGAAGGCCCGGCATCTGAGCGGTACCTCCCGTCAGGACGATCTCGCCGATCCCGAGTGCGCCGGGCTGTGCCTGGTAGAAGTGCAGGGAGGAGATCAGCTCGCGCGCGAACGCGGCGAGGGCACGCTGGATGCCCTCGTGCGCCTTCGCGTTCTGCTCGGGGGTCAGGCCCTCCACCGTGACTTCCTGCACGAACGAGAGCTGTCGCTTGACGGCTTCGACCTCGCTCGGCGCCATGTCGAGCTCGCGAGCGAGCGCCACGTTCAGCGACCATCCGCCCCAGTCGAGAACACGCGTGAACTCGCAGTACCGCCCCGTCGACACCGCGATGGTCGTCCGGTCGTGGCCGACGGCGACGCCGACCAACGCGCCGCCTTCCGCCGGCTCGTCGCTCGGGGCAGACAGGGCGCGGAGGAGTGCAAAGGCCTCGAGGTCGATACCGACGACGTCGAGTCCAGCCGTGCGGCAGGCTTGGAGGTACCGGTCGACGACCTCGCGATAGACGACGACGAGCAGGATCCGGCGAACCGACGTGCCGTCCTCCCGCACCCGATCCGTCGAGCACGACCCAGTCGAGCACGGCTTCGTCGAGCGGGATCGGCAGCACTTCCTCGGCGCGAAAGCGAACCGCATTCTCGAGTTGACGCGCGTCGGTAACTCCTTCGATCTCGAACACACGGACACCGATGCGGTTGTTGGCGATCCCCAGGCGTACGCCCTTCTTCGGGAGCTTGTGCAACTCGAAGAAACGGGAGAGAGCGCTGGCGAGAGCGTTCGGGTCGCGGATCTCACCCGACACGACCACGCCGGGCTCGAGCGGCTCGCGGACGACGTCGATGAGCTCGGGCGCGCCGTTGTTCGAGACGCGCGCTGCAGCGATCTGCGACGCGCCGATCTTCAGGCCGACGAGCTTCTTCGCGCGTTTCTGGTCCTTCTCACGCGCTCCGACGACGTGCTCTTCCGTCGGGCGCCGGATGGCCAGCCGGCGGCGGCGTTCGCTTTCCGACGGGCCAGGAGGCGCCGCTTCGACATCGCGGTGGAGCTCGTCGGCGTCAAGGGCGGCTGGCTCGGTGCGTGTCTCGATCGATTGCGGCCGCAGTTCTTCCATTAGGCGCTCCCTGCCAGCCGTAGCGACGCAGCCGCGGCCTGCGCTTCGGGCGTCGCAACATTGACGGGAATCCCGCTCCGCTCGAGCATTCCGACGAGTTGCTCCTTCCGACTCGAGACCGCGAGAGCGCTCTCGACCGTCACGACGCGTTTCCGGATGAGCTCGGTGAGACCGTGCTCCATCGTCTGCATGCCGCGCTGCGTCGACGTCTGCATGACGGAGTAGATCTGTTCGACCTTTCCCTGCCGGATGAGGTTTCTGACTGCATCGTCTGGGAAGAGGATCTCGAGGCAGGCGACGCGGCCACTGAGGTCGGCGGTCGGGAGCAGGGTCTGCGTGACGATCCCCTGCAGGGTGCTCGCGAGCTGCATACGCACCTGCTCCTGCTGCGCGGGCGGAAAGACGTCGATTACGCGGTCGATCGTCGAGGGGGCGCTTTGCGTGTGCAGCGTGGCGAGAACCAGGTGGCCGGTCTCGGCTGCTGTCAGGGCGGTCGCGATGGTCTCCAGGTCTCGCATCTCGCCGAGGAGGATCACGTCCGGGTCCTGACGCAGCCCGGCGCGAAGAGCTTCCGCGAAGCTGGGTGCATCCATCCCGATCTCGCGCTGCGTCACCACGCACCGCTTGTGCCTGTGCACGAACTCGATCGGATCTTCGATCGTGAGGATGTGGTGCGGCTTCGCGCGGTTCACCTCGTCGAGCATCGCGGCGAGCGAGGTCGACTTTCCCGGAGCCGGTCGGCCCCGTAACGAGCACGAGACCCCGTGGCTTCATCGCCAGGTCCTTGAGTGAGCCAGGCAGGCCGAGCTCCTCGAGCGTGAGCAGCTCCGCGGGAACGTGCCGGAAAGCCGCCGCGATCGTGTTCCGCTGAAAGTGCACGTTCACACGGAAGCGGGCGAGGCCGGGGACGCTGTGGGAGAAGTCGAGCTGGCGGTTGACCTCGAGCTGCTTCTGCTGCTCGGTCGAGAGGATGCGGTACAGAAGAGAGCGGGTCGCGTCGCCCCTCAGCGACTCAGCGCCCTCCAACCACCCCATGTCGCCGTTCACGCGAACAGCCGGCGGAGCGCCGGGAACGAGGTGAAGATCCGAGGCACCCGCCTCTACTGCGCGCGCCAGGAGTTCGTCGATCGAGATCGGCGGAGCGTCCATGAACAGGGTGGCTATCGGCACTCGAAACGGCGACCTTGAGCCAGGCGCGGCCACGGCCTGTGGGCGGCGCACGCCTCCCCCAGGACGTCACCATCGAATCACCCAATCTGGGGTAGGGCGCCGTCCGGTTCACGGCCGATCCCTGTCCGGTCATCCGCAAATCCCCAACCCCTCTGCGGAAGGAGAACCACCTCATGTTCAAGCGGATCCGGAAGCGTCTCGACGGGAACACCGAACAGGGCTTCACCCTGATCGAGCTCCTCGTCGTGATCATCATCATCGGCATCCTGCTCGCGATCGCGGTTCCGTCGTACCTCGGATTCCGTAGCCGCGCAGCGGACAGCTCGGCCAAGGCGAACGTGCGCGCAGCGCTTCCCGCGGTCGAGGCGTACTACGCCGACACCGGCGCGTACACGGGCATGACCATCGTGGCCCTTCAGGGCATCGACCCGAACGTCAAGCTCGACGGGAACCCGGTCGTCACGGCTACCACGTACTGCATCGACAGCCTCGTCAGCGGTGCGACCTGGAAGATCTCCGGGCCTGGCTCGACTGGCGTGGTCTCGGGCGCCTGCTAGGCACGCGAAACACGGCACGACGAAAGGGCGCGGGCAACCGCGCCCTTTCTATTGCACGTAAAGCGGCTCGAACCCTTTGCCGATAGGAGAACCGTGAGCGTCACCTTGACTCCGCCCATCCGCGTCTTCGCATTCGTCTGCGGTCTGATCGCCGTCGGGCTCGCGGTGTTCGTCTTCCTCCTCCGGCCAGGTGGCGACGACGCGACGACTGCTCTGTCGAATCCTGCCGCGCCGCCTTCGCAAGTGGCCAAGCCGTCGAAGCCTGGCGCAGTCGCCGTGCCGCGTGCCACCCGCTCGCGGCCGGCGGCGCTGCCGGCGAGCGGTTTCCCTCTCCCCATCCACCGCGCTCTCAGGAGAAACCGCGTGGTCGTTGTGATGGTCTACATGCCGGGGGCGAGCGTCGACGCGTTCGTTCGGCGTGAGGCGAAAGCCGGTGCTCGAGCGTCGCGAGCGGGCTACGTGGCAGTGAGCGCGCTGAGTGAGCGGCTCGTGCGGCCGCTCGTGGCCAAGACCGGCGTCCTGCCCGATCCCGCGGTTCTCGTGATCAAGCGGCCCGGGATCGTGGGAGCCAGCCTCAGCGTGACCGACCGCGAGACCGTCGCGCAGGCAGTCGCGCAGGTGAGGCGATGATCGAGGGAGATGCCCGGCCGGATCCCGGCCGCGAGCTCTACGTACGCCATGCCCGCATCGACGGCCAGTCGATCGCCCTCCTGCGGGCGATCGACTTCGGAGACTCGTGCATCGTCGAGGCCGAGGTGTGGCCGGTACGCGGGCAGGAAGGCGACAGCCCTGCTGCTCCCGGGCCCGTACACCTTCAGGAGCCCGGTCGAGGCGACACGGTTCGTGACGCATGCGGTCGAGGCGCTCATCGTCCTCGGCTGCGAAGTACACGCCTCCTGAGGCGAATACACCTGTGGGCAGATTGGCGCGGACTTTCCGCGCTTACAGGGCCAGGCTCTGTAAGAACCACGCCGTGCAGGCGAGGCGACTCGGTGCTACGAGAGAACGCGGGCGAGCTCTTCGACGGACGTCAGGCCGGAAGCAACCTTCTCCAGCCCGTCGTCCCACATCGTCCGCATCCCTCCGTCCATCGCTGCGCGAGCGATCTCGTCACGGCTCGCATGCTGCACCGCGAGGGAGGCGATCTCCTCCGACATCGTGAGCAGCTGGTAGAGGCCGATGCGACCGCGATAGCCGGTCTGGTTGCAGCGCGGACAGCCCTTCCGACGGTAGAAGACGGCACCGTCCGATGCACGCGCAACGTCCTGGGAGACACGTGCCGCGAGCAGATCTGCCTCGGACGGTGTGTACGCCTCGCAGCAGTGGGTGCAGAGCTTGCGCGCGAGTCGCTGCGCGAGCACTGCCGAGATCGCCGCGCCGGTCAAGAAGGGCTCGACGCCCATCTCGCCGAGGCGCGTGATGGTCGAGGGTGCGTCGTTCGTATGCAGCGTCGAGAGGACGAAGTGACCGGTGAGAGCCGCTTCGACTGAGATCTTCGCGGTCTCCGTGTCACGGATCTCCCCGACCATGACGACGTCGGGATCCGAACGCAGAATCGACCTGAGCGAGGACGCGAACGTCAGCCCCGCGCGTACGTTGATCTGTACCTGGTTCACGCCGGCCAGGCGGTACTCGACGGGATCCTCGACCGTGATGATGTTGATTTCCGGCCGGTTGATCTGCGCCAGACAGGCATAGAGCGTCGTCGACTTCCCAGACCCGGTCGGCCCGGTGACGAGCAGCGCGCCCGTCGGCATGCTGACGATCTCCGTGAGCTGCTCGCGCATCGCTTCCGAAAGCCCGAGCTCGAGCAGGGTCGGCGCGCGCCTGGACTTGTCCAGAAGGCGCATGACGACCTTCTCGCCCTCGACCGTGGGAAGGGTGGCAAGCCTGATGTCGAGCAAGCGGCCGACCGCGGCCGTGGAGAGCGTGATGCGACCGTCCTGGGGCTTCCGCCGCTCGGCGATGTCGAGCTTGGCGAGAACCTTGAGCCGCGTCGTCACACCGGCCGACATCCTCTTCGAGATTCGCTGTACTTCGCGCAGGACGCCGTCCACGCGGAAACGGACGACGAGTGCGTCCTCCTGCGGCTCGAAATGGACGTCGGAGGCACCTTCCTCCGCGGCCTGGAAGATGAGCGAGTTGACCAGCCGGACGAGCGGGCCGTCGGAGATGCCGTCGTCGGCGTCGAGGTCGTCGCCCGACTCGTCCTCCTCGACTTCGGCCTCGAGCAACGCCGTCCCCACCGCCTCTGCGGCTCGAACCAGCTTCTGCAGCTCGACGACGATGTCGTCGCGAGCGACCGACCGCCAGCTCGAGCGGATGCTTCGTGGCAAGGCGGAGCTCGTCGATCGCGTGGAGATTCCCGGGGTCGGCGACGACGACCTTGAGCACGTCGTCCTCGAACGCGTACGGGACCGCGACAGCGCGCTCGAGAGTGTTCACGGGGATCAGCTGCGCCGCGTCGACCGCGACACCGACCGTCGCGATGTCGACGAGCGGGAGGTGATGTCGAGTCGCGAGCATGCGCGCGACACCGTCCGCCGCAGCGGCACCCTCCTCGATCAGCGCATCGGTCAACGAGGCTCCGCCGACCGTCCTCGACCGGACGAGCGCGAGCGCGTCTTGCGCTACGAGATCGGTCGAGGAGAGCAGGTCGAGCACGTGCTCCGTCGTCTCGCTGGCGCCGAACGGCGCCGCCGACAGGCGGGCGGAGCCGGTCTTCTCGGGTTTGTCGGACCCGGACGAGCGGAGCTTCATGGCGGCATTCTCATCGGCTATCCCTCAAACGGGTTATCGGCAGGGCTCGGTTGCCGCTTGACCCACATCTCACTCAGAAGTGGCCGAGGTAGCCCTCGACGATGCGCTCTCCGAAGAACAACGCAACGACTGCACCGAGAGACAGAAACGGAATGAGTGGAACGGCGAGAGGGACGATCCGATCCCGGATGTCGATCGCGGAGAGCGTGACCAGCAGGGCGCAGAGGCCGACGGCAAGCGCCCCCTTGGCCGTCGGCCCGAAGACCGCCACGCAGGCGACGGCCAGGACCGCGGTGCACGCCTCGACCGCGGGATAGACGGGCGAGATGCGCGCCGAGCAGTGGCGGCAGCGCCCTCGCAGGAAGACGTAGGAGAGCACGGGGATGTTGTCGCGCCACAGGATCTCGCTGTCGCAGGTGCCACAAGAGGACGGCGGGAAAAGCAGCGAGCGCCGCTCGGGCACGCGAGCGGCGACGACGTTGAGAAAGCTACCGAGCGCCAGAGCCGGTGCAAGCGCCGCGACTGCTGCGGCAGCGTTCACGTCGTCACCCTCCGGTCGACGCATCGAACGACGACGCAGTTCGCGCCCACACTTTGCTCGCGTCGCCCCCGTCGCGAACGACGATGGTGACGAGCTTCACCGCGCGGCCCGCGCCTACGGTCTGCCAGGTCATGTAGGTGTCGACGCGGTAGCTCTTGCCGTCGGCGCCGGTCAAGGTCTGGACCGGAACCTTCGTGGTGCACGGTGCGGTTCCGCACGCGTTCAGCCCTACCCTGTTCGACGCGCTCGCCTGGTACGCGGGATCGGACGAATACGGAGTGGCAGCAGCGAGAACGAGGGTCTCCGGAAGGCCGATCGAGTCGTAGCGAATCGCGCGGATGTTCTCCATCTCCCGATCGGCCAGCGCGCCTGCGGTCGTCACCGTGCTCGCGCGCTTGAGAGTCCGGATGCCGGACTCGAACATCGCGAACAGCGCGAGGATGCCGACCATGAGCACCGTGATCGCCGCGAGCAGCTCGACCAGGCCGAAGCCGTCCTGCCTCGGTAGCGCGTGCGTCGATGGTGGAGTTGCCGCAGACTCACCGCTAACGGAATCGGCATTCGGTCGCCGCTCCTGAAGCGCGTCAGTCGGTCGTGTAGCTGTCGGGCACGTTCTGCGAGCGAGGTACCGCCGGGCGTATATCCGGGAGCACCGGGCGGAAGCGACGTGATCGGGAGGAACGAGCCCGAGTTGTTCGCCAGGTCGAGCTGTTTGCCGATGACCGGCCCCCAGTTTGCCGCGTTGTTGACCAGAGCAGGTAGTTCGGCGACGACGTAGGCAGCGCCTTGATACACGGCGTTGTTCCGGATCGTGAAGGTCGTGCCGGTCGGTCCGCCGACCACCAGGACGAGGTAGTTCGTAGTTCGGTGTTCCAGCTGGCAGTGCAACCGGCGATTCCGCAGAGCCGCGCGTTGTTGTCGATGAGCACCGTGCCCGCCGCATAGATCGTCGCTCGTCCCTGGTAGACGGCGTTCGCGTTGTTGGGCATGACGATGTCTGCCGTCGAAGAAGATCGTTCCGTTGATGATCAGGGTTCCGGGGCTGCCAGGCGTCCAGCTCAGCCGCCCGGTTGCCGTCTGGCAGCCGTAGGCGCTCGCCGGAGTGAGATCGAACGTCGGCCGGCTGCGATTGGGGTTCGGCGGGACCGCCGTGCCACCTGTTCCGCTGTCGAAACCGCCGGGCATGCTGCCGACGGTGCAACCGTTCAGACGGCCCGGGCGAGGCGTTCTGGTACCAGTACGGCAGGTTGATCGGTGGGCTTCGTCAGCGTCCCGGGGTTCTGCGTGATGACGCCGTTCCGCGTCGTACACCAGGTCGGCCGGCCCCGACACGCACGGATGCGGGTTCGGCGAGCCGCCGGTGCATCCACCGTGACGTTGACGGTTGGGAATCGGGGTCGCGGCGTAGCCCACCGATCCGTTGTTTCCGACCGTAAGCGTTCCTCCGACGTGCAGCGAGGCACCCGTGAAGTGGGCGTTGTTCGAGACGCAGAGGTTTCCACGAACGTACAGCGGCGACGTGAACGTCGCGTTGTTCGCAATCGGGAGACATCCGGTCAGGAGCATCGGAGAAGTTGTAGCCCCACGCCGGATCGGCGCTTCCGACGAGTCGTGATGACGTCGACCTTGCTCGAGACGGTCCGGCTGATCGGGCGAGCCGCCGGTCGGGTTCGCGTGCGTCCCGGTGCCGGTGAGCGTCCAGATCTTGCTCGACAGAGTCGTAGGTGCCCGAGTAGTTCACCGTTCCGCCCTCGAGCGTCAGCGTTCCGGAGCCCACAGCGGTCGAGACCGTGGGATCGCCGGCGTTGTGGAGGATGGCGCGCGCGTAGTTCTCCCCCGCCTCCGCGAGATTGACCGCCCTCACGTCCTCCGTCGAGCGCTCCGCGTGGCTCGTACCCGAGCTCGCGTAGAAGACGAGCGACGATCCCGCGAGCATCAGGAACGCAAGGATCCAGACCGCCATGACCAGCGCAACGCCGCTCTCGTCTTTGAACTGTGGCCGCATGATTGTCCGCACCCGGTCTACGCCGGTCTCTCAGTTTCGGCGGGAACGAGCTTTCGCTCGTCCCTCCGTTGGGGGAGGGCGGATGTCACTCGATCGAGGCGCATCTAGAGCCGAGTCGTGTTGCGGAGCACGATGTCGTCCTGCAGGCGCCATGCCGTGCCGGCGTCCGCGGGGTTGAGGTTCACGGGGAGATCGACTCGCAGCCGGCCGAGCGATCCCGTGGCCGGGACGTAGTAGGTGAACGGCGTACTCACGGTCAGGTAGTCCGCGACGGCGACCGGAGACCCGGCGCCCGGCGTTCGAAGGAGCTGCCACCGGCCGGTCGCGACGGTCTGCGTCGCGTAGGTGACGGAGGTGTCGGGGCCGGGGCAGGTCGTCGGGAGCGTGACCGTGACGCTCGCAACGGCGGTTCCGTTCGGAGCGGAGATCGCGTTCGCGCAATGGAGCTCGCGGCGAAGCAGGTCGAGGGCCGATCGCGCGTTCTGCTGCGCCTGAAACTCTCGGCTCGCCCGGACTTCGGCGCGGATCCCGGCCTGGAACATGATCGCGAGCGCCGCGAGGATGAACCCGAGAATCGCCATGACCGTCACGAGCTCGACGAGCGTGTAGCCGGCCTCACGGGCGAAACGGCTGCGTAGCCGAGCCACGATCAAGAGCTCGCGAGTCGGAGCTCGCCGACCGGCTTCTGACCCGGTTTATTGACTCCGACCGACGCCTCGTCGGCGCTCGGGTCCAGGCCCTGCGCCGCCCGGCTCTTCAACGCGTGCTCGAGTGCAACCTCGAGGTCGTGTCGATTCGTCGCAGCGCCGGCGGCTGTCTCGCGGTCGACGAGGCCGTCGACGACGAGGTCGATGAGGGCTTTCGAGAAGGTCTGCATGTCGTAGAACTCGCCCTCGTCGATCGCCGCAGTGATTTCCTCCGCCTTGTACGTGCGGATGAGATCGGCGATTCGTGCGTTCGCAACCATCACCTCGATCGCGGGAACGCGTCCTCCGCCGATTCGCGGTAGGAGCCGCTGGCTGATCACGCCCCGCAGGACTCCTGCCAGGATGGACACGATCTGCGCCTGCTTGCCGGGCGGGAAGAACTCGATGAGTCGCCCGATCGTTTCCGAAGAGTCGAGCGTGTGCAGCGTCGAGAACACCAAGTGCCCCGACTCCGCGGCCTGTAGGGCGACGCGCGCGGTCTCGGAGTCGCGAAGCTCGCCGATCAGGATCACGTCCGGGTCCTGCCGGAGGACGCGGCGCAGACCCTCTCGAAAGCTGTCGGTGTCCAGCCCCACTTCCCGTTGGCTCACGATGCAGCTGTGGTCGGGATGCAGGATCTCGATCGGGTCCTCGATCGTCACGATGTGCAAACGCCGAGTGCGATTGATGTGATCGAGCATCGCCGCGAGCGTGGTCGTCTTGCCCGATCCCGTCGCTCCGGTCACCAGGACGAGACCGCGCTCCTCCTCGGCAAGGCGGGCAACGCCGGCGGGCAAGTTCAGTTCCGCGAAACCGGCGATCGTGTCGGGAATCAGCCTGAAAGCAAAGGAGATGGCACCCCGCTGCCGGAAGCCGTTGAGCCGAAAGCGAGGCAGCCCGGGCGCCGAGTACGCAATGTCGAGCTCCCCCATTTCCTCGAAGTGCTGTCTCCTGCGTGGCGCAGCCCTGGTCACCTCGTCGAGGACTGCCTCCAGTTCCGCAGTGCCGAGCGGCGGAAACTCGCTCGTCGGTTCGAGCTCGCCGTCGTACCGCAAGACGGGTGGCTGCCCGACCTTGAGGTGGAGGTCGCTGGCACCGCTCTCGACGGCATGACGAAGTACTGCACCGAGGTCCATGGGCGTATTCCGCAAATCGGCACGCGGAAGGGCCGGCTTTAGCGGTTCTGCTGTCGGTCGCACCGTCCTTGCGAGCAACCCGTGGGGGCACTCAGGTACTTCGGGTCGCGACCGATAACAGCAACAGCCGGCGGTTGCTGCGGCCATGGCGGCCCTCGGCAGGAGCACGCGGAAAGGAGATACGACGGACGCTGAGCTGACAACCCCTGCGCCGGCGCGGCCGATGCCAACGCGGACTGCCCAAAGCCGATGAGCGTGACCGCAGCGGGTGCCGTCGGCCGGGGAGCGCACCGCCTTTCGCTCACTCGTCAGGCGCATGTGCTCGCGCTGGTGGTTGCGATCGTGGGGATCGTCTTCCTCCTGAACTCGGCATTTCTCGCCGGTCTCGAGTCGCCGGCGTCGACGTTGCATGTGCCCTGGTGGGCATTCGTGCTCGTGTTCTTCGTCGCCGAGGCATTCCCCATCCACATCCACATCCGGAGCGAAGCGCACACCCTTTCGCTGAGTGAGCTCGGGCTCGTTTTGGCGCTCTACCTCGTGTCTCCCAGCGAGCTTCTCCTGGCTCAATCGATCGGTGTCGCAGTGGCACTAGGGCTCGTTCGCAAGCATCACCCCCTGACGCTTGCGTTCAACGTCTCGGTGTTCGCCCTCGGCTCGAGCATCGCGATCCTGCTTTTCCAGAGCTTCTTGCTCTTAGGCGATGCGTACGGTCCCGCAGGATGGATCGGGGCAGTGCTGGGCGCGGCTGCGAACGCCGCCATCGGCGTTCTGCTGGTCAGCGCCTTCACCTGGCTCGGTTCGAACCGCTCACTGATCTCGGAACTGTCGACGGTCGCTGCCGTCGCCGGAGCGGGGTGTCTCGCGGGCGCGAGCCTGGCGATCACCGCGATCCAGCTCGCCACGGCAGACCCTCGCTCGCTCTGGCTCATGCTCATCCCGATCGCCGCTACTGCAATGGCCCTCAACGCCTTCACCACGCAGCGTCGCAGACAGGGTCACCTGGAGTTTCTGTCTCGCTCGATGCGAGCCATGCAGGGTGCGGAGTTCCGCTCATCGGTTCGGGAGTTGCTCGAGGCTGCCCGGACCATGCTCTCGGCCGACGTTGCGGAGATCGTCGTCTTTCCCCAGTCGGCCGAAGAGGGCGCGTTACGAAGCGTCGTGAGTCCCACCGAGGAGGTGCTGATGGAGCCGATAGCCGTGACGGACAGCCGGCTTCGGGCGCTGCGGACGGTCTCCGCTCACCAGGCAGCGTCTCTCTTGCCACGCGGACGTCAGCCCCACGCGCTAGACGAATACCTCGTCGAGGAGGGTCTCGAGGACGCAATCGTCACGGCGCTGCACGGCGCCGATCGGACGTTCGGGATGGTGCTCGTCGGCAATCGCCTCGGTGACGCCGTGACATTCACACACGATGACCGGCGGCTCTTCGAGACCTTCGCGAGCCACGCGGGCGCCCTGCTCGAGAACGATCGCGTCAAGAGCCAGCTGCGGCACCAAGCGTTCCACGACAGCCTGACCGGCTTTGCGAACCGCCTGCTCTTCACCGAGCGCGTGCACAAGGCGCTGGCCTTGACTTTCGCGGGAGAACGGCGACCGATCGTCCTTTTCATCGACCTCGACGACTTCAAGATCATCAACGACAGCCTCGGTCACAGCGCAGGCGACCAGCTCTTGATCGCGGTCGCCGAACGGGTGCGCGGGTCGGTGGTGCCGGACGACCTCGTGGCCCGCCTCGGAGGCGACGAGTTCGCCGTTCTGCTCGAGCGCGCGAAGGGAGGCGAAGCCGAGGCCGTCGCCCTCCGTCTCGTGGACGCGCTCCGCGCACCTTTCGTGCTCGAAGGGCGCGAGATGAGAGTTCACGCCAGCATCGGCATCGCCCGCGCGGAGTACGGAGTGGTCGCCGATGATCTGTTGCGAAATGCGGACGTCGCCATGTACTCCGCCAAGACGAACGGCAAGGGCGGCTATGCGTGGTACGACCCGGAGATGCACGTACGAGCACAACGCCGACAGGAGCTGGCCACGACACTCGAGGCCTCGGTCGAGCGCGGTGAGATCGAGGCCTTCTACCAGCCGATCGTGGCGCTGGCAACGGGCCGCGTCGTCGGGCTGGAGGCCCTTGCACGCTGGAACCATCCCGTGCGCGGGCTCGTTCTGCCCGAGAGTTTCATCCCCTTGGCCGAAGAGACCGGCTTCATGCGACCGATCGGACGGACGATCCTGCGTCTGGCCTGCGAGCAGCTGCAATGGTGGCGGTCACGACACCGATTCCACGACGAGCTCATGGTCAGCGTCAATCTCTCGCAGAGCGAGCTTCGTAGCCAGGACGTCGCAGACGACGTGCAGGCGATCCTCGAGGACACGAAGATTCCGCCGGACCGGCTGATTCTCGAGATCACGGAGTCGAGCGCCATGCAGGATCCGACGGCGACGATCGACACGCTCGCAAAGCTGCGCGGTCTCGGCGTGCGGCTTGCGCTGGACGATTTCGGCACCGGCTACTCATCTCTCAGCCATCTCCGGGATTTTCCCATCCACATGCTCAAGATCGCCAAGCCGTTCGTCGATCGGATCGACCGCGACAGCACGTTCGTCGAGGCGATTCTCGGGCTGGCCGACACCCTCGACCTCGAGGTCATCGCGGAAGGCATCGAGACACGCGAGCAAGCCGAGGCGCTCCGCTCTCTTGGCTGTGCGCTCGGCCAGGGCTACTACTTCGCACGGCCGTCGGAGGCGTTGCACGTAGGGTCGCGGCTTGCGTTCGGGCCGGTGGTGCTCAGGCCGGAACGGCAGGCCCGCGTCGCCTAGCGTCGCGGGCTCGCCAGGGATCAGGACGCCGGCGGCGCGAGTCGGGCAAGGCGAGACAGTGCCCGCAGGGGCGGGCGCGCGAGCCCGCGAGCCTCGCTCGGATGCTCTACGTCACCGCGCAGGAGTCCGGTTACCACATCGAAGACGCCGGGAGCCCTGAGCGCCCAGAGGCAGGCTCGCGGGAAGCGATCCGCCACGCGCTTGGCCTTCCACGAAGCAGCAGCGTGGCGGTCGAGCGCTGATGCGAGCGCTGCCTCGTACTCCTCGGGTCGGCCCGCAAGGATCGCTTCCGAGGCAAGCCGAGCCGAGACGAACGCCTCGTAGATGCCGTCGCCGGAAAGCGGGTCGACGAGCCCCGCCGCGTCACCGACCAGGAGTATTCGACCGCCGCCAGGGGCCGAGCCGAGCGGTCGCATCGGTAGTCGATGCCCGCGAACCTCCGTTAGCGCATCCGGATCGATTCCGTGCGCGCGAGCAAGCCGGGCGAGGTGCGAGCGAAGCTTCGGGCCTTCGTCGATCCACCCGCCGACACCGAGATTCGCGTGATCTCCCTTGGGGAAGACCCAGCCGTAGCCACCCGGAACGACGCCGAGCTCGACCCAGGCCGTTCGTTGATACCGAGCCGGGTCGAGCGCCCTCCAGCTCACATTTCCCTCGAGCGCGACGCCGAGGCGGATGTCGGCGCCGAGCCCGAACGTGCGGGCGACGATGCCGTTCGCGCCATCGGCGCCGACGATGTACGTCGTTACGACGAGCGAGTCCCCTACCCGCGCGCTGATCGACTCGTCGTTAGCCACGATCTCGCCCACCGTCGCTCCGTCTCGAAATTCGACTCCGGCCGCTGCCGCCTGCTCGGCGAGGAATGCATCGAGGTCGCCGGCGCTGCGTCATGAGGATGACCGCGCTCTTGCTCCGTCGCTCGAGCCCGCGGCGGTAGCCGGCTCGCAGCACGAAGCCGTCGACGACGTGCTCCACGACCTGCGAGACATCGCAAGGAGCGTGCTGAAGCGCGCGCCCGGTGAGCCCGCCGCCACACGGCTTGTCCCGCGGGAAGCGGGCGCGGTCTGCGAGCAGCACCCGCGCCCCGCTGCGAGCGAGCCGCATCGCGGTTGCCGACCCGGCCGGCCCGGCGCCGACGACCAGGACGTCGAAGCGCTCCACGCGACGATTCTAGAGCGGGGTCACCGCGACGAGCACTGCTCGCTTCCCTCGCACCGATGGAGAATGGAGACGCGGGGAGGTGACGATCTGCCATGCGGCCATGTGAGTTGCATGAGGACCGAGGCGGCGTCGTCCGAGTATCTGAGCTCGCGGATCGTGCGATTCGGATTCGCGCGGTGGACCAGGACGTAGCGACCCGCCGGGAGCCTCGTCAGGTCGAGGTCCTGGCCGTGGAAGAACGCCGGATAGCGGTCGATGAAGCCGACGGAAGTCCCCTCGAGCACGTGACGTGCGTCCGGCTGTCCCGCGCCGCAGTCTCCGACGAAGCGCGGCGCGCCGGATCCGGGGACTCGCGTAGACACCCGCCCCCACCGGTCGACGAGGCAGAAGCCGCTCTTCCGGTCGCGGACGACGACGACGAAGTCGCTTGCCCGGCGCAGCTCGTACCGAACGAACGACTCGAGGTGCCAGTGGTAGTGCGGTGGATGCAGCTCGTAGTGCATCCGTCCGATATCGCGTACGAGCCTCGTCGCGCCACCTTCGAGCTCCACGATCTGGTGTGCTCTCATCGGCTGTCCGGGAAGGCGGGCGCCGCGAATCACGAGCGGCCCATCGCCGCGATTTTCCGTCGAGGAGGCGAAACCAAGGCGGAACGACCTGCCCGACTGCACCACGACGAGCTCAGCCGGCGCGCGCTGATCGAGGTCCGGGAGGCGTTCGTCGGGCCGCGGCACGAGCGAGCGATGCGTTTGCGCCCAGTCCGGGCCCGAGAGACCGTCCGTGTCGTCGAGCGGTCTGCCCGGCGCGCCGTCCGTGCGCACGACCCAGAGCGAAGAGCGCCCGGCGGCCGCTCGGGCAAATGCGATGCGGCCCCCTTTCGGAGACCAGTCGGGCCGCGAGTCCCGGCCGGGGCCCCGCGTGAGCTTGCGCAAGGTTCCGTCCGCGAGCCTGAGCATCCACAAGTCGGAGTTGCCGGCGGACTCGCGCGCGAATACGAGGTGCGTTCCTCGTGGCGACCACGCCGGCGCGTGCGTCCTCCCGGGGATCTGCGCGAGCGACTCCGGCTCACCCCCGGCCGCGACGACGGCCCAGAGCTGACGTCTTCCTCCGCGGTTCGAGGTGAACGCGATCCGCCTTCCGTCGGGCGACCAGGCGGGGTCCGTGTCGTCGCCGGGCCCCCCGACGAGCAGCGTCTTCCTTTGCCCGTCCGCTCGCATGACGAAGAGATCGGAGGCTCCAGAGGGGCCGCTCTCCCAGGCGATCTTGCGGCCGCCCGGCGCCCATTCGGGCCGACGATCGGCCACTCGCGGACTGTGGGTCAACCGCCCCACGATGCCCGTGCGCGTGTCGGCGACGTAGATCTCCTGGTTCCCGTCTCGGGACGATACGAACGCGATGCGGCGGCCGTCCGGCGAGACCGCGGGATCGGCGTCCCCGGGATGGAGCGCGGGAAGCTCGACGCGCCAGGTCCCGTCGGGAAGCACAGCGGCGGTCGCCGCGGCGCCGGACGCGACGATGGCCGGGAGCGGCGGCTCGGACGTGCTTGGAGCGCCAGCGTTTTCGCCGCCGGCTGCCGACACGAATGCCGCCGCCAGCACGGCTACCAGCGAGCATGTGAAGAGTCGAGTCATCGATATGCGTTTCGGTTGAGGCGCGACCGACGAGGCTACAATGGCCCGCCCGCGCAGGGGTTCCCGAGTGGCCAAAGGGGGCGGGCTGTAAACCCGCTGGCTCAGCCTTCGGAGGTTCGAATCCTCCCCCCTGCACTGCCATGAAGTTCAGCTTTCGCGCCGGTAACGAGTCCGAGCCCGGGAGGCTGGCACCTGAACAGCGAGACGTGCTGCGGCGCCTCGAGAAGGGCGAGATCACGGCCGAGCAAGCCGAACGTGAGCTGCTGGGAGCCCTGCACGTGCTCGAGGACTCGACAGCAGAAGGCAAGGAGCCGGAGAAGGCGTCGGGCACGATTAGCCCCGAGCACAAGACGGAAGACGAGATAGCGAGGGAGATGATCGAGCGGATCGCGCGAGAGATCGAGGAGGAAACCCGTCGCTAGACTGGACGTTTCGCCCTCTTAGCTCAGTCGGTAGAGCACCTCCATGGTAAGGAGGGGGTCGACGGTTCGAGTCCGTCAGAGGGCTCTGCAAAAGCGCCGCAAATCGGCGCTTTTCGATCACGTGAGCTTGCACGATCTCCAGCGTGCGGTGGATATGGAGCCCTTCATGGAGCCTTCAGGTTCAGAGGGGGACACTCAAAGACTCCGAAAATCGACGCATTCGCACTCATGGCGCGCGGCGGTCCGAGACCCGCCGCGACGATCAGAAGCTCATGGAGCCGCCTGAGCGGTTCTGACCGACAGGATCAGGAGTCGCGCTGGACGGTGACCGCGGTGCCATAGGCGGCGACCTCTGTCATGTTGCTGCCGAGTTCATTGCAGTCGAAGCGCATCGCGATCACCGCGTTCGCGCCTGCCTCGCGGGCCGCGTCGCGCAGCCGCTCGACTGCCTGCAGACGGCTGTCGGAAAGCATTTTCGTGTAGCCCTTGACCTCACCGCCTACGAGGCCCTTAAGGCTCGCGCCGATGTCGCTGCCGATATTACGGCTGCGCACGGTCAGGCCGAACACTTCGCCGTACACCTCTGCCACGTGATAGCCGGGCAGGTCGTTCATCGTCGTCACGATCACGTCAGACATCAACGGCCCCTTCTGTCGAGTTCCTCCGTTGCCGTGAGGCTTAAAGGAGGCTTCCGGGTTCGAGCATTCTCCTTCCGGCCCGAGGGCCGGGGCTAGTCGCGTACCTTAAGCCAGCGGTCGAGGAATGCGACTACCCGCCGCTCATACCGAACCGATGGTGTGGCGGGCCAGCGTTCCGGAATGACGCCATAGGATTACGCCGTGCCGTTCACGCTCAGGAACATCAAGGAGGATCTGGAGGACATCGGCTCGAGATTCGACGGCGCGCCGGACCTGGAGTTCCGTGCGGCGACCAAGGCGCTCGAGCTTGAGAAATCCGGCCTGAGCTACCAGCGCGTCCCGCCCGGCTATCGCTTTCCGTACGGCCACACGCACATGAAGCAAGAGGAGGTGTACGTGGTCGTGCGCGGGAGCGGGCGGATGAAGGTCGACGACGAGATCGTCGAGCTCAAGGAATGGGACGCAGTCCGGGTCCCGCCCGGCGCGTGGCGAGGCTACGAGGCCGGGCCAGAGGGCCTCGAGATCCTCGTCATCGGCGCGCCCAACCTCGGCGAGGCTCCGCGCGAAGACGTCGATGGTCAGCGCGACTGGTGGGCTGACTAGCGGAGTTGTCCGGAAGTTTGATCGTCACCGTCGCAGCGCAACCAGGCGCTCGACATCGAAGCCGTGACCTCGCCGGCGCCGGTGCGCCGCGATGACGCCCGAAGAAGTGAGGCTGGATCTGGCCGGACCGATGAGTTCTCGGTGGTTTGTCGGTCTCCATTGCGCGTGTGTCCGCAGCAGGGTGAGATGCGGCCGGAGCAGGCCGCCGAGAAAGGAGTCGTGAGATGACGCGGTATCTGATCTCGTTCGATGACGGCGCAATGACGTTTCCCGAGGAGGATCTCCCCGACGTGGCCGAGGCAGCGCACGCGGTGGTGCAAGAGGCAAAGGACGCCGGCGTTTGGGTGTTCGGCGGCGGGCTGCATTCCCACGAAGAGGTGAGCGTGGTGGCCACCGACGGGACGGTCACCGACGGCCCATACCCTGAGAGCAAGGCGTACATCGGCGGATTCTCGGTTGTCGACGTTCCCTCACGCGAGGAGGCGCTGGAGTGGGCTGGCAGGATCGCCGTCGCCTGCCGTTGTGCGCAGGAGGTTCGCGAGTTCGTGCCCGGCTCTACGCCCTGATCAAGGCCATCCGCGAGAGGCGACGGAGGGCCTAGTTCGGGCGGGGAACTTTCGGCCCACCTTCCGCGTGCGTGAGCCACGTTGGAGCGGCTAGGGCGAGCACGCGCCGCTGTCCCTCGGTCGCGCCGCTCCCGAGTTCGTCGTACGTGTACGCGACGTCGCCGCCGATGACGACGAGTCCGTCGGGCGTGTCGACAAGGACGCTCTGGTGGCCGTTTGTGTGGCCGGGCGTCGGCAGCAGCCGGATGCCGGGGAGCACCTCCGCCTCGCCGTCGTGCTCGACGTAGGTCGCACCCGGGAAGTCGACCCATTCGCGCGGGTCATGAGGCCCTTGCAGCTCGAGTCGCTGGACGTGGATCGGCACGCCGGGAAACAGGCGGTTGCCGCCGCAGTGGTCGAAGTGAAGGTGGGTGTTGATGATGCGCACGACGTCTCGGGGGATGTTCTCCGGCATCGGCACCGGCGCGCCTTCCTCGTCCAGCTCCGGGGTCGAGTCGATCATTCCGGTGTCGACGAGGACGACGCCGTCGGCGTGCTCGATCGTGTGCACGTAGACGGGTAAGCCCGCGAAGGTAGCCGCGAGGTGGGCCGTAATCGCGTTGGCGGAGAGCTTGGGAACGCCAGTGTCACCCTGGTTGGGCAATTGGTCCTCCAGATCGCTGGTTGTCGGTTGGGCCAGTGTTCGCGAATGACGCCCGAGCGCGTTTGGGCGTCAGCCGATTTGCTCGGCGAGCCCGATGAGAATGCCCTCGGGGCCTCGGACGTAGCAGAGCCGATACACGTCTTCGTACTGGACCACTTCGTCGACGAGCTGGGCACCGTGCTCGCGGAGCCGGGCCAGCGTATCGTCGAGGTCGTCCACCTCGAACATGACGCGGAGGTAGCCGAGGGCGTTTACCGGTGCGTTCCGGTGATCGGCGACCGGAGGCGGCGTGAGAAACCGCGAGAGTTCGATCCTGCCTTGGCCGTCCGGCATACGCATCATGGCGATCTCGACGCGCTGGTCGCGCAGTCCAGTGACGCGTCCTGACCAGTCTCCTTCGATCATGGCTCGCCCCTCGAGTTCGAGGCCCAGCTCGGCGAAAAAAGAGATAGCGGCATCAAGCGACTCCACCACGATGCCGACGTTGTCCATCCGTCGAAGCGCCACGCGCCATTATCGCGGATCGCAAAGATCGCCCGTGCCCGCAGCGTACGTGGGTCAGACGTCCGTACCTCTGGTTGCGCCAGCGTTCAGCGATGTCGCCGACCCGAATCGAGCTGCACGGCTGCTTGGGGCGCCTAGGTGCGCGGCGCGTATTCGACGCTGGCGAACGGCCAGTCGGACGCGAGCCACTCACCCACGACGCGCCAGAGCGGCGTGTCTAGCTGCGCGTGGCTCGCCCGTACCCAGGAGAGCGCACGGGCGTCGTAGTCGCTGTCGGGCAGCGGGTAGATGTAGACGCACCCGATCACGTCGCGGCTCGCCGGTTCCAGCACCGTGTACGTGAACCCCGTCCGGTTGCGGAAGTCGTCGGCATGGCGCTGCAGGTCTGCGCGGTTCTCCTCCGGCGTCATCTCCCGCGGCCAGCTGCTGTCCTCCCATCCGGGCGTCGCGTGGATGTGCTCCCGCGACGAGATCCACGCGTCGTAGTCCTGGTCGTTGTGCTCGGGGTCGAGCGGCTCGAGCACGAACTGCGGCGTCTCGAGCCGCCGAGGGACATCGAAGTCGCGCGGGACGAAGTGCTCCACGCGACCGATCGTAGAACCTTGGCTCAAGGGGCGCCGGGCAAGCGAAATCGTCACCTGGGCGAGTGTTCGGAAATGTCCCCTGACGCTGTCGTGACGGCCAGGTGGAGCGCTTAGCGTCGGGCCACGAAGACGTACTCTGGGCTGTTGTCGTCGAGCGGTTCCCCGGCGAATCCGCCATAGAGAGCTTCGAGGCGCAGGCCCGCGACGTCGAGCAGCCCCTGCCATTCGTTCTTGGTCGCCCACCAGAGCGAACCGGTTCCACCATCGTCCAACGTGATGTCGACTCGGTTGTCGCTGACGCTGTAATAGTTCGTGTGCGGCAGCGGCGTGTCGGCATGCTGGCCGTCTATGGCGGACGCGAGGTGATGGTCGAAGGCGAACGCGTTCCAGGCGAAGCGGCCGTTGGACCGAAGCGATGCCGCGACCCGCTCGAAGCAGCGGCGACGATCGGCCCACGTGGGCAGATGCAGCAGAGACCGCCCAGGGCAGTAGATCAAGGCCGCCGGCTCCTCGATTTCAAGCTCCCGTATGTCACCTTCGCGCAGGTCGAGCTCGACTCCCTCCTCAGCCGCGCGCAGTCGAGCCTGCGCGAGCATCGCCGGCGAAGAGTCAATCCCGACCACACGCCTGCCCGTTGCCTGAGCAACCGGGATCGCAACGCGCCCGTTACCAATCGCAAGCTCGACCAGTGGCCCGTCAGCCTCACGGGCAAGCCCGACGTAGAACGGGACGTCATTCACGCCAGTCGACCACTCCGCATATCGATCCGCCCAGGAGTCGTACCAGCTCGACATGGCAAGGCCAATCTACGCGCAAAGGAGGCGGCGTTCGGCTGCGCGAGCGTCCTCTCGCCTGAGCGGGCCTTCGACCTGAGCGGCACGAGCGATTCGACGCCCTCTCTACATGGAGCGTGGTCACACGTTCTGTCGGGTGTTACCTACCGCTCGCAACTTCGGCCGCACGGCTACTTGTCTCTTCCGGCGCTACATCGAGCCGCTCGTCCGAATGGGCTCGATTCTCGGTCGAAACGGCGGCCAGCGCCGGAAGCTCTCGGTCGTTCCTGCCACGCCTTCGAGCGTCGGTGTCGGTGAGTTTCGCGTCAGCATCAGGAACTGCGTGCGATGGGCCGCGAGTGCTGCGACCTTCTGCGCACGCCACGGCGTGATGTCGAGCACCAGGTCGGCGGAATCGTCGTGGTTGATGTTCCGCTCGTGTTCGGGGTCTGGGTAGGCCGCACACCAGGTCCATACCTCTCGCGCACACCAGGGCTGCAACCTCGCAAGGGCCGCGAAGACAGCACGGTGCGTGTATGTGTGCTGCGGATGGCCGTACTCGCCGCCGGAACCGTGCGTGACGACCACATCTGGTCTCGAGACCGCGATCTCTGCCGCAATCGCACCGCTGAACTCGTCGAGGCTTGCGGCGATCGGCTGCAACCGGCCACGGACCGGGTCGGGATCGCGGAAGGGGAGAAATCGAACCTCGCGCGCGCCGAGGATTCGTCCCGACTCGCGCGCCTCTGCTTCGCGTGTTGCGCCTAGGTCCGAACGCTCGCATAGCGGCGGCTCGCCGGGAAAGCCCCCCTCGCCCCGCGTGGTGAGCAAGACACGAACGTCGTGGCCCTCAGAGGCGTACTTCGCTAGTAAGCCGCCACCGAACGTCTCGTCGTCGGGATGCGCCCCGACTGCAAGCACGAGCACGAACTTCTCCTCAGGTGGACGCGACGCTCTCTTTACGAACGCGCCGATCCTTTTCCCCTCGGCGGCGGTCAACTCCTTCAGCGCGAAGGCGTTTCATCGGTCTCCTTTCGTGCGTTCGAGGACCTGCGCAACAAGTCGTGGCTTACTTCGAGCGAACCAGCCGTCGCGCCGCCTACGCAGTAGAACCGTCAAGGTTCGGAAAAGTCGGGAGCCGACACTTCGCCGCTGTCCCAGTCACCTCGCAGGATTGCGTAACCCAGTCCGTCGAGCCTGACTCCGTCGGCACTCGGAGGCCACGCTTGTCGGTACACGGCTTCCTTCACCCAACCGGCCGCGACGAACGTGCGACGCATCGCAATATTGTCGCGTCGGGTCTGACCTTCGATCCGCCACCGGTCGGCATATCGCTGGAAGAGCTCGCCGGTGATGAAACGAACGGCCGCAATGCCGAGTCCCCGCCTACGCCAGCGCTCACCGATCCGGACGTCGAGCGCAGGATCGACGCCATCGCCTGCGACGTCCTCGAGTCGAACCAGCCCCGCGTCGTTGCCTTCTGCCACGACGAAGTACGTGAGATCGTTCCCGGACCCGTAGTCACCTGCAGCAATCGACGCCAGCACTTCGTCGCGCGAGAACGTCGTCTTCACGCGCTTGGGCCACGGTTCGGATGTCAACAGCGCAACAAGCGCTTCGTCGTCGCGGCCTGATTCGAACTCTCTGAACGTGGCTTCGTCGGTCGTCGGTCACCCCTCCGGGCCGTCTAGCCTGGATCTGTCCTGGCCCGGTCAAGGCCACTGTCGGCACTCTATGCACACGTTGACGTTGCTCCGTGACGACTCTCGACACGGTCGAGCTGAGACCTCAGTCGCCCTTCGTTTCGGGAGAGCCATGGCCAGCGTAGGGGCTGGACGATCGATGGACTAAGGAAGCGAGATCGTGCGAGCGCGCGAAAGAGAGACAAGATGATGCTGATAAGGCACGCGACACCGGCCGAGATGGAGGAGCCCGTCGAGTTCGCCGTGAACGACCCGGTCGGGTTCGTCGACACCGACCGTTTCCGGGAAGAGGCAGCGGCCGGCCGGTTTCGTCCCGACTGGACCTGGTTCGCCGAGGACGGCTCCCGCATCGTCGGACGTGCCCTGTGGTGGGGGCGCGCGGACAGCGAGCGCCCGCTCGCCCTCGACTGCCTCCACGTGCTGGCCGATGTGCCTGATCGCGCCGAGCTCGGCACCGAGCTCCTGTCGCGTGGGCACGCCGAGTTCAAAGCGAAGCCTGAGTTCAACCTGGCGCCGCGAATCAGCTGGCGCGACGATCCCGAGATCGCGGACGCAGTGGCGTGGCGTTCCGATGCGGCCAAGGCGGCCGGACTGACTGAGGTCGTCGAGCGGCTCCGCTACGAGTGGACGCCCGCGGCCGGGGTGCCCTCTCCATCGGGGCGGCTGGTCTTCCGTCCCGCGGCCGACGACGAGTTTCTCGCGGTGTTTGAGCGCGTCGCCGTCGGCAGCCTGGACGTCGCTACGCAACGGGATCTCGCGGTCATGGACGGCGACAGCCAGGCTCGCGAGGACCTCGAGTTCTACCGGTCATGCCCCGGCGAACGATCGTGGTGGCGGCTAGCGGAGACGACGGACGGGGAGCTGGTCGGCTTCGCCATCCCGTCTGCGACGCCCTATCACCGCAACGTGGGATACCTCGGCGTCGTGCCCGAACTGCGCGGGCGAGGTTACGTCGATGACCTGCTCGGCGAGATCACCCGCGTCCACGCCGCCGACGGCGCTAGCCGCATCACCGCGACCACAGACGTGCCCAACACCCCGATGGCCGCGGCATTCGACCGCGCGAACTACCAGGTGACCGAGGCCAGGATGGTCTTCGCGGCCCCGGCGCGCACCGACCCGGGTCGCTTCGCCTGACAGCTCGCTCCTTTCAGACACCGCCGCTCGGAGTCGCCCGGCCGGCCGTGTTCGGCGGTCCAGTGGTCGTCGCACGGCGACTGCGCATCGCGAAGCGGTCGTCAGACTTCCGCTGGAAGACGCGCTCGGCGCGCCCCTCGAACCAGCCTGTGCTGACGGCAGTTGCCGGCGTGTCGAACAGCGACACGAACGGCTTGAGGTCGAGGATGGGTGTGCCGTCGAGAAGGTCGAGCCCTTCGACGACGACCGCGAGCTCGCGGACGGCGACGATCCGGGCTAGTGAGAGCCCGATCGGGTTGGGCCTGCGCGGGGACCGCGTTGCGAACGTGCCGTGCACTCGGTCGTCCAGGAAGGTGGGCACGGTCGAGTCCCAGCCGAGACTCTCGTGCAAGTGAGCGAGAAGCCAGACGTGCGAGAAGCCTTCGAGGTCACTGAGGCAGCCGCGATGTGTCTCCGATATCTCGACGGAGGAGTGGCCGCTCTGGTCGGCGATGGGCTGGAGCGGCATGCCCTCGAGCTTCGAATGCGGCGACACCACATACCCGATCGGTCGATAGACGACGGGCTCGACGGTGCGGCTGTCGAGCAGCGCCTCGACGAAGGAGAGCGCGGCCCGAGCGACCGACAGCCGCCAGAGCGCGAGCGTCCGCTCGAACTCTTCCGTGGACGCGATCTGGCGCTCGAGGGCTTTCTCGGTGGCGACGAGAGCCAGCGCCTGCTCGCGAAGAAGCGGCGCAGCGTCGAGTCCTGCTCGCTCGTGAAACAGCAGCTTGAGCATGAGCTCCGAACGGAGGTCGCGCACGTGTCCCACGCTGGTTCCGCGCCAGCGAGTGAATGCCGAGCGGCCGCGCCGCGTCGTGCCGAGCGTCGTCCGCGCCGGTCCGACATCGCTCGCCGTCGTCCCTCTCACCTCGGCCAGACCTGCTTGGCGGAGCTGTGCGAGCGCGCGGTAGACGAGAGGGCGGGTGCAGGAGTAGACACGACCGATCTCGCCCGCGGGCGCGAGCGCCTGGGCGATCGCCCAGCCATGTGTCGGTCGTTCGCAGAGAAGGCCCAGCGCGGCCCATTCGGGCAGTGAGGGGTCCGTGCGCGAGGGGCGGCTCATTTGGCGAGCATCACCTCCGTCGACTTGACGATCACCGTCACCTCGTCGCCCTCGGCGATTCGCAACTCCTCGGCACTCGTGCGCGTGACCACCGAGACAACCTCATGCTCACCGACCCGAACGACGACCTCGGCCATGACGCCGCCGAGCTTGATCGAGGCGACGGTTCCGTGGAGCTGGTTGCGTGCCGTGATCTGCATTGCTCGAACCTCCAGTAGTCGATTTATAACTACCACTGTGGTAGCGTACTCCGCCTCCCGGGCGGCCGCCGATCACGGCCCTTGGAGACGAGAGCGAGGAGCGAGCCCGCATGAACCGACGATGCTTTCTGGTCACCACCCTCGGCGCGGGGGCGGTAACGGTCGGCGCTCCGTGGCTCACCGCTGCCGGCGCCGCGACGGACGACGACTTGGCGTTCGCCAACTTCGGCGCATCGGTCGAGTTCCTCGCCAAGGACTTCTACACGCGAGCCCTCGACGCAAGAGTTGTCACTGCCGCCGATGCCGCAGTCCTGAGACGGGGGCGAGCCGCGGCGACACGGCATGCCTCCGCGCTGTCCGACCTTCTCGTGGGAGCCGGGGACGTGGCTCCCGCGGAAGAGGACTTCGCCTTCCAATGGCCCGTGCGTACCTTCCGGACCTCGCAAGCGACGGTGACGGCCGGTCTGGAAATTCTTCATGCGTTGCTCGGTGCGTACCAGACCGCCGGAGCGTCGGCTTCTGAGCTGTCACACCGAGTGCTCTACACCAGCCTGGCCGCGAGCGTCGGCCAGCAGGTGGGCGCGCTCATGACGCTCGCCAATCGAAACGGCGTCGAGCCATTCCCCGTCGCGATGGACCTAGAGGCCGCGAGCTCGACAGTCGACAGGTACCTGGGGTAGGAAGGTCATGAGAAGGCGCATCGCTGCATCCATTCTCGCCATCGGGCTGCTCGCCACGTGCGCAACAACCACGGCGCGGAGTCAGACCGAGCCGCTGACGATCTACGCGGCCGCGTCGCTGACGGACGTCTTCAGGGCGCTCGATCCCGCCCAGAGGTACAGCTTCGCCGGGTCGAACACCCTCGAGACGCAGATCAGGAACGGCGCCCCGGCCGACCTCTTCGTCTCGGCGGCGCCGCTCAACACACAGCGGCTCTACAAGGAGGGGACCGTCGACAAGCCGGTGACGTTCGCTTCGAACCGGCTCGCGCTGATCGTGCCCAGGTCGAATCCGGCCGAGATCCGGACCGTCTACGACCTCAGGCGGAAGCCGGTCAAGCTCGTGATCGCAGGCCCGGCTGTCCCGGTGGGTGCGTACACGCGGACGGTCTTGCGCAAGCTGGGGCTCTCGTCGGTGCTCTCGAAGGTCGTCAGCCAGGAAACCGACGTGCGGGCCGTTACCGGCAAGGTTGCGCTCGGTCAGGCGGATGCGGGCTTCGTCTACGTCACCGACGCGCGGGCGGTCAGCGAGCAGGTCACGGTGATCAGGATTCCGGCCTGGGCGCAGCCGCGCGTGCGCTACGAGATCGCGGTCGTGTCGAGGTCGTCCAAGAAGGCGGCTGCACAAGCATGGATCCGGATGCTGCTTTCGGCGAGGGGCCAGGCGGCGCTCAGGAACTACGGCTTCCTGCCGCTGCCGAAGGCGCCTTCGTAAGCGTGCTCTTTCGCGGAGCGCTCGTCGCGACGACGGGCGTCGTCCTGCTCTTCCTGCTCCTGCCCGTGATCGCGGTCTTCCTGCAGGTGCCGCCGGGCGAGCTGGTGTCCGCGCTGGGAAGCAGCGCAGCCGTTGACGCACTCCGCGTCACGGCCGAGACGATCTCGATCGCGATGGCCCTGATCCTCTTCGTGGGCACCCCGGCGGCGTACTGGATCTCCACCCGCCAGGGAGCGCTCCGCGACGTCCTGGTCACGCTCGTCGAGCTCCCACTCGTCCTGCCACCGGCGGTCGCAGGAATCGGTCTCCTCGTCGCGTTCGGCCGCGTGGGGTTGCTGGGCGACGAGATCAGCGCGCTCGGCATCGACATCGCCTTCACGAAGGCGGCGGTGATCCTCGCGGTGACGTTCGTGGCGAGTCCGTTTTATCTGCGTACGGCTGTCTCCGCGTTCGAAGCCGTCGACCCGACCCTGCCGGCGGCCGCTCGCACGCTCGGCGCCGGCCAGGGCCGTGTCTTCCTGCGGGTGATGCTCCCCCTCGCGCGCGGGGGCCTCGGTGCGGGTGCCGCGCTCGCCTTCGCACGCGGTCTCGGGGAATTCGGGGCGACGATCATGTTCGCCGGTTCGCTCCAGGGTGTCACCCAGACGCTCTCGCTCGCGATCTACGAGCAGTTCGACGTCGAATTCACCGTCGCGCTCGCGATCAGCGCACTTCTCATCACGATCAGCGCACTCGTCCTCCTCTCGGTCAAGCTCACCACCAGATGGCGCTCCGGGTCCGGTTCACTCATCCTCTTCGCTCCTTCGAGGCGTCAGCAGACCTGACCGTCGAGCCGGGCGAGACGCTCGCGCTCGTCGGGCCCTCGGGCGCCGGAAAGACGACCGTGCTGCGGGTCGCCGCAGGGCTCCTTCGGCCGCGACACGGACTGGTAACCCTCGACGAGAAGATCCTGCTCGACACCGATCGAGGCATCGACGTCGCTCCAGAGCATCGGCGCGTCGGTTACCTCTTCCAGGAGTACGCGCTCTTTCCCCACCTCGACGTCGCCCGCAACGTCCGCTTCGGCGCACGCAATCGCGCCGGCGTCGACGATCTCCTCGAGCGCTTCCGGATCAGTGGTCTCGCCCGAGCGCGGGTGGGCGAGCTCTCGGGAGGCGAGCGCCAGCGCGTCGCGCTCGCGCGTGCGCTCGCACGCGAGCCGGCGCTGCTCCTCCTCGACGAACCACTGTCCGCTCTCGACACGCACACCAGGGCAGCAGTCCGGGCCGAGCTGCGAGCGCATCTCGAAGGCCTAGGTCTCCCGGTCGTTGTGGTCACGCACGACTTCGAGGACGCGGCGACGCTCGCTCATCGCGTGGGTGTCATCAGCGATGGACGGATCCTGCAGCTCGGCAGGGCGACGGATCTCGTGGCAGCTCCCAGCGACTCATTCGTCGCGAGCTTCACGGGCGCGACGCTGCTTCCCGGCCAGGCGATCGAGACGCAGAACGGCCTTACGCGAGTCGCTCTCGAGGGCGGGGTCGTCGTCTGGAGTACGGATCACGCAGCCGGGCCTGTGAACGTCGCCGTCTATCCCTGGGACATCTCGGTGGGGCTCGGCGAGCCGGCCGACTCGCGTACGAACCACGTGCAAAGTGCCGTGCTCTCGCTCGCTCCGATGGGAAACCGCGTTCGGGTGCGCGTCGGCCCCGTCGTCGCCGAGATCACGGCCGCGTCGGCCGAGCGGCTCTCGCTTCGCACGGGGATGATCGTCACGGCGTCCTTCAAAGCGACCGCGGCGCGCCTGTTCGAGCGTTAGGCAGCACTTTCACGCCATAGAGTCGCGGCTCGTGTTCACCGTCGAGCAGCGCGATGCTCTCCGCGACCGCCTGCTGCAGTTCGCGGAGGACGATGGGCGCGTCGTTGCCGGAGCGGCCGTGGGCTCGCTTGCCGTGGACAGCGGGGACCGGTTCTCCGATTTGGACCTCATGTTCGGCATCGCCGACGAGGCGCCGGTCGCCCAAGTACTCGACGACTGGACTCGCACGCTCGTCGACGAGCTCGACGCGGTGCACCTCGCGGACCTCGAGCGCGAGCCGACCATCTACCGCGTGTTCCTGCTGCCGGACGCGCTTCAGTTCGACCTCTCGATGACGCCGGCAGCTCGGTTTCGTCCCGCGGGACCACGATTCCGGCTCCTGTTCGGCGAGACAGCGGGCGACGTGGACGCGCCCACGCCACCGGTCGCGGGGGACCTGTTCGGATGGGGCGTCATCTACGCGCTCCACGCGCGGGCGTGTATCGAGCGTGGGCGCGTCTGGCAGGCAGAGCACTACGTCGGCGCCGTGCGCGACCACGCGCTCTCGCTTGTCTGCCTCCGACACGGGCTACCGGCCGCGCAGGCGCGAGGCTACGACGACCTTTCAGCAGAAACGCTGGCTCGATTCGAGGCTACTCACGTAGGCGGGGTCGAGCCTCGCGCGCTCCGGGCAGCGCTTGCCGCGTCCGTTCGTGCGCTCATGCGCGAGGGCGCGAAGGCGGGGCTACCGCACGCGGATACCGTCGCCGAGCGCCTCGCCGAGCTCCGCTGACGAGCGCTTGCCGCCGCGCGGGCCCACGAGCCGCCACGTCTCGACCGAGCCCTTGCCCTTCACGTCGACGAGCCCCAACGGCTCGACGACGAAGTCGTCGCGCAGGAGCTCCCACGTCGAACGGGTGATCTGGATGGCGTCGGGGGTCCCGTGCGACTCCATCCTGCTCGCCATGTTCACCGTGTCGCCCCAGAGGTCATAGAGGAAACGGCGGCGCCCGATCACTCCTGCCACAACCGGCCCCGAGCTGATGCCGATGCGGAGGCGCAAGTCGTGCTCGGCGCCTTCGGGAAGGCAGTTCTTCGCGCACTCGCGCAGCTCGAGCGCGAGCTCCGCCAGCGCATGTGCGTGATCCGGCCGCGGCCTGGGGACGCCCGCCGCGACCATGTAGCAGTCGCCGATCGTCTTGATCTTCTCGACGTCATGGCGGTCGACGAGCTCGTCGAAGCTCGTGAAGAGCCGATCGAGGAGCTCGACCACCTCGCGGGCGTCGAGTCGGCTCGACAGCGGAGTGAAGTCGACGACGTCCGCGAACAGGATGCTCGCGTCATCGAAATGGTCGGCGATCGAGCCGGGATCCGACTGAAGGCGTTGTGCGATCTCGGCCGGGAGGACGTTCAGGAGGATCTCTTCGACGCGCGCCTGCGCGGTCTCCCGTCCTCGCGCGAAGGTGACGAGCAAGAGCATCGCCACGAACGAGACGAGGACGATGTTGAGCACGTCGAACGTGCGGACGAAGCCGTTGGGGAGATCGGCGCCGTTCGGCCGAACGACCTCGGAGAGAGCGACCGAGAGCAGGATTACGGCGACGAAGGCTCCGAACCACGGCCAGGCGCGGCCCGGCCTGTCGAACGCGACCGCTCCGAGCGGCGCGAGCAGCGACCACATGAGTACCGAGCTCGACTCGTCGATACCGCCGACCATGATGGTCCCCAGCGCCGGCGCGACGAGGATCAGGAGGAACTGCGAGGTGCGCAGGAAGGGAAAACTGCGGGTTCGCGCGAAGACGGCGAGGCTGATCACGGACCCGGCGACGTAGGCCCACGGCGTGAGCGCGACTCCGTGCTCGCCGAAGGCCCAGTACATACACCCCCAGACGAAGGCCACCGGGAGGATGATCAGCGCGACCCCGACGAGGAGGCGCTTCCGGAAGCGATCGTCGGCTGTGTCGCGCGGATCCGCGCCGATGGAGAGTGCCCGATCGCGAAGCGTCGCCATCATGCCGGCGAGCGTAGACGACGCCTGCTCTTTCAGGCCTCCGCGGCTGCTCGTCAGGCTCCGAGCAGGATGCTGCAGTGCCCGCTCTGCGATCATCGCTGACACGATGGCGACGGCGTCGTCGCACGGCTCTCAGCGAGCTCGCTCCGAGGAGCACAACCTTCCCGTCCCATTGACGTCACTCGTCGGGCGCGCCCATGAGCTCGAAACGATCGGCGAAACGCTGCGCCGGACTCGTCTTGTCACGCTGACCGGCCCCGGCGGAGTCGGGAAGACACGCCTCGCGTTAGCGCTCGCACATCGTCAGCTCGGCCGGCGATCAGACGGTGTCTGGCTCATCGACCTCACCGCGGCTCCTCAGACCCCGGACGTGGCCGCGGAGACGGCTCGGGCACTGGGGATCCAGAGTGCCACAGGCACGAGCGCGACGCAGGCCGTGCGCAGGTTCGTTGCCGACCGCGATGTGCTGCTCGTGCTGGACAACTGCGAGCACGTCGTCGACGCGTCCGCCGAGCTCGCCGCGGCGCTCCTCACTTCGTGCGCCGGCGTCCGGATTCTCGCGACGAGCCGTGAGTCGCTCGGAGTCGCCGGGGAAACGGTGTGGAGGCTGGAACCGCTCGGCGGCGAGGACGCGCATCGCCTCTTCGTCGAACGGGCGAGACATCGAGACCCGAACTTCCTGCCGGATGAGAGGACCGACACCACGATCGCCGAGCTCTGCGCGCGACTCGATTGCCTGCCGCTCGCGATCGAGCTCGCCGCCGCGCGCATCGGCGTCATGTCGCCGGAGGAGCTGCTCGCCGCCCTCGAAGCGCGACAGGCCGTTCTCGGCGGAGGCGGTCGGCTCACCCCTCGGCATCACCGGAGCGTGCGAGCCGCGGTCGAGTGGAGCTACCTGCTACTCGATGCCGACGAGCAGAAGGCGTTCCGGAGCCTGGCCGTCTTCGTGGGCGGGTTCGACGCCAATGCAGCCGCTGCGGTCGCACCCGGGCTCTCGCTCGACGTGCTCGCGCGACTGGTCGACAAGTCACTCGTCTCCGTTCTGGAGACCACGGGCGGAAGGACGCGCTACCGACTGCTCGAGACGGTTCGCGAGTACGCCCAGGAGCTCGTCGTCGAATCGGACGAGCTCGCAGCTGCGCGCGACCGTCATCTCGGCCACTTTTCGGCTCTCGGTGGCATCGCGTTCGACGAGTGGCTCACGACGGGCAGGCAGCGGTTCGTGAACGAGCTCGTCGACGACTACGAGAACGTCCGGGCGGCGCTCGAGTTCGCGGCCGTGTCCGACGCGTGCTCTGCCTTGCGCCTCTTCGCAGGAACGAGAGACCTCTTCTTCAGATTCGGCCAGGCGGATGGCATCCGCCTCGCGCGCCTGCTTCTGGAGCGGTGTCCCGACCGGGACCGATACCGGATCGCGGCGCTCATCGCAGCCGGCCAGCTTGCGACGGCGACTGGCGATCCCGAAGCCGCCCGGAGGATCACGGCGGACGCATATGAGCTGAGCAGGGAGCTCGACGAGCCCGTGCTGGAGGCGTTTGCGCGTTTCTTCCAGGGGTGGGCCGAGACGCTTCTCGCGGCCCTCGACACCGGGCGCGAGCACCTGCAGGCAAGCCGTGCGCTCCACCATGAGCTCGGCATCCGGATAGGCGAGGCGCGCGCGCTGGCGGTGCTCGGCGTCAATTTCATCGCGGCGAACGAGAACGCTCGCGCCGAGGAGGTGATCGGGTCGGCGCTCGAGATCTCCATCGCGGAAGACGACCCGTGGGGACAGGGCGCCTGCCACACCTTCCTCGGGCTCGCTTCCGCGGCGACGGCCATCGACCCTGCGCGAGCGAGCTCGCACTTCCGGCAAGCCGTCGATTTCCTTCGACAATCACGCGACGCGACACTGCTCCCGGTCGCGCTCCTCGGCCAGGCAAGCGTGCTCTCGCGTCGCGAGCCTGCCCGCGCGCTCGAGCTCGCGAGCGCGGCGTCCGCGATTCGCGCGCGAATCGGCGGCGAGTTTCCGCCCATCTACCGCGCGCTTGCGGACCGCGTTCGATCCGAGAGCGAGGCAGCCCTCGACGGCGATGCCGAGCGGTTCTGGACGGAGGGAGGGCGGCTGGGAGTTGACGACGCAATCGCGCTCGCATTCGGGTCCAGCGCGCCGCGTCCAGCCTCGCCGACAGGGCTGAGCGCACGTGAGCTCGAAGTCGCCGGTCTCGTCGCAGAGGCGTTGTCGAACAAGGAGATCGCGGCCCGCCTGCACCTCTCCGTGCGCACCGTCGAGAGCCACGTGCGTCATGTGCTGGCCAAGCTCGGGCTCGAGAACCGGACGCAGCTCGCCACCTGGTCTCGAGGGCGGATTCAGTAGCGCGTCCGTAGTTCCGCTGATGACCGCGCGCAGACGCCGCCCTACGGTGGCCGAACCCAACCGAAAGGAGTCGCGCGATGGCCATCTGCCAGATCGCACACAACCGCAACCAGACGCCGGAGCAGGCGGATCAGATCTTCGCCTACCTGCGCACAACGGGACCCGTCCCTCCGGAAGGAGCGCGCCTGGTGGTCTCGGGCCCCGCGGATCCGGGCTACCGCATCATCACCGTCTGGGACTCGAACGAGGCACGGGAGGAATTCGTCGAAGGCCGTCTCTCCCAGGCGTACGAGGCGACCGGGCTCTCGATGGACGATCTCGAGAGGACCGTTTTCGAGGTGCACTCGCTCGTCGCGGGCGACCTCGTCGGCACGCCGCAGTCGGCGTGACCGGACAGACCGTTTCGGAGAGCCTCGCATTCGAGCGAGGCTCTCCGACGATTGAAGGGAGAAGCTGATGCAGGTGCACGAGAACCGCGGAATCTTTCTGCCCCCGGGTGAGGGCGAAGCCGTCAAGAACCCGGTCGGCGGGCACATCACGTTCAAGGCGCGCGGGGATCAGACCCAAGGGGCAGTGTTTGCGGTCGAGAGCGTCATTGCGCCGGGCGAGGGCCCCCCGCTCCACGTGCACCCGGAAATGGACGAGGTCTGGTACGTCCTGGAGGGAAGGTTCCGAGTCAAGCTCGACGACAAGACCGAGGATGCCGAGCCCGGCACGTTCGTTTTCATCCCCCGCGGCGTCGCGCACACCTGGCAGAACGTCGGCGACGCGCCCGGACGGTTCCTTGCGATCGTGACGCCGGCCGGGCTCGAGCGGTTCTTCGAACGCTTCGCGGAAGTCGCAGACGACGTGCCGAGGCTCGACGCGTTCCGCACGATCGGCAGCGAGACCGGAATGGACGTGGTCGGCCCGCCGCTCGGGAAGTCAGAGCTGGCGGGTCAGGCCGCCCGGTAGACGAGGATGTGGATGCCGTCGCCCACTGTCCTCGTCTCGGCGAGCTCGAGGCGCTTCGTAGCGCTCGTCTCGGCGAAGAGGCGCTTGCCGGCGCCGACGATGACCGGGTACACCATCAGCCGCAGCTCGTCCACGAGGTCGTGCTCGATCAATGTCTGGGCGAGCTGCGGGCTGCCGTGGACGACGATGTCTCCGTCGTACCGCCCCTTGAGCGCCGTGACCTCCTCGACCACGTCTCCACCGAGGACGGTCGTGTTGTTCCACTCTGGATCCTTCATCCCGGAGGAGACGACGTACTTGGGCATCGCGTTGAACTTGTCGGCGAACTCGCCTTCGACATGCGGCCAGACCGGCGCAAACCCCTCGTAGGTCACGCGGCCGAGCAGGAGCGCGTCCGAGGCCATGGTCTCGTCGACCTTGAACTCGTCGCCCTCCGGCCCGCGAGCGAAGTCGTCGATCCAGCCGACGCGAGCGAAGTCCTCCGTTCCGCTCGGCGCTTCGACGACGCCGTCGACGGAGATGTACTCGGTTACGACGATTCTTCCCATCTCGTTCTCCTCTCCTCGGCATTACGCGGACTCTTCGGCCTTCATCGCCTCGCGCCGGTCGACCTCGCGCTCCGTCGGCTCCTCGAAGGCAAACGAGCCCGTCTTCACGTCTCCCACGCGCCGGTAGGTAGCTGCGACGACGCCGGTCGTCGAGACCGTCGACTCGACGAGCTCGAGACCCGCTGCGGCGACATCGACGGGGAACAGCCGCTTCCCCGCACCGAGCACGACCGGGAAGATCCAGAGCCGGAACTCGTCGACGAGGCCGTGCTCCAGGAGCGTCCCGAGAAGCTCGGAGCTGCCCAGGACATGGATGTCCAGACCGTCCTGCTCTTTCAGCGCCCGGACGGCGGTCTCGACATCGCCCTCGAGCAACGAGGAGTTGCTCCAGTCGAGTGGCGCCTCGAGCGTTCGCGACGCAACGTGCTTGGTCGCGCCGTTGAGGCGGTCGGCAATCGGGCCCTCGTCGTACGGCCAATGCGCCGCGAAGATCTCGTACGTCCTGCGGCCGAGCAGCAGATCGAACGGCTTCTGGAACGCCTCCGTGGCCGCCTGCCCGAGAACTTCATCGAAGTGCGGAGCGGACCAGCCGCCGTACTCGAACCCGCCACTCGGGTCTTCCTCGGGCCCGCCCGGCGCCTGCATGACGCCGTCGAGAGTTACCTGACTCACTGCGACCAGCTTTCTCACGTTGTCTCCTTTCGCTGGCGGCGTTACGCCTGCGGTCGGTAGGCGAGGTAGACGACGCCGTTGTCGTACGAGTCGGTGTGGGAGAGCAAGAGCTTGGCCGGGCCCGCGTCCTCTGGGAAGAGTCGCGGGCCGGTGCCGCGTGTGAGCGGGTACACGAACAGGTGCAGCTCGTCGACCAGCCCGTCCTCGAGCATCGCTCGCACGAGCGTGGCGCTGCCGCTCACGTAAAGGTCGCCGTCGACCTCGTCCTTGAGGCTGCGGATCGCGTCGGGATCGTACGGCCCGATGATCTTGGAGTTCCGCCACGTCGCCTCGGTGAGTGTCCCCGAGACGATGTACTTGGTCGTGTCGTTGAAGAACGGCGCACCGGGATCGTCCTCGACGGTTCGCGTCGACCACGCCGGCTCGAACATCTCGTAGGTCGTGCGCCCGAGCAGGATCCCTCGGCTCTTTCCCGTGACCGCGCCGATGGCCTCTCCCATCCGCGGGTGGAAGCCGTAGTCGAACGTCCACGTCGGCGCGTCGATCACGCCGTCCAGGCTCATGAACTCGTGCACGTGTATCGCTCCCATGTCTCACCTCCTGTCGGTGTTGGCTTGTAGACCTCGCCATCGTCGCGAACTCATCGATCGGCCGCGGCTATCCTCAGCCGAGATGCTCCGCGCGCTCGTGTGCCTTGCAACGGCCGCCGCTGTGGCCGGGCTGGGCCTCGGTGCGTCCGGGAGCTCCGCACAGGCCCGCTGCAAGCCGACCGAGGGCGACGTGCCTGGGCCTTTCGAAAGGCTGGACGCACCACGTCGAGCGAAGATCGGCACGGGCCACGTCCTCCTGGGACGCGTCCTCAGAGCGACCGACTGCCAGCCTGTCCGCGGCGCCGTCGTCACCCTCTGGCAGGCGGGGCCGAACGGCTACGTCTACCGTCCGCGCGGGCGCGGCAGCGTCGTCACCGATCGCTCCGGCCGGTTTCGGTTCGAGGGACCCGTGCCCGCCTCTTCCGGCGCCCGGCCGCCGCACATCCACATGGCCGTCACACACCCCGCCTTCGAGGAGCTCCTGACGCGGTACGTCGTTCGGCGGGGTGCCAAGACCGGCCGGATGACGATCGTCCTCACGCCGTTCTTGTAGACAGTCGAGCTTCTCGGCACGGTTAGTGCGACTCGGTGACTCCGCCTGGAACCGAGAGCCAGACTCTCCCCTCACCGACAGCAATGGCCTCGGCATCGAGCCCGACTGGCACCGTTGCCACAACGCGGTTCTCGCGGGGATCGATCCTCGAAACCGTGCCGCTGTCGCGATCCACGACCCACACGGAACCGAGCCCGACCGCCACACCCCACGGTTCGCGTCCCACAGGGATGGTCCGCACTGGCCGCCCGGTCGAAGGGTCGATCCGCCAGACGACGTCCTCTGCGACATCGGTGGCCCAGAGGGCGCCTTCGCCCACGGCCAGAGCCGTGAGCAGCGTGCCGACGCGTGTCGTCGACCGTAGGGTTCGGGAGGCCTCGTCGACGTGCACAAGACGCCCGTCCTGGCAGCCGATCCACACCGTCCCGGTCTCGATCCCGCTCCCGACCGGAACACAGTCTCGCGGAAGGACGTCGAGCCGGTGGATCTCGCCTCCTGGCGTGACTACGAGTGTGTCGGGCTCGGCAGCGAGACTCACCCACAGGCCGCTCGGCCCACCGGCGATGACCGGATAGATGAGGCCTGGCCCCTTGGTGAGCTCGACGACGTCCGCGGCGGACTCGTTCGGGACGCCTGTCAGCCGCACGATCGACGTCGGCTGGTCGAAGTGGCTCATCCCGATCCAGACGATGCCGCGGCTCACTGTCAGCGTCACGGGCGCTCCGCGGAGCCCCTTCGTCGTCGTGACTCGCCCGGAGCTGGCGTCGACTTGCGAAACGGTGTGGTCACCGGCGTTGGCGACCCAGACCGATCCCCCGCCGACCGCGAGGTGCTCCGGGTAGCTGCCGACGGAGATCGAGCTGACGAGCGTGTTCGTCGCAGGGTCGATCGCGCCGATCCCGTTCGGAACCACGCGCTCGACGCGTGCCGCGTCGTTTCCGCGCGTGTACACGAACGCGACGAGCGCAACCAGCGTGAGGGCTGCGAGCCCGGCGATGGCGCCCGCCAGGCGATAGCTTCGCGCATCGGATGCGCGGGCAATCCGTGCCGGCGGGCGCGGTGCGGCGAGCTCCGGGTCTTGAAGCAGGATTCGGCGCTCGAGCTCACGAAGCGCGGGACCCGGTGCGATACCGAGCTCTCGATCGAGAGTCCGGGTTCCCTCGCGATACACCTCGAGCGCTTCTGCCTGGCGGCCGGACCCGTACAGCGCCAGCATCAGCTGTCCGCGAAGCCGCTCCCGCAGGGGCTGACGTGCAGCGAGCGCCTCGAGCTCGGGAACGAGGTCCGCATGGCGACCGAGTGCGAGATCCGCGTCGATCCGTTCCTCGAGCGCAGCGAGCCGCTCCTCCTCGAGACGGTCGACCTCCGTGCGGTCCGCGATCGTATGCGCGATGTCCGCGAGCGCGGGCCCGCGCCAGAGTCCGAGCGCCTCGTACAGCAGCTTCGCAGCGCGGGACGCATCGCCCCGCTCGAGCGCGTCCTTTCCCTCGGCGGCAAGACACTCGAAGCGGTAGCTGTCGACCGCCTGGGTATCGGCACTGAAGACATAGCCGGGAGCGTGCGTCTGGAGTACGCGATAAGGCGCGCCCTCAGGCTCGAGTGCCTTCCGGAGCCGGGAGATCGAACCGTGCACGGCGGCCGCAGCAGTGTCCGGCGGTCTCTCGCCCCAGACTCCGTCGATCAGGCGCTCGAGGGAAACGACCTCGTTCGCGTGCAGGAGCAGGAGCGCCAGGACGGCCCGCTGCTTCGCCCCGCCGAGCTCGAGCACGGTCCCGTTCTCGCGCACCTCTAGTGGCCCGAGGACTTTGAACTCCATGCCGCTCCTCCTCTTAGCCAGAAGTTAGACGATTTCAGCCGACTCTCAGAGACCGGAGCGCACGATCTCACGGTGATCTGCCGACAACGGAGGGAGCGGGTGATGAGTCCGAGACATGCCCGACCGATGTACATCGCGGCCCTCGCCGCCGCCGCGACTCGCGACTGCAGCGCTCGGCGTCGCGCAGGCCGGCACGACTGGTCGGGAGACCCGGGAAACGCCGGTCAGGGTCCTGGGTACGTACGACGACGTCAGCGGGCGGGGACTCCTCATGACGATCCTTCGCCCCGGCCACGCGTTTTGCGTCGCGAAGGTGAAAGCAAGGGGTGCGTGTGCGCGGGTCAACCTCGCGGGTGGCCTGATCGGGTCGCGGGTCCTCGTGCGCGGCGACCGCCTCTCTCTCCCTGAGACCTACAGGACGCCCAATCTCGGCTCGCTCTGTCTCGACTACGTGCCCGAATACCGGTTCCCGAAACCGGGTCTGCGAGTGACACTCACCCTCGTCGGCTACCACGACCGCGCCGGAAAGCCGGTCAGCGCTCGCAGTGTAAAGGCGGCCGACTGCGAGCCTCCACGGGTGTGGAGGCATCGCTCGTGATTGGGCAGTTCGTACGAACATCGCTCCTCCTGGCCTGTTGTGTCGGCACGACAACGCTCGCCGCCTGCTCCGGCGGTGAGTCGAGCTCTCGCTCAGACGCAATGGCCTCGGCGGCTGAAAGCGCCTCCGCGTCCTCCTCGCGCGTGAGACCGCGGGGGGTTCGATTCGGCGCGGCCGACGGCGTGGAGATCACCGGACGGCTGTGGGCGAACGGGAACGTGGCCGTCATCCTGGCCCACGGCTTCAGCGAAGTGACCGCGCAGGACGATTGGCTGCCGTTCGCCCCCGCCCTGGCTCGGCAGGGGTACTCGGTTCTGACATTTGATTTCCGGGGGTTCTGCGACGCCAAGGCGTGCTCTGGGAATCGCATGGAGCTGGGAAGAAACTGGCGCGACGCGCTGGCCGCGGTGGCATTCATGGAGGCGCGGGGCGCGCGCGACATCTTTCTGATCGGCGCTAGCATGGGCGGGCTCGCCGTCCTGCGCGTGGCTCGCACGCCGGGAGTGCACCTGGCGGGAGTGATCTCCCTGTCGACCCCCCAGTTCCCGTCCAAGTACTACACGGTGGACGTGCAGGCGAACGACCTGACGCCGGCGAGACTCAGACAGATCGACGAGCCGAAGCTCTTCATCGCCGGCGAGCACGACGTCCAGCTGCCCGGAACGGCACCACTGCGGTTCGGAGTCTCGAGTGTCGCGTTCGCCAGGGACGCGGAGAGGATGTTCGAAGCCACTGAGGAGCCGAAAGAGCTCGCGCTCGTCGACTCCAGGGTGCACAGCTCAGGGCTCGTTACGACTGCTCCGGAGGAGACAGTCGAGGAGACGAGGGCGCTGATCTACCGCTTCCTCGAAGCCAATACCACCGGCTGATGGCGCGAGCACCGCTTCAGCCGGTATCGATCTTCTGCCAGAAGGTCAGCCAGTTGCCCTCGTGGTCCTCGACGGTGAACTCCTCCTGACCCCACGGCCGCTCGGCGAGCGGATCGACGATGCGCGCACCGGCCGCTTGCAGCCTGGAGTGGAACGCGGCGAGATCCGAAGCTTCCATGTACAGCGCGATGGACGAGGGCGTTCCGAGCCGCTCCTTGATCGCAGCGTTGTACTCGTCGCCGTAGTGGTCGGCCGCCGTCTCGATCATCACGTGCGCGTCACCGCGTGTCAGAGACGAGTTGGTCGCGCTCTCACCTCCGCTGTCGAGCGTGAACTCGAGCGGCCCGCGGTAGAAGGCGAGCGCTTCTGCCATGTCCCGCACGCGGATCGAAGGGATCACACCCCACTCGGTCACGATCGACCACCTCCCGCGCGGGATCTTGACAGGTCTCGAAGTCAGGCTGTGCGGGCCGACGTCGAACAGCTCGAACGCGACTAGTCTCGGCGGCATGGACGACCTCGAGATCCGATCTGCAGCAAGCCTGACCGAGGAGGAGCTCGCGGAGCTCTTCACCGCGGCCTACGCCGACTACCTGGTGCCGGTCACCGTGACTGCCGAGGCGCTGCGGTTCATGACGGCGGCGTACGACCTCGACCGCGCCGCATCGCTGGTCGCCGTCCGAGATGGCGCCAATGTCGGGCTCGTCAACCTGGGCGTGCGCGGGCCCGATGCCTGGATCGGCGGCCTCGGCATCGTGCCGAGCGAACGCCGCCGCGGCGTCGGCCGATTGCTGATGAGCAAGGTTCACGAGGAGGCCGGCGCGCGCGGCGTCGAGCGGGTGTGGCTCGAGGTCATCGTCGAGAACGTCCAAGCCGCCGCGCTCTACGAGGAGCTCGGCTACGCGCATGTGCGTGAGCTCGAGGTGTGGTCGCTTCCGGGCGGGGAGGGCGAAGCCGCCGAGTGTCCCGCTGCGGAAGCCCACGCTTGGATCCGCAGTCACCGCCAGGAGCGAGAGCCGTGGCAGCGGGCGGATGCCTCGTTCGAGATCGACGACATGCGCGGCCTGCTGGTCGAGGGAGCTGCCGCAGTCGTGCGCGTGTCCGAGGACCGCATGAGCGTCGTCCAGCTCGAGGGGACAACGCCGGCTGCGCTTCGCGACCTCCTCGCCGGGGCGCGCTCGCTCGCCGGAACCGTCGGAATGCTGAACCTCCCGGCCGGACACCGGGCAGCCAAAGCGCTGCTCGAGCTCGGCGGCCGCGTCGACGTGCGCCAGCACGAGATGATGCTGACGCTGCAGAGCTGAGTCAGACCGGGTCGCTCCCGGCCGAACCGTGCGCGGCTACCTCGGGTTAGAGTTCATGCGGATGCAGTGCTGGAAGCGACGAATCGTCGTCTTCTTCGCCTCGTTCTTCCTGATCAGCGTCGGCTGAACGGTCGCGCGTGCCCCCGGGCGGGGCAAGAGGGAAGATCAGGCAGAGGCGGCTGAACATCGCGGGTTCACGGTGACGTCGTCCGCCGCTCCGCGTCGGATACCGGGCTTGTCTCCGCTAGAGCTGGGCACCGACTTCTTGGTCTCCCGCTTCAGCTTCCGCCAGCCGCCGGCCCTGTTGTCCGCGATGATCTGCTCGAACATCGCCTTGAGCGCGGGCACGTTGATCGTCTCGCCCTCGCGGATCGCGATGGTGCGGGCGGTCGTGTTGTCGTGGCCGCCCGTGATGATGTTCTCGGGATCGGGGACGATCGCGCCGTCATAGAGGAAGACGTTGACGTGGTCCTTCGCGGCCAGGAGTGCGCAGACGTTGCCCTGGAGGACGAAGTACGGCCGGTTTCGGAACTTGATCGTCTCGACGATCTCCTCGTCCGCGGCATGGATGAGGTCGCGAACCTCACGGCAGATGTCCTGCTGCCACTCGGGCAAGGCGTCGATGTAGGCGTCGACGCGCGGATCAGCCGTGTACGCCATCTCTGCTGAGACCGCTGGGCGACCGAGAACTCATCGCTCGGGATCGGGCAAAGTCTCGGGGTGTCGAGTGGTTCGACGACGACGCTTCGCCCAGCCGGTCCGCAGGACGCGGATGACGTTGCGGAGATCTGGTACCTCGGCTGGCAGGACGGACACTCCGGGCTCGTTCCGCAGGAGCTGGCCGACATCCGAACCGAGGAGTCGTTCCGCGAGCGGGCGGCAAGTCGGATCGCCGACACGACGGTGGCAACCGTCGACGGAGTCGTTGCCGGATTCGTGATGGTCGTCGACGACGAGGTCGAGCAGGTGTACGTCTCTGCCCGCCACCGTGGAACCGGAGTCGCGGCGCTCTTGATGACCGAGGCCGAGCGGCAGGTCAGGGCGAACGGCCATTCGCAGGCCTGGCTCGCGGTCGTCGCCGGCAACGCACGAGCCCGATCCTTCTACGAACGCTCCGGGTGGCGCGACGAAGGGCCGTTCGACTACGCCGCCGCGATCACCGCCGCCGCCGAGAGCGGGACGATCGCCGTGCCGTGTCATCGCTACGCGAAGGACTTGCTCAGCGCACCACCGTGAACTTCGCACACGCGAAGTCGCCGTTTCGTCCGAGCTCTTCCAGGCGCAGCTCGAGCCGACGGGGAAGCAGTGGAGCGCCCGCACCCAGCGTGACCGGGGCGATGGTCACGAGCACTTCGTCGAGCAGGCCCGCGTCCGCGAACTGCCCGGCCAGATCTCCGCCGCCGACGATCCACACGTTCTTCCCGCGAGCGGCGGTGACCATCGCCGCGTGCACCGCCTCGATGTCCGCGCTCGTGAACTCGATCGCCGCCCCTGGGACAACCTGCAGCTGTCTGTGCGTGAAGACCCAGCACGGGATGTCGTAGGGCCACTTCCAGTCGGCTGGATCCTTGCCGGCGAACTCGTGGTCGAGGATCCACTCGTACGTCGTCGATCCCATCGCGATCGCACCAACGTCGGCGATGAACTTCTCGTAGCTCAAGGGGCCGTCGTCGTCCCGCTTGCGGGTGAACAGCCAGTCGAGCGAGTTGTCGGCGTCGGCGATGAAGCCGTCGAGCGTCGTTGCCGTGTAGTACTGCGTGAGGCTCACGATGCACCCCCTTCGTCGATGCCGGCGAACGTCGGCATGCCCGACGAAAGTACCGCCGCCGCGACTTCAGGCCCTCCGCCAGCTCGGCCGAGCAGATCACGAAGATCCCGAATCGCCGAAGCGACGTCCTCCGCCGCTCCCTCGTGATGCCCTTCAACAGTCACGAGGATCTCGGTTGTGTCCGCGCGCGCGGCGCTCTCCGCACTCTGGCGCCAGCACCAGCGGCGTGCACTGACGAGGTGGGCGTCATCCACGAAGATCACCTCTCCCGGCTCCGGCCGAGTTACCGATCCGTCGCCGCCGAGATCCGTGAACGACTCGCCGCCCTCAGCGAACCGCACGGTCGTCCGGCCCGTAACGCTGCGCTGGTCGAAGACGGCCACCGGAAGGGCGTAGCGGATGCTTACGAGGTTGGCGAGATCGACGAGAGGGTTGAGGCTCGGGATCTCGCCCTGCTTCGTCAACCGGCGGAGCAGGGCCTCGGCCGCGCTCCGGTAGCGCGTCGGCTCGACCCCGAACCCGCTGAACGCGCGCCGCCAGGCCGCGATGCTCGGAAGCTCCGCGAGCGACCGGTCGCCGATCTGTTCGAGCACGCGCACCTGCTCTTCGCGGAAAGCAGCCTCGAGCTCCGGCCGTGGGCGGTCGTTGGCGACGCCGCGCGCGTGCACGACGCCGCCGACGACGGTCGGGAAGCGCTGGAGCAGCGGCTCCGAGTAGCCGAACACGGCCGGCCTCGGCATCGGCTGAGTGTAGGTTCCGAGGCGATACGGATGGCTTCGTACTCGGTCAACAAGCGCGCGGTGTCACACGCCCGGAAGCTGATCGACGCGCGGCAGTACGTGCTCGAGAGCTCCTGGGGAGACGTCCAGCCGAGCGCCGAGGACGAGAACGCATTTCTGGAGTCGCACTCCTGGGACGAGTACGCCGACTGGCATCTCGGCCTCACGCGCGGAGCGACCGACGAGACGAAGGCGCGCTACGGGTTCGTCTACGGCGACTTCCGGAGAGTTCATCGGATGGGTCTGATCGCCTGTCAGTACCGCGCTGCCGAGTGGCGGCACAAGGAGATCGAGCTGGCGGCGCACGATCTGCTCCAGCACCTCGACAAGACGCGCGGCTAGTCGTGGCGCTCGAGCTGTACATGGTCGGCGTGATCGTCTCGGACATGCCACGAGCGATCGAGTTCTATCGCCGGCTCGGGCTCGAGATCGCCGAGGGCAGCGAAGAGCAGGAGCACGTCGAGGTGAAGATGGGCGAGATGGTGTTCTTCCTGAGCACCAAGCGCGCGAATGCGCGCTGGGATCCGGCCGCCCGCGACCCGGCAGGCGGCTATCGAATCATTCTCGAGTTCTATCTCGAGACTCGTGAAGCGCTCGACGCCAAGTACGACGAGCTGACGGGCTTCGGCTACGCGTCGCACGTGGCTCCCTACGACGTGACCCCCGAGCTGCGCTTCGCGATGGTGGACGATCCCGACGGCAACACGATCCTGCTCTCGGCGGCGAACGTCGCCGACCAACTCGAGTCGGTCTAGCGGTCGTTGGCCTTCTTCGCCGTCGCGGCGAAGCCGGCCTGGAGGAAGTCGTTGATCGCGCCCGCGGCGAGGGCGGCGGTCACCAGCCGGCCGGTGCGCGGCGCGAGAATCTCGAGCGAGGTGAGGCCGGCAGCGACCCAGGTGCCGACGCAGCGCGTGCAGGTCACGAGCTCGCCCAGAGCCTGCTTCAGCTCCGTCTCGTGCGTCGGCTCCTCGTCCCGGCCGTCGTAGGCCTCGCCCTCGACGAAGGGGTCCCGAACGAAGCTGCCCACGCGATCTCGCGTCACGGTGCGCGACGCCTTGAAGGTCGCGAGACCGAGGAGGGCGAGGTCGATCGCGGTCAGCTCTCGGATCGGACGATCGCGCGACGCGGCATAGCCGCCGACGACAGCGAGCCCCAGGGTGAAACCTCCGACGATGGATGCGTACGCGCGATATGGAGGCCGCTCGGTCACGCGCGAAACCCTACTCCGCGGCCGAAAGGTGTCTGCTTCAGATTTCATAGTCGCTTTACTTTGTAAACCAATGCGTCTAGGATGGCCGAATGGCGGTTGCGACGGTGTCGACGAACGCGCTTCGCGAGCGGCTCGGCGACCCCGGCCTCACGATCGTCGATACCCGGCCGCTGCCGGCATTCAACGGCTGGCGGCTGAACGGAGAGCGCCGCGGCGGGCACGTTCCGGGCGCTGTCGCGTTTCCTGCCTCCTGGCTCGAGAGCGTCGACGCGCCCGAGGTCGAGCGGCTCCTGGAGTCGAAGGGCATCGTCCCGAGCCGGGAGGTCGTGCTCTACGGCGACCCCACGAGCGTCTCGTCGTTCGAGCGCAGGCTGGCCGATCTCGGCCACATCGGAGTCCGTAGGTACGAAGAGGGCTGGAATGCGTGGGCGGCCGACGAGTCCCTCCCCGTCGAGCGGCTGCCGAACTACGAGCGGCTCGTGCATCCCGGTTGGCTCGAGCAAGTGCTCTCCGGCGGTCGCCCAGAGGCGGCGCCGACCGGCAGCTTCCTCCTCTTCCACGTCAACTTCGGCGTGCCCGAGGAGTACGAGGAGAGCCATCTTCCGGGTGCGCTGTACCTCGATACGAACCAGCTCGAGAGCCCCGTCGACTGGAACCGGCGCTCACCGGAGGACCTCGAGGACGCCTTGCGCACGCTCGGAATCACGCACGACACGACGGTCGTCCTCTACGGCCGCGACACCGAAGGACACGCCGACGAGAAGTGGCCTGGGCGCCGTGCAGGACAGATCTCCGCGTGCCGCGCTGCGCTCATTCTCCGGTACTGCGGCGTCGAGGACGTCCGCCTCCTCGACGGCGGCTACGACGCGTGGGTCAGAGCCGGCCATCCGCTCGAGATCACGCCCCGACACCCGCTGCCGGTCGAGTCGTTCGGTGTTCCCATCCCGCGTCATCCAGAGGTCATCGTCGACATCGAAGAGGCGAAGCAGATCCTCGCTGCTCCCGACGACGCAGCTCTCGTGAGCGTCCGGACGTGGAACGAGCACATCGGCGAAGTCAGTGGCTACAACTACATCCGGCCCGCGGGCCGCATCGCGGGCGACGTCTGGGGCAACTGCGGTTCCGACGCGTACCACATGCAGCACTACCGAAACGTGGACAACACGATGCGCGCCTATCCCGAGATCGCGGCCAACTGGGAGGAGGCAGGCATCACTCCCGACAAGTGGGTCGCCTTCTACTGCGGGACCGGCTGGCGAGCGAGCGAGACCTGGTTCTACGCCTACCTGATGGGGTGGGAGCGGATCGCCGTATACGACGGCGGCTGGCATGAGTGGAGCAGGGACCCGCTGTCGAACCCGATCGAAGCCGGCGAGCCGCAGGACGTCGCGGCGTAGCTCAGGCGTCCCCGGTCGGCACCACCGTCGCCGGCTCGACCATGAGCATGACCGTCCGCTCGGCCGCTCGCGGGCGATGCACGACCCCCTTGGGAATCGTCACGCCGTGACTCGGGCCGAGCACGATGGTCTCGCCGTCCTCGATGTCGATCTCGAGCTCCCCCTCGAGAACGAGAAAGAACTCGTCCTCGGTGTCGTGCTTGTGCCAGTGGAACTCGCCCTGCACGACGCCCAGCCGGACGACCGCGTCGTTCACCGTCGTCAGCGTCTGGTTGAACCACGGCTCGACGGCGGCCGCCTCGGCGGCGACGTCGAACTTCCGAAGCTGACCGAACTTGTCGTCGAGCTCGATCCGGTAGTCAGGCACCAGCGCGCTCCTCTCAGTCGATGAGCTTGCGGGTCATCGCGTTGATCGCGATCCGCCACATCACGAGGCCGAACACCACGAGGACGCCGACTCGGATCAGGTCCTCCCACCCCTCGAACCCGAAGACCGCGTTGCGAACGAGGATGACGCAGTGGCGTAGCGGGTTCAGGGCTGCGAGCGCCTGCGCCCACTCCGGGAACTCGTCGAGCGGGAAGAACGATCCGGCGAGGAGGAAGAGCGGCGTCAGCACCGCGCTGACCACGTAGTTGAAGTTCTCGAACGACTTCGAGTAGCCCGCGACCGAGATCCCGAAGCACGCCCAGCCGAAGCCGGCGATCCAGCCGATGAACGGCACGGCGAGCATCCCCCACGAGGGATCGAGGCCGAAGACCATCGCCACGAGCATGGGGACGCAGCCGTAGACGCCGGCTCGAGTCGCGATCCACAGCGCCTCCGCGCTCACGAGCTCCTCGACGTCGACCGGCGCCGCGAGGATGGCGTCGTACGTGCGCTGGAACTGGTACTTGACGAACGTCCCGAACATCGCCGGGAACGCGCTCGAGAACAACACCGCCGTCGCGACCGTCCCGGTCCCGACGAACTCGACGTAGCTGTAGCCGCCGATCGTGCTCACGAGCGAGCCGAACCCGAAGCCGAAGGCGAGGAGGTAGATCGTCGGCTCGACCGTCGACGAGAACGTGCTCGACTTCCAGTAGGACGAGTAGTTCACGACCTCGCGCACGAGAACACCGGTGAGCGCCGAGCGTTCCAGCCGGCCCAGACGCGGTTGACGGGTCTCGACCGTCGCCATCAGCCGATCTCCTCGCCCGTCAACAGGACGAAGACGTCCTCGAGGTTCGCGGGCCGCCGTTCTCCGTCGATCGCAAAGCCGTTCCCGTCGACACCCAGGATCGACACGCTCGTACCCGTCCGACGCGTCCGGAGACCCTCGGCTCCTGCCGCCTCCTCCACCTCGGCGAGGCGGGCCGGCGGGCCGTATACCTCCAGCGCTTCCTGCCCGGCATGCTCGGCTACCAGCGCGGCGGGAGCGCCCGTGGCGACGGCCTTCCCGTGGGACATGATCAGAACCGTGTCGGCGAGGCGCTGCGCCTCCTCGATGTAGTGCGTCGACATGAGGATCGTCGTGCCTTCGCTTCGCAGCGCGTCGATCAGCGCCCAGAGCTCCTGGCGCACCTGCGGGTCGAGCCCGACGGTGGGCTCGTCGAGGAGCACGAGCTGCGGGCGGTGGACCAGCGCGCGCGTGATCAGGAGTCGGCGGCGCATGCCTCCGGAGAGCTTGTCGACGCGCGTGTCGCGGCGGTCGACGAGCTTGGCCATCCCGAGGGCGCGCTCGATCGCCGCGCCCCGCTCTTGCCGCCCGATCCGATACAGGTGCGCGAAGACGAGCAGGTTCTGCTCGACGGTCAGCGTCGTGTCGAGGTTGTCGAGCTGCGGCACCACGCCGAGTTGCGCCCGAGCCTGCTTCGACTCCTCCGGCAGCTTGAAGCCGAGCAGCTCGAGCTCGCCCTCGTCCGCGATGGACTGCGCGGTCAAGAGCCGCATCGTCGTCGACTTCCCCGCTCCATTCGGCCCGAGCAATCCGACGCAGGTGCCTTCGGGCACGTCGAGGTCGAGGCCATCGACCGCGGTGATCGAGCCGTACCGCTTCACGACGCCGCGGAGGCGAATGGCCAGGTCCGGCACGTCGCTCAGCTTGCCTGCATCAGACCGGGTCGCGCGCCGTCGCGAGGGCGGGCACCGGCGCCGACGACGAGACCGATGAACGACGCGAGGCCAGCACCGACCCGACGAGCACGAGCATGAAGCCGATGCCCATGCCGACGGTGAACTGCTCGCCGAGGATCGCGACGCCCAGGATCGCGGCCACCGCGGGATTTACGTAGATGAACACGGTTGCGCGAGCGGGGCCGATCTCGGCGATCAGCGCGAAGAAGACGAGGAATGCGACCGCGGTGCAGATCACGGAAAGGCCGAGCACGGAGCCGACGACCTTCGCCGACGGCATCGCCTCGGGTGCGTTGAACGACGCGATCGGGAGATAGACGGCGGCCGTCACGCCGAGCGCCACCGCAATCACGCCTAGCCCGGGCGCGTCGGCGAGATAGCGCTGCAGGATCGCCGGGCCGGTCGCGTAGCAGAGGACGACGACGCCCATCGCGCCGATCGCGAGCGGGCCTGCTCCGTCGAAGTTCAAGCCGACGATCGCCGCGACGCCGACGAGCCCGATCAGGAGCCCGAGCGCGCTCTGGAGACCGAGCCGCTCGCGTGCTCCTGTCGTCCGCGCGATCACCGCCGCCACCAACGGCACGCCCGCGATCAACAACGCCGTGAGCGTGCTCGAGATGCGCTGCTGGGCGACTCCGAGCAAGAGCCACGGAAGCGCGATCTCGATCGCCGTGAACACGAGCAACGGAAACCAGAACGGCAGCAGGGGCCGCAGCTCTCCGCGCGCGACGGCGATCGGCAATAGCAGGAGCGCCGCAATCGCCGTCCGAGCGAACACGAGCATCGCGGGGCTCAGCTCATCGACGGCGACCTTGATGAAGAGATACGGAATCCCCCAGATCACGCACATCGCGGCGAACAGCAGCCAGCCACGGCGACTCATCGCGCACCCTGCATGCTCGAACGCTAGGGAATGCGCCCCGCGCCCGCTGACCACGATTCCTACTCGGGGCGATCAGCCGCCGGAATCCTCATCTCGACATAGGAGACCCGCAAGCCAGCGGGGCGCCGCGGCCGGAATCCCGAGTGCCTGCAAGCGTTCGTCGAGACCCACGTCGACGGGGACGAGCCAGACACGGTCGCCGTGCGCGAGAGCATGTGATGCGCGCTCGAGCTTCGACGGTTTCGCCGCGATCCAGCCGAAGCCGAACGGAAGCTCCGTCACAGAAGCGCGTGGCCACGGGAGAAGGCTACGGTGACGACGTGATTCGCGCCTGGGAGGCGACCGAGCGCGTGCTCGAGTCGGGAGGCTTCGAATCGACCCAGCGAGCCGTCGTGTCAGGACCGGTCGTCGAGAGCTCGGAGGCGGGCGCCCGATTGCTCGGATCGGCGTACTGGGAAACGATTCGCTCGCTGACCCGAGGTGCCATTCGCGCCCGCTGGACGGCCGATGGAGGCCGCCTGACGATGTTCGGCCGGCTGAACCTCCTGTCGTTCGGCCGGCCGGAGCTGTCCTTCTCCGACAGTCGCATCTCCTGTCGGTACCCCATCCAAGGTGGAGTGCTCGCATTGCGTCCCGGGGGATCGATCGTTCTGGCGCAGCGTCGCGTCGGCGACGCGTTCGACTTGAGCGTCGTCGTCCAGGAGTACGCCCCCCGCCTGGCGGCGCGCGCGAACGCTCCCGGCTGGACTGGGGCGCTCTACGCAAAGGTTCAGAGCCCATTCCACGCTGCCGTCAGTCGCCGGTACTTCGGACTGTTGGCCTGGAAGGAGCAATAGTGAGGATCACGGTCTTCGGCGCGACGGGCGTAGTCGGAAGCGCTCTTCTCGAACGACTCGCAACTCAGCACGAAGTCGTCGCGGTCTCGCGATCGACGCGCGCGACGGAGTCGCGTATTCGGTGGGTCGTCGGGGATGCAACCTCATCGGAAGACGTCGCCCGCATCACGGACGGCGCCGACATCGTCTACTACCTCGTTCACTCGCTAGGGGCGAAGGACTTCGAGCAGCAGGATCGGATAGCCGCGGAGACGGTTGCGGCGGCCTGCGAGCGCGCAGGCGTCAGGCAGATCGTCTATCTCGGCGGGCTCGGGGACGACGACCCCGAAGCGTCCTCGCATCTGAGGAGCAGGCGCGAGACCGGGGAGTTGCTGGCCTCGCTCCGGACGCCCGTGACGACGCTCCGCGCGGCGATGATCGTCGGGCGCGGGAGCGCCGCATTCGAGACGATCGTCGCGCTCGTCGACCGGCTGCCGCTGATGATCACGCCGAGCTGGGTCGCGACTCCGACCCAGCCCATCGCGCTGGACGACATCGCCCGCTACCTCGCGGGCGTGTGCGGAAGCGAGGCGACGTTCGGCGAAGCCTTCGACGCAGGCGGGCCGGAGGTCATGACCTACCGGCAGATGATCGAGCGGATCGCCGCGGTACGGGGAAAGAGCCCGGTGATCCTGGAGGTGCCCGTTCTGACCCCGACGCTCTCGTCGCTCTGGCTCCACCTCGTAACGCCGGTCGGCGCGTCCGTCGCACGGCCACTGATCGAAGGCTTGAGAAATCCGACGGTCGCACGCGAGGAGCGGCTCCGAACGCTCATGCCCTTCGAGCTCACGTCATTCGACGACGCGGCGAAGTCGGCGTTCGCAGGCTGACGTCAGACCGCCGCGACGGCGCCGCATCCTCGCAGCGGCTTCGTCGTGATCGACGATCGGATCCGGATAGTCGAGCTTCGCCCGCTGGTCGCGACGGAGCTTCCACGGCTCGTGAACGGCCCCGCCGCGAACATCGCGGAGCTCGGGCACGTAGCGCCGCACGTACCCGCCGTCCGGATCGAAGCGCCTGGCCTGGCGAATCGGATTGAAGATGCGATTCGGACGGGTGTCGGCGCCGGTTCCGGCTACCCACTGCCAGTTGCCGACGTTGTTCGCGACGTCGCCGTCGACGAGCCAGTCGAAGTAGTGCGCAGCTCCCTTCCGCCAGTCGAGGTAGAGGTCCTTGGTCAGGAACGAGGCCGTGATCAGGCGCGCGCGGTTGTGCATGAAGCCCTCGCGCAGCAGCTGGCGCATGCCCGCGTCGACGATCGGCAAGCCGGTTCGCCCTTCCTTCCAGGCCGCCAGGCTCGCGGGGTCTTCGCGCCAACGGTGCCTACGATCTCGCATGTTCTCCCGTGGGGTCTCGGGCCGGGCCTCCAGGAGCTGGCAGAAGAAGTCGCGCCAAGCGAGCTGACGAGCGAAGGCCTGCCCGCCCTCCGATCCGGCGACACGTTCGACGACCTCGCGAGGAGAGAGACAGCCGAAATGGAGGTACGGCGACAACCGTGATGTCGCATCGGCGTCGAGGTCGTCGTGACGTTCCTCATAGCGTTCGAGCCCGGCACGGATCCAGGTGGTAAGGCGACGCCGACCCGCGGTCTCCCCTCCTCGCGGCAGCTCTGGGGAGGTGTCGCCCGTCACCAACCTCCGCAACGCTGGGAGGCGGCCGCGGCTCACGTTCGCAGCGAGGGAGACCCGTCGCGGCAGCTTCTCCACCGGCCGAAGCGGCTGCTGACGCCATGCTCGGTAGTAGGGCGTGAAGACGCTGAAGTGCGATCCGGCTTTCGTCGTTACGTCCTCGGCGACGCAGGTCACCCCTGGAAACACACGCAACTGCAGACGCTCGGTCCCGCACGCGCGTTCGAGTCGGCGTTCGCGCTCTTGCGCGTAGCCGCTCGCGTCGGCGCTGAGGAAGATCGTGTCTGCATCCACCTCGCGTGCGACGCGCATCGTCTCGGTGACGACGTCGCCGGCACGCAGCACGAGCCGCGCGCCACGCTTCGCGAGGGAGTCATCGAGATCCAGCAAGCTCTCGCGCAAGAATGCGACTCGGTTCGGTCGCGCGAAGTCGGTCTTCAGGATGCCGTCGTCGAAGACGAACAGCGGTACGACGCGGTCCAGCTCCCTGGCCGCCGTGGCCAGTGGCGGGTGATCGTGGACGCGAAGGTCACGCGTGAAGAGGACTAGGGCGGTTCGCACCGTCACCGGCATCTATCACGCCGCCGCCTCGGGCGGCGACGATGAGTTTCAGCCACGTGAGCCGTCTTCCCTTCGATGGCCACTCAGAGGGCGCCCTCGGTCGCGTTCGCAATCCGCGGCCCGATCACCCGCGCCGACCTGCCCGGGCTCTGCGCACGCGTCTGCGCGTTGTTGGCCGAAAGCCGGGCCGAGGTCGTGCGCTGCGATGTGGCGGGCGTCTCTCCCGATGCCGTGACCGTCGACGCGCTTGCCCGTTTAGAGCTCGCGGCGCGCCGGCAAGGCTGCCGCGTCGCTCTGTGCCACGCCTCGGACGAGCTGCTCGGCCTCGTCGCTTTCATGGGGCTCGAGGATGTTTGCCGTTGCGAGGAGCGGAGCGATGACTTCTCTGATCCCTGGCCGTCTACCGATTGAACCCCAACCCAGAGGAGGAACCATGGGACAGCACGGCTCTCGACTCATCTTCGTCAACCTTCCGGTCGAGGATCTCGACAGGTCCGTCGACTTCTTCACGCAGCTCGGCTTCTCGTTCGACGCGCGCTTCACCGACGAGACCGCGACGCTGATGATCGTCTCGGATCATGCCTCCGTGATGCTGCTTACGAAGAGCAAGTTCAAGGAGTTCACGAAGAAGGAGCTCATCGACACGACAAGTCGCACCGAGGTGATCACGGCGATCTCCGCCGGGAGCCGAGAAGAGGTCGACGAGCTCGCCGACAAGGCGCTCGCGGCCGGAGGCTCGCCGTCGATCGATCCGATCGAGATGGGCGACTTCATGTACTCGCGGAGCTTCCAGGATCCCGACGGCCACCTGTGGGAGGTCGTCTGGATGGACATGTCCGCCGTCGAGCAGGAGTCGCCGGCGGTAGGCGCGCAGGCCTGAGGTTGGCGAGTCCGGGTCTGGCTGAAGCCAGACCCGGACCTCACTCGACGTACTCGAGCGGGAGGCCGAAGAGCGGGAACACCGTCTTCGTGTCGAGGAAGAACGTGAACTCCTTGATCTTGCCGTCCTCGATCTCGAGCACCTGGAGCGCCCAGGGCTCGTAGCCCTCGCCGGTGTCGCTCGGCTTGTACTGGCCGAACGCAGGCGCGCCGTTTGCGCCCACGGTGGGAATCACACGTGATCCTCGGCAGCCCGCGCCAGGGCCTACCCACCACCTGAGGATGTCGTCGCGACCCGAGAGCCAAAGGTCGAAAGGCGGCATCGACTGCGTCGCGTCCTCGTGGATGAGCGAGGTGAGCGCCGCCATGTCGTAGCGCTCGAACGCCTCGACGTAACGCGCGAGCAGCTCCTCGTCGGCTGCGTCCACCACCGGGGCGGTTCCGGTCGCGGTCACGTTGCTCGCGTCCAGGGTCGCGCGTGCCCGCTGGAGCGCGCTGTTGACCGACGCGACGCTCGTGTCGAGGAGCTCCGCGACCTCCGACGCCTTCCAGCGGAGGACCTCGCGCAGGATCAACACCGCCCGCTGACGCGGGGGCAAGTGCTGAAGCGCAGCGACGAACGCGAGCCGAATCGTCTCCTTCGCGACGGCGATATCGGCCGGGTCCCCCTCCGGGACGATCCGACCGTCCGGCATCGGCTCGATCCACGTCACCTCGGGAAGAATGTTCAGGTTGGCGGCCTCGGGCTCGCGCGCGGGACCGAGGTCCATCGGCCGCGCGCGCCGCTTTCGGCTGTCGAGCATGTCGAGGCAGACGTTCGTCGCGATCCGGTAGAGCCACGAGCGGAGTGCCGAACGTCCCTCGAAGCGGTCGTAGCTTCGCCACGCGCGCAGGAAGGTCTCCTGGACGGCGTCCTCGGCCTCGATCGAGCCGAGCATCCGGTAGCAGTACGCAGTCAGCTCCGAGCGGTACTGCTCGAGCTGCTGCTCCAGCTCGCTCGCTGCGAGCCGCGTCGTCGTCTGGGCTTGCGCCGGCACGAAGAGGAAATCCTAGGCGGTCCGTCGTTTGCTGCGTCGCACACGTGGGGTCAGACCCCCCAAGGTCTGACCCCCTTCCGTGCGCGTGCGTCAGTTGTTCCGCGTAATCCTGTTGCGCGGGCCGGGCGCTATCGGCGAGCTGGAAGCGAAGTACGCCGTCAAGGCGTCGAGGTCGACCTCACCGCCGAGGCGACTCGTGCCGTCGCGCAGGATCACGAAGTTGTCTCCGCCCTCCGCCATGAAGCTGTTCACCGTCACGCGGTAGCTCGTCGTCGGGCCGATCGACTGCCCGTTCAGGCGAATGTCCGCGATGTTCACGCGGTCCGTGTTCGGCTTTGCCGCGTCCCACGTGTAGGTGAAGCCGTTCGACACCTGGAGGATCCGTGGAACCGCGGTGTTGGCGCCCGACCACTGCTGCTCGAGCAGCGTGTCGATCTGCTGCCCGGTCAGTGTCATCGTCACGAGGCTGTTCCCGAACGGCTGCACCGTGAAGGCCTCGCCGTACGTCACCTGGCCCGTCTGCTCGCCGCCCGAGGTCTGCGAGGCGAGGAGATCCGCTCGGATTCCGCCGGGGTTCATGAACGACATGACCGCGTTGCCCTTCGCCGCATCGCGCGTCGCGGCGAGCTGTGCGTCGGCGATCACGTCACCGAGCGCAGACTCTCCAGCCGGGTTCGCAGTGCGCGTCATGTCACCCGTGATCGACCCGATCACACGATTCGCGAGCGGAGCGGCCAGCCGCTGGTACTTCTGGACGATGGCCGTCTCCTCGGGGTCCCTCGCGATCGTGCGCGGGACGATCGTGTTCACGGCGGCCTTCGTCACGACTTCGCCGTTCGTCGACTCCACCGTGAGATCGATGTCCGTCACCGCGCGGCCGAAGGAACTTGCGCTCGTCACGAGCTTCGTGCCGATCGTGCAGATGTAGAAGGTGTGCGTGTGACCGCTGACCACGACGTCGATGTCGCTGGACATGCGGTTGGCGATGTCGATGATCTCGCCCGACATGCCGGTGCAGTCGCTGAGGCCGCCGGTCTGCAGCCCGCCTTCGTGGATGAGGACGATGATGGTGCTCACGCCCTGCCTCTTGAGCTCGGCGGCGTACCGGTTCGCCGTATCGGCCTCGTCCAGGAAGCGGAGCCCCGCGACGCCGCTCGGCGTCACGATCGACGGGGTCCCCTCGAGCGTCAGGCCGATGAAGCCGACCTTGATGCCGCCGGTGGTGATCACCTTCGTCGCAGGGAAGAGAGGCTTGGGAGTGGGCGCCACCGGGCGCTTGCGGGTGAACGGCCGCGGCCGGCGGACGGTTCGCTTGCACGCCGCTGACTGCGCGTTCCTCCGGCACGCTGCGCGCTTGGCCCTGAGCTGCTGGTTGTAGCGCGCGACCGCGCGCCTGGACGCCGCCCGCGCCTTGTTGTACGCGGCCAGAGCTCTGGTGTACGCGGTCCGCTGGGCCGCGGTGACCTGCACCTCGACGTTCGCAGAGAGATAGTCGAAGTCGGCGCCCTCGTACGGGTCACCGTCCTGGCATCCGTCCATCGGGTGGCAGCCGCCGCGCTGCATGCGAAGGAGCTCGTTCCGTCCCTCGTCGAACTCGTGGTTGCCGATCGACGTGACCTGCAATCCGGCCTCGTTCAACGCCTCGATCGAAGGCTCGTCGTGGAAGAGGGCCGATGTCAGGGGCGAAGCTCCGATGAGGTCGCCTGCACCGACGACGATGGTGTTCGGATTCTGGGCCTTCAGCGCCGCGATATGGGTCGCGAGGTACTCGGCCCCTCCCGCTGGCTGCCCGAAGAACGTGCCGCCGGGAGGCTCGATGTTCCCGTGAAAGTCGTTGATCGCAAGTAGCTGCACCGCGACCGGCGCAGTGGTCGCAGCCTCGGCGTCGACCCTCCCGAGCGCGCTCGGTGCCGCGACCGTGAGACATACCGCGAGTGCGATGCCGGCCATGAGCCTCTTCATTTCACTTCTCCCTCGCTCGCTGATGGGTCGAGACCCGGACGCTGACCGTCGGGGTCTGCAAGCATCGTCGCCTGAAGAGCTTCGAGCTAAACACCCCGCACGGTCGAGCGCGTGTCCACCTGCATGCGGCTCCTGCCTCGCGCGCCGCGGTGGTACTGGGTCACGGCGCCGCGGGAGGAGTCGCCGCGCCCGACCTCGTCGCCGTCACGGAGGTGGCACTCGCAGAAGGAGTGAGCGTGGCGCTCGTGGAGCAGCCGTATCGAGTCGCGGGACGTCGCGCCCCTGCCCCCGCGCACCATCTGGACGCCGCCTGGACGACCGTGGTCGAGCAACTCCGCGCCGAGGAGCTGAGCGAGCTTCGACTGGTCGTCGGCGGGCGGTCGCTGGGCGCACGCGTGGCCTGCCGCACGTCGGCTGCGACCGGCGCGATCGGAGTGCTCTGCCTCGCCTTCCCTCTGGTGCCACCTCGCCGCTCGGCGCCCACACAGAGCCGGCTCCCCGAGCTCGATGCCGTCACCGTGCCGACACTCGTCGTCCAGGGCTCGCGGGACCGGTTCGGTATCCCGCCTGCAAGTAGCACGCGCACAGTCGTGGAGGTGCCTGGCGACCACAGCCTGCGGACGGATCCGGCAGCGGTGGCCGCGGCTGTTCGCGACTGGCTACCCCACGTCGTCTAGGGCGAGAGCAGCCCGCCGAACTGCTCGACCGCTTCGAGCAGGAGCCAGGGCGGCAGGTTGTCCGCTGCACGGCGCATGAGCGACGCGACGAGGCCTGGCAACGCGTCCGCGTCCTCCGCGTCGTCGATCGCACGCTCGAGCCCGTCCTCGACGAGCTGCTCCGCGTCCGCGCGCGAGAGGCCGTGCTCCTCGGCGAAGGCCTCGAGCGAGGACTCGTCCCGCACGGCGAGAACGAGCTCCTCTCGGGAGACCCCTAGCTCGCACGCGGCACCGTCGAGCGCCGAGAGAACGACCTGCTCGAGCACGGCCTCGAGATCGCCAGGGTCGCGCCATTCGCGCTTCAGGCACGGATCGGCGACCGGCGCCGGCTCGAACGACGCCGCCGCCGAGAGCGAGGTACGGGACGACGACTGCCGCGACGGCCGCGACCGCGACGAAAAGCGGGACCGCTCGCTTCACAACGCCTCTCCGCGCGAGAGCGCAACGGGGACGAGCGCAGCGAGCGCAATCGCCGCTGCGAGCAGGAACGGGGTCGAGAACGCATCCGTGACGGCGCGATCGAGCTGATCCTGGAGGGCCGACAGCAAGTCGCGGTAGTCGTCGTCGTCCGGCCTGTCCTCGAACACCACCGCCACGTCAGGGAGCTCTCCCCGGTCCTCGGCCTCTTCCACCTCGTCGAGCACGTCCTGTGCGACGCGGAGCTTGTCGAGCGCAGGGATACGACTGTCGAGCACCTCGGGCGGCGCCGGCCCGCACCGCTTCGTCGCGGCTCTGCTCGAGCGCCGAGGTCAGCACCGGCGCGAGCAGGAGGAGCCCGAGCACGACTCCTGCGTGCCGCGCTGCCAGCGTCCAGCCTCCGTGCACGACGTGCTGCGCACGCCCCGCCAGAGCTCGCTCGGTGAGCGCCGCGAGTGCGAGGCCGATCCCCGCGCCAACGAGGACCTGCGGTGCGATCGTCCACTCCCAGCCCGCACGCGGCAGGAATGCGAGCCCGGCGAGACCGCCGGCTACGAGGATCACCCCGCTGGCCATCCGGACGCCGATTCCGATCGAGCGCGGCGCGAGCCGTGCGGCCGCGATCGCCGCGAGCGGGAGGACGGTCACGACGAGCCCGGCCGCGGCCGGGGACATGCCCCATCCGGTGACGAGAAGGAGTACGAGCAGGAAGAGCGCCGCCACGAGCCCGCCGGAGAGCAGCAACAGGGCTGCGTTGGCGGTGATGTGAGGCCGCCCGACCGGCACGACCGGCGGTCGCACGGTCACCCCTCGGAGCGGCGACGAGCGAGACGAGGACGAGCGGCACCTGGACGAGGAAGATCGACTCCCAACCGAGGGCCTCGGTCAGGATCCCTCCCGCCGCAGGACCGAGCGCGGCGCCAAGAACGCCCGCCGCCACCCAGATGCGTACCGCCTGGGTGTCGCTCTGTGTGACGCCCGAGAGCAGGGCAAGCGCTGCAGTGACCACGAGGGCTGCTCCGACAGCCTGAATGCACCGGGCGGCGACGAGCAGCTCGAACGACGTGGCGAGACCGCAGGCTAGCGACGAGGCCGCGAACACGGCCGTCCCGACGACGAACACCCGGCGCGGCCGCCGCCGAGCCAGAAATGCAGCGGGCAGCGCTGAGACAGCGAGCAGGAGATTGAACGACGTCAGCACCCACGCGACCGTCGTCACGCCGACGTCGAACCGGCCCAGGATCTCGGGAAGCGCAAGTGTGACGATCGACGAGTCCGCCAGCGCGAGCCCGATCGCGAGCCCGAGCAAGGCCGTGCGCATGCGCACGGCCTAGGTACTTCCGGGCTGGTTCACGCTCAGGTTCGTCCACCCTCCAGCGGGAGGCCCGCGTCCACCCAGGCCCGCTTGCCGCCCGCGTAGTGGCGGACGTTCTCGTAGCCGAGCTCGAGCAGCCGCTCGGCGACCTCCACAGAGGCCGTGCAGGTCGGGCCCGAGCAGTAGACGACGACCTCCGAGGCCAGATCGGGGATGCGCCGAGGAGCAAGGTCGGTGACGCGCTCGGGCGGGATGTGGATCGCGCCAGGAAGGTGCGAGGCTGCGTACGAGATCAGCGAGAGCGCGTCGACGAGAACGAGCTCGTCGCCGTTCTCGATCTTCATCCGCAGGGTCTCCGTTTCGACTTCGGCGAGCGTCGGTGGCACCGACGGAGTCTGCCTGTCGCGCGTAGAAGTCGGTTCAGAATGAAGCCTTGTGTCGCCGGGACGCACCGGACGGCACGCTGCGGCGTCCTCAGTCGCCCCGATATTCACGAATATCGAGGCTCCCTGCGTCCTTGCAGCGCACTCGTCCGGAGCGCCCCGCCGACGAAGCATCATCCTGAACCGACTTCTTACTCGAGCAGACGTCCTGTCGTATCGAGCTCATGCCCGCCGGCACGCGCGTGCACGGCGGCCGAGGGACGCGAGATCGGCTCTCTGTCGACCGCACTGTCCTTCGTCCACGCGAGATTGACCTGCAGGCTCGGGTCGAGATCGGGGAAGTCCGAGCGGTTGTGTGCGCCGCGGGTCTCCCGCCGCTCCAGCGCGCAGTCGAGGGTCGCCCTAGCTGCGAGCAGGGAGCCCTGGAGGTCGAACGTGTGGGCAAGGTCGGCATAGCCGGCGATGTCGGGACGCACTTCGATCGCCTCTGCGCGGGCGCTCAGCTCCTCGATGGCTGCGAGGCCCTTCCGCAATCCGCTCTCGGAACGCACGACGCCGCAGAGCTCGGACATCAGGTCTCGCAGCGCCCGTTGCAACGGACGCGCGAACTCGTCGCCGCGACGGGCGAGGTGCTCGTCGACTTCCTCCCGCGCGAGGTCGATGGCCTCGCGATCGCGGACCTGCACGTCGAGCTCGGCCGACCAACGGGCGGCTTCGCCGCCGACGATGCGGCCGAAGACGAGGCACTCTGCGAGCGAGTTGCCGCCGAGGCGGTTGGCGCCGTGGACGCCGGACGCGCACTCCCCCACCGCGTAGAGCCCAGCGACGTCGGTCGCGTGCGTCTCCGCAGTGACCCGCACTCCACCCATCGAGTAGTGCGCCGTCGGCGCAACCTCCATCGGCGTCGTCGTGATGTCGAGCATCGCAAGGTCGAGGAACTGGCGGTACATCCGCGGCAGCCGGTCGAGGATCACGTCGCGGTCGAGATGGGAGACGTCGAGCAGCACGCCGCCGTGCTCGGTGCCGCGGCCCTCGACGATCTCCGTGTAGTTGGCGAGCGCAACGCGGTCGCGCGACGACAGCTCGACCCGGTCAGGGTCGTAGCGCTCCATGAATCGCTCGCCGTTGGCGTTCCGCAGCACTCCGCCTTCACCGCGAACCGCCTCCGTGACGAGCGTCCCCGCCGACTCCTCGGGGAAGACCATTCCGGTCGGGTGGAACTGCACCAGCTCCATGTCCCGAAGCCGACAGCCCGCCTCCGCGGCCAGGCGCATCGCGTCCCCGGTGTTCTCGTCGCGCCGCGAGGACGAGCGGCGCCAGATTCGCGTGTGGCCGCCGGCGGCGAGGACGACGGAGTCGGCGAAAATCAGACATCGGGCGCCGTCGTCGAGGTCGAAGCCGTAGGCGCCGAAGACACGGCCGTCGTGGACGAGAAGTCGCGTGACGTAGAACCCATCGAGCGTGGAGACGCCCAGCTCGGCGGCCCGCGCAACCAGCGTGCGCTGGATCTCCCGCCCCGTGTAGTCGCCCGCGAAGCACGTACGCCGGTAGCGATGGGCGCCGAAGAACCGCTGCGTCAACCGCCCGTCGGGCTCCCGGGCGAGTCGTGCTCCCCAGCGCACGAGCTCGTCGATCGCGGTCGGCGCCTCGCGACAGAGAATCTCGACGCCGGCCGGATCGCCGAGCCAGTACCCCTCGCGCAGCGTGTCGGCAGCGTGTTGCTCCCAGCTGTCCTCCGGATCCATGGTCCCGAGCGCAGCGTTGATGCCGCCGGAGGCGAGAACGGTGTGCGGGTCGTCATGACGCCGCTTGCCGATGCAGAGCACCTGCACGCCTCGTTCGGCCAGCTCGATCGCGGCCCGCAGGCCCGCCGCTCCGGAGCCGATCACGAGGACGCTCGTAGTCGCGCGCCGTTCCTCGAGGGTGCTCACGTGGCCCCGCCACTCGGCCGGCCGACCTTCGCGAACCCGAACTCCTCTGCGTGAATGCGCTCGTCGGGTATGCCCCTCGCCCTCAGCTGATCGCGCAGGCTGTCGATCATCGCTGGCGGGCCGCAGATGAGCACGTCTGCCGAGCCGAGATCGGGCTGCTCCCGAGAGATGCGCTCCGCCGTGAGGAAGCCGTCGGTGTCCCGCGGGACGAGCACGACGTCGAAGTCGTCCCTGCGCGCGGCGATCTCGCGGAGCTCGTCGAGGAAGTGCGCCTCCTCGGCGTGCTCGACGCAGTAGTAGAAGTCGACCCGGGGCCATCGTCGTCTCGGAGACTCCTGGCCATGCTGAGGAACGGCGTCACGCCGATGCCTCCCGCCATCCAGATCTGCCTGCGATTCGCGACGCTGCGCTGCGAGAAAGAGCCGTACGGCCCCTCGACGACGGCCTCGGCTCCGGCGTCGAGCGATCGCAACGCCCGCGTGTAGTCGCCGACGGCCTTGACCGTGATCCGCAGCCTCGGCTCGCCGGGCGCAGAGGTGATGGAGAAGGGATGGAACTGGTTGCGGATCTCGCCGGGGCGGACGGCGAAGGCTCGGCGGCGAAGAGAGACGTCGAACGGATGGAGCTCGCGGCTCAACGCGAGCGAGCGGAAGTTGACGAACAGGAACTGCCCTGGGAGGAAGACGAGCGGCCGCTCGACGGGCTCCATGACGATCTCGGTGACGAACTCGTCCAGCCGGTTGACGGCTACGACCCGGTACCTGCGTCGCCGCACGAGAACGTTCCCGAACAGCGAGCGATACCCGAACGCCGCGACGCCGAGCGTCGCGAGCCCCGCCATGTAGTACTCGAGCGCAGCGGAGTCCTCCTTCGCGCCGGAGGTCGTGAAGACGTGGTAGCAGGCGACGAGGAACACGACGCCGAACGCGCGCTGCACGTACACGAAGACCTCGTGCCCGAGGCGCACGAAGAGCGTGAGCACGATGGCCACCACCATCGCGCCGAACGCGAGAACTCCGGTGAAGACGGTTCGGCCCGCACCCGGCCCGAGCAGGTCGACCGCCGTCGCCGAAGAGATGGTTGCGCGGCTCGCGAGGATCAAGAGCACGTGCGCGAGCAGGAGCACGAACGCGACCTCGCCGTTCAGGCGATGGGCGAGGTACATGCGGTCGAGGCCTCCGAAGAGCCACTCGACCGGTCTCAGCCGCGCGCCGAGGACGAGGTTGAGAGCGAACGCCGACGTGCCCGCGAGCGCACAGAGCACTGCGAGGCTCGTCAGCGTCCGGAAGTCGCCGGTGAAGCGCGCATCGAGCGGCGCCGACGCCGCCCAGAGACCAAGAGGGATCGCGCAGAGGACGACGAGCGCGAGCGGGCCTCGGAGGGAGACGAGCATCCCGGTGGCAGCAGCAGGTCTCAGCGGGCTCCTTCTTTTCTAGACGGTGCGTCTCGCTACGCGTAGATTAGCACGAGACGAGACGTCTCGTCCACTGATACCGTTGGCGCATGCAAGGCCCGCACAGCGATCGAGGTCGTCGGCGGAGCGAGCGCTCGCACAGCGCGATCGTCGAGGCGACCCAGCAGCTTCTCGTCGAGCGCGGGTACCGGGCGCTGACCATCGAAGGCGTTGCAGCGCGCGCGGGAGTCGGCAAGCAGACGATCTACCGCTGGTGGCCGTCGAAGGCCGCACTCGTCCTCGAGGCGTACCTCGCCGGTTCCGACCGCGTAGCCCAGCCGCCCGAGATGGGGTCGACGGTGGAGGACGTCCGCGCACTCCTGCACTGGTTGATCGACGTCCTCGCCCAGCCGATCGGAGGCCGCGTGGTCGCCGGCCTCGTCGCCGACCTCCAGCACGACCCCGATCTCGCCGAAGGGTTCCAGCGCGACGTCGTTCCCGCTCGCCGAAGCGCGATGCTCGCGGTCCTCGAGCACGCTCGCGACCGCGGGGAGCTGCAGTTCGACGCCGACCTCGAGCTCGCAGTCGACGCTCTCCACGGTGCGGTCTTCTATCGGCTTCTCTTCAGCGGCGAGCCGCTCGACGCCGAGTTCACCGAGAGGCTCGCTCGACAGGTGATCGGTGGACTCACGCCCGGCGGTGAAGTGATCCGGTAGCGCGCGGCACGCGAATTACCCGGTGCTAGTCATGCAGTGGCACGGGTAGGACCACATTCGCTCACACCGACCACGAGGGAGGTCATAGATGCGCAAGCTACCGCTCCTGATCGTCGCGATGGCGCTGGCGATGTTCGCGTTCGCCGGCTGCGGAAGCGACGATGACGACGACGCCGCCGCGGGCGACGAGGTGACCGTCGAGCTCGCCGAGGAGGCAGGTTCAGGTCAGACCGGAACAGCCACGCTCACCGGCGACGGTGACACGACGAGCGTCTCCATCGAGATCGACGGTGATCCCGTCTCCGAGTCGCAGCCCGCACACATCCACGAGGGCAATTGCGGTGACGATCTCAATCCGGAGCCGGCGTTCGGGCTCCCGAATGTCACCGATGGGACGTCACAGGCGACGGTCGAAGCGTCGATCGAGACCCTCACGGGCTCGGACTATGCGATCAACCTGCACATGTCCGACGACGACCTCGAGACGTACACGTCCTGCGGCAACATCGACTGAGGGCTCTGCGTGATGCGCGGGCTTAGCTCGCGCATCACACCTCTTGTAGGGCCGAGGCTTGCCTCGCCCTTCTGCGCGCCAAGGTAGAACGAGGGCGGGGCAAGCCTCGCCCCTACGCCTTCGCGCCCGCTTCGCTGAGGATCGCCGCCATCTCGTCGTAGCCGTGACGGCGCGCGTGTGCGAGCGGGGTCACGCCGTCGCCGTCGGCGAGGTTCACGTCCACCCCGCCGTCGACGAGCACACGCACCGTTTCCACATGCTGCTCGTCGCCGCCGCCGAGGATGATCGCCTCGAGGAGCGCCGTCCAGCCGAGCCGGTTCACGTGGTCGACGTCAATCTCTGTCTCGAGCAGTCGCCGAACGATCTCGACGTAGCCGCGATCCGCCGCGCGGATGAGACCGGTCCCGTTGTAGCTGTCCTTGGCGTTCACGTCCGTGCCGGCGTCGAGTGTCAGCTCCAGAAGCTCGGTGTCGTCTCCGACCTCGCTCGTCGCGATGAGATAGGCGCTCTGCTCCGTCGCGTCCTTCACGTCGACGTCGGCGCCCGCTTCGATCAGCAGGCGGGCAACCTCGACGTGGTTTCCATACGCCGCCGCGACGAGCGCCGTCACTCCCGAAGAGTCGGCGGCATCGACGCGCGCGCCCCGCTCGAGCAGGGCGCGCACCTCGTCGGCGTCGCCTGCATGCGCCGCCTCGATCAGCTTCTGGTCGCTCATCGGATCAGCCTCGCGCTGGTTCTCGCCGCCGCACGCCGTAAGGATCGCGGCGGCGAGAACCACCGAGAACGCTCGAATCACCGCCCTCAGCCTAGGCGGCCGCCTCGAGCGCCGGCTCCGCGACCGGGGCGTCCTGGCGCAGGTCGCGACCGCGAACCATGAAGATCGAGACGAGCAGGCCTGCGAGCGCGATGCCCGCCCCCGCCCAGAAGGCATTCACGAAGCCGTCCGTGAGCGCGACGGGCACCGCCGCGCCGTCGGCAACCGCATCGTCGGTGGTCGCGACGGCGACGGTCGAGAGAATCGCGATACCGACGGCGCCTCCGATCTGCTGCGAGGTGTTGATCAACCCCGACGCGAGGCCGGCCTCCTGTGGCTTCGTGCCCGCGAGTGCGGCGATCGTGATGGGGACGAACGCGAACGGGATCGCCACGCCGAGGATCAGGAAGCCCGGGAAGAGATCAGCCCAGTAGGAGCCGTCGACGGACACCTGCGTGAAGTACACGAGCCCGGCGGTGAGAAATCCCATGCCGAGGATGAGCGCGGGCTTGACCCCGACCCTGTTGACGGCGACCGCGGCGACGTTCGCCCAGATGATCGCCGTTCCGGCGACCGCGAGGTAGGCCACTCCTGTCTTGATCGGCGAGTACCCGAGCACCTGCTGCATGTAGAGCGTCAGCATCAGGAACATCGAGAACATGGCCGTTCCCATGATGAAACCCGCCACGTTCGCCGCCGTGAGCGTCTGCAACCGGAAGATCGAGAACGGAACGAGAGGGTCGCGTTGACGCTGCTCCCAGAGAGCGAACGCGACCAACATCACTCCGGAGACGACGAAGACGCCGATCGTCTTCGCTGAGAGCCATTCCCACTGCCGGCCCTGCGTGATCCCGAGGACGAGCAGGATGAGACCACCGGTCACGAGCACTGCGCCGGGGATGTCATGGCTCTGACCGTGCGCGTCCTTGCTCTCACGGAGCAGGATCGGCGAGAGCGCCAGGGCGGCGATGCCGACCGGGACGTTCACGAAGAAGATCCACTCCCACGAGAAGAGGTCGGTGAGGATCCCACCCACCAGGACGCCGGCTGCGGCGCCGAAGCCGCCGACGGCACCCCAGGCGCCGAGCGCGATGTTGCGCTCGCGCCCCTCGGTGAAGGTCGTCGTCAAGATCGAGAGGGCAGCCGGCGTGATGGTGGCGGCGCCGAGGCCCTGAAGCGCGCGCGCGACGATGAGCGACGTGTCGTCCCAGGCGAACCCGCAGAGCAGCGAGCCGACCGAGAAGATGACGAGCCCGGCCATGAACACGACGCGCCGCCCGATGATGTCCGCCAGACGGCCACCGAGCAGCAGGAACCCCCCGAACACGAGCGCGTAGGCGCTGATGACCCACTGCAGGTCGTCCTGCGAGAACCCGAGATCCGCCTGGATCGAGGGAAGCGCGACGTTGACGATCGCGATGTCCAGGACGACGAGGAACTGCGTGACGCAGAGAAGCGCCAGGGCAAACCATTTCATGCGATCCGAAGTGACCATGCGAAGACCCTTCCACTCGTTATCCGTCCGATGAAGGTTGCGATACTACAGCACGTACTTTCAAAATACAAGTAAGAACTTCCACAATGAAAGAATCGGGTGTACAATCGGGAGCGGCATGAAGAGCTACAACCAGTACTGCCCGATCGCACACGCGCTCGACGTGGTCGGCGAGCGCTGGTCGCTGCTGATCGTGCGCGAGCTTCTCGAGCATGGCCAGCTCCGCTACTCGGATCTCCACGCGAACCTCGGTGGTTGCGGCACGAACATCCTCGCCGCACGGCTCAAGGAGCTCGAGCGTCACGGGGTCGTATCGCGCAGGCGCCTGCCCCCACCCGCGGCCTCCACGGTCTACGAGTTGACGGAGTATGGCCTGGAGCTCCGCCCGGTCATGCATCTGCTGGCGCACTGGGGCGCACGTTCACTAGGACCACCGACCCGAGACGAGGACCTCGAGCCCGGCTGGCTCGCAGGTGCGATGCGGATGGCGTTCCCTCCGCACTCGACGGAGGCGAGGATCGAATTCCGGATCGGCGACGAGGTCGCGTCGTTCATCGACGGAGAGGTGCGCGAGGGAGCCGTCGACGGCCCCGATGCGGTGGTCGAATGCGGCCCGACGGAGTTCTTCCACTTCGTGGTGGACCGCGACGCAGGGTGCATTGCCGTCACGGGTGACGCCCCTGCCGTCTACCGCCTGCTCGACGTGTTGCCGTATCGCGACGCGCCTGCGCCGACCGCTGCGTGAGCTACACGAGCCCGCCGCGATAACGCCACGGACCGGGCTCGAAGCGAATGCCGCGCTTGCGGCAGAACTCCCGAACCGAGTCGAGCACGATGCCCCCCGACCCGTGCAGCGTGCGTTCGAGCAAGTCGAGCACCGCGACGCCGTCTGCCGGCTCGCCGCCCATCTCGAGCGTGAGCACGACGGCCTCCGGGCTCGCCTCCGTGAAGGTCGGTGCGAATGCAACGGTGACGCCGTCGACTTCGAACTCACGAGTCTCGCCGTCCTCGATCGCCGATACCTCGTGGCCTCGGAGGACGAGGAGCTCGTGCAGGTCGTCGATCATGCGGCGACCGAGCTCGGTCTGTCGTGCGCGGGAGACCTTGTGGCTCGAGCTCCCCGTCACGCGAGCGGGTACGCCGATCGCAAACGAGCCCGGCGCGATGTCGGACGTGACATAGGAGTTCGACGCGACGATCGCCTCGGCTCCGATTCGACATCCCGCATAGACGACCGCACCGAGCCCCACCTGCGCGCGGTCCTCGAGGACGACGGGCGCGAAGCGGTTCTCGAAGCCCTCGAGGACGGAGTGCCCGATGTTGTGCGTGACGATCAGCGACCGCATCGTCAGGAATACCTCCCGCCCGATCAGCACCGGCCGGCAGACGTTGACGAACGCCTCGTCGCCGACGAAGGCGAGATCGCCGACCGTGAGCACCGCCCAGGGATCGCGATGCCCGCCTCCTCCGAAGCGGATCGACCGGCCCGCCCAGATCCCTGAGCCGAGAAACGCGCGCCGGCAAGCGAGCTCGAGGTCGGGACCGAACTGGCTCGCCGCGCCGATGGCGACGATCTCCTCGCAGCGGATCGTCGCGCGCGGGCCGATCTCGACGCCGTCCTCGACGACGACCTGCGGCGCGACTACGAGCGACCCTTCGCCAATGACCACGTCGTCGCCGATCTGCGCGCCGTGCTCTCGGAGCGCGGACACCTTCTCCTCGGGCGAGAGATCACGGAAGGAGTCGGGGTCGGAACGAAGCGACTCGAGAAACGACGAGTCGAGCGCCCCCGTCGTCTCGTCGAGCTCGAACGAGGCGGGGAGCGTCACGTTCTCGGTCGAGAGTCCGGCTAGCGGCGCTCCCTGGTCGGGTGACGCGGCCTTCCGGCGAGCGATGAGCTCCTCGACGTCCTTCTCGGTGATGAATCCTCGTTTCTCGATCGCAGCGAGATCGACGCCGTGCCGCTCCGCGAGCTCAGCGGCCTTGCGTGTCGCCTTGCGATCGGTCGCGGCCGGCTCGAGAGCAGGTTTTGCACGCTCCGCGTCCGAATCCAGAGAGGCGAGCTCTCCGGCGCTCTCGGCGACGTACGCGACCGTCTTGCCGAGCTCGACCTCGACGCCTTCCTCGAAGAGCTGGACGATCGTTCCAGCACCCGGCGCTTCGACCTCGACAGTCGCTTTCGTGGTCTCGACGACGCAGACCGGTTGGCCCGCCGTCACATCGGCGCGATCCTCGACCAGCCACTCGGAGAGCAGCGCGAACTCGGTGTTCGCGTCCTCCCGCGTGAGGACGATCTCGAGCACGCCTACTGCCTCACGCCCTCGAGGGCGACGATCGCCTCGACGACGTCGTGCGTGCTCGGCAACATCGCGTCCTCGAGCGGCCGGGCCGAGGGGATGATCCCGTCGCGCGCGGCGACGCGCTGAACCGGGCCGCGTAGGTCACTCCAGGCCGCCTCGGTCACGCGTGCAGCGATCTCGGCTCCGAAGCCGCCCGTGAGCGTCCCTTCTTCGGCGGTGATGAGAGCGCCCGTCCGGGAGACGGAATCGAGCACCGGGTCGAGCTCCATCGGCAGAAGCTGCGAGAGCGCGACGACCTCACAGAAGATCTCGTGCTCGAGGATCAGCTCGGTCACCGCGTCGAGCACGACCGGAACCATGCCGCCATAGGTGACGATCGTCGCGGTTCCTTCCGAGAAATCCGTCCCCGAGAAGGTGATTGCGGGATAGGGCCCCTCGGTCTCGCGCACCGCGAGCTCGCCGATGTGCCCCTCATCGGGCCTGCGGTTCGGGCGGCCGTACATGAGCTTGTTCTCGATCAGAAAGACAGGGCGCTCGTCCTCGACGGCCGAGACCACGAGGCCTCGCAGATCGTGGCATTCGCTGGCAGCGACGACGACGATGTTCGGCACCCCGAGCAGGAGCTTCTCGAGGGACTGACTGTGCGTGGGCCCGTACCCGCGCCGGCCGCCCATCGGCGTACGGACGACGAGCGGGACGGTGACCTGGTCGTCGTACATCTCGCGGAACTTCGCGATCCCGTTGACGATCTGGTCGAAGCCGAGGGCAATGAAGTCCCCGAACATGATCTCGAGGATCGGACGGCGGCCGCGCAGCGCCATCCCGGCGGCCACGCCGAAGAGCGACGCCTCCGAAATCGGGGTCGTCAGCACGCGATCCGGGTACGCGTCGCTCAGGCCCTGAGTGACCTTGAACGCACCGCCGTAGGGATCGAGGATGTCCTCCCCGAGCAAGTCGACGTCGTCGCGCCCGGCGAATACCTCGTGCAGCGCCTCGTTCAACACCTGCACGCAACGCTTCTCGCGTGCGCTCATGCTGCCTCTGCGGTCGCGGCCGGAGCATCCTCGGCGGCCGCGATCGTCTCCGCGAGGCGACGCTGGCACGCCTCCTCGATTCGTGCTCGTTCATCGTCATCGAGGTGCGCGCCTGCAATTGTGAGCGGGTCGCGCTCGCGGCGCGCCGCGATCTCCGCCGGGTCGCGGTTGTCGTCGCCCTTGGAGTGCGGGCTGTACCGATACGTGTCGAGCACGAGGAAGAACGGCTCGCCGGTCTCGCGGATCCTCGCGACTGCGCGCCCCGCCGTCTCGTGGATCTCGTGGACATCGGTCGTCGCGAGCTCCGCCGTCTCGACTCCGAACGCAGCAGCCCGCGCAGGAATCGACCCGGCGAGCTCGAGCTCGACCGGCGTCGACTGCGCGTAGTGGTTGTTCTCGACGACGAAGAGGACGGGCAGCTTCCAGAGCGAGGCCATGTTCAGCGACTCGTACGTCACGCCCTCGCCGAGCGTGCCGTCGCCGAGGAAGACCGTCGAGACCGCGCCCGTTCCCTTCTTCTTCTCCGCGAGCGCCATCCCGGTTGCAACAGGGACGATGCTCCCGAGAACTCCGTTGGAGTAGAAGTTCCCCCTGCACAGGTGCTGGCTGCCGCCCTTGCCGCCGCAGACGCCTGGGGCCTTCCCCATCACCTCGCAGAGGAGCCCGAACGCGTCGTCCGTGAACGCGAGGTAGTGCCCATGGCAGCGGTGGTTCGAGAAGATCACGTCGCGCTCGGGCGCGAGGTGGTCGATGATCCCGACCGCGTTCGCCTCCTGCCCGATGTACGTGTGCGTCGTGCCGACCAGCTTCCCCTGCGCGAAGAGGTCGAGGAGCGACTCCTCGAAGCGGCGGATGAACAGCATCCGCTCGTAGAGCGTGGCAAGCGCGGTCATTGCTAGAGGTAGCCGAGGTCGGCGAGCCGCCGCTCGACGGTCGCCTCCTCCTCCTCGGTCAGCTCGCGACGCTCCGCGCTCTCGAGCTCGCGAAAGACGATCTCCCGCAGCTCTGCGGGCGCGTCGGAAGGACGGCTCTCGAGCTCCCGCGGGTCGGACTCGAGGTTGTAGGCCTCCTCCTCCCCGCTCTCGACGTCGAGGATCAGCTTCCAGGGCGGCAGACGGACGGCGAGCTTCGTCAGCGCGCCCTTGTCCGTGCCGGCGATGACGGCAGGACGGTCTCCGCCCACCGACAGCAGCGACTCGCCATCGGTCTCCCTCGCGGGAAGCCCGGCGAGCTCGAGCAGTGTCGGCATCAGGTCGACCGAGCGCACCTGCTCCCGTACCACCCCCGGGTCGAGCCGCCCAGGGGCCGAAAGGATCAACGGGACGTTCACGATCTCGTCGAAGAGCGCAGCGCCGTGCATGTGGTAGACGCCCTGGACGTCCTGCTTCTCCGAGAACCGCTCGCCCCAGGACTCCCCGTGGTCGGAGAGGAACGCAAACACCGTGTTCTGTCGGAGACCGAGGCTGTCGAGCTCCTCGAGCATCGACGCCACCAACGTCTCCGACTGGCGCTCGACCGCCCGCCGGTAGCCCTCGCGCGTCGCCTCGAGCGCCGAGGCCGAGTCGGCCTGGATGCCGCCGATGACCTCCTGCTTCGCCGCGAGCCAATCCTTGCGCTCGGAATGGAGGATGTCGTAGGGCATGTGGGTCGCCCAGTTGTGGAAGAACAGCAAGAACGGCTTCTCGCGCTTCTCGCGGAGCCATGTGATCGCCCCGTCGAGCGTCTCGCTCGTTCCCGCCACGTTCGCCTCCGGCATCTCCTTGAAGAGGTAGTTCGTGTCGAAGACGAACGTGCTCACCTCGTAGCCGTGAGCCGAGAACGCGCGGAAGAGCGTCTCGGTGGTCGGGTCGAGCGAGGCGTCCCAGTGCAAGTAGCCGTGATGGTGGGCGTAGAGGCCGGTGACCATCGAGGTCATCGCCGGCGCAGTCCAGGGCGCCGCGCTAATCGCCTGGTCGAAGCGGACACCTCCCGCCGCTAGCTCGTCGATCGTCCTCGTGTCGACGAAACGGGCGCCGTAGCACCCGAGATGGTCCGCGCGAAGCGCGTCCGACACGTAGACGACGACGTTCATGAGCGCGGCCCAGTGTATTGGGAGCCTCGCCTCGAGACAGCGCGCTTCCTTTGCTCCGACGATGCCCGGCACGCCTAGCATCGCGGCCATGCCCGCCCGCTTGCCGCTCTCGACCCTCATGTCGCAGCCGCTCGTCGCGTACACCATCGAGCTCGACAACGAATTCGAGCGCCGGTTCGCGGAGACGGGTGAGCGCGCCCGCGGCGCGTCGGTCGTGATGTGGTCGAACTTCCTGCGGTTCGTCGGCGACGGAATCGAGGTCGGCGCACTTCCCGAGGCGACGGGACTGCCGAAAGCGCGGGTGCTCTCGACGGTCGGTGGTATGGAGCGATGGCGATACGTCTTCGTCGCGCCGGTATCCGCCCGCACGCCGCCGAAGGGCAAGCGCGAGGGTTGGGGAAGCGGTCGCGCGCTACGAAAGGAGTGGATCGTCCGGCCCACGTCGGCCGGGCGGAAGGCGCAGGAGATCTGGCCGTCGCTCTTCGACGAGGTCGACACACGCTGGGCTCAGCGGTTCGGCGTGGACGTGGTCGGCGAGCTCAGAGGCGCACTTCGATCGGTCGTCGACCGCCTTGACGTCGAGTTCCCCGAATACGTGCCGATCGTCGCCGGCTCGGACGGGATGGCAGCGGGATTCTCGCCTCGGGAGAAGAGTGATTCGAGAGCGAATCAAGACAGCCTCGCGACGATGCTTTCGCAGGTCCTCCTCGCGTACACGCTCGACTTCGAGCGTGAGTCGGAGCTGTCGCTGCCGTTGTGCTCGAACTTCGTCCGCGTCCTCGGCGGGACCGGGAGGCGCGTCGAAGAGTTGCCGCGCGCCGCAGGAGTTTCGAAGGAAGCGACGAGCATGGCATTGACGTTCCTCACGAAAGCCGGCTACCTCGACATCGTCGGTACGTCCGCTTCGACGAAGCGCGCTCGCCTGACCACGAAGGGTCTCGAGGTGCAGAAGGGTCTGCGCAGGCGGCACGACCAGGTGGAGCGAGCGTGGCGAACGCGCTTCGGAGCAGGCGACGTACGACAGCTCCGGCTGTCGCTCGAGAGCGTCCTCACCCACCCCGACCTCTCTCGAGGGCTGCATCCGCACCCTGGCGGCTGGCGCGCGAGCAAGCCGTATCTCGAGCGCACCGAGGCGATGGTCGATGACCCACGCGCTGCGCTGCCGCACTACCCGATGGTTCTGCACCGCGGCGGCTGGCCCGACGGCAGCTGAGCCCGCGCCCGATCCGCTGTGACGCCTGTGCCGACCCGCCGACCGCTGTACGCGCTCTACGTCGCGGATGCGATCTCGCTCGTCGGGAACGCGGTCGCTCTGCTCGCAGTGCCGTGGTTCGTCCTCGTCACGACGGGAAGCGCGGCGCTCACCGGGCTCGCGGTCTTCTTCAACTTCCTGCCGGCAGTTCTCGCCGCGTTCTTCGGCGGCGTCATCGTCGACCGGCTCGGGTTCCGCACGACGAGCGTGGCGGCGGATCTCGCGAGCGCGGGTGCGGTGGCGGCGATCCCGCTGATCCATTCCACGGTCGGGATCGAGCTCTGGCAGCTCATGGGGCTCGTGTTTCTCGGCGCGCTGCTCGACGCACCGGGGGCGACCGCGAGGCAGGCGCTCTTCCCCGACGTCGTCGAGCTCGCCGGTGTCCGCATGGAGCGCGCGAGCGGGATCCGGGGCAGCATCCAGCAGGGGTCGCTGCTCGTCGGCGGGCCGCTCGGAGGGCTCCTCGTCGCGAGCCTCGGGGCGACGACGGCTCTGTGGCTCAACGCGGCGAGCTTCGTCGTCTCGGCTGCGATCGTCGCCGGGGCGATTCCGCGGCCGCAGCGCGAGCTCGGCGCCGACGTGGACGCCGAGCCGAAGGGCCGGTTCCTCGGCGAGCTCGCCGAGGGAATGCGCTTCATCTGGGCCAATCGCCTGATCCGCGCGATCGTGCTGACGGTCCTGCTGACGAACTTCCTGGACGCACCGGACCCGGTCATCTTCCCGGTGCTCGCACAGGAGGCGTACGACGGCGCAGGGGACCTCGGGCTGATGTACGGCGTCGTGGGCGGAGCCGGGCTCGTCGGGGCGCTCACCTACAGCGCAATCGGCCACCGGGTTCCGAGACGTCTGACCTTCGTCGGCTGCTTCTCGGTGATACCCCTGATGTACCTCGTTCTCGCCACGTTGCCGCCTCTCGGGGCTACGCTCGCAGCGCTCGCGATCGTCGGCTTCGCGGCCGGCCCGCTGAACCCGCTCCTCCTCACGGTCGCGTCGGAGGTCGTGCCAGTGAAGCTGCGCGGCCGTGTGTTCGGCGCCACGAGAGCCGGTGCGTGGGCGTCGATCCCGCTCGGAATCCTGCTCGGGGGCGTCATAGTCGAGCAGATCGGCGTCGCACCGACGATGCTCGCGATCGGCATCTGCTACCTCGCCGTCACGACCTACGGGTTCTTCAACCCGGCGTTTCGCGAGATGGATCGTCCCGCCGGCGATCCCTCGCTAACGGGCAGCGAGCGCGGGGAACAGGCTCCGCCCGCGTAACCCGTCGGGTTGCTCGATCTCGAGGATCTCGAGCACGGTCGGTGCGATGTCGAGCAGATGAGCGTCGTGGCGCCCGCGAGCTTCGATGCCCGGCCCGGCGACGATGTAGAGGCCGTCCTGCGCGTGGTTCGCGTCGTCGGGGCCGGTGTCGTTCTCGAGCGTCTGGATGCCTTCATCCCCGCCGATCGTGCCGACCGAGCGCCAGTAGAGGTCGCCGAACACGACGATCAGGTCCGGGGCGACGCCCTGCGGATCGCCGTACAGCTCTTCCGGTGTGTACACCGCGGTCGGGATCGGGTTGCCGCGATCGTCCGGGATCTGCGAGATGCGCCGCGCGAGATCCGCGCGCACCGCCTCGTATTGCTCGGGCGGGATCACGCCCTCGGGCTCGCGGCCCTGCACGTTGAGGAAGACGCGCGCGTAGTAGCCGCCTTCGCCCCACGCCGTGGTCTTCGACCAGTCGATGCCGACATCTCTGAGTGAGGACACGCCGTCCGGCTCGGTGAGCGTGGCGAGCAGGTTCTCGCTGCGCAGCCACTCGTTGATCCGGATTCCGCCATCGAGCCGCTTTGCGCCATGGTCGGAGAGGACGAAGACGACCGTCTCGTCGTCGGCGTGCTCGAGCAAGGCGCCGATCAGCCCGTCGACGTGCCGGTGGTAGTCGAGGATCGCGTTCTCGTACTGGTTGCCCGGCTCGTGCTTTCGGTGCTCCGGATCCATGAACTTCCAGAACCCGTGGTGCATCCGGTCCGGGCCCATCTCGACCATCGCGAACAGCGTCCAGGGTTTCGCGTCCGCGAGGTGCTCCGCGAGCTGGAAGCGCCTATCCGTCATCTCGTAAACCTGTCGGAGCAAGTAGTCCTTGTCGTCGGTGCGGAAGTCCTTCGTGTCGAAGATGTACTCGCCGACGACGTCGGCGATCTCGTCGCGAAGCGCAGCCGGATACGTGTATTTGCTCTCGAGCGACGGCGTCAGGAAGCAGCTCACCATGACGCCGTTCAGCGGCCGCGGCGGGTAGGTGCCAGGCACGCTCAGCACGACCGAGGAGCCGCCGGCGCGCGTCACTAGATCCCACAGACGTGGCTCGCGGATCGCGTCGCTCATCGCGATGAAGCCACCCTCGTAGGTGTGGTCCGAGCGGTTCCGGAAGCCATAGACACCGAGATCGCCCGGCGTCTTCGACGACATCATGCAAGACCAGGCGGGCACGGTGATCGGCGGTATCACGGACGTCAGGCGGCCGTACGAGCCGCGCTCCATGAGCCCGGAGAGCGCCGGCAGCTCGTCGCGCCAGCGTTCGAGCACGAGCGACGGCTCGGCGCAGTCGAGCCCGATGAGCATGACCTTGCGCGGCATCGCAGGAGCCTAGCCAGCCAGAGGATCTGGAGAGCTACTGCCCGAGAAGGCCGATGCGAACTCGAGGTCGCCCAGCTGCTCGCGGACGACTGCCTCTACCTCCAACGGCAGATTGGGGTCGAACGTACTCGCCCCGGACCCCGTCTCCTCGAGCAATGCCGAAGCTCGGCCGAGGAGTCGAGCAGCCTCGCGATAGCGCTTGACAGCGCCTTCGGTGGCCGCGATTCCCTGCAGTGCGTGTGCGACGTGCTCGCGGAAACCGATCGCATCGAACAGCGCCTCCGCCTCGGTGAAGCGCCTCCGAGCGTCGTCCGTCTCGCCAAGGCGGTACGCGGCAAGGCCGAGATTGAGAAGGGCGATCCCCTCACCTTCGGAGTTTGCGCGAGCACGGTGATACCCGAGCACGTCGGTCCAGAGCGGCACGGCCACCTCGGGCTCCCCTGCGTCGAACGCGACCGCTCCGAGGTTCATCTTCGCCACGAGCTCGTCTCCTTCACGACCGAGAGCTCGTGCGATCGCCTCGCTTTGCTCGAGGTGAGCACGAGCCCGTGCATAGTCTCCCTCCGCCTTTGCGATGAGCCCGAGCACCGTGTGGCAGGCCAGGCTGATGTCCCCGTCGCCGCTTCCGTCCGCAACGTCGAGGCCGACCAAAGCCAGCTCACGAGCCCGCGCGAGATCGCCCTGGCTCCAGGCGATGCCCGCGCCGCCGCGGTATGCGTCGGCCCGAAGTCGAGGTTCGACCTCATCCGCTCGCGCGACCGCGGTCTCGATTCGAAAACGCCCCTCGGCGAGGTGACCGCGCAGCCACCAGAAACGCCAGAGTGCGACAACGAGTCGTAGCTCCAGCTCCGCGTCGTCCGTCGAGTGGGCGTGATCGAGCGCAGCCTGCAGGTTGTCTCGCTCCTCGTCCAGGACGTCCAGCCACTGTCCCTGCTCGGAGCCACGCAGGTCGGCCCCCTCCACCAGATTCAGGAAGTAGACGGCATGGGCATCGGCTGCACCCGTCCTGTCCGACCCGAGGAGCTCGAGAGAGTACTCACGCACCGTCTCGAGCATCCGAAATCGCGGGTGGCCCCCCACCGACTCCCGCCGCAGCATGCTGCCGTCGACCAGAGCGGCGAGCGTGTCCACGTCGCTGCCGGTGACGGCAAGTGCGGCCTCGAGCGACAGGTCGCTCGGAAACACGGAAATGCGCGCCAAGAGAGCCCGCTCCCGGGCGCTCATGAGCGCGGTGCTCCACTCGAGGGTGTCGCGAAGGGTCTGCTGGCGGGCCGGAAGGTCGCGTGGTCCACCAGCGAGCAGGGTCAGGCGCTCGCCGAGCCGCTCGCGGAGTTGCCCTGGAGTCAGCGTGCCCGTCCTCGCCGCTGCCAGCTCGATCGCGAGAGGCAATCCGTCCAGGCGGCGACAGATCTCGAGCACTTCGGGATCGTCGACCGACACGGGCGACTTGGGGTCCAACGCTCGCGCCCGCGTGACGAAGAGGCTGGCCGCAGCGCCCTCGTCGAGCGGCTCGACGGGGAAGACGTGCTCGCCCGACAGGTGCAGGACCCCTCGGCTCGTGACGACGACCGTCAGCAGCGGAGAAGCTTCGATGAGGTGAAGGAGGTCCGGGCCTGCTTCCATCAGCTGCTCGAAGTTGTCGACGACGAGAAGGACCTCACGCCCCCTCGACCAGACGGCAAGGGTCTCGGCGAGCGATTCACCTGGTTGCTCACCGACCCTGACCGCCTGAGCGATGGCCGGCAGCACGAGCGAGGGCTCCCGCAGGGCCGAGAGATCCGCAAACGCGACACCGTTCGCGAAGAACCGGCCGCCATCTGCTGCAAGGGCGAGCGCCAGTCTCGTCTTCCCGCTTCCGCCCGCGCCAACGAGGCTCACCAGCCGCACATCCGTGCGCAAGACGAGCTCGCGCAACTCGCGGAGCTCGCGCTCACGGCCGATCAGTGGCGTGAGAGCCGTGGGGAGCTCGAGGGCGGCACTCTCGGACGGGTGCTCCGGTGACGCGAGTGCCGGGTCATGTCGGAGAATCGCGAGCTCGACGGCTCGGAGGTCGTCGCCGGGCTCGAGCCCCAGCTCGTCCAGAAGGTCCTCGCGCGTCTTGCGGAAGACCTCGAGAGCCTCGACCTGCCGACCCGCGCGGTAGAGCGCGACCATGGCAATCCCGCGTAGGCGCTCGCGGTGCGGGTGGTCGGCGCTGAGCTTCGCCGACTCGGCAAGGACGTCCTCGTGCTCACCGAGCGCGAGCCTGGCCGCGAGCCGCTCCTCGGCGCAGTCGAGCCGGAGATCCTCGAGCCGGCCGGCTTCGGCAACGGCAAAGTCGGCATGCGAGACGTCCACGAGGGCCGAGCCGCGCCAGAGAGCGAGAGCCCGACTCAGAATCGCTACCGAGAGCCGGGCGTTCCCGGACGCCCGTGCCACGCGCCCTTCCCGGAAAAGCTGCTCGAAGCGAGCACTGTCGAGCGCGCCTGGCGCGATCTGGACGCGGTAGCCCGAAGGGACGGTCTCGATCGTGGCTCGGCCGAGTTTCCTCCGGAGGTGTGAGACGTACAACTGCACGAGCTTCGCCGCGGAGAAGGGCGGGTCGCTGCTCCACAGGGCGTCGACGATCCGATCGACAGCGACCGGAGCGTTGGCGTTCAGAAGGAGGTAGGAGAGGAGCACACGCTCCTTCGGTGGCCCGATGGTGATCGTGGTGCCGTCTCGCTCCGCCTCCAGTGGGCCGAGCACGCGAAACTCGATCGAGCTCATCTCATGGATGCTATGCCGGGTCTCTACCGATCCTCGACCGGCTCGCACGATCGTGATCTCGACACCGATCGAGGAGGAGCAATGTTCAATCCCGTTCGACTTGGAATCACCGTCGTCGTCTCGGTCGCAGTTCTGGCTTCGACGGCTCTTGCCGCCGTGCCGACAAAGGGCGGCACGTATGAGGGAACGTTGCACGCGAGCGGCGTTGCCGCGCTCACGAAGCAGGTTCGAATCAAGGTCGCGGCAACGGGCAAGAGCGCACGAGTGACGTGGACGTGTGGAGTGGGACGTTCTCCGAGCTCGCTGCAGTTCCCGATCAAGGCCGACGGCACGTTCAAGGCGTATAGCAACAGCGGGTCGCTGACCGTGTGGTCGTTCATCGGCAAGTTCGTCTCGAAGGATCGCGCGCGCGCAGTCCTGCACTTGAAGGCGACCTGCGATGGCAAGGGTGGCACGCTCAACCTCGCGCTCCAGGCATAGGCAGCGATGAGCTACGCCTTCGTGCAGGACATCCCGGCCACTTGGGACACGTACGTCGGAGTCGCAGAGGCCCTCGGGGAAACTCCCCCCGAGGGCCTCCTGCTCCACGTAGCCGGCCCGACCGATGAAGGCTTTCGCATGATCGGCGTATGGAGCTCCAGGGAGAACTGGGACCGCTTTCGGGACAATCGCCTGAACGCGATCGTCGACAGCCTCACCGACGGATCCCGGATACAGCCGACCTTCCGGGAGCTCGAGGTCGCGCACCTGCTTTCCGGCCGACTCGGCTTCAACGGCTAGCTCGCCGGAGCGGCCCTCAACATCGCCGCGGCCGCGCATACACAATCCCCCTATGCACGCGACGCCCGATCCGAGCGCGGAGACCGTCGTCATGAAGTTCGGCGGCTCGTCGGTGGCGGACCCGGACAAGATCCGGCATGTTGCGCGACGCCTGGTCGAGGCGCGCGAGCGTGGGATGCGTGTCGTCGCGACCGTCTCGGCGATGGGCGACACCACCGACACACTGCTCGAGCTCGCCGGAGAGATCTCCCCACAACCCCATCCCCGCGAGCTCGACATGCTGCTCTCCACGGGGGAGCGGATCTCGTGCGCGCTCGTCGCGATGGCCGTCCACGACCTCGGGCACGAGGCCGTCTCGTTCACCGGCTCGCAGGCGGGCATCCTCACCGACCCGGTTCACACGAAGGCCAAGATCCGGGAGATCACGCCGGTCAGGGTGGTGGAGGCCCTCGACCGGGGGCGCATCGTGCTCGTCGCAGGTTTTCAGGGCTTTTCGCGCGACACGATGGACGTGACGACGCTCGGCCGCGGCGGGACCGACGCGACCGCCGTCGCCCTCGCCGCCGCGCTCGGCGCGTCTTGTGAGATCTACTCCGACGTCGCGGGCGTCTTCACCGCGGACCCACGCATCGTTCCGGCAGCTCGCATGCTCCCTGAGGTCTCGTACGAGGAAATGCTCGAGATGTCAGCCTCCGGGGCGAAGGTGCTCATGCTCCGCGCGGTCGAGATGGCACGCGGACACGGGGTTCCCATCCATGCGCGGTCCACGTTCTCGCCGGAACCCGGAACCTGGATCAAGGACGCGGAGGGAATGGAGGAGTCGATCGTCTCGGCCGTGACGCACTCGGAGGACGAGATCGTCTTCGCGCTCAGTGGCGTCCCCGACGAGCCGGGGTCGGCGGCCGCGATCCTGGAGGCGGTCGCCACCGAGCACGTCAGCGTGGACACGATCCTCCAGAACGTCGTTCGCGACGCCGCCGAGATCTCGTTCAGTGTCCCGCGCGAGGATGCATCCGCTGCACGTCGTGCGCTTGCGCGCGCCCAGGAGTCGATCGGCGCGTTCGAGATCGAGGAGATCGCCGACCTCGGGAAGGTCTCGCTCGTCGGCGCGGGGATGCGCTCGAACCCAGGTGTCGCCGCGCGCATGTTCCGCACACTCGCCGACGGGGAGATCAACCTCCGGCTGATCTCGACATCCCCGATCAAGATCTCCTGCCTCGTCGCTCGGGGCGACGTCGACCGGGCGGTCCGGTCGCTCCACGCGACGTTCCTGGAAGGCTCGAGCTGACACGGTCCGTCCTCGCTTGGGTCGTCTTCGTCGTCGCCGGCCTGCTGCTGCTGCTCTCTTCGTTCGCCGTCTGGGTCGATCGGGTCGCGCTCAACACCGACGAGTTCGTCGACACGAGCAGCGAGCTGCTCGAGGACGACGTGATCCGGAAAGCCGTCGCCACGAACGTGGTCGACGAGCTCTTCGGCTCCGTCGACGTCGAGAGCGAGGTCGAGGGGAAGCTGCCGGAGGACCTGAAGTCCTTGTCGGGGCCCGCGACCGCCGGACTGCGCGAAGGCGCCTACCAACTCGTCGACAGAGCGCTCCAGCAGCCGCGGCTGCAGGGACTGTGGGCGCTGTCGGTGGAGCAGTCGCACCAGACGCTCGTCCGGGTGCTCGAGTCGGAGGAGGGAACGGTCTCGACCGAGGGCGGGGTCGTCACCCTCGACCTCGAGCTGCTCGTCCTCGAAGCAGCCGACCGCATCGGTCTTCGCAGCGAGGTGGAAGACGAGCTTCCCGCGGAGGTGGGCAGCATCGTGATCCTGGAGTCGGACGAGCTCGACACTGCCCAGGATTCGTTTCAGCTGCTCAAGACCCTGGCGTGGGTGCTGCCTCTTCTGGCTCTCGCGGCGTTCGCGGTCGGCGCGTGGATGAGCGGGGACCGTCGGCGCGCGATGCGCAGGATCGGCATCACGGTGCTGGTCGTCGGGCTGGTCGGGATCGTGGCCGCGAACATCGTCGGTGCCTACGTCGTCGACTCGCTGGTGTCGGAGACGCAGAACGAGGCGGCCGCGGGGAACGCCTGGGACATCCTCAGCGAGCTCCTCCGCACGTCGTACAGGTGGCTCGTCGTCGGCGGCGTCCTCTTCCTGGTCGCGGCCTGGCTGGCGGGGCCAGGACGGAGGGCGGTCGCGGCGCGTCGCATCCTCGCTCCGGCGCTCCGTCCCAGGGTCTGGGCGTATGCGGCGCTTGCCCTGCTCGCTCTCGTCCTGCTCTTCACCGGCCCTGCGGGCGACTTCGCCCGGTACCTCTTCGTGCTCGCGTTCGTCGCGCTCGCAGTCGCATGGATCGAGCTCATGAGGACGCAGGCTCTCGGCGAATTCCCCGACGCGTCTGCGCCCGATCTGTTCGCAGATGCCAAGTCCCGCGTCACCGGGTGGTGGGAGGCGGGGCGGGCCCGCGTGAGCGAACCGGCCAAGGCGCCCGGGTCGGAAGACATCGCCTCCCGTCTCGCGAGCCTCGCCGACCTGCATGCGCGTGGAGAACTGAGCGACGAGGAGTTCGCTTCGGCCAAGACCCGAGTGCTCGAAGGCGGGTAGGTCCGAGCAGGCTCGCGGCGGCCGATGCCGAAATCCCCGGCATGGATTCGTCCAGCCGGGCGGTAGAGGCACTCGTCCTCGCGGGCGTGTGGCTCTTCGTCGTCGTGGCGGTGCGCTTCGCGCTCTACTTTGCGTTCTCCCGTTACGAGCGGCGCCTCGCAGAGCGAGATCCTGCCGTCGCCGCACGCCGGCGAACGACCTTCGGCTTCCTCCTCCGAGTCGTGATCGCGCTGCTCGTGCTCATCGGCGTCTGGAGTGTTCTCTCGGTCTTCCCCACAACGCAGGAGGTCGCGGGCGCGTTCCTCGCGTCGGGAGCCGTCTTGGCGATCATCGCGGGGGTCGCCTTGTCGACGCCACTCGGGAATCTCGGCTCGGGCGTTCTTCTTGCGTTCACTCAGCCGGTTCGCCTCGGCGACCGGGTGACCGTGGGCGAGCACACCGGCGTGGTCGAGCGGATCTCGCTGAGTTACACGGCTCTGGTGACCGACGAGGGGCCGCACGTGTTCGTGCCGAACCAGATGATGGTCTCCTCGGCACTCATCAATCGGACTCGCGGCGCGCCGTGAGCCGTTCGCTCAGACGCAGTCCTTCAACCCTTGCGCTTCCGGCAGGCCTTCGAGCTTCTTCAGCGTGTTGTTCTCTATCTGGCGGATTCGCTCGCGCGTGACCCCGAACGCCCGTCCGACCTCCTCGAGCGTGCACGGCTGCGAGCCGTCGAGGCCGTAGCGAAGCTCGATGACGCGGCGCTCGCGCTCCGGTAGCGCCGACAGCGCGAACTCCACGTCCTCGCGCCGGAGCGACAGCGAGGCAGTGTCGAACGGGGACTCCGCAGCCTCGTCGGGCACGAAGTCTCCGAGCGACGAGTCCTCGTCTTCGCCGATCGGTTTCTCGAGCGAGATCGGCAGCTGGGACATCCGCAGGATCTCGCGCACTTCGTCGACGTGGATCTCGAGCTCCTCGGCGATCTCTTCGGGCTCCGGCTCGCGTCCGAGACGCTGCACGAGCTGCCGCTCGATGTGGACGACCTTGTTCAGCTTCTCGACCATGTGCACGGGGATGCGGATCGTGCGCGCCTTGTCGGCGATCGCTCTCGTGACCGCCTGGCGGATCCACCAGGTCGCGTACGTCGAGAACTTGAAGCCCTTGCGGTAGTCGAACTTCTCCACCGCACGGATCAGCCCGAGTGACCCCTCCTGGATGAGGTCGAGGAACGAGAGGCCGCGGCCGAGGTATCCCTTCGCGATCGACACCACCAGCCTGAGATTGGCCTCGGTCATGTGCTGCTTCGCGTTCATGTCGCCGCGCTCGATCCGCTTTGCGAGCGACACCTCCTGGTCGGCCGTCAGGAGCGGAACCTTGCCGATCTCGCGGAGGTAGAGACGAAGCGAGTCGAGCGAGGGCTCCACCGAGAGGTCCAGCTTGGGCGTCTTGTCGTCCTCGGGCGGCGGCTCCTCCTGCGGGAGCGTCTTGTGCTCGACGCCTTCGACCAGCTCGATGGAGTGGTCGATCAGGTACGTGTAGAAGTCCTCGACCTGCTCCTTCGTGAGCTCGACCTCCTCGAGCCCGGTGACGATCTCGTCGTAGGTGAGGAACCCTCTCTCGAGACCTTGCTCGATGAGGCGGTGCAGCTCCTCGATCTCGGGAAGCGCAATGTCGACCGACAGCATGGGTGGGACACTCTCCTCTCGCGCTCGAACGGACCTACCGAACTGCCCTATCTCGCGAGCCGGCTCTTCCTTCGCCGCACCGGCTCCGCCACCAGGCGGCGCATGCTAGTCCGACTTGGCCATTTCGCAAAGGTCCGATTGGACATTCGTGACAATCCCGACGATTCGTCCACGAGGGACATGACGAGGGTCGACCCTTGTTCTCAAAGTGCGACCAGCCGGCCGACGACCTCGCCGCGCGAGTTCTCCACAGGAACATGTCCGAGCTCGCCGGTTTCGACCCCGAGCGATGAGAGGAACTTCGCCAACGCGGGGCGTACGGCCCGCTGGCTTCCGTCCTCGATCTTGAGCGCCACGCCGAGGCCTTCGGCGGAGACGGCGCACAGCAATCCCTCGGCACCGCCCTTTGCAACCCAGCCCGGTTTCGTCCGCATGAGCACCGTGTCCGCCGCCCGCGGCCCTCGGATGAGATCTGGATGCGCGCGCATTGCATCGATGACCCGCGACGCGCCTTCGAGCTCGGCCAGCCTGGAGAAGGCATGCGCCATCCGCTCGAGCGTGAGCGCGAACGTCGGGATGCCGCAGCCGTCGACAGCGGTCGGCATCGAGCCGGGCTCGACCTCGGCGGCGCCGGCGATCTCGTCGCGGAGCGCTTCCTGGCACGGATGCTCGGGAAGCCGATAGCCCTCCGTCGGCCACTCCCTCGCACGGCAGAGGGCGAGCAAGCCCGCGTGCTTCCCCGAGCAGTTGTGCTCGAGCCGCGTCGGCTCCGGCCCGCACTCGAGGTCGTCTTCGGTCGCCTCAGCCTTCGCGAGCAGGCTGCGCACCGCGTCGAGCTGCTCCGGCCGCGCGAGATGCGAAGCGCAGGCGATTGCGATCTCGGCGTCGTCCAGATCCGGCCGCACACGCACGAGTGGGAGCGCCTGGATCGGCTTCGCGGAGCTCCGGAAGTGGGTGACCAACCGCAGGTCACCCGCCGAGCCGACCACCTCGCCCTCACGCACAGCAACGGCGTGCGCAACATGCCGCGCTTCCACAACGTCGCCCCGCGTCACCTCGACCACGATCGGCTCCACAGCGCGAGACTAACGCCGCTTGCCAATGGTCGGTAAATCCCGTATGTTCCGCGATCATCGCCCGTTATCCCGACTACCAGCTCGAGGACGTCCTCGTCGTCGAAGAACCGCAGCAGCTACGTGCGCTCGGTGACCCGTTTCGCGGCAGGATCGTCACCCTTCTGCGAGAGCGAGCGGCGAGCACGACCGAGCTCGCAAACGTGCTCCAGGTTCCCAAGGGGACCGTCGGACATCACCTGAAGGTGCTCGAGAAGGCGGGTCTCGTACGCGTCGTTCGGACGCGCAAGGTTCGCGCGCTCACCGAGAAGTACTACGGCCGGGTGGCCCGCCTCTTCATTCTCAAGACCGACCCCGAAGGGACTGACGACCTCAAGCGAAACGCACTCGCGGCGATGATGCTCCGACAGGCCTCCGACGAGCTGCTCGCCTCCGGGGTGGAGAAGGAGACTTCGGCGATTCTGCACGTGCGTCTGGCACCGAGGGATCTCGTCCGCTTCCAGAAGCGCTTGAACCGCCTCGTCCGGGACTTCCAACACGCAGAGGATTCGGACGGAGCGATGCATGCGCTCGCGTTTGCCCTGTTCGAGGCGACCGCCATCCTCCCCCAACGAGACGCCGATGCCTAGGCTCTGGCCGAAGGGCGGGCTCTGGCGCCATCCGGACTTTCTCAAGCTCTGGTCGGCCGAGACCATCAGCCAGTTCGGCTCTGCGGTCGACGACCTCGCGATCGGCTTCGTCGCAATCATCGTCCTCGACGCGAGCGCCTTCGAGGTCGCCATGCTCGGGACGCTCAACTTCCTCCCGTTCATCCTCTTCACGCTGCCGGCGGGAGTGTGGGTCGACCGGCTGCGCAGGCGGCCGATCCTGATCGCGGGAGACTTCGGCCGCGCAGTGCTCCTCGCCACGATCCCGATCGCGTACCTCGCCGACGCGCTGACGCTCTGGCATCTGTACGTCGTCGTCTTCCTCACCGGGATCTGCACCGTCTTCTTCGACGTTGCGTACCAGTCGTATCTGCCCGCGCTCGTGGAGCGCGACGAGATCATCGAGGGCAACTCGAAGCTCGAGATCAGCCGCTCTGCAGCCCAGCTGGGTGGACCGGGCCTTGCGGGAGTGCTCGTCGAGATCCTCACCGCCCCTTATGCCGTCCTGGTCGACGCGATCAGCTTCCTCGGCTCGGGTCTCTTCCTCCTCGGGATTCGCAAACCCGAGGAAGCCCCGGTGAGGGAGATGGTCGACGGGCGCAAAGCAAGCCTGTGGACCGAGCTCAAGGAAGGGCTGCGCTTCGTCCTCGGAAACCCGAACCTGCGCGCACAGGCGGGATGTACGGCGACCTCCAACCTCTTCTCGAGCCTCGCGTTCTCGATCCTCCTCGTCTTCCTCGTCCGCGAGCTGGGGCTCTCCGCGGCGGTCATCGGGATCGTGTTCTCGATCGGTGCGAGCAGCTCGTTTCTGGCGGCATTCACGGCGATGCGGCTGTCGCGGCGCTTCGGGATCGGGCCGACGACGATCGTCATGTCGTCGCTCTTCGGCCCGGCGACCCTGCTCGTCGCCTTCGCTCCCGAGGGCAATGCCGCGATTCCCTTCCTCATCGTCGCGCAGCTGGTGTTCTTCTACACCGTGGTCGTCTACAACATCATCCAGGTGAGCTACCGGCAGGCGATCTGCCCGCCCCGGCTGCAGGGGCGCATGAACTCGGTCATGCGCTTCATCGTCTGGGGAACGATCCCGATCGGAACGCTGGCCGGCGGTGCACTCGGGACGTGGATCGGGCTGAGGGAGACGATCGTGGTCGGAGCGATCGGAGGCGGGTTCGCCTTCCTCTGGATTCTCTTCTCGCCCCAGCGACATCTCCGCGAGATGCCGGAGCCGATCGAGGAAGAGCCCAGGACGACCGAGCTAGGCGCGACTCTTCCCGGGGTCGCCGACCCCCTCTCCGCGGCCGACGATCCCGTCTGACGTGCGGGTCTGGCCGAGCGGCGGCCTCTGGCGCCACCCGGACTTCCTCCGGCTCTGGTCGGCACAGACGATCAGCCAGCTCGGATCCCAGGTCACGCTGCTGGCGCTCCCGCTGGCCGCGGTTCTCGTGCTCGATGCGAGCACGTTCGAGGTCGCTCTGGTCGGCTTCTTCCAGCTTCTGCCCTTCCTGCTCTTCGCTCTGCCCGCGGGAGTGTGGGTCGACCGGCTTCCTCGCCGGCCGGTGCTGATCCTCGCCGACGTCGGACGCGCCCTCGCTCTCGTGTCGCTGCCCATCGCCTACTGGCTCGACGCCCTCGAGCTGCCGCATCTGTACGTGGTGGGCTTTGTCGCGGGGATCCTCACGGTCTTCTTCGACGTCGCCTACCTGTCGTATCTCCCGAGCCTCGTCGAGCGGGACAAGCTCCTGCAGGGAAATGCGATGCTCGAGACGACGAGATCGAGCGCGGCGGTTGCAGGCCCCGGGCTCGGCGGCGTCCTCGTCGGCGCGCTCACGGCACCCGTCGCGATCCTCGCGGACGGCGTGAGCTATGCGGTGTCCGCGCTTCTCCTCGCCCGCATCCGCCATGCGGAGCGGAGCCCCGTCACTGACACATCCAAACGACCAACCAGCATGTGGCGCGAGCTGCGGGAAGGCCTCTCGTTCGTGTTCCGCGAACCCCTCCTCCGCATTCTCGTACTCGCGACCGGCTCCGCGAACTTCTTCTGGAACCTCGGCCTTGGAGTCGTCATCGTCTACCTCGTCCGGGACCTCGGGCTTTCGCCCGCGACCCTCGGCCTCGTCATCGCGGTCGGAGAGGTCGGCTCGATCGCCGGCGCAGTCGTCTCTGGCCGCGCGGCCCGCCGTCTGGGAATCGGTCGTGCGATCGTGTGGCCGGCGCTCTTGGCGAACATCGGGATCCTGGCCGTTCCGCTCGCGCCGACGAGCCGGCCGGAGCCCGTCCTCATGGTCGGATTCCTGCTCGGCGCCCTCTTCGGGAACATCTTCAACGTGAACCAGCTCAGCCTCAGGCAGGCGATGACGCCCGAGCGACTGCAGGGCCGGATGAACTCGGTCGTGCGGTTCATGTACTGGGGACCGCAGCCGGTGGGGATGGTCGTCGGCGGCGCCCTCGGATCGGTCGTCGGTCTTCGCGAGACGCTTTTTCTCGCGGCCGGAGGCGCCTCGCTCACCATGCTCGCACTCGTGCTCAACCCGATCCGCAGGCTTCAGATCCTCCCGGAGCAGTCACCCGAGGCCCCACTGACGCCGGCTCTGCCCGGCGCGCTCGTCGACCCCGCGTGATGCCCGGCATGCGCGTGTGGCCGACGGGCGGCCTCTGGCGCCACCCGGACTTCCTGCGGCTCTGGTCGGCGCAGACGATCAGCCAGTTCGGCTCGCAGGTCTCCCAGCTCGCGCTGCCGCTCGCCGCGATCCTGGTGCTCGACGCAAGCGCGTTCGAGGTCGCGTTCCTGGGCACCGTCGAGTTTCTCCCCTTCCTGCTCTTCGCGCTGCCCGCGGGCGTCTGGGTCGACCGGCTGCCGCGAAAGCCGATCCTCGTGCTCGGCGACCTCGGACGCGCACTCGCTCTCGGGTCCATCCCCGTGGCGTACGCGTTCGACGCGCTGACGATCTGGCAGCTCTACGTCGTCGGATTCGTGGTTGGCGTGGGCACGGTGTTCTTCGACGTCGCATACCAGTCGTACCTGCCGTCTCTCGTGGACCGCAACCAACTCGTCGACGGCAACTCGAAGCTGGAAGTGAGCCGATCGGGAGCGGCGCTCGCCGGGCCCGGTCTCGCCGGAGTGCTGATCGGAGCCCTCACAGCGCCGTACGCGATCCTGGTGGACGCGGTCAGCTTCGTCGGCTCGGCCGGCCTCCTCCTTCGCATCCGCCGGGTCGAAGCTCTCCCGGAGCCGGCTGAGAAACCGAGCATGCGGCGTGAGCTCGTGGAGGGGCTTCGTTATCTGCTCGGGCATCGCTTCTGGCGGCCGCTCGCGATGACAGTGGCGCTGTCCAACTTCTTCAACACGCTCGGGTTCTCGATCTTCCTCGTGTACGCGGTGAGAGAGCTCGAGCTGTCCGCCACGGCGATCGGGCTCGCCCTCGGCATCGGGAACCTCGGCTGGCTGCTCGGCGCCGTCGCCTCGAATCGGGTTTCCGCGCGCCTCGGCGTCGGCCCGACGCTCGTCGCTTCGCCTCTCGTCTTCGGGCCGGCGCTGCTCCTCGTCCCGGCGGCGCCGCAGTCGCAACCACTCCCGTTCCTCGTGGCAGCCCTGATCCTGGCGAGCTTTGCGGGCATCGTCTTCAACGTCACCGGCCTCAGCTTCCAACAGGCCGTCACCCCCGATCGGCTGCTCGGGCGGCTGAACGCGACACGAAGATTCATCGTCTGGGGCGTCATTCCGCTCGGCTCGCTCGCCGGAGGAGCGCTCGCATCGCAGATCGGCCTCCGCGCGACGCTCTGGGTCGGTGCGATCGGTGCGTCGCTGAGCTTCATCCCGGTTCTACTCTCCCCCGTCCGTTCGATCGGGCAGATGGAGGACGCGGTCCGCGAACATGCTGTTGTGCTGCCCGCGGTGACCGATGCCTGAGCTACCCGAAGTCGAAGCATGGGTGCGCGAGCTCGATCCGCTCGTGTCGGCGTCGCCGATCGAGCGCGCCGGCCCCGCGCACGTCGCGACGCTGAAGACCATCGATCCTCCGCTCTCCGCGCTCGAGGGTCGACGTCTCGAGGGCGCCAGGCGGCGAGCGAAGAACCTGCTCTTCCCCGTGGAGGATGTCGATCTGGTTCTCCGCGTGCATCTGATGAGCGCGGGGCGGATCCGCTACCTGGCGCCAGGCGCGAAGGGCCCGAAGAAGCCGATGTTCCGGATGAGATTCACGAACGGCGGCGAGCTGATCCTCACCGAGGGCGGCAAGAAGAAGCGCGCCGGCGTCTGGCTGACGACGCCCGAGCGGCTCGAGGAAGATCTCGCCCACCTGGGGCCGGACGCGCTCGAAATCGACGCTGTGCTGCTCACCGAGATCCTGAGCCGCGAGCGCCGTCAGCTGCACCCGCTCCTCCGCGACCAGCGCGCGCTCGCGGGAATCGGGAGAGCACATGCGAACGAGATCCTTCTTCGCGCTCGGCTCAGTCCTTTCAAGACATCGACGGATCTGACGCAGGACGAGATCGAGCGACTCGCCGCGACGATTCGGGAAGACCTCGATCGCGCGCTGGAGCTTCGCCTGCGCGGCAAGGGCGACAAGGACGTGTATGTGATCCACAACCGGCTCGGCGAGCCGTGCCCGCAGTGCGGAAATCCGATTGCGCGCGTCGACTTCGAGGAGCACACGATCTTCTACTGCCCCGACTGCCAGACCGGCGGCAGGACCCTGAAGGATCGACGCCTCTCCCGTCTGCTCAAATAGGCCTGTGAGCGACACCGTCAAGCTGGACGACGACCTCCAGGCGTCGCAGCCCGAGATCGGCCTCGCACTCTCGCGGGCCGGTGTCACCGGCGTGCAGAAAGCGGTACGGATCCGGCGAGGAGACGCCGAGACCGTGATGGCGGCCGTGATCGACTGCACGGTCGACCTCGCGGCCGATCAGAAGGGCGTCCACATGTCGCGCTTCCCGGAGCTCTTCGAGGGCGCGATCGACCTCGTCGTCGACGGCGAGGCGCTGCTCGTCGAGGTGCTCGCGGAACAGATCGCGAGCCGAGTCGTCGAGCGTCAGCACGCGGTCCGGGCCGAGGTCTGGATCCGGGCGCAGTGGCCGATTCGCCGCCGGACGCCCGTGACCGGCCTCAAGACCCAGGAAATGGTGATGCTCTGTGGGATCGCGACGGCATCCGAGGCCGGAACCCGCCGTGTCGTCGGTGTCGAGGCGCATGGGATCAACGCCTGCCCGTGCGCGCAGGGGCTCGTCCGCAACCGCGCGAACGAGCGATTGCTCGAGGCCGGCTTCGACTCGGGAGATGTGGAGAAGATCCTCGAGCTCGTTCCGCTCGCAACTCACAACCAGCGTGGCCGCGGGACGCTCTACGTCGGGACCGAGCACGACCTCGATGCGGAGGAGCTGGTCTCCGTCGTCGAGCGCTCGATGAGCGCGCCGATCTACGACCTTCTGAAGCGTCCCGACGAGCTCTTCGTCGTCGAGCACGCGCATCTCCAGCCGCGCTTCGTCGAGGACTCTGTGCGACACGCGCTTCGGGGTGCACTCGCCGCGCTGCCCCAGCTCGACGGCCGCGACTTCCTCCTCTCGCGACAGGTGAACTTCGAGACCATCCACATTCACGACGTGGTCGCGGAGCGCTTCGGGACCGTCGGAGAGATTCGCGGCGAGCTCGAGTCGGGCGAGCCCAGCGCGCGCCAGACGACTCTGGCCGACTGGCTCGCGTCGTAGCAGCCGAGTGACGACGAACGGCTGGCTCGGCGCGATGTGGCCGGTGGTCAGCCGCCATCTGCCTCCTGCACACGCCCGCGTCGTGGAGATCGGGTGCGGACCGCACGGCGGCTTCGTTCCGTTCCTCCTCGAGACCGGGTACGACGCGATCGGGGTCGATCCCCAGGCGCCGAGCGGGTCGCACTACGCGCGTCTCGAGTTCGAGGACTTCGACTCCCGCCAGCCGTTCGACGCGGCTATCGCGTGCACCTCGCTTCATCACGTACGCGATCCCGGAAGCGTTCTCGACCAGCTCAGCACGATGCTCCCAAGCGGCGGGCGCGTGGTCGTCGTCGAGTGGGCATGGGAGCGGTTCGACAAGGCGACCGCGGAATGGTGCTTCGCGCACATCGAGGAACCCGGCTCGAGCTGGCTGCACCGCCACCGCGCCGAATGGGTGGCGTCCGGACAGGAGTGGAACGCGTATCTCCATTCCTTTGCGAGAAACCACGGACTTCACGGCGCGCAGGAACTGCTTGCCGTTCTCGATGAGCGGTTCGATCGTCAGTTCTCGGACGACGGGCCGTACTTCTTCGCAGACCTACCTGGTGTGACCGACGAAGAAGAGCGAGCCGCCATCGACGCGGGGACGATTCACGCGGTTCGGATCGACTGGGTCGGAACCCGGCGCTGACGCATGCTCAGGCGCGCCTCGGTCGACGCAACTCGAACCGGTGCTCGGTGCCGCCGAGAAGCCGGCGGATGTTGTGGCGGTGCAGGAGGATGACCGCAGCCGCGCCCGCCGTCGCGAACACGAGCACCGGCCACGGGTAGCCGATCGCGAGGACGAGCACCACGAGCGCGAGCGCCGTCACGATCGACGCCAAAGACGCGTACCGGGTGACCAAAAACACGACGAGCCAGATGGCGACGCAGCCAAGCGCGGCGAGCGGCGCGAGGGCGAGGAACGCGCCGCCTGCAGTGGCGACCATCTTCCCGCCCTTCTCGAAGCGGAGGAAGATCGGTCTTGCGTGGCCGATCATCGCCGCCGCACCGGCCAGCACCCCGATCAACGCGCCGCCGGCCCAGAGCCCGAGGAGGGCCGCGGCAAGTCCCTTGCCGAGGTCGAGCAACGCGACCGCGATCCCGAGGCGCTTCCCGTAGACGCGGAAGACGTTGGACGCGCCGACGTTCCCGCTGCCTCGCGTGCGGATGTCCTCATGGCGGAAGAGTCGCGGCAGCCAGTAGCCGAACGGCAGCGAGCCGAGGAGGTACCCGCCGAGCACCGCGGCGCCCTCGATCACCTAATCCCTAGCCTGGTGGCCTGGGGCGCCGCTCGCGGCGCGGGGCAGGAGGGCACAGTACAGGCGTACGGGCCCGGAGAGCACCGTGCCGCGAGCGGCGTCAGGCTGGGGCGGAGCCGGGCTCTGCCCGGCGGGAGCCCGAGCCGGCCAGGCCGCCAGGCTAGGCGGTAGGAATTCGGTAGGCGTCGATCCAGCCATTCACGACGCTCCAGTCGAGGTTCTTGAAGAACGCCTCGATGTAGGCGGCGCGGTCGGTCTGGTAGTCGAGGAAGTAGGCGTGCTCGTAGACGTCGAGCGCGACGAGCGGGGTCGCGTTCCAGACCGGAAAGGTGTTCTGCGCGTCGCCGACGTAGTTGAAGAGGCGTCCTTCGTCCCAGTCGTAGGCGGTCCAGGCCCAGCCGCGGCCGGCCATTCCCGACGCTTTCAGATCGGCGCGCCACGCATCGGACGAGCCGAAGTCGCGCTCGACGAGCCCGGCGATCGCCCCGCTCGGGTTGCCGCCCTCGCCCCCGAGGTGCTCGAAGTAGATCTCGTGGTTCTTGATGCCGCCGATCGCGAACGTCAGATCGACCTTGAGCGCCCGGAAGTCCGAGAAGACCTGGTTCGCAGCCTCCCGATCGACGCTTTCGAGCGCAGTAAGGATCTCGTTCCGCTTGGCGACGTAGCCCTGGTAGAGCCGGTAATGGGCGTCGATCGTCGTACGCGAGATGCCGTCGAGCTCGAGGAGAGCCGGCTTCAGCTCACGTGGCCTGATCTCGACGAAGTTCGCCATTCCTCTGGACTCCTTGCGGCTCGGTGCGGAACGCCGCGGAGCATATCCTCCCCTCGAAACGATGAAGGAGAGGAGCTAGTACATGGCATTCAGCGTTCCCGCACTCCCGTACGCGTTCGACGCGCTCGAGCCGCACATCGACGCGAAGACGATGGAGATCCATCACGACAAGCACCACCAGGCCTATGTCGACAATGCGAACAAGGCACTCGCCGAGACGGAGTGGGCGGACTCTCCGGTCGAAGAAGTGCTCGCGGCACTGCAGATGGGCGAGATCCCCGAGGACATGCGGGCGGCAGTTCGCAACAACGCGGGCGGGCACGCCAACCACACGCTGTTCTGGGAGATCATGGGCCCGGATGGCGGCGGCGAGCCGAGCGGCGCTCTGGGCGACGCCATCACCGAGACGTTCGGAAGCTTCGACGACTTCAAGGAGAAGCTGACACAGAACGGCGTGACCCGCTTCGGCAGCGGCTGGAGCTGGCTGGTGTGGAACGGTTCCGGACTCGAGGCGTACTCGACCGCGAACCAGGACTCACCACTCCTCGAGGGACACGTCCCGCTGCTCGGGATCGACGTCTGGGAGCACGCCTACTACCTGAACTACCAGAACCGTCGCCCGGATTACCTCGCGGCCTGGTGGAACGTGGTCAACTGGGACGCAGTCGCGGGGCACTACGGCGCGGCACGGTCGTAACGGGGGCCGTCGCCAAACCGGCAGCGCGGCCCGCTCGTAGAGCCGAGCGGTGTCCACGTCCCTCGCGATCCCGGTCCCGTTCACCAAACCGCCACGGGCAACCATGAGCCACGACCAGCGCCGGGAGCCGACCGACAGCGACCTCATCGAGCTGATCGCCGTTGGCGACCGGCCGCGTTCGAGGAGCTCTACCGCCGCTATGCGCGCGCGGTGCTCGGCCTCGCGCTGCGGCGCCTCGGCGATCGCGGTCGCGCCGAGGACGCTGCCCAGGAAGCCTTTCTCGCGATCTGGCGGTCGGCCAGAACGTACGACGCCGAGAAAGGCAGAGGCGCCCCGTGGCTCTATGCGGTCGCTCGGAACGCGATCACCGACGGGCTTCGTCGCACTCCCGAGCCAGCTGCCGACCCGCCTGACGAAGCCGCCCCGGAAGCAGGGCCGCCGGACCGCGCGGAAGCGGCGTGGCGTGCCTGGCAGGTGCACCGAGCCCTCGAAGTTCTTCCCGACCACGAGCGTCCGGTGATCGAGCTCGCGTACTGGCGCGGTCTCTCGCAGAGCGAGATCTCCGACTCGCTCGGTATACCCCTCGGCACGGTGAAGACGCGAACACGAAGTGCTCTGGCACGTCTTGCGAACGAGCTCGACGGGACGATCGAGTGAGCACGCGCCCGCCGGAGTTCGACGACCTCGTCGGTACTGACCTCGACGCATCCGAACGCGCGCGGCTCGAACGCGTCCACCAGGCGTTGGTCGAGGCCGGCCCGCCGCCCGAGCTGCCGTCGCGGCTGAGCGCGCCCCCTTCGGACAACGTCGTGCCGCTGGCGAGGCGTCGCCGGGGAGTGCTCGCTCTCCTCGCCGCAGCGCTCGCGGCTGTCGCCTTCGCAATCGGGTTCCTGGTCGCGGACGGTGGCGAGCCGAGCACCGACCGCGTGATCGCCCTGTCGGGAGCCGGCGGCGCGAGCGCCTCGCTCGTGGTGTACGAGATCGACGACGCCGGCAACTGGCCGATGCAGCTCGAGGTCGAAGCTCTCGAGCCGGCGGCAGACGGCGGTCGCTACGAGCTCTGGCTCACGAAAGGTGGAGCGCTTGCCGCGCTCTGCGGCACGTTCCTCGTGGAGACGGAGGACACGACCGTGGTTCCCATGAACGCGCCGTACCGGTTCAGCGACTTCGACGGTTGGGTCGTGGTCGAGGAAGGCTCGGAGACACCGGTACTCACGACCTGACGCTCGTTCCGGACCGTTTGGTCGACCTTCCGCCTCGGTCGCTATCGTCGAGGGTGCCGTGTCCGATGACGTCGGAGCCGACCGGCCCACACCGTCGCAGTACGAGGACTTCATGCGCCACGTGTTCACTACGGGCGTGCCCAAGGAGGACCGAACGGGCACGGGGACGGTCAGCGTCTTCGGGCACCAGATGCGGTTTGACCTGACCCAGGGCTACCCGCTCGTCACGACGAAGAAGGTGCACTTTCCTTCGGTCGCCAAGGAGCTCCTCTGGTTCCTGCGCGGTGAAGGGAACGTCCACTCGCTCCGGGAGGACGGGGTCACGATCTGGGACGAATGGGCTGACGCGGACGGCGACCTCGGCCCGGTGTACGGGGTGCAGTGGCGAAGCTGGCCGACTCCGGAAGGAAGCCACATCGACCAGATCGCCGAGGTCGTCCGGCTTCTTCGCGAGGAGCCCGACTCACGTCGCATCGTGGTCAGCGCGTGGAACGTCGCCGACCTTCCCAAGATGGCGTTGATGCCGTGCCACGCGCTCTTCCAGTTCAACGTCTCCGAGGGCAGGCTCAGCTGCCAGCTGTATCAGCGCAGCGCGGACGTCTTCCTCGGCGTCCCCTTCAACATCGCCAGCTACGCCCTTCTCACCCACATGCTCGCGCAGCAGTGCGACCTCGGGCTCGGTGACCTGATCTGGACGGGCGGCGACTGCCACATCTACGACAACCACCGCGAGCAGGTCGAGGAACAGCTCTCACGCGGGCCGTATCCGTTCCCGTCGCTGGCACTCCGTCGCCGGCCGCCGTCGATCTTCGACTACGTGTTCGACGACTTCGAGGTCGTCGGCTACCAGCACCACCCGGCGATTCGCGCGCCGATCGCCGTGTGAAGGTCATCCTCGTCGCGGCCGTCGCTCGTAACGGCGTGATCGGGCGCGCGGGCGAGCTCCCATGGCGGATCCCGGAGGACATGCGCCGCTTCCGCGAGCTGACCATCGGGCATCCCGTCGTGATGGGGAGGAAGACGTGGGACTCGCTCCCCGATCGTTTTCGGCCCCTTCCGGGGCGGCGGAACGTCGTCGTGACGCGGAACGCGTCGTGGCTGGGTGAAGGTGCAGAGCGAGCCGGTTCGCTCGAGGACGCGCTACGGCTCGTCGGCGACGCAGAGCGGGTCTTCGTGATCGGGGGCCGGCAGCTCTACGACGCTGCGCTGCCGCTCGCCGACGAGCTGCTGTTGACCGAAATCGATCTCGCTGTCGAAGGCGACACGTTCTTTCCGGCCTGGGATGCCGACGCGTTCGAGGAGGCAGCCCGCGAGGAGCACGTCTCCGCCGACGGGACTCGGCTCGCCTACGTCACCTACCGACGCTCGCCCGCTGGGCGGCAGTCCGGGCCCTGAACGAAAGCTAGGATCGGACAACGTGAGCACCGACCTGCACGTCCCGCGAGAGAGCCTCGACCCGCACTTTCCGGGGCTCCGCGCGCTGCCCACCGAGCAGGGGACGCTCGAGCTGATCGTCGTCCGCCCGGTCGAGGGCGAGCGCGAGACCCCGGAGTCCGGCGAGCTCACCGTCGAGGAAGGGCTGGTCGGCGATCGCTGGCAACCGCGAGTCGCCGCGGACGGCCGTGTCGACCGCCACAACCAGCTCACCGTTGCCTCCTCGCGCCTCCTCGGACTGATCGCGGAGAGGGACCGCTGGGCCCTCGCGGGCGACAACCTGGTCATCGACATGGGTTTGGACAAGGAGAGCCTGCCTGCCGGGAGCAGGCTTGCGATCGGGGACACGGTCGTCGTGGAGATCTCCGAGGAGCCACACACCGGCTGCGCGAAGTTCTCTGCGCGCTTCGGAAGCGACGCGCTCAAGTTCATCAACTCGCCCGAAGGCCGTGAGCTGAGGCTGCGCGGCGCCAACGCACGGGTGATCGTTCCGGGGACAGTCTCCACCGGAGACCCCGTCCGCCGGGTCTAGCTTCAGCAGAAGGGCTCTAGGCTCGCCGGATCGCGAGCACGCGGGCCTTCCACGACCCGCTCGGCGCCTCGACGTCGACGACCGTGCCGACCTTTGCGCCCATCAGCGCAGCGCCGAGGGGCGAGTCCGGAGAAACGCCGCCAACGGCAGAGATCTCGACCTCCATCTTCTCGCCGTCGCCGTCCTCGACCTCGACGATCGAGCCGACACCGACATGATCGTCGGTCTCGTGCTCGACGGTGACCGCGTGATGTAGCCGGTCCTTGAGGATGTGGATGCGCCGCTCGAGCAGCCCCTGCTCGTTCTTCGCCGCGTGGTACTCGAAGTTCTCGGCGATGTCGCCGAACTCGCGTGCCCGCTTGATCGCCTCGATGATCTCACGTCGGCGCGGCCCCTCCAGCTCGGCGAGCTCGGTCTCGAGCGCGGTCCGCTGTTCCTGCGTCAGGTGCTCTGCTCTCTGCTCGTTCACACAGGGAAGGCTAGTCATCTCACGCGCCGAGGTTTCGGATTACGCTCTCGCCCGACGACCTGCGAGGGAGAAGGAGGGCATGGTGGCGACCGACCTGGAACGCTTCGTCGAAGCCGACGGACGCGCAGACGACGTCAAGGAAGTCCGGCGGCGGATCGACGCCGAGGGAATCCAGTATGTCTACTACCAATTCCCCTCCGTCACGGGTCGGATCATGGGCAAGGGCGTTCCGGCTCAGCACTGGGAGACGATCGCGCAGAAGGGCTTTCAGCTCGTGTACGGCGCGACGGCGAACCTCTTCACCGACCGTCACGGCAACTACATCGGCTACGGGCCGGAGGCGGCCGAGCTGGTCGGAGTGCCCGAGCCGGACACGTTCGAGGTGCTGCCCTGGGACACGCGGGTCGCGCGGGTGTGGTGCATCTGCTTCCGAAACCGCGAAGAGCGCCAGCACGGCGGCGCGTTCCTCTCCTCCGACTGCCGCGGAAACCTGAAGCGGATGCAGGAGGAGTTCGAGAAGGACACCGGACTCCACCTGCGCGCAGGGACCGAGCCCGAGATGATGTGGCTCAAGCTCGACGAGGAAGGGAAGCCCTCGGTCGAGGGCATGACCAAGCCCTACTGCTACCACATCGATCAGTTCTCAGAGCTCCAGCCGATCATCCACAAGGTGGTCGAGTACGGGCAGAAGCTGGGGCTCGACATGATCCAGGGCGACCACGAGGACGCGCCCGGGCAGATCGAGCTCAACTTCGGCTTCGACCGCGCGGAACGGACGGCCGACAACCTCTCGACCTTCCGGCAGGTGTGCAAGGCGGTCGGCCGCGAGCTCGGTGCCTTCCCCTGCTTCATGCCGAAGCCGTTCATGGGCGTCTCCGCGAACGGCTGCCACCACAACATCTCGCTCTGGGAAGGCGACACGAACGCCTTCATGCCGGACACCGACGATCAGCAGAAGCCGAGCAAGCTCGGGCTCTACGCGATCGGCGGGATCCTCGAGCACCTCTCCGCGCTGACCGCCGTCACCGCGTCGACCGTCAACTCGTACCGCCGGCTCTGGGACACGGGCTTCTGGGCTCCCGTCTTCGCGGACTGGGGCTACCAGAACAGGACGACTGCACTTCGCGTCTCCGCACCCGGGCGTTTCGAGTACCGGTCGGTCGACTCGGCGGTGAACCCGTACCTCTCGATGGCAGCCTTGATCGCGGCGATGCGGGACGGGATCGACCGCAAGCTCGACCCCGGTGAGCCCGAGGAGCGGAACATCTACGAGGCGATGGAGGCCGGCAAGGAGGTCAAGCGCATTCCGATGACGTTCGGCGACGCGCTGGACGCCCTCGAGGCCGACGAGGTCGTGAAGAAGGCGCTGCCCGACGAGATGTACCGTGTCTTCATGCACTACAAGCGCGACGAGTGGGAGCGCCACTGCGCCACCGTCACGGACTGGGACGTGTCCGAGTATCTCGATGTCCTGCCCTAGGAGCGGGCCGGGCATGCCCGGCCCCTACATCCCGCCAAGCTCTTGTAGGGGCGAGGCATGCCTCGCCCTCGACCCGCGAGCACGCTGATGTGCGGGATTGCCGGAATCATCTACCGGGACGGTTCGAAGCATCCGATCGGCGACGAGATGACGCGGATGCTCCAGTCGATGAAGCACCGCGGCCCCGACTCCACCGGCTATGCGCTGTACGGGACGCCGGAGAACGGCAACCTCGTCATGCGCTACAAGCTCGCGGACGCGAACACGCCGCGGGACTTCGACTTCGCGGAGCGGCTGCGCAAGCATCGCGCGATCGTCGAGTCGCGGCTCGAGTCCTTGGGCGCGCGTATCGGCGAGGTCCAGGAGGAGACGCCGTACGCATTTCGCGTCTCGTTCGAGTACGACGGGGACCTGAAGCATCTCGCGGACTTCGTCGAGGACATTCCCGATGCCGAGGTGCTGTCGCTCGGGCGGGCGCTCGAGATCGTCAAGGACCTCGGAGACGCCGAAACCGTCCACGAGCAGTACGGGCTCTCGGACTTCACGGGCACGCACGGGATCGGACACGTGCGGATGGCGACCGAGTCCGAGGTCGACATCGCCGGCGCGCACCCGTACTGGGCGTATCCCTACTCCGATGTCGCGGTCGTGCACAACGGGCAGCTGACGAACTACTTCATGTGGCGCCGCCGCCTCGAGCGCGCAGGCCGGCGCTTCATGTCCGAGTGCGACTCCGAGATCATCGCCGTCTACCTCGCCCAGGAGATGTCGAACGGCGCGTCGCTCGAGGAGGCGATGGACAAGTCACTGGACGAGCTCGACGGCGTCTTCACGTACATCGCGGTGACGAAGGACGAGCTCGGGGTCGCGAAGGACGAGCTTGCCGCAAAGCCTCTCGTCCTCTACGAATCAGACGACCTCGTCGCACTCGCCTCCGAGGAGATCGCGATCCGGGCGATCGTCGACCACGAGATCGACACCTACGACCCCTACGAGCGCGAAGTGCTCGTCTGGAAGCGATGACCCAGATCACGTACGACGCTCGCGGTCTCGCCGAGCCCTTCGCGGAGATTCCGAAGATCTCCGAGGTCGACGGAGATACAGCGAGCTTCGACGCGAAGGACCTCACCACCCGGCAGATCAACCTCGAGCTCCGCTGGCTCCTCTACGAGCAGGGCATGAAAGAGGTCGAGATCGCGAACCCGGGTTCGAAGCACTCGCTCGGGGTCGGGATCCTCACCCGCTGCCGCGTCCGCTTCGCCGGAAGCCTCGGCTACTTCGGCTGCGGGCTCATCGACGGGCCCGAGATCCACATCACGGGACGAGTCGGCTGGTCGGCGTGCGAGAACATGATGTCGGGGGTCGTCGTCGTCGACGGGAACGCCGGCTCGCTGACAGGAGCTGCGCTCCGAGGCGGTGACGTGGTCGTCAAAGGACGCGTGGGCGCGCGCTCGGGCATCGACCAGAAGGGCGGCACGATCCTCGTCGTCGGCTCGGCGGGCTCGATGACCGGGTTCATGATGCAGCGCGGCCGAATCATCATCGGCGGCGATGTCGGCCCTGGTCTCGGCGACTCGATGTACGACGGGACGATCTACGTCGCGGGCAAGGTCAAGTCGCTCGGGATCGACTGCGTCCCCGGCGAGTGGACGGACGCCGACACGGAGCTGATCGAGCGCAAGTTCCGGATCTACGGTCTCGGCTCCCCGCCCGAGTTCCAGAAGTTCGTGTGCGGGAAGGTCCTCTACAACTACGACCTGCTCGAGCCTGCGGAGAGGAAACTAGTCATATGAGCCCTGAGGCACATCCTGGGGTCAGGCTTCAGCCTGACCTCGGTCTTGGGTTTGCAGCGGGAACACCTCCAACCGGGGTCAGGCTAAAGCCTGACCCCAGCACGTCACGGACGATCTGAATGGCCGACGAGAGCGCCCCTCCGAACAAGAACGTCCTCGGCCGCAGCAGGATCTTCACGCCGGAGGTCATCAACGACATCCATGTGAAAGCCGAGCTCGGGCGCTACCGGATGCGCGGCTTCTCGATCTTCAAGCCGATGCCGCACTGGGACGAGCTCGTCTTCCTCCCCGGCACGCTGACGCGCTTCGTCATCGAGGGCTACCGCGAGAAGTGCGAGACGAAGACGGTTCTCGGCGCGCGCTTCGCGAAGAAGCCGCTCGAGCTCGACATCCCGATCTACATCACAGGCATGTCGTTCGGGGCGCTCTCGCTCGAGGCGAAGATGGCGCTCGCGAAGGGCGCGTCGATGGCCGGCACCGCGACCTGCTCCGGAGAAGGCGGGATGATCCCGCCCGAGCGCGACTACTCGACCAAGTGGTACTACCAGGTGATCCAGAGCCGGTACGGGTTCAACCCGCACCACCTGATGCTTGCGGACGGGATCGAGTTCTTCATCGGGCAGGGGTGCAAGGTCGGGCTCGGCGGCCACCTGATGGGACAGAAGGTGACCGAGCAGGTCGCGGAGATGCGCTCGCTCCCGGCCGGCATCGACCAGCGTTCGCCCGCCCGGCACCCGGACTGGCTCGGACCGGACGACCTCTCGTTGAAGGTGCAGGAGATCCGCGAGGCAACGGACTACCAGGTCCCGATCCAGTTGAAGCTCGGCGCTGCGCGCGTCTACGACGACGTGCGCATGGCGGCCAAGTGCGGGCCGGACATCATCTACCTGGACGGGGCCGAAGGGGGCACGGGCGCGGGCCCGCACATCGCGACCGAGGAGACGGGAATCCCGTTGATGGCCGCCATTCCCGAGGCGCGGCGCGCGCTCGAGGACGTGGGTCTGGCGGACGAGGTCGACCTCGTCGTCGCCGGCGGCATCCGGAACGGCGCCGACGTCGCGAAGTGCCTCGCGCTCGGTGCGAAGGCGGTCGCGCTCGGCCACTCGGCGCTGATGGCGCTCAACTGCAACAAGGAGATCCCGGGCGTCACCGACTACGAGGGCACGATCGGCGTGCCGGCCGGCCAGTGCTACCACTGCCACACCGGCCGCTGCCCGGTCGGGATCACGACCCAGGATCCAGAGCTCCGCAAGCGACTGGTCGTCGAGGAGGCCTCGGAGCGCGTCTACAACTTCCTGACCACGCTGACGATGGAGCTGCAGATGCTCGCGCGCGCGTGCGGGAAGACCAACGTGCACTCCCTCGAGCCCGAAGACCTCGCGGCGCTGACGATCGAAGCCTCGGCGATGGCGCGGGTGCCGCTCGCCGGGACGACCTACACCGTCGGCCAGACCGAGCAGGAGATCCTCGCCGAGGTCAAGCGCCTGCTCGCGATCAAGGCCGAGGAGGAGCTCGAGGTGCCCGCGGATGTCGCCGATCTGAGGGCGGTCGAGACATGAGCCAGCACGAGCTCGCCTACTCCGAGCCCGAGAAGATCAAGTCGATCGACGCGGAGTTCCTCGCAGGGCACCGCTTTCCGTACCAGGAGGACGTTTCGCTCGTGGAGGACGTCGACCTGGAGGCCGCGACTCCCGGTGACGACCTGAACTGGCTCGAGGACATCGAGCTGCTCGAAGAAGACGGCACGCCGGCGGTCTTCGACCGCTACAGCAATTCGTTCCTGAAGATCTACTTCGACATCCCCGAAGGGCGCGAGCATGAGATCGCCCGCAAGGTGCTCGTCACGCATCTCCAGTCCGGGAACTCGTACGGCATCCAGCTGAAGGCCGAGCACACGAAGTTCCCCCAGCCCGAGCTCGGCCCCTGGGTCGAAGGCTCGAAGACGGTCGGCGGCGACTGGTCGCCGCCAGTGCTCGAGGGCTGGGAACGCCCAGCCGGGCACTGAGCCTGGATCCGGCCCTCGCCGAGGCACATGACGAAGACCGAGCTGGCCAAGACGATCGAGCGACAGCCGGAGGATCTGCGTCGCCTCGTCGCCGACCGGCAGGGCATCGACCCAGCCGCCGCACGGCTCGCGGGGCGTCGCGTCTATGTCGTGGGAACCGGGACGAGCTGGCATGCGGCCAACCTCGGCGCGTACTACCTGCGCCTGGGCGGCGTCGATGCATGGGCAGTAGCGGCGGCCGATTGCGTTCAGTCGGGACCCAGGCCGACCAAGGACGACGCGTTGATCCTCATGAGTCACCGCGGCACGAAGCGCTACACGCGTGAGGTTCTCGAACGAGCTCGTGCCGACGGCGTTCCCACGGTCGCGATCGGCGGCGAAGGCGCACCAGGTGCCGACATCGAGACCGTCTCTCAGGAGACATCCGGCACCTTCACGGCGAGCCATCTGGGCGCGCTCTGCCGTCTCGCACAGCTTGCGCAGGCCCTGGGCGCCGAGCTCGGTGAGCTCGATTCGGTTCCGGACGCGGTCGCGGAGGTGTTGGCGGCGCCGAGCCCCGGCGTCGAGCTGCCCGAGCGCGGGCTCGAGTTCGTGGGCGCTGGCCCGAACCAGTGGACCGCGGCCGAAGGGTCGCTCAAGGTGCGCGAATCCGCGCATGTGTTCGCGGAGGGGCTCGCGGTCGAGCAGCTCCTGCACGGCCCGGGGTTCGCGCTCGACGGACGGGATGCTCTCGTCTGCGTCGACGGCGGCGGTCCGGGCGCCGATCGCCTCGCGGAGCTTGCAAGCGCGATCGAGTCGGGCGGCACACGCGTCTACCGCTTCTCCGCTCCGGAGCTCGGGGAGCCGCTCTCGGTCTTCCCGCTTACGGTTGTCGTGCAGCGAATTGCGCTCGATTTCGCCGTCGAGCTCGGCACCGACCCCGACGACGTGCGGCCCGAAGCGTGGAAAACGATCGACATCTAGGCGAGCTCGTGGGCGACCCGCTCCGCATCCTCGTCCTTCAGCACATCGCGTGCGAGCCGCCAGGCGTCTTCGAGGACGTCCTGCTCGAGCGTGGCGCGTGTCTCCACCGAGTCGAGCTCGACGAGGGCGATCCACTCCCGGACTGGCGGGAGCTCGACGCGATCGTCGCTATGGGCGGGCCGATGTCGACCAACGACGAAGGAGCTCTGCCGTGGCTCGTCGAGGAGAAGCAGCTGATCGGCGACGCGGTGCGTTCGGGCACGCCGTTCTGGGGCGTTTGCCTCGGCGTCCAGCTGCTCGCGGCATCGCTCGGCGCGCGCGTCTACCGCGGACCGGAGCCGGAGGTAGGTCTCCTCCCCGTGACGCTCACGCCGGAAGCGCGCGACGACCCGGTGTTCGGCGATGCGCCGGATGACCTCGTGACCCTCCAGTGGCACGGCGACACGTTCGATCTCCCCGAAGGGTCGGTGAGACTCGCCGGCTCACCTGCCTACCCGAACCAGGCATTCCGAATCGCGCGAGCCTACGGAGTGCAGTTCCACCTGGAGGTCTCGGGCGAGATGGCACGTGAATGGGCCGAGGTGCCCGAGTACGTCACGTCGCTCGAAAGCACGCTCGGACGTGAAGGTGCTCCGGCGTTCCTCGCGGCGATCGAGGCTCGGGCAGACGAGATGCGTGTCCTGGGGCGTGCGCTGTTCGAGCGCTGGCTCGACCGGGTCGTGGCTGCTCCCACGACGGCGGCCTCAGCGACTAGCTGACGCGCCCGCAAGCAGGCTCTCGACCATCTCGATCGTGTCCGGGGTTGCGAGACCGCGGTGGAAGAGCGTCGTCCGCCTGCGGACGACATCCTCCGTGCTTCGCGCCCACTCGGAGGACACCGCGTAGGCCACCTGCGCTGCGATGTCGGGCCCGTCGTCGTGTATCCGCTCGCGGAGGCCGGGGTCGTCGGCGGCGAGGGCGAGAACTGCGGGCGCACGGCTTCCGTAGAGGTGGTGCAGGTTCGCCCGGACATCGGGCTCGAGATCGCGGGGCAGTGACACGTGCTCGAGCCCGACGGCCCCGGGAAGTGGCCAGGGGCGGTTGTCGATCCGGTGAAGCCCGAGCTCGGACCGAAGACGCTCGAGCGCCTGCAGCGCGATCCGGCGATAGGTCGTGAGCTTTCCTCCGGCCACGTTGAGCATGCCGCCGGGGCTGCGGGTGAAGACCGTCTCGCGGCGGGCACTGACGCTGTCTCCTTCGCCGAGAGGCAGCGCGCGTAGTCCGGCGTACGCGGCCCGACGGCTCCGGCGACAGGACCGCAGCGTCGAGCCCAACCGAAGCCTCGGCGAGGATCTGCTCCACTTCGGCCGCTTCGACGGAGACGCTCTCCGGGTCGCCCTCGTACGGGCTGTCCGTCGTTCCCGAGCAGGAACATGCCGTACCAGGGCACCGCGAACGTCACGCGAACGCCGTCCTGGGGGATGGTCAGCGCGGCGCTCCAAGCGCGATCGGCCGGAACGGTGACGTGCGCGCCTTTGCTCAGCCGCACCGACGTCCCGGCGTTCGGGTCTTCGAGCCGGCGCACCCGATCGACCCACGGTCCCGTCGCGTTCACGACGAGACGCGCGTCGACGGAGATCTCCTCGCCGTCCGCGCTCACCTCCGCCCCTCGCACACGCCCGTCGAGCAGGCGCAGGGCGACGACACGGGCGCCGTTCAGCACGCAGGCGCCGGCCTCGGCTGCGGCATGCACGTTCTCGAGGCAGAGCCGGGCATCGTTCGTCGTCGCGTCGGCATAGAGAGCACACGAGCGAAGCCCGTCTCCACGCAATGACGGGACGAGCTCGCGCGCCCGCTGCGGGCTCACGAGCCAGTTGAGGCGCGAGCGCGCGAGCACGGAATAGACCAGGATCCCGCTCTGAACGACCGCGGGCCGGTACGGACCACCCTCGTACAGCGGAACGAGAAACGGGCGCCGGCGAACGAGATGCGGCGCGACGACTTTCGTGAGCACCCGCCGCTCGTGGTGGGCCTCTCGCACCAGCCCGACGTCGCCGAGACGGAGGTAGCGGAGCCCTCCGTGGATGAGCTTCGACGACGCGCTCGAGGTCGCGCCGCCGAAGTCTCCGGCCTCGACGAGGGCGACCGCCAGGCCAGCCCGCGCGGCGTGCGCACGCGATTCCGGCGCCGATGATCCCGCCTCCCACGACGAGCAGATCGAAGCGGCGCACGGCGAGCTCCTCGAGCGTTTGCGCACGCGTACGCATCGGCGGAGCGTACGCCTGATTGGATTGCCGCCATGCCCGCCTCGGCACTTGCGCTCGCCCTCGGCGCCGCCTTCCTGCACGCGTTCTGGAACATCCTGCTCGCGCGGGCCCCTGACGTGGAGGCGGCGACGGCGGTCGCGCTCGTCGTCGGGGTCGTCGCGTTCGCCCCGGTCGCTGCGCTCGCCTGGGAGGCGGAGGCCGAGGTATGGCCGTTCCTCGTCGTGACGTCGCTCCTTCAGCTCACGTACTTCGCGTTGCTGACGACCGCCTATCGCCGGGCGGAGCTGTCGTTCGTCTACCCGATCGCACGCGGATCGGCGCCGGTTCTCGTGCTCGTCGGAGGGATCGCGCTGCTGGGAGAAGCGGCGTCCGCTGCGCAGGTGGGCGGAGTGCTGCTCGTCGCCTGCGGTGTCCTCCTCGTGCGCGGGATACGCGGCCCGGCGGCGTTCGGCGACCTCGCGCTGGCCCTCGCGATCGGCGCCTGCATCGCCGCGTACACCCTCCTCGACCAGCGAGGGGTCGAGTACGCGTCGCCCGTCGTCTATCAGGAGCTGTCGATGATCCCGGTTGCGCTGGTGTTTCTCGTCTACGTGCTGGCTCGGCGCGGCGGATCCGTCGTTCGGGCCGCCGTGGGGCTGCCGGCGGCGGCGGCCGGCCTCGCGACCTTCGGCGCCTACATCCTCGTCCTTGCCGCGCTCTCGCGAGCGCCCGCCGCCTCGGTCGCCGCCGTCCGCGAGACGAGCGTGGTGATCGCGACGGTGCTCGCCGTTCCGCTCCTCCACGAACGAGTGGGAGCTGCACGGATGGCGGGCGCTGTCGCAGTCGTCGCCGGGGTGGCGCTCCTCAGCTTCTAGTCATGCCGACCGATCGGCCGGCGCCTTCCGGAGACGGCAGCTCCGCGTGCGCGGACGCGGCGGCATCGATGCGGCCGGCGACCGGCTCGAGCCACGGGCCCACGTCTCCCACGTTCGTGTCGACGTGCAGGAGCATGTACTCGCCCGTGGCGAGCGTGTCCCCGCTTCTCGGATCTGTGAGCGTGTGGAACAGATGCAGCCGCTTGTCGTCGGCTCCGACGACCTGCGTGTGGACCTCGAGCGGATCGAACGCGCTCGCCTCGCGCAGATAGCGGATGTGACCCTCGACCGTGTACGCGCTGTGCCCGCCGGCCAGATACGCGTCGTCGAGACCCACGTGGCGCAGGAAGGCGTCCGTCGCGTACCCGAAGACGTCGCCGTAGCGCGCCTCGGTCATGTGCCCGTTGTAGTCGATCCACGCCGGGTCGACGGTGGTCTCGTACAGCATCAGCGGCCGAGTGGGGTCGGGGTCGAAGCGGGCCGATCCTGAAGCAAAGAGCCGCACTTCGTGTTCGTAGAGCACCTCGCCTGCCGCGTATCTCTCCGCCCGGAGCGCCTGCAGGATCGCGACCAGGTTGTCGTCCCGGCGACGCTCCAGCTCGCGGACGGAGAGCCCAGCGGCCTGCACATCGGACTGTGCGGCGATCTTGTCGATCAGCTCCGTCGTGAGCTCCGGGACGTCCATCAGCTTCGTCCAGGGCCACTCGAGCGCAGGGCCGAACTGCGCGAGGAAGTGCCGCATGCCGTCCTCGCCGCCGGCGATCCGGTAGGTGAGGAACGTCCCCATCTGCGCCCAGCGCAGACCGGCGCCGAAGCGGATCGCGTCGTCGACCTCCTGGGTGGTCGCGATGTCGTCGTTGACGAGCCAGAGCGCCTCGCGCCAGAGCGCCTCGAGCAGCCGGTCGGCGACGAAGCCGTCGATCTCCTTGCGCACGCGAAGTGGCTTCATCCCGACTGACGCGTAGAACTCGAGTGCGCGCTCGACCGTCTGCTCGGTCGTCTGAGCGCCGGCGACGACCTCGACGAGAGGCAGGAGGTACACCGGGTTGAAGGGGTGCCCGACGAGAAATCGCTCGGGGTGGGTCATGTCCATCTGCAGGCGCGAGGGAAGAAGCCCCGAGGTCGACGAGCAGACGAGTGCGTCTGGTCGAGCGTGCTCCTCGATCTCGGTCAGCAAGCGCCGTTTGAGCGGCTCGTCCTCGGGAGCGCTTTCCTGGATCACGTCCGCGTCGCGGACGGCTTCCTCGAGGGAGGCCACAACCGCCGCGGCACCGCGGACGCGCGGGGCCATCGTGAGCCGTGCCCACGCGCGCTCCGCGTTCTCGAGAACCTCGGAGAGCCGGCGTTCGGCCTCGGGGTGCGGGTCGTAGACCTCCACGTCGACGCCGTTCTCGACCAGGCGGCCCGCCCAGCCCGCGCCGATGACGCCGCCGCCGACGACGGCGGCTTTCATGGCCGCGCGGTCAGACGGAGCTTCTCGCGGGTCTCTTCCGGCCCCAGCACGCGGACGTTCATCGCCTCGAGAATCGTCACCGCTCGCTCGACGAGCTGCCCGTTCGTGGCCTTGACGCCACGCTCGAGCCAGATGTTGTCCTCCAGCCCTACGCGGACGTTGCCGCCGACGAGCGGCGCGAGCGCGACGTATGCGAGCTGCATGCGGCCGATCGCGAACGCGGAGAAGATGCAGCCCTCAGGCAGCTGGTTCACCAGTGCGAGCAGCGTTCCCGGGTCGGCGGGAGCGCCATAGGGAATCCCCATGCACAGCTGGATCAGCGCCGGCTCGTCGACGAGGCCGTCTTCGATGAGACGCTTCGCGAAGACCAGGTGACCGGTGTCGAAGACCTCGATCTCCGGCCGCACCCCGAGCTCCCGGACCTGCCGCGCCATCTCGCGCAGCATCGACGGCGTGTTCGTCATCACGTAGTCGCCCTCGGCGAAGTTCATCGTCCCGCAGTCGAGCGTGCAGATGTCGGGAAGGAGCTCGGCGACGTGGGCGAGGCGCTCGGTCGCTCCGGCCATGTCCGTTCCTTCCTCGTTCGGCGGCAGCGGTGCCTCGACGCCGCCGAGCACGAGGTCTCCACCCATGCCGGCCGTCAGGTTCAGCACCACGTCGACGCCGGAGGATCGGATCCGTTCGACGACGTCGCGGAAGAGCGCCGGGTCGCGCGACGGCCCACCTGTCTCGGGGTCGCGGACGTGGATGTGGACGATCGCCGCCCCCGCGCGGGCCGCTTCGAGCGCAGCGTCGGCGATCTGGGCCGGCGTCACCGGCACGAGCTCGGACCGGTCGGTCGTCGCGCCGACGCCCGTGACGGCGCAGGTGATGAAGACCTCGCTGTTCAAGGGCCCGACTCTACGACAGGTCTGAAGCACTTAGCCTCTGGTCCGTGGCGTCTTCATCACCTTTTCCGCTGCTTCTCTCGCCGCTCTCGCTCCGCGGGCACGCGCTCCGCAATCGGGTCGTCTTCACGGCACACACCGCGTCCTTCTCGCAGGACGGCATCCCTGGCCCGCGAGCGCGCGCGTACTACGAGGCGAGGGCGGCGGGCGGCGCGGGGCTGATCGTCATGGAGCCGCTGCCGGTAGTTCCGTCGGCTGGCGTGACTCCGCAGAACTATCGCTGGGAGGACGAGCGCTTCGTACCCGCGTTACGGGACACGGTCGATGCCGTGCACGCACACGAAACCGTGTTCGTGTCTCAGCTCTACCACCTGGGACCGAACGCCGACCCGGTCGCGACGATGCGCGAGCTCTGGAGCGTGTCGGGAGGACCTCCGCCAGGCGGTGGCCCAGGATCGATGCACGAGCTCGACGAGCGCGACATCGAGGAGCTCGTCGACGGTCACGTCCGGGCCGCCCGAGCGGCGCTCGCCGCCGGCGTCGACGGAGTCGAGTGCATGTTCGCGTACGACACGCTCGTCGACGGATTCATGTCCGACGCTCGCAACCGGCGATCGGACGCGCTACGGCGGCTCGCTCGTGAACCGGATGCGGCTGGCGCGCGAGATCATCGACGCGCTGCGCGCGGCGATCGGGGACGAGCCCCTGCTCGGCGTCACCGTGACCGCGTCCATGCCTGGGTACGTCGACGCCGTCGCGCACCTGGCCGAGCACTGCGACGTCGACTACTTCGGTATCGGCAACGGCGACTACGACAGCCTCGACTTGCTGATGCCGACGCTGGACTACGAGCCCGGCTTCGGGGTGCAGTTCGCACGGGCCGTCAAGCAGGCGGTGCCGCAGGCCGTCGTGATCGCGGAAGGACGGATCACGCGTCCGGAAGTCGGCGAGCAAGCGCTCGCGGACGGAAGCTGCGACCTCGTCGGGATGACGCGGGCTCAGATTGCCGATCCCGAGCTCGTCCGGAAAGCCGCGGCTGGAGAGGACGACGTGATCCGGGAATGCGTCGGACTGAACGTCTGCGTCGCCCGGCGCCTGCGCAAGTTTCCGATCGCCTGCGTCCAGAACCCTCACGCGGGATTCGAGCAGCGCCGCTTCTCACGCGCGGGGCCGGGTCGGCGCGTGGTCGTGGTCGGCGGCGGCGTCGCAGGGCTCGAGGCAGCACGCGCCGCTGCGGAGGCGGGCCACCGCGTCGCGCTGCTCGAAGCGGCATCCGAGCTCGGCGGTCAGGTCGCCCTCACCGCGCGGCTGCCGCGACAGGATGCGCATCGCCACCTGGTCGAGTGGCGCATCCGCGAGCTCGAGCGGCTCGGGGTTGCCATCGAACTGGGCGTTCTCGCGGACGCAAACACCGTGCTGGAGCTCGAGCCTGACGTTGCCGTGGTCGCCACGGGGTCCGAGCCGGATCGCCGCCACCCACACGCGATTCCTGCGATCGGCGTCCTCAGGGGAGTCGAGGCGCCGGGGCCGGTCGTCGTACTCGACGAGGAAGGGCATCGCAAGGGCGCCGGCGTCGCCGAGACGCTCGCCGCGGACGGACGCGAAGTCACGCTCGTCGGCGACGGCATCGCGCCGCTGCAGTCTCTCGTCAACGCGCTCGCAGCGACGCCCACGAGGCGGCGGCTCGAGGCAGCCGGCGTTCGAGTGGTCTCAGGGGCTCGCGTGCTCTCCGTCGAGCGCACGCAAGTGGTCGTCGAGCACGGTGACGGCAAGCGAGAGTCCATCCCCGCCGGCTCCGTCGTTCATGCGGGACGGCACCGGGCAGTCGACTCGCTCGTGGCGATCCTGCGAAAGCGGGGCCTCGCTGCGATCGCCGTCGGGGATGCGCGCGCTCCGGGTCTCGTCGAGGACGCGATCCGGAGCGGTCACGACGTCGTCGGCGCGCTCGAGGACCTCTCAGGTCAGCACGATCCGGGCGTCCAGGCCGAGCGCGCCCGATTCGCACACGAGTAGCGGGTTGACCTCGACCTCGAGGATCTCGGCACACGCGGCTGCTGCTCGCGAGACGGCGGCGACAGCCCGCGCGGCAGCGGCGATGTCGAGCGTGCGACCCCCACGAGCGCCGTCGAGCATTGGCGCCCCTCGCAGCGAGCGGATCATCGTCTCGGCGATCCGCTCGTCGACCGGAGCAAGCGCGACCGCGATGTCGTCGAGGATCTCTGTGTAGACGCCTCCGAGCCCTACGAGCACGACGGCTCCGAAGCGCGGATCGCGCTTCGCACCCGCGATCAGCTCGACTCCCTCCTCCGAGACCATCCGCTCGACCGAGAACGACTGCGGCCCGAGCCGCTCGACGAGGGCAGCCGAACGCGGCGGTCACCTGCTCATCGCTCTCGAGGCTCAGCACCACGCCGCCGGCGTCGGACTTGTGCACGCGGTCGACAGCCTTGAGAACGACGGGGTAGCCGAGCTCCGACGCTGTCGAGACGCGCCTGCTCCGACGTGGCAGCCGGACGAGCTTCAGTCATGGGCACGCCTGCGCTTGCCAGGAACGCGCGTGCGGCCGCGTACCCGGGTGCGGGTGCAGCGAGGGTCGGGAGGTTTGCCTCGGCGGGAGCGTCCGGCTCGCTTTCCGAGATCTTCGCGAGCATCGCCAGCGCGGCCGCCGCCGATGCCACGTCGCCGTACACCGGCACCCCGGCCCGCCGCAGCTCGCCCGCCGCGGCTGACTCGGGATACGACGTCTGCACCACGAGCACGCCCTTGGCCTCCGCCGCTGCCGCAGCGAGCGCACGCGCGGTCGCGACCTCTTCGTCCGCGAGCTCCGGCGTGTCGTCGCCGTATCCCCCGAAGTAGCCCGTGAGAAGAACCGCGTCGACGTCGCCCGAGCCGAGCAGGATCCGGCCGACATCGGCGTACGCCGTCAGCCCACGCTCCCCGCCTCCGGCGAAGTCGACCGGATTGGCGAGGCTCGCGGTCGCCGGGAGGAGGCCGCCGAGGGCCGTTGTGGTCGATGGAGAAAGCGCCGGCACGTCGAGCCCGGCGGCGGCGAGGACGTCGGTCGCGACGACACCGTGCCCGCCGCCGTCCGCGTACACGGCCACGCGGCGCCCGCCGGGAAGCCGGCCCGCGAGGAGCGCTTGCGCGGCGTCGATGAGTTGCGCCGGCGTCGCGACCCGCACGATCCCCGCGGCCGCACACGCGGCGTCGATCGCCCGCGAGTCGCTCACGAGCGCCCCCGTGTGCGACCGCGCCGCACGCACGCTCGATCCGGTCGTTCCGCCGGGGAGCAGGACCACCGGCGTCCCGGCCGACCGAGCGCGCCCCGCCGCGGCGACGAATGCGCGGCCGTCCCGGAAGTCCTCCAGATAGAGCGCGATCACCCGCGAGCGCGTATGCGCCGCGAGCTCGTCGAGCAAGTCGGCTGCGACCAGATCGGCCTGGTTGCCGAGCGACACGAACCGCGAGAACCCGAGTCCCGAGGCGACCGCGAGCCGGGCGAGCTCGAGCGCGAGGTTGCCGCTCTGCGAGACCAAAGCAATCTCGCCGGCGGGAAGCGCACTCCAGCCGAGGTCGAGCTCCGCGTCCGCGTCGAAGACGCCGAGACAGTTCGGTCCGAGCAGGACGGCGCCGGCGGCGCGCACGCGCTCGGTGACCGCTGCTTCCACCTTCCTTGCCCTCTTCGTCGAGCTCGCCGAGACCGGCGCTGATCGCGACGATCGCCTTCGCCCCCGCGGCGAGCGCCTCGTCCACCGCCTGCTCGAAGCCCGCGGCGGGAACGCTGAGCACGACGAGCTCGGCCGCGGCGGGAAGCTCGTCCAGCGACCGATGAGCGCGTGTCCCGAGGATCTCGCCGCCACCACGGTTCACGAGGTAGCACCGCCCGACGATGGGCGCCTCGTAGCGCCCCGCGCGCGAGCACGTTCCCCCACTTCGCAGGATCGGCGGACGCGCCGACGACCGCCACCGATCGCGGCGCGAAGAGCGGGCGGAGGTCGCGGCTCACCTGGTCAGATGACGGGAGACGATCAGCCGCTGGATGTCCGACGTGCCCTCCTCGATCTCCTCGAGCTTGGCATCGCGCATCCATTTCTCCACCGGGTACTCGCGGGAGTACCCCCAGCCGCCGAGCGTCTGCACCGCGGCCCAGGCACAGAACATGGCCGTCTCGGACGCATGCAGCTTTGCCATCGCCGCCTCGAGCGTGACGTCCTCGCCGGCATCCGCCTTGCGGGCAGCACGCCAGACGAGCAGGCGGGACGCTTCGACTCGCGTTGCCATGTCCGCGAGTCGGAAGGCGACCGCCTGGTGCTCTGCGATCGGCTTCCCGAACTGCTCGCGCGTCTTTGCGTACTCGATCGCGTACTCGAGAGCTGCACGCGCAAGGCCCGTCGCTGCCGCGCCGAGCGTGATGCGGGAAGCGTCGAACGTGCGCATGAGCCCGACGAAGCCCTGCCCTTCGTCGCCGAGTCGCCGGTCGTCAGGCACGAAGCAGTCCTCGAAGAAGAGCTCGGCGTTCAGGATCGCGCGCTGTCCCATCTTCTTCAGCGGAGGCCCGATCGTGAAGCCGTCATCGTTCTTCTCCAGCACGAAAGCGGTGATGCCCTTCGAGCGCGTGCCTGGCGCGACGGTCGCGAAGACGACGTAGTACTCGGCCGGCCCGGCGCTGGAGACCCAGCTCTTCTGTCCACGCAGCACGTAGCCGCCGTCGACCCGCGTAGCGGTCGTGGTCATCGCAGCCGCATCGGAACCGACGCCTGCTTCGGTGCTCGCGATCGCGCCGATCGGCGGCCTCTCCGAGGTGAGCGGCTCGATCCAGCGGCGGGCTTGCTCCTCGCTTCCGAGGACGAGGACCGGCTTCGCGAAGAACCCGTTCGACGTGATCAGGTTCCCGATCCCCGCGCAGCCCCAGCAGAGCTCCTCTTGCACGAGCGCCTGGGTGAAGGAGTCCTCCAACCCGCCGCCGCCGAAGCGCTCAGGAAGCATGAAGGACGACAACCCCAGCGCGGCCGCCTCGTTCCAGAGGTCCCACGACATCTCGGTGTCGGCCTCGTCCACCGCCGCCGCGGCCGGCCGGATCCGCTCCCGAGCGAACTCGCGGCAGACCGCCTGGATCTCGCGCTGTTCCGGTGTCAGCTCGACGAGCTCGGTCGTCACTGCGCGCGATTCTCGCTGATCCGGTGCTCCGCTCGCGAGAGCCACTCGGGCGAGATCTCGACTCCCCAGCCCGGGCCTTCCGGCACCTGCACGCGGCCTCCGACGACGCGTGGACGCGGCTCGTACATCCCGACCTGCCACAGGTAGTCGGCGTCGGGCTCGATCGAGAACTCGAGGTACGGCCCCGGGTTCTCGATCGCGGCCAGCAGGTGCAGTGTGAAGACGAGGACGAGCGAGTGGTTCGCGGCATGCGGCGTGCAGGGAAGGCCCGCCTTCGCAGCCAGCCGGGCAACCTCGAGCGCACGCGTGAAGCCTCCGACGTAGCAGACATCCGGTTGTACGACGTCGACCACGCGCGCCTCGACCATCCGCCGCCAGACGCCGAGATCCCAGTCCTGCTCGCCTCCCGCCACATCGAGGTCGAGTGCCTCGGTCACCTCGCGCGTCCAGTCGAGCTCCCAGTACGGGCATGGCTCCTCGAAGTGCGCCACACCGTGGCTCTCGAGCATGTGGCCGACGGCGATCGCCTTGGTCGGCGTGTAGCTGCTGTTCGCGTCGACCAGCAGCGTCACGCCGTCGCCGAGCTTCGCGCGGACGCGCTCGACGACCGCCTCGGTGCGACCCGGCCACTCGTCCGCGTCGTGCCCGCACTCCTTGCCGATTCGCACCTTGACCGCGTCGAACCCGTGCTCGTCGCACAGGCGAGCCAGGCGATGCGCCTCCTCTTCGGGCGTGATGTCGCGCCGCATGCTCGAGGCGTACGCGCGAACCGGTCCTGGACTTCCGCCGGCGAGCTCGCACACGCTCTTGCCCTCGACGTTTCCTCGCAGGTCCCAGAGCGCGGTGTCGAGCCCGGCCAGCGCGCGGTAGAGATACGAGCCCGGGAACTTGTGCTCCCGCTCAGGAATCTCCCGAACGAGCGACTCGATGTCGAGCGGGTCGCGGCCGAGCGCGTGCGGCGCGATCTGACGGTGAAGAACCTGAGCCGTGATGTCGGCGTGGTACGGCGCGACCTGGCCCCAACCTTCGGCGCCGTCGTCCGTTCGCACGCGAACCAACGCGACATCCTCCGTCGAGAAGCTCTCGACGCTGGCGATCTTCACGCGTCGAAGACGAGGACGTTCCGGAGTGCCTCACCGTTCTCCGCCGCCGCGAGTGCGTCGTTGATCCGTTCGAACGGGTAGCGGGCGGTGATGAGCTCGTCGAGCTTGAGCTCTCCGCGCTCGTAGAGATCGAGGACGCGGGGCACCATGTCCGCGAGCCGCGCCGATCCGAGCTTGCTTCCGAGGATGCGGATGTCGTCGTGGACGAGGTCGACGGCCGAGACGTCGAACGTCTCTCCCGAGGCGGGCATCCCGACCACGACGACCGTGCCGCCGCGTCGCACGTGCGCGAGGCTCGCCCCGATGACGTCGGCCCGGCCGACCGTGACGAAGACGTAGTCCGCACCTCGACCGCCGGTCAACGCGTGGACGGCCGCGACCGGGTCCACCGCGGCCGGGTCGACGGCGTGGGTCGCCCCGAATGCGTCGCGACCTCCCGCTTCGTCGGCGAGAGATCGACAGCGATGATCTGTTCCGCCGCCGCGATCGCCGCGCCCTGGACGACGTTGAGCCCGACCCCGCCGGTGCCGACGACGACAACGGTCGAGCCTCGCGTCACCGAGGCCCGGTCGAGCGCCGCACCGAGCCCGGTCAGGACGCCGCAGCCGAGGAGAGAGGCGACATCGAAGGGAAGCGACGCCGGAATCGGCGCGACCTGCGAACCGTGAACGACGACTTCCTCCGCGAAGGCGCCTGTGTTCATCGCCTGGTGGATGGCCTCGCCCGCCCCGGTACGCAGCCGCCCCTCCCCGTCGCGCGGCAGCTCGAGCTCGCAGAGATGCCACTCTTCGCGCTCGCAGAAGTAGCAGCGCCCGCACGAGCGCACCAGGCTCACGACGACGCGGTCGCCCGGCTCGACCCCCGTCACGTCGGGCCCGGTCTCCTCCACCACGCCAGCCGCCTCGTGCCCGTAGACCGCGGGAAGCACTCCTCCCCACGCTCCCTCGGCGAACGCGATGTCGCTGTGGCAGATCGCGCACGCGGCGATGCGGACGCGAACCTCGCCGGCGCCGGGCGCAGTGAGCGACAGCTCCTCGATCTCGAGCGGGGCGCCGAACGACCGGCAGACGGCAGCTCTCACTCGACCGGAAGCGGCGGAAAGCGGGACTGCTCGTCGCGCGCCGCGACATCCATGGTGTTCCGCGTGTACTGCTGGGACGCGGGTCGCACGGGCTGGAAGTCCCACGGGAACGCGGCGCCGCGCTGGAGCGCAGCGAAGACGGCGAGCCGAGCCTGCTGGCTCGCCCGCACGTCCCGCTCGATCGCCTCGAGATCCCAGCGCCGCCTGCACCTCCTCGCGGAGCTCGCGCACGACCTCGACCTCCTCCTCGGCGCGGTTGACGAGCTCGAGCGGGTCGGCCTCGAGGTCGAACAGCTGGTCGGGATCGGTCGGTGTGTGAATGAGCTTCCAGCGCCCGCGGCGCAGCATCACCATGGGCCGCTCGACTCCCTCCGCCAGGTACTCGCCGGCGACGGTCGTCTCCGGATCCTCGGCCCGCCCTCGAGCAGCGGAACGAGGCTGCGGCCGTCGACCGGGAAAGCGAGCTCGCCCGACAGACCCGGGCGCGCGAGGTCGACGAGCGTCGGCAGCACGTCCACGAGCGAGACCGGCTCCCGAACCCGCCGGGCCGCGAAGCGGCCGGGGCAGCTGCACGATGAACGGCACTCGCGCGGGATGCTCCCGGAACGACATCTTGTAGAAGAGCCCGTGCTCGCCCAGGAACTCGCCGTGGTCCGAGGTGAAGAGCACGACCGTGTCGTCGGCGAGCCCGCAGCGCTTCGAGAGCCGTCAGCACCTCCCCGATCTTCTCGTCGACGTACGCGAGGCTCGCGTAGTAGCCGTGCCGAGACGAGCGGATGTCGTCTTCTGTGATCTCGAACTCACCCATCGCGCAGGCACGCCAGAGCCGCTGACCGTGCACGTCGAGCTCCTCGCGCGGCACTGAGGGCGCGGCGGGCAGGTCGATCTCGTCGTCTCGGAACAGATCCCAGTACCGCTGCCGGGCGACGTATGGATCGTGCGGATGGGTGAACGAGACGCAGAGAGCCAGCGGGGCATCGCCCTCGTAGCGCGCGTAGTCGTACAGCCGGCGGATCGCGTGGAATGCGACCTCGTCGTCGTACTCGAGCTGGTTCGTCATCTCCGCGACTCCGGCCTGCTTGACGGACGACATCGTGTGGTACCACCAGTCGACGCGCTCGCCGGGCTTGCTCCAGTCCGGAGTCCAGCCGAAGTCGCCGGGATAGACGTCGGTCGTGAGCCGCTCCTCGAACCCGTGCAGCTGATCGGCGCCGACGAAGTGCATCTTGCCGCTCAGGCACGTCCGGTAGCCCTCGAGCCTGAGGTAGTGCGCGAAGGTCGGAATCGACGAGCGAAACTCGGCGGAGTTGTCGTACGCGCCGGTGCGCGACGGCAGGGCGCCCGTCATGAAGGCCGTCCGCGCGGGACCGCACAACGGGCTCGGGGTGTACGCGTTCTCGAAGACGACGCCCTCCTCGGCGAGCCGGTCGATCGTGGGGGTCTTCGTGACCGGAGTGGCCGTAGGCCCGGAGGAACAGCGCCGAGAGCTGATCGACCATGACGACGAGGATGTGCGGACGCTCGCTCATCGACGCGTTGACGCTACCACCCTGGGGTCAGACTTAAGCCTGACCCCTGCTCGGCAGGTTGACCGCGTTCTGTGGTGTGCGACCTTCGAGCACGTCGAGCACCGACTCGGCCGCGCGCCGGTTGGCGAGCTCGTCCGCCTGCTCCGAGTACCAGCCGGCGTGCGGGTTCACGATGAGCCCGGGTGCCGTCGGAGCGGGTGACGTGGGCGTCGGCGGCTCGACCTCGAGGACGTCGAGGGCGACGCCTCCGAGACGGCCGGACTCGAGCGCTTCGAGCAGGGCGGGAACGTCGGCGAGCCCTCCACGGGAGACGTTGACGACGAACGCGCCTTCTGGGAGCAGCCCCAACTCGCGCGCCCCGATCAGCCCGCGGGTCTCCTCCGTCAGGGGAACGTGGACCGAGATCGCCATCGACGTGCGCAGGAGCTCGTCCAGCCCGACCGGCCGAGCTCCCTCGGCGACGATCTCGGAGTCGGACACGAGCGGATCGTGGGCGGCGACGTCCATGCCCAGCGCACGCGCGCGCCTCGCGAGCGCACGGCCGATTCGCCCGAAGCCGATGACGCCGAGCCGGATGTCGGAGACGCGTCGGAGCTCGCCGGCAGCGCGTGCGCTCCATGCCCCTGCGCGCACGCTCCGGTCGAGCTCGACAACGCCGCGCACGAGCGCGAGCAGAAGCGCGAGCGCGTGATCGGCCATCTCGTCGACGCAGTAGTCGGGAACGTTGCACACCCACACGCCGCGACCGGTCGCCGCCTCGACGTCGACGTGGTCGACGCCGACGCTGGGCGTCGCGATCACGCGCAACGCACGGAGACGATCGAGGTCCTCGGCGTCGATGGGCGCCCAGGAGACGAGCCCGACCACGTCGTCCCCCGACCACGGCGGCGACGACATCTCCACGCCGACCTCGCTTGGGAGAACACCGCGCACCCGCTCGAGCGAGACCGACGGGTCGCAGAAAACGCGCGCCATCTCCTCAGCGCCGGAGCTCGACGCACACGTCGCGCAGCTCACCGGATACCCGCTCCATCAATGACACCGGCCCGACGGTGATCCGCACGTAGCCGGGCTGACCGAAGTCCGTGCCGGGACGGATCAGGATCCCCCGCCCCGCCAGCCCTTCCGCCAGCGCGACATCGTCGACGTCGACACGGGCCAGAACGAAGTTCGTCACCGAGGGAAACGGCTCGAGCCCGGCCTCGCCGAGCCCGCGCGCGAGCGCCTCACGACCCTCGTCGATCTCGCGCCGTCGACGGTCCGCGGCGTCGCCCGCCCGAAGGCACGCACGACCGGCCGCGAGAGCCGCGCAGTTCACGTTGAACTGCTCCTCGACGAGCGCGAGGTACGAGCCGAGAGTCTCGTCGGCAACCGCATACCCGAGACGCAGCCCGGCCAGGCCGAAGAACTTCGAGAAGCTGCGAAGGACGACGACCGGCCGCCCGGCCTCGACATCGCGCTCCCGCCGCGGCTGCCGCTCGGGAGGGAGGAAGTCGCGATACGCCTCGTCCGCGACCGCAACGCACCCGTCAGGCAGGGCGTCGAGGAAACGCGCCCAGTCGCTGTCGTCCAGCAAGGCGCCCGTCGGGTTGTTGGGATCGCAGACCCAGACGATCTTCGCCCCTGTCCTCCGAGCTGCCTCGGCCAGAGCCGTCGAGATCGACACTGAGGTCGCGCATCGGCACCCGATGAACCGCCGCTCCCCGCGCGGCGCAGTACTGGGCGTACAGGTAGTACGTGAGGGCAGGCACCACGACGTTGTCCCCGGGGCGCAGGAGTGCGCTCGTCAGCATCGCGATCAGCGACTGCGTTCCGTGCCCGGGAACCACACGGCTCGCGGTCGTCCCGATGTGCTCGGCCACGTCGCTGCGGAACGCTTCGTAGGCCTCCTCGGGATACATCCACGCGTCGTCGAGCTCGTCTCGCACCGCGTCGAGCACGCCCGGAAGCGGGCCGAAGACGTTCTCGTTCCAGTGCAGCTTCACGACCTCGTCGAGGCCGTGCCGCTCGACGATCTCCGCGCTGCCGCCGGCATCCGCCGGGCCGAGCTCGGCGAGCTCGGGGACGACGATGCCCTTCCAGTCGGTCACGGGTGAACCTTATGGTTCGTGCGTGGCGAAGACGAAGGCTGCGACGCGCATCGGCGGCCACGCGGTCGCCGAGAGCTTCGCCGCGCTCGGAGCAGATGTCGTCTTCGGGATCCCGGGCGTCCATGCCTTGCCGATCTGGGAGGGCATGCGCACGACGGACCTCCGCGTGCTCGGGTTCAGACAGGAGCTCAACGCGGGCTTCGCGGCGGACGGGTACGCACGCGTCACCGGCCGACCCACACCGCTCGTCGTGTCGACCGGCCCGGGCGCGTTCATGACTCTCGCCCCGCTCATGGAAGCGTTCACCGCGTTCGTCCCCCTCGTGATCGTCTCCAGCCAGATTCGCCTCGAAGGCATGGGAAAGGGACGAGGTCACCTGCACGAGACACCTGACCAGTCGGCCTCGTTCGCGCCGCTCGTGAAGTGGACCGGGCGTGCCGAGAGCGCGAACGAGATCCCCGAGGTCCTCGCCGAGGCGTGGCGGCGGGCCGCGACGGCGCCGCAAGGGCCGGTCTACGTGGAGGTGCCGTACGACGTCCTGCTGGCTCCGGCTGGAGACGAGGCAGTCGGCGAGCTCGACGGCAGCCCGGGTGCGCGAGCGACTCCGTCCGTCGACGCGCTCGACGAAGCGGCCGCGCTGCTCGAAGCAGCGGAGCGACCCCTGATCGTCGCCGGTGGCGGGGCCGTGCGCTCTGCGGCCACTGCGGAGCTCCTCGAGCTCGCGGGCCGGCTCGACGCTCCGGTGGCGACCACGTACACGGGCAAGGGCGCGTTCCCAGAGCGACACGAGCTCGCCGCCGGAAGCGCGTGGGACGACGCGGCGCACCGGGAGCTCGTCGCCGGCGCCGACGTCGTCCTCGTCGTCGGGTCCTGGCTCGGCTACGACGTGACCGATGGGTTTCGACTCCGCCTCGACGGCACGCTGATCCAGATCGACGCAGCTCCCGAGCGCATCGGCCTCAACCTTCCCGCGCTTGCGCTTCCGGGCGATGCGAAGGCGACCCTCCAGGCGCTCCTCGAGCGTGTACGCAGCGCGTACGTCCGGGACGGCGCAGCGCGCGCGTCCCGGGTCCAAGCGAGCGTGGAGCAGGGGTTGACGCGCGCAGGCGCAGCCGCTCGCCCTCGACGTCCTCGCGATCGTCGACGAGGCGCTCCCCGAAGGTGCCGCGGCCGCGTGGGACTCGACGATCCTCGCCTACACCGCCTGCTGGTACCTGCGCGCCGACGAGCCTCGACGGTTTCTCTATCCCGCTGGATCGAGCACCCTCGGCTACGCGTGGCCCGCAGCTCTCGGAGCAGCCGCAGCGCTCCGCGACCAGCCCGTCCTCGCCATCGCCGGTGACGGCGGCTTCCAGTACGGCATCGCCGAGCTCGCCACCGCGAAGCAGCACAAGCTCGACGCTGCCCTGTTGGTGATCGATGACGGCGGGTACGGGATCCTCCGCGAATACCAGCACGGCTCCGGGTTCGAGCACGCCGGCGTCGATCTCGAGCATCCGGACCTCCTCGCACTCGCCACCGCGTACGACATTCCGGCACGGCGCTCATCCGTCGACGAGCTCGCGGGCGACCTCGAGCTGGGCGCTCGCGACACCGGGGCCTACTCTCGTGGTGCTCGAGGCAGTCCTGGCGATGCCCGAGCCTGTCACTTCGTAAATTCAGCCCGCCCTCCTTGCCTTTCGGCGAGCACTGGAGTTGAATGGCCCGTTGAGACGGCCGCACATGGCCGTGAACACCACGAGGAGGACGCCGATGCCAACGGCCGACGAAGCACTGAGTCGCGAAGTCGAACGCGGCATGACCCGTGATGACCTTCTCCGACGAGCGGCAGCACTCGGGATCGTCGTGTCCGCCGGAGCTGCCTTCGGCCCGCTGACGGAAGCGGCGTTCGGAGCGACGAAGATACGTCGAGGAGGAACGTTCCGTCAGGCGACCTCGGGCGGGTCGACCGACTTCATCGACGGCCAGCACATCGTCGCCAAGTCGGACATCGCCCGGCTCGTCGCGACCTTCGACACGCTCACGTACTTCGACGAGCGAGGCCGGATCCAGATGAGCCTGGCCGAGGAGCTCAAGGCCGAGAAGGCCAACCAGTACTTGATCCGCATCAAGAGCGGCATCGAGTTCCACAACGGCAAGACGATGAACATCGACGACGTCATCTACTCGATCCAGCGCACGAAGAACGCGAAGCTGAAGCTGTTCGGCAACGCGGCCTTCGGCGCGATCGACCTGAAGCGGATCAAGAAGCTCGACAACCGCACTATCCGGCTCACCCTGTCGCGGGCGGACGTCACGCTCCAGGAGGCCTTCGCCCAGTACTTCCAGGGCGTCGTCCCGAAGGGCTACCAGCCGAATGCTGTGGGCAAGGGGCCGCTGCAGTACATCGGGACCGGGCCGTTCACGGTGAAGAGCTTCAATCCCGGCCGGGAAAGCGTGCACGAGGCCAACAAGAACTACTGGCGCTCCGGTCAGCCGTACTTCGATCAGGTGCGGATCATCAACTTCCCCTCCGACGCGGCGAAGGTGAACGCGCTCCTGTCCGGGCAGATCGAGGCCATGGCGGATGTGCCGTTCGCCCAGGTGCCCGTCGTCAGGCGGCGGAGCAACCTGAAGATCTATACGGCGCAGACGGGGGCATGGACGCCGCTCTGCATGAATCTCACGACGCCCCCGTTCAACGACGTGCGGGTCCGACGGGCTTTCCGGCTGCTCATCAACCGACCGCAGGTCGTGCAGCAGGGTCTGTCCGGCTTCGGGCGGATCGGTAACGACGTCTACGGGCCGTTCGATCCCGCCTACGCGGGTGACGAGTTCCCGCAGCGCAGGTACGACCCCGAGCAAGCACGGTCGTTGCTGAGGCAGGCGGGACAGGAGAACCTGAGCGTCGAGCTGATCACCAGCCCCGCGGACACGGGGATGGTCGAGGGCGCGACGATCTTCGCCCAGAACGCCAAGGCAGGCGGCGTGAACGTCACCGTCAAGAACGTCGACGGCGGGACGATCTACGGCGACCAGTACCTGAAGTGGCCGTTCTCGGCGGACTACTGGGGAACGCGCAACTACCTGCTCCAGGCAGCCACCGGCGTCCTCAAGACGGCGCCGTTCAACGAGACGCACTGGGAGGCCTATCCGGGCTACCCAAGGTTCGAAAGGCTCTATCGCCAGGCGCTCGCGACCGTGAACGAGAAGAAGCGCGCCGAGATCATCCGGGAGATGCAGCGGATGGAGTACAACGACGGCGGGCTCATCATCTGGGGCTTCAAGAACCTGACGGACGGGCACTCGGCCAAGATCGGCGGCTACAAGGTCGATCGCGGGACGCTCAACCTCAACAAATACGGCAACGGGTTCAGGTCCATCTACTTCGTCTGAGCGGCAGCGGGTGCCGGGCCCACGCCCGGCACCCACCCGTTCGCCACGCCGATGCACGGACTGACAGGCTTCGTTATCCGGCGACTGCTTCTCGGTCTCGTGACGCTGTTCGTCACGTCCGTGATGATCTTCGCCGCAACGCAGGCGCTTCCCGGCGACGCTGCGCGCTCCATCCTCGGACGGAGCGCAACGCCCGAGTCCCTGGCAGAGCTTCGACGGCAGCTCGGGCTCGACAAGTCGGTGGTCGCGCAGTACTGGGACTGGATCTCCGGGGTGCTGACCGGCGATCTCGGCACGTCGTTGGCGAACGGCCTGCCGGTTACGGAGGTGCTCGGCGAGCGACTCGTCTACTCGCTTTTCCTCATGCTCATCGCAGCTCTGATCAGCGTTCCGCTCGGAATCGCGCTCGGCGCCGCGAGCGCCCGCCGCCGGGATAGCAAGTTCGACCAGGTGACCTCGGTCACGACTCTCGGCCTTGCGTCACTCCCGGAGTTCGTCGTCGGCATCACGCTCGCGGTCATCTTCGCGACGACGCTCTTCCAGTGGCTGCCGGCGGTGGCAGTGACCGAGCCGGGCGTGGGTCCCTGGAACTACCCGAAGGAGCTGATCCTGCCGGTGATCACGCTCGTCATCGCGGTCGTCCCCTACACGGCGCGGATCATGCGCGCGTCGACGGTCGAGATCCTCGAGAGCGACTTCGTGGAGATGGCGAGGCTGAAGGGGTTGCCAGAGCAACGAGTCCTCTGGCGTCACGCTGTTCCCAACGCGCTCGCGCCGACGTTTCAGGTCACGGCGCTGAACCTCGCCTACCTCGCCGGCGGCATCGTCGTCGTGGAGGCGGTCTTCAACTACCAGGGTGTCGGCCTCCTCCTCGTCGACTCGGTTCGTGCCCGAGACATGCCGGTCGTGCAGGCGGTCGCGCTCCTGATCGCAATGCTCTACGTCATCCTCAACCTACTCGCAGACCTCGCGACGATCCTCGTCAGCCCCCGCCTGCGGACGTCCCTCTCGTGAGCGACATCGCGGTCGTCGAGCCGCTCGAGATCGACCTCGAGGCGAAGCCGGGGCGCCCGTGGCGGCTTCTCGTCTCGACCGCCTGGACGCAGCACCGCACGAAGATCGGGCTCGGGATCACGCTCCTCATCGTCGGGATCGCATTGATCGGGCCGTTCATCGCTCCCTACGAGCCCGATCAAGGAGTCGAGGGTCAGCTCCCCTACGCGCCGCCCTCGAGCGAGACCTGGTTCGGGACGGACGACCTCGGACGCGATGTGCTCAGCCGCTTTCTCTCCGGTGGCGTCTCCGTTCTCATCCTCTCGGGCCTCTCGACCGCGATCGGCGTCACGCTCGGAGTCGTCGTCGGCCTGCTGGCGGCGTACTCCCGCGGAAGGCTCGACGACCTGCTCATGCGCAGCATGGACGTCCTGCTCTCCCTGCCACAGATCGTGTTCGCGCTCGTCCTCGCGGCGACGGTCGGTCCCGAGCTCTGGCTCCTGGTGCTCGCAGTCGGGCTCACGACGATGCCCCGCGCCGCACGCGTCACTCGCGGAGCTGCCGTCGAGGTCGTGCAGCGGGACTTCGTGCGCGCCGCCGAGGCGATCGGTGTCCCCCGCCGCCGGATCCTGTTCAGCGAGGTGCTTCCCAACATCACGAGCCCGCTCATCGTCGAGACGACCCTGCGCCTGACGTTCAACGTCGCGGTCGTGGCCGGTCTCAGCTTCCTCGGCTTCGGCCTCCAGCCTCCGGCTGCCGACTGGGGGCTGATGATCAACGAGAACCGAAACGGGCTCACCATCCAGCCTTGGCCGGTGCTGCTGCCCGTGATCGCGATCGCGCTGCTGACGATCGGCACCAGCCTGATCGGGGACGGCATCTCCCGCGCCGCCATCGGCATCGATCGCGGCCGAGCAGGTCGCGAATGAGCACTGTCGCTCCCGCCCTCGAGCTCGTCGATCTCCGCGTCGAGATCGACTACGGCGCACGGGAGGACATCGTCGAGGGAATCACCTTCGAGGTCGATGCCGGCGAGGTGCTCGGCCTTGTCGGCGAGTCGGGCTCGGGCAAGACGACGGTCGGCCTCGCCCTCCTCGGCCACACCCGCCGCGGCGCGCACATCGCTCGCGGCGAGGTGCGAATCGAGGGCCGCGACATCCTCCCCCTCCCCCCGATCGAGCGCCAGCGCTTGCGCGGCAAGCTGGTCTCCTACGTGCCGCAGGATCCCGCCTCGGCGCTGAGCCCCGCGATGCGGATCGGCACGCAGCTCGATGAGACGCTGAGCGAGCACGGATTCGGCGCATCGGACGAGGAGCGGCGTGCACGGATCGTCGAGGTCCTCGGCGAGGTGCTGCTCGCGAGCGACGACACGTTTCTCCGGCGGTACCCGCACCAGTTGTCCGGCGGGCAGCAGCAGCGGGTGGCGCTCGCAATGGCGTTCGCCAACCGGCCGCGGGTGATCGTGCTCGACGAGCCCACGACCGGGCTCGACGTCACCACGCAGGCGCACGTCCTCGAGACGGTGCGGGATCTGTGCGCGCTGCACGGCGTCGCGGCCGTCTACGTGAGCCACGATCTCGCCGTCGTCGCGACCCTGGCGACGCGCGTCGCCGTCCTCTACGCGGGTCGGCTCGCGGAAGTCGGGCCGACCGGGACGCTGTTCCGGCTCTCGGCCCATCCCTACACTCGTCGACTCGTCGAGGCGATCCCGGAGCTGTCAGGCGCTCACGCACTCGTCGGCATCCCCGGCACGGCACCACGACCGGGTCACCGGCCGCCGGGGTGCTTCTTCGCCCCGCGCTGCCCGTACGCGATAGACGACTGCAGCGCCGCCCCACCTCCCCTAGAAGCTGTCGCCGACGACCATGTCGTCCGCTGCATCCGGCATGACGATGTCATGCGCGACGCGATCGCCGCGCGGCCCGCGGCAACGGCCCGGCCGGAGATCGAGGACGAGGATGCGCTCGTCACCGTCAGCGAGGTCGACGCCTGGTACGGCATCCTCCACGTCCTCCACGGCGTCGAGCTCGTGATCAGGCCTCGCGAGTGTCTCGCGCTCGTCGGCGAATCCGGCTCGGGCAAGACAACGCTTGCGCGGTGCATCGCCGGCCTGCACACGGCCTACTCGGGGGCGATCGCCTACCGGGGACAGCCGCTGCCGCCGGGCTCGCGGGCGCGAAATACGAACGAGCGACGGGAGATCCAGTACGTGTTCCAGAGCCCGTACAACTCCCTCAACCCGCGGAAGACGATTTCCCAGATCGTCGGCCAGCCGCTCAGGCTCTTCTTCGACCCTCGCGCGGGCGACGCCCATCGTCGGATAACCGATGCGCTCGATCGCGTGCAGCTCTCGACCACCTGCCTCGACCGCTATCCCCATCAGCTCTCGGGCGGTGAACGCCAGCGCGTCGCGATCGCCCGCGCGCTGATCGCCGAGCCGCAGCTGCTCGTCTGCGACGAGGTCACCTCCGCGCTAGACGTCTCGGTGCAGGCCGCGATCATCGACGTCCTCGCCGAGCTCCAACGCGAGCTCGACATCGGACTGCTCTTCGTCACGCACAACCTCGCGCTCATCCGCACGCTCTCGCAGGAGGTCGTGGTCATGAGCGAGGGTCGGATCGTGGAACGCGGTCTCGTCGACCGGGTGCTCGACGATCCGCAGGCCGATTACACGAAGAAGCTGCTCTCGGACACGCCCAGCCTCGAAGCCGCGCTAGCCGCGGCCGGGTAGGCGGCTCGAAGAAAAGGAGCGGAGATGGCGACCGAAAACGGACCACATGCAGACCTGGACGGAGCTCGGCCCTCCTCTCCGCTCGTCGCGATCCCGCCGCACAGCTTCTTCGGCGCGCCGCAGTGCGACCTTGCCTCGTTCGACCACGACGTGGCGCTCCTCGGCGTGCCCTACGACCAAGGCTCGCTCATCCCGTACTGCCGCGTCGGGCAGTCGCAGGGGCCGAACGCCGTGCGCGCCAACCCGACGTTCTTCTACGGCGGAAACCCGTTCGACGGCCCTCCGGACGCGTCGAAGCCGTGTGTCGGCTTCATCTGCCTGGACGACGGGAAGGAGTACCTCGCGGGCGTGACGATGGCCGATATCGGCGATGTCGTAATCCCCGTCGGCGACCTCAGAAGCTTCATCGCAACGACGACAGAGGTGGCACGTCAGATCGCCGCACGCGAGGCCATGCTGGTCAGTGTCGGCGGCGACCACTCGATCGCGTTCCCGCTCGTCCGGGGCATGGAACCGTGGGGAGACATCGACGTCATCCAGTTCGACGCCCATTTCGACACACGCGACACGGTCGCCGGCTCTCCGTACTCGCATTCGAGCCCGATCCACCGGATCTCGGAGCTCCCCTTCGTCGACGGCATCACGCAGCTCGGGATCAGGAACTTCGTCTCGCGGGCCTCCTTGGACGCCGCCGACAAGATCGGGAGCGTCGTCGTCCCCGGGTCCGAGATGCACGAGAAGGGCCCGGCTCAGGCCGTGGCCGAACGCGTTCCGGCTGGAAAGAACGTCTACCTGACCGTCGACACGGACTTCTTCGACTGGTCGATCGTGCCGGGCACGGTGCTGCCGGAGCCGGGCGGATTCACGCTCCAGGAATTTCGCGAGTGCGTCCAGGTCATCGCCGCTCGATCGAACATCGTCGGCTTCGACGTCGTGTGCTTGAACCCGCTGGTGGACACGGCGTGGTACGGAGGCGTGACCACGAGGCTCGTCTCCTACGTCATGGCCTACACGCTCGGGTATGCGTTCGCTGCGCGAAAGGAAGCTATCGGGGCTCCCACCGCGGCAGCGACTGCCGGCGGCTGAGCCGCAATCACAGGACGCGGAACGCCCAGACGCGGACGAGCACCTCCGGCTCGCCGGTGGGAAGCGCCTGGAACTCGTCTCCACGCTCCACCGTCTCCCAGCGGCCTGCGTCGGAGAGCTCTGCCATCTTTTCGTCGTAGCCGGGGAGACGCTGATCGGAGCGGAGCGTGAAGATGACGTGGCCGCCCGGGCGCGTGATCCGAACGAGCTCGTCGAGGCAGGCCGCGGGCGCGTGACCCGCCGTGAGCACTCCTGCGGCGACGACGCCGTCGAAGACGCCGGACTCGTAGTCGAGCTCGTCGCCGAGCCGCCCTTCGCGGAGCTCGCCGTAGATGCCTTTCTGCTCGGCCTCGGCGAGCATCGCCGGCGAGAGATCGAGGCCGTCGAGCGAGGCGAAACCCGCGTCGGCGAGCGCGACGCCGAGCAAGCCCGTGCCCGCGCCGACGTCGAGGATCTTCGCATCTGCGGGAAGAAGCCTGCGCGCGACCCCGGCGACGGCAGCTGGAGAGCGATAGCCCATACCGTCGATCAGCTCGTCGTCGTACGCGGACGCGATTCGCTCGTACTCGCCGCGGAGCTCGTCGAGGGTGTCGGCTCCGTAGAGACGATCGAGGTCGACGTGCGCAGTCGGCTCGCGCCTGGGTGTCATCCGCAGCAACCAGATGCCGAGCGCAGCGCAGCAGGCGATCATCACCGCGTACGCAACCTCCGCGCTCAGCCCGTCGGCGATCGCACCTGCGATCAGCGGACCGACGGTGGAGGCGCTCGCCCAGCCAACCGTGAGAAGCCCCATGACCGAGCCCCGGCCCAGCGCCGACCGATGCGCCCCGGCGGCTGCGAGCGGGTAGATGATCGTGTCCATCGTCGACCAGAACGGCGCACGCAGGAGGATGAACGCGACCGCGGCGAGGGTCGAGCTCGACGCCAGGACGAGGACGATCGTGAGGCCCGTGAAGAGCGCCGCAACGCCGCCGACCCGCAGCGTCGCCGAGCGCTCGCCGAGCCGGGCGACGACGGCGCTCGTGATCGTGTAGACCGCCGAGGCAGCCGAGAACAGGAGCCCGATCTGGCCGGCCGAGACGTCGTTCTCGCGGAGCTGGAGCGGCACGAGCAGGTTGACTCCGCCGCCGACGATCCCGATCACCACGATGATCCCGATCGCCGCCAGCACGAGCTCGTCCCGTCTTGCTGCGCGTACGACGTCACGCAGCGGCTGCCTGGTCACTTCTCCGGTCGCCGCAGGCGCGGCGATGACGAGCGCAGCGGTGACGAACGCGGCCGCAACCGCAAGGATCAGGAACGGCGTGCCGCTGTCGAAGCGATCCGCAACCGTGCCGGCGAACACCGGCCCGGTCGTGAAGCCGAGCCCGGCGACGGTGGCCGCCGCGGCCAGTGCTCCCGCGCGCCGCTCCTCGGTCAGCGAGTCCGAGAGCCACGCGGCCCCCGCTCCCCACAGGGCCCCGAACGCGAGCCCGAACGCGCCGCGTGCGAGCAGGAGCGTCCAGAACTCGTTCGCGAGACCCTGGCCGAGCGTCGCGAGCGTGAAGAGGGCGGCGGACACGATCGTCACTCCGCGCGCGCCGATGCGATCGGCGAGCTGGCCGAGGGGCAGGGCGACGACGAGCGCCGTCAGGCTGGTCGAGGCGAGGATCATCCCCGTCTCGACGCCCGACAGCCCGAGCTCCTCGGCGAAGGTCGGGGCCAACGGCACCATCGCTATCCAGACGAGCGTCTCGAGGAAGATGAGCCCGTAGATCGGAGCGACGGAGCGACGCATCGGCGATTCGCAGTCTCTAGCATCGCGCCGTGGTCGTGCCCGAGCTCCCCGAGGACGTCCGCGAGCTGAAGGAGCAGGTCCGGAAATTCGTCGAGAGGGAGGTCTATCCCGTCGAGGACCGGATCGCGGAACGGGGCACGATCGACCCCGGCGAGGTCGAGGAGCTACGCCGCAAGGCGCGCGCGGCGGGCTTCGGCGTCCTCAACATGCCCCCGGAGCTCGGCGGCCGCGACCTCAACATGCTCGGCCAGGTCGCGATCGAGGAGGAGTCCGGGCGGGCGACGAACGGTCTCGGCTTCGCGGTGGTGGACCGCGGGCCGCGCGAGCTCCTCGAGCTGGCGACTCCCGAGCAGATCGAGCGCTTCGTCGCACCGGTCGCACGCGGCGAGTACCGGGAGGCCTGGGCGGTGACGGAGCCGGGCGCCGGCTCGGATGTCGCACGCATTGCCACGACGGCCGTCCGGGACGGTGACGAGTGGGTGCTGAACGGCGAGAAGTGGTTCGTGACGAGCGAGGGCGACCCCGGCTTCTACCTCGTCCTCGCCGTCTCGGGCGACGAGCAGCTCTTGTTCGTCGTCGAGCCGGACACTCCCGGGCTCGAGATCGTGCGCACCCCGCGCTTCCTCCACGACCCGTACGTCGACGTGCATCCCGAGATCGTCTTTCGCGACTGCCGCGTTCCCGAGGCGAATCGCATCCCCGAGGGTGGAGGCGACGGCGCCCGCGAGTGGTTCACGGTCGAGCGGCTCTTCATCGCCGCGCGCTGCTGCGGCGCGGCGACCCGCCTTCTCGACGTTGCAAGCGAATGGGTGCAGGAGCGCGAAGCCTTCGGCACACGGCTCTCCGAGCACCAGGGGGTCGCGTTCCCGCTCGCCGACTCGCTGACCGAGCTCCTCGCGGCTCGCCTGCTGACCTACCACGCCGCGAACGCCTTCGACACGCTCGAGGACCGCCGCGTCGTCCACGGCAAGGTCGCGATGGCGAAGCTCTTCGCCTCGGAGATGGCCAACCGCGTTGCCGACCGGGCGCTCCAGGTCTTCGGCGGACGCGGGTACATGGTCGAGAACCCGGCCGCGCGCTTCTACCGCGAGCTCCGCGTCGACCGGATCTGGGAAGGGACGAGCGAGATCCAGCGGCTGGTGATCGCGCGCGGGCTCTTCAAGCGCGGCGCGGCCGCGTATCTGAGCTAAGCTCGGGATGCGGACGAAGCCGCTGACGCGCGTCGTGTCGCCGTCGCCGGAGGTCTGGAAGACGAGCGAGTCGACGGCTGCCACGCCATCACGTACGTCCGGCGGGAATGCTCTCGCCGGCCAGGTTCTCGATCAGCGGCAGCATCCCGTCCACGTCGACGTAGACAAAGCCCTTGGTGCGGTCTTCGAGCCCGACGTCCTCCGCGGCGCGTAGAAAGTCGTCCGAGTCGGCGAGCTTGGGGCCGTGCGCCGGAAAGAACTGCAAGGGCATCCTGGCCGGTCGTCAGCACGACCGTGTCGGCATCGAGGCGTGCATAGCGAACGGTGACGCCCTCGGAGACGACCTTCGAGACCTCGAGCCCGTTCTCCACGCTCGTCGTGACCTCGACCTGCGTCTCCGCGGCGAGCTTGCGGACGAGGCGGTCGACCGTGTCCCAGGTCTTGTCCGGGTTCGGCGGCGCGAGAGCCAGCGTCAGCTCGGGGAAGTCCTCCCCGCCCGGTCGCACGTACAGCACCCCTTCGCCGGAGAGCGCGTCGACGAGGCCGTCGAGCGACACGCCCGTCGCATCCTCGATCGTCTTCGACAGCGCGTCGACGTCGACCTGACCCTGGAGGCGGTCGAGCGCTCCCTGAGTTCCGCCAAAGGAGAGAGCGGCGACGGCATCGGTGGGCACTCGGCGGAAGAGCTCCGGCTCGTAGTGCGTGTCGCCTCCACCAGGAGTGCGCGCGCCCATCGCGACGAGCAGCCCGTCGTCGTCCGCCGAGACAGCCGCCGACAGCCAGTCGATGCCGAGCTCGACATCTTCCTGCGTCGCCTGCTCGAAGAAGGAGCCGATCTCGTCCGTCAAGGCGGTGATGTCCACCCAGACGAGGCCGAGGCTCTCGTCCGGAAGGGCGTCCAGCCCGGCAGCGAACGACTCGTCACCCTCGAGCGTCCCCCGCTCGAGGGCCGCGCGGTACTCCGCGAGGTCCGCCTCCTTCTCCGCGATCGCGACCCGACCTTCCACGTCGCCGCGGACGGTCTCCTCGTCGCTCTTCGCGAGGAGCGCCACGAGCTTCTCTTCGCTCTCCGGCTCGACCAGGACGATCGGTCGGAGCTTCGCAGTGGCGACGATCACTACCTCGTCGCCGACGGCAGGAGCGACATCCGTCTCCCAATCGAGCCCTTCGTCGGTCAACCCTTGCTGGATCGCGCTGACCAAGCCGTCGCGCACTCCCGGGACACGCTCGAGAACCGCTTCAGCTTTCTGCCACTGCGACGAGTCGTCGTCGGTCGTGATCGTCGCGAAGACGACAGCGTCGGCCGGCGCGAGGCTCGCCGCCTCGGGAACTCCCGCAGGCCCGGCGCCTCCGCAGCCGGACACGAGCAGGCCGGCCGCGAGCACGGCGGCAAATGCGAGGCGGGAAGCCATCCTCAGACGCTATCGACCGCCGACACGGCGGGCTTGAGGCCAGCTCAGAGCTTCGCGGCGTACTCCTTGTACTCGTCCGGAACGCGCGCGTCCGTGCCGAAGAAGGCGTGCTTCGACATGTCAGGTGAGAACCGGCTTGCCGGCGGGGTGCGGCCGAGCCCCTCGGCGACGGCTCGGATGTGGTGCGGTCCGGCGCCGCAGCAGACACCGAGGTAGTCGACGCCGAGCGCATGCGCCTTGCGGGCAAAGTCCTCGAGCTCGTACCGGTTGCAGGTGAAGGGGTCGAGGGCGGAGGGGAACGGCCGATCGCCGGGGATGAGGTCGCAGTCGGGATCTCGAAGCGACGCAAAGCTCGGTGTCTCCTCGGTCGTGCGGTAGGGAACGGGCAGCGCAGCGACATGCGTCGTCACGCTCGCTCGGATTCGCTCGAGTAGCGGCAACATCGTCGCAGGGCCGCGGATGCAGTTCATCCCGACGACGTCGGCTCCCGCGTCCTCGAGCCGCTTGCAGGCCTCCTCCACCGGCCAGCCTTCCCGCGTGTCCTCCTCGCGATGGACGCCGAACGTGATGACGGCCGGCAGTTCCGCCGCCTTGATGACGTCGAGGGCGATGAGCGCCTCTTCGCCCCAGCCGAAGGTCTCTCCGATGACGAAGTCCACGTCCGCTTCGACTGCCCAGGAGACCTGCTCCTCGAACATCTCGCGGACGGTCCGCCGCGAAGCGTCGTCCCCGACGAACACGTTCGTGTTGCAGATGTCGCCCGCGAGCAGCGTGCCCGTCTCGTCCGCGACCTCCTTCGCGATCGCGAGCGCGCCGCGGTTCATCTCCTCGAGGAGGTGCTCCTTGTCGATGATCCTCAGCTTCTCGCGGTGGGCGTAGTACGTGAACGCCTCGACGACGTCCGAGCCCGCGTGCACGAATTCGCGGTGCAGCTGGGCGACGAGCTCTGGGTGCTCGAGGACGACCTCCGGGACGAAGGCGCCCGCCTGCAGGTAGCCCCTGCGCTCGAGCTCGAAGAGATACCCCTCCGCGCAGATCACCGGGCCTTGCTCGAGCCGCTCCAGCAGCCCCTGCTTCTCGGCCATCGCGTCGATCTCCTCTCTATGTTGCTCTTACAACAACTGGAGTTGGCATTATGTACACATGCGCGCCGAGTCTGCAACCGGTCTGAGACGCGGAATTGCGATCCTCCTCGCCCTCGAGGGCGGCGGCGAGCTCGGGGTCACCCGCATCGCCGAGCTCGTCGGCCGTGAGAAGAGCCAGGTCTCGCGCACGCTGAAGGTCCTCGCCGACCTGGGCCTCGTCGAGCGAGATCCCGAGACGCTCGCGTACCGCCTCGGGTGGCGCATGTTCACGCTCGCGGCCGCCGCCGGGGACCGGAGGCTCGCGGACAGCGCCCCGCGGTGCCTCGAGGAGCTCGTCACGACCTTCGAAGAGAACGCCTATCTGTCCGTTCTCGAGGGCGACGACGTGCTCACGGTGATGTCAGAGTCTCCCGCACAGGCCGTGCAAGCGCTCAGCTGGGTCGGTCGCACCGTCCCGGCCGCCTGCTCCCCGGCCGGGTACGCCCTCCTGATCGATCACCCGCGCGGCGATCTCGGTCGCCTGCTTCCCGACGCGGCGTTTCGGCGGGAACATCCCCGTGGGCCACAGAACGTCGAGGAGCTGTGGGAACGCCTCGTCGCCGCTCGGGCGCGTGGCTACGCGCTATCCGACGAGGAGCGGGAGCCCGGGCTGGTGGCGGTGGCAGCCCCCGTCCGCGACTTTCGCGGCCGGGTCGTCGCCGCGGTCACCCTCTCGGCACCGAAGTTCCGGCTCACGGGACGCGTCGACGAAGCCGGCCGGCGGGTTCAGGTGGCCGCCGACGAGCTCTCGAAAGAGCTCGGGTGGGAGTCCACGCCCGCCAGTATCCTCGCGCGGTCATGACGGTCGAGCTCGTCTTCACCGAGCGACGCTCCGACATGACCGACGCTCGCGCGCAGAACTACGCGCGACTCCGAGAGCAGCTGACGGCGGTTTCCGGAGCCGACGTGGAGGTCTCGCACTACGAAGAGGTCGACGCTCGTCGCCTTGCGCGCGCAGACGCGATCGTCCTCAGCGGCTCGACCGCCGCCTGGTCGAGCCGCGATCCCGCCGAGCTCGATGCTCTGGGAGCAGCCGTTCGCGCGGCGAAGCGTCCCACGCTCGGTATCTGCGGAGGCATGCAGCTGCTCGCGACGTTCGCAGGGAGCGAGATCGAGGTCGGAAAGAGCGTGGAGCACGGGTTCCTCCCGATTCGCGTCGAGGATCGCCGCGACCTCATGCGCGACTTTCCAGAGGATCCGGTCGTCTTCCAGGACCACACCGACGAGATCGGGCCCCTGCCGGACGGCTTCCGAGTGCTCGCGTCGAGCGAGGCGTGCGCGGTGCAGGCGTTCGCGGCCCCGGAGCGGGGTTGGTGGGGCACGCAGTTTCATCCCGAGGAGTCGAACGCCGACCACCCGGCGGGCGCGCGCGTGCTCGGAACCTTCTTCGCGCTCGCGGCGGAGACGTAGCCGCAGCGTCGGCGACTCGACGGCGAAGCCAAAGGGGGACCTGGGCACGAGTGAGGGACAGGCGACTACGGGTCGTTGCCCCCCTCGGGGAACGCCGCAGCCCCACCCGCGCCCAGGCGGGGGAGTGGGGACACCAACAACCCTAGGGAGTCAGCGGCGCTGTGGCTAGGGCAACGGCGTCCGCGGCCGGGACCGAGGCACGACCGAGACCGCCGCGCGGGCCCCATGGACAAGGTTCGAGAAGCGCCGTCAGCCGGGGTGCTACCGGGACGGAAACATTGGCTGCAAGCCAGGTTCCGCGTCACCAGCGGGAACGCGCCGCACCCCGACCATCCGGTCGACGACCATGTTCTGAAACCGGTGCACCGACTCCTCGAAGCGGTAGCACATTCTTCCGCCGGTATAGGCGGTGTCGGAAACGCCCTGCTGAACCCGCTCGACGATCCCGATGTCCTCGCGGTTGACCTCGTCCCAGAAGCTGATCAGCGTCTCCACCTCCTCGTCGATCGCGTCCCCCGCGCCGGCGATCGACTCGGGATGCGAGAGGAGATACGTCGTCTCCTCCGTCCGCCCGGCCTCCGTCGGCCGCGCGAGCATGAGAAACGTGTGGTTGGGGAGCGCGTTCAGCGCGAGATTGGGGAAGAGCCATGCGAACCGCGCGCTCTGGCGGTCTTCCTCGCTCAGCGTCGAGAGCGCGGGCAGACCCTGCCAGCCGCCGTCGTCCGTGTTCGCCGCGATCGGAGTCGTGCAGAAGCCCATGTACATCCCGGAGCCCTGCCAGCGGTAGTGCGCCTTGAGCGGGGACACCTTGACGAGCCCTGGATGAACCCACGGCAGGTGGTAGTACTCCATGAAGTTCTCGCCGACGAGCTTCCAGTTGGCCGCGATCGAGTACTCGACCCGCCGCAGGAGCTGGTGCTCCTCGAGGCGGTGACCTGCCAGCCGCTCGGGGAGATCCCCGAGCTCGTCGAGCAAGCCCGGTGCGTCCGGGTCGAGGCAGACAGAACACGATGCAACCCCACGAGTCGACCCGCGCGGGATGGAGACCGAAGTCCGCCTTGTCGAACGCCCGCACGCCCGACATGTCGAACGCGTCCTCCTGGTCGGCCGGGATTCCCGCCTCCGGCGTGAACAAGGGCGTCCCCAGGAGCACGCCGTCCAGGTCGTACGCCCAGGCGTGGTACGGGCACTGGAAGAAGCGCTCGACCGTTCCGTGGGCCGTCTCGCAGAGCTTCGTCCCCCGATGCCGGCAGAAATTGTGATGCGCGCGAAGCTCGCCGGAGCGGTTCCGGCAGACGATCAGCGAGCGCCCGGAAACGTCGACGACCACGAAGCTCCCGGGGTCGGCGACCTCGTCCGTCACGCACACGGGGACCCACGAGCTGCCGAAGATCCTCTCGAGCTCGAGCGCGTGGAACTCGGGCGACGTGTATGCGTCCGGGATCAGCGTCGACGCGCGGTCGACGGGCAGCCGGGTGGCGCGGTAGGTCTCCTCTCGCGAAAATTCAGAGGCGGCCACCGGGCGGGAAGGGTTACCCTTGAGATCGGACATGGCTTTACGTTTCTCAGCTTGCATTGTGGCGGAGGACCGGGAAAGCTAACCCCCTACTGATCTTCGACCGGGAGAGGAGCTTCATGCGTTATCCCAACGAAGAGATCGAGGCCTATCGTCGCACCGCGGGCGAGCTCGAGAACGAGCTGATCGACGAGTATCGGGCGGGCACTCTGTCCCGGAAGGAGCTGATCCAGCGTGGCTCCGTGCTCGGCATTTCGCTCCCGTTCCTCGGACTGCTCGCAGGGCCGGCCCAGGCAGCGATCTCGAGGCCGATGGCCAGGCCGATGGACATCGGCCAGCGTGGTGGCACGATCCGTATCGGTACTGCGTCGATCGACGCGTCGCTGGAGCCGCCCCTGCTCCAGACACTTGCGGCAATCAGCGTCACCCAGATCTCCGGCGAGCAGCTCACTTTCGCCGACAAGAACGCCGTCCTACGGCCCCGTCTGGCGACCTCCTGGAAGCCCAGTCGCGGCGGACGAACCTGGACGTTCCAGATTCGCCGGGGCGTCCGGTTCCACGACGGCAAGCCGATGACGGTCGCCGACGTCGTTGCCACGTTCAGGCGATTGCTCGGGCCGGACTCGCAGGCCCAGTCCTCGTACAAGGGCGTCATCCGCTCGGTACGCGCAGACGGCCGAAACGCCGTGCGCTTCGACCTCGCAGCGCCGAACGGCCTCTTCCCGTACCTCACTGCGCAGATGACGTACCAGTCGATCATCCTGCCGGCGAGCTACAAGATGCCGACGGACCTCCAGAAGCCGGGCGAGTTCACGAGCAAGATGAACGGGACCGGCCCGTTCCGTCTCGTCGAGAACCGTGGCCCCGGCGGGATCACCTGGGAGGCCAATCCCACCTACTGGGGCGGCCGGCCGGCGCTCGACCGAGTCGTGATGCAGGTGCTCGACGACCAGGCGCGCGTGACGGCGCTCCAGAGCGGGCAGATCGATCTCGCCGTGCAGGTGAGCTACGAAGGCGCACAGCAGCTGCAGCGGGCGAACAAGAAGGTCCTGCCGATCCGGACCGCCAACCACCGCTACCTGAACATGAACGTCACCAAGGCGCCGTTCAACGACGTCCGGGTGCGCCAGGCGATCGCGCTGGCGTTGGACCGCCCGGGTCTTGCACGCGGCCTTTGGGGCCAGTACGCGGAGGTCGGCAACGACAGCCCGATGTGGGCGGGCTACCCGTACACGGCCAAGGTCGCGCAGCGCAGGCAGAACCTCGAACGGGCGCGGTCGCTGCTCCAGGCGGCAGGCCAGGAGAACCTCCAGGTCACGCTCACGTGCTACCGGGGCTTCGAGATGGCCGACTATGCCCAGCGAGTCTCACAGGCGCTGCGGCAGATCGGGATCGACTGCGAAGTCAAGGTGTTCACGAGCGTGCAGTACTTCGACGGTGTCAGCTTCGGCGCGAGCGGCAAGCTCGCACCGTGGCTCGAGACCGACTTCGGGATCGTCGACTACGGTGGCCGTCCGGTCCCCACGACGTACCTGAATGCAGCACTCAAGTCCGGCGGCGTGTGGAACGCCGCGCGCTACAGGAGCCGGGCGTTCGACGGGATGCTGGCCAACTTCCTCGGTGCCCCGGATCTTGCCGGGCAGCGGAAGTACGCCCGTCAGCTCCAGAACCAGCTGCTGAAGGACACGCCCGCGATCTACGCCTACTTCTACAACTTCATCGCCGCGACGGGCCAGAACGTCCGGGGCTACGTCCCCGGCGGGATGGCGGACATCAACCTGCGTGGCGTCACGGTGAGGTAATTCCCGAGAGACGCGAGGCGCCGGTCGCTCGGCCGGCGCCTCCGGCTCGCCGGTGGCCGACATGCTTCGCTACGTCCTGAAACGGGTCGCCCTCGGCCTCGTCTCACTGCTCCTGCTGAGCATCATGGTCTTCGCGGCTGCGCAGGTGCTGCCGGGCAACCCAGGGCGCATCGTGCTCGGCCGAGAGGCCACGCCCGGCGCCGTCGAAACGTTCAACCACGCACTGGGCATCGACCGCCCGCTTCCGGTTCGGTACGCCGACTGGCTGTCCGATGCGGTGAGAGGGGACTTCGGCGCCAACTACACGGACGGCCGTCCGGTCACGGACGACCTCGTCCCTGCGCTCAAGCGCTCGTTGTTCCTCGCGATCTACGCGTTCATCCTCTGTGTCCCGATCAGCATCCTCGCCGGGGTGATCGCCGCCTTACGGCGAGGAAAGCCGACCGATCGCGCAATCACGATCAGCGGGCTCTCGCTCGCCGTCATCCCGGAGTTCGTCCTCGGGGCGATCCTGGTCACGCTCCTCGGCCCGGCCTGGCTCAACTGGTTCCCGGGCATTGCGGGCGTGCTGGACGACGAGTCGTTCGCCACCAAGCTCGAGTCCCTCTTTCTCCCCGCGCTCGCCCTCGCGCTCGTGCTGTTCGGCTACATCGCGCGCATGGCTCGCGCGGGAACCATGGAAGCGCTGGACGCCGACTTCACACGCACCGCGACCCTCAAGGGACTCAAGCAGCGGCAGGTGATGGGGAGGCACGTGCTCCGAAACGGCCTGCTCCCGACGATCGCGGTCATCTCCACGCAGGTCGGATACCTGTTCGGCGGGATCGTGGCGATCGAGAAGCTCTTCGGCTATCCGGGCATCGGCTTCCTCACCGTCACGGCGGCACAGATCAAGAACTTCCCGATGCTCCTGGCCTGCGTGCTCGTGATCGGCGTCATCTACTTCGTGGCGACACTCGCCGGTGACCTGCTCACCGCGGCGCTGAACCCGCGCGTTCGGCTCACGAGGCAGGCGTAATGAGCGCTCCGCAGCTTCCAGTCGTGGTCGAAGGAGCACCGCCGCTCTCGGGGCAGCCGCTCGACACGCCGCAACGCGTACGCCGCGAGACGCTGCGGCTGATCCTCCGCTCGCCGACCTTCATCATCGGCTCGATCGTCACGCTCTTCTGGGTGACATGTGCGTTCTTCGGCACGAAGATCGCGCCCTACGACGCGTACGAGTCGTTCGGCTTCAACTACGAGTCACCGACGTGGTCGCACCCGTTCGGCCTCGATCGTCTCGGAAGAGACGTCTTCTCGCGGGTCATCGTCGGCGCGCGCAGCGTGATCGAGGTCGCGCCGGCTGCAAGCCTGCTCGGCGTCGCGCTCGGCTCGGTCCTCGGGTTGATCATGGGCTACTTCTCAGGCTGGACGGACAACATCATCGGCCGCGTCCTGGACGCCATCCTCGCGGTGCCCTTCATCGTCTTCGGCATCCTCGTGCTGACCGCGCTCTCGGGCTCGGAAGAGGGAATCAGCGTCTCCTCGGGGAAGCTGATCGTCGTCATCGGCCTCGCCTTCATGCCGATCGTCGCGCGCACGGTGCGCTCAGCGGTGCTCGTCGAGCGGGATCTCGACTACGTGCAGGCGGCCAAGCTGCGCGGTGAACGAGCGCCCTACATCATGCTCGTCGAGATCCTCCCCAACGTCATGGGCCCCATCGTCGTCGAGGCCACGATTCGCCTCGGGTACGCGGTCTTCGCGGTCGCGACCCTCGCGTTCCTCGGATACGGGCCGCAGCCTCCTTCGCCCGACTGGGGCCTCCAGATCGCCGAGCAGTACGCGGACATCTCGCTCGCGTGGTGGGCAGTCGTCTTCCCTGCCCTCGCCATCGCCTCCCTCGTCGTCGCCATCAACCTGATCGCCGACACCGTGCAGCAGGTTCTGGACCAGTGACGGCCGCTCACGCTCCTCTGGTCGAGCCGTCTGCGCCCGCGCTGGCGATGAGCGACGTCGAGATCGTGTACCGGGTACGCGGCAAGGATCGCGAGGTCGTGCGCGGCGTGTCGCTCACGATCGAGAGGCAGGGGAGCTACGGGCTCGTGGGCGAGTCGGGCTGCGGCAAGTCGACCGCCGCGCTCTCGATCGTCCGCTACCTGCCGCGAAACGGGCGGGTGACGCGGGGCTTGATCGAGGTCGCCGGCCGGGACGTGCTCAAGCTCCGGGGCGAGCCGCTGCGCCGCTACCGGCGCGACGCGGTGTCGATGGTCTACCAGAACCCCGGCAGCGCGCTCAATCCCGCGGTGCGTGTCGGCCGGCAGGTCGCCGAGGTCTTCGCGCTCCGCGGCGTCGATCGCAAAGGGGCTCGCGAGCGCTCGCTCGCCGTCTTGCGGGAGGTGCACATCGCCGATCCCGAATCGGTGCTGCGCCGCTACCCGCATCAGCTGTCCGGGGGAATGCAGCAGCGCGTCATCATCGCGATGGCCCTGGCGACGAACCCGGAGCTCCTCATCCTCGACGAGCCGACGACCGGCCTCGACGCGACGGTCGAAGCGGAGGTGCTCGACCTGATCGGAGAGCTGCAGGAGCGGTTCTCCACAGCCGTCCTCTTCATCAGCCACAACCTGGGAGTCATCCGCAAGACCTGCGAGCGCGTCGGCGTCCTCTACGCGGGGGAGCTCGTCGAGGAGGGCCCCACCGAGGAGATCCTGCAGAACCCCCGCCACCCGTACACCGTCGGCCTGCTGCGTTGCATTCCTCGTGGCGGGGTGAGCAAGGACCGCGGCAAGCTCGACACGATCCCCGGCTTCCTGCCCCCGATCGGCGTCGACCTGCCCGCCTGCGTCTACGTCCATCGCTGCGGGCTCGCGCAGGAGATCTGCCGCACCGACAAGCCCCCGGACCACCAGGTCGGCGCCGCTCACAAGAGCCGCTGTCACTTCCACGAGCAGGCGCAGCAGCTGCCACGAGCCACGAGCGCGACTCCTGCGCCGAGCGTCGTCGATCGCCTCGCAGTGCCGCTCCTGAAGGTGGACGAGCTCGCCAAGACCTTCCACCAGGACGGGCACGACATCAAGGCGCTGGCCGGGGTGTCGGCGATGCTCTGGCCCGGAGAGACGCTCGGGCTGGTCGGGGAGTCCGGAAGCGGCAAGACGACGTTCGCCCGCACCCTGCTCGGGATCGTCGAGCCGACGGCGGGCACCGTGGAGATCGACGGCAATCGGATGCCGGCCAAGCTCGGGCAGCGCTCTGCAGCGGACGTCGCCGCGCTGCAGATCGTCTTCCAGAACCCCGACTCGGCGCTCAACCGCCGGCACACGGTCCGGCGGATGCTGAAGCGGACGCTCGGAAAGCTCGCCCACGTCGGAGGCGGCGCTGCGGACCGACGTGCGGAGGAGCTCGTCGAGTCCGTGCGGCTTCCGGAGCGTGCGCTTTCGTCACGCCCTACCGGGTTGTCCGGCGGACAGAAGCAGCGCGTCGCGATCGCCCGAGCGTTCGCGGGGAACCCGCGCCTCGTCGTCTGCGACGAGCCGACTTCGGCTCTGGACGTCTCCGTTCAGGCCGCGATCCTGAACCTCCTCGTCGACCTCCAGACGACGAGCAAGACCAGCTACGTCTTCATCAGCCACGACCTGGGAGTCGTCCGCTACCTCTCGGACCGGATCGCCGTCCTCTATCTGGGGCGACTGATGGAGCTCGGGCCCGCCGAGACCGTCTTCGAGCCCCCGCACCATCCGTACACCGAGGCGCTGCTCTCGGCCGTTCCGACGATCGAGGGCGAGCAGCGGGAGCGGATCGACCTCGAGGGCGACATTCCGTCCGCCGCCGATCCTCCGACCGGATGCGTCTTCCACACGCGCTGCCCGCGTTTCCTCGGCGCGATCTGCGTCGAGCAGGAGCCTCCTCTCGCCGAGGTCGAGCCCGAGCACTTCATACGCTGCCACATCCCGGTCGGCGAGCTGCGCGAGCTCCAGAAGACCGCGCCGCCGGCCGAGCGGGTGCCGATCGAGGCTGCCGGCTAGGCGTCCTTCTCGACCAGCAACACGAGCTTGCCGGTGAAGCGTTTCTCGACGAAGTCGCGCTGAGCCTGAACGATCTCTGTCAGCGGGTACGTCTTCGCCACGACCGGCCTGATCTCACCGCGCTCGACGTATCGGACGAGATTCTCGAACACCACCTCGTCCTGGTACGTGCATCCGAAGAGCGTCAGGTCGCGCAGGTACACCGTTCGCAGGTCGAGCTCGACGATCGGCCCGCCGATCGCACCTGCGGTTGCCAATCGGCCTCCGTCGCGCAGCAGCTCGAGGAGCGGAGGCCACGCCGGTCCGCCCACGAGATCGACGACGACGTCCACCGACCGCGGCCCGAGCGCCTGACGGGGATCGCCGTCTCGGGGAAGCACAGCATCCGCGCCGAGTGCCCGGACAGCGGCTTCCTTGGCGGAGGAGGCGACGGCCACGACCTCGGCTCCACGGCGCTTCGCGAGCTGTACGGCTGCCGAGCCCACACCGCCCGACGCGCCGGTCACGAGCACGCGCTCTCCGCTCGAGACGGCAGCCCGGTGGAGCATGTTCTCTGCGGTCGAGTACGCGCACGGGATCGAGGCCAGCTCCGCGTCGCTCCAATCGCTGTCGACGCGAAACACCTCGGTCGACGGCACCTTGACGTACTCGGCGAAAGCGCCGTCGATCTCGGAGCCGAGCGTCCAACAGGCAGGCGGCGGGGCCACCGGGGAGGGCATGACGGCTCGGACCAGCACCCGCTCCCCGACTCGCTCCACGTCCACACCGTCTCCGACCGCGACGATACGGCCGCAGCAGTCCGCTCCCTGGATCCGCGGGAAGGAGATCGAGGCACCTGTCCACGCGGAGTCGGTTGCGGAGGCGTCCTGAAAGCCAACCGCTGCTCCTTCCTCGGTGCCAGAGCGAACGTCCTTCGAGTACCAGCCGATGCGCGTGTTCACGTCCGTGTTGTTCACGCCGGCGGCGGCGACTCGGATCAGGACCTCCCCACTTGTCACCGCCGGAACCGGCACGTCCTCGCGGTAGACGAGCTTCTCGTAGCCGCCGTGCCCCGTGAGCTGCACCGCGCGCATTTCCCGAGGTAGCTCGTCCGTCACGGCCGGAATGTATTCGAGTCGCTCGTTAGCATCGGCGCTCGCGCGTGATGGACACATCGGTTCGAGATGCAGTCGTCGTCGGCGCCGGTATCGGTGGGCTCGCGGCTGCGTGGGATCTCCGCGACCGCGACGTCCTCGTGCTCGAGGCCGCCGACCGTCTCGGCGGACGCGTGCACTCCGAGCCGCGCGGCTCGTACTGGCTGAACCTCGGCGCGCACGTGTTCAGCGGGCCGGGCTCGGCGACGTGGCGGCTCGCTGAGGAGGTCGGCGTCGAGCTCCGCAAGGTTCCCGGCCAGCTCGTCGCGGTGGAGCTGAACGGCCGGATCGTCGCCGGCGGAAGGCCGGAGCTCTTTCCCTTCCGGCTTCCGCTCTCGATGCGCGATCGGGTCGCACTCGTGCGGGCGGGGCTTCGGCTGAAACGAGCCGTCGCCGGGTACGAGCGGGTCGCCCAGCCACGGGCGGGCGAGACAGTCGCCGACACGCGTCGACGCGTGCTCGCCTACGGCGACGACCGCAGCTTCGCCGACTGGCTCGGCCCGCTCTCGGGCGACGCGGCGGCGCTCTTCCGAGCGACGGTCACGCGCTCGACCGCCGAGCTCGACCAGATCGCGTTCGGCCACGGCGCGGGGTACTTCTCGCTCGTGTGGAACGCGGGGAAGGGGCTCTCGTACAACGTGCTCGGCGGCCCAGGACAGCTGATCGACGGCATTGCGGCCGGTCTCTCGGGGCGAATCCTCACCGGCGCTGAGGTGCTCGACGTCTCAACCGGGGTCAGGCTGAAGCCTGACCCCAGCGCCACGCAGTCCGGGGTCTGGCTTCAGCCAGACCCCGGTTCTCGCGTACGGGTGCGCTACCGCCACGACGGTGTCGACCACGAGGTTCTCGCTCGTCACGTCGTGCTCGCGACCAAGGCGTTCGATGCCGCGCGGATCGCCACCGATCTCCCTCCCGAGACACGCCACTCGCTCGAGAACATCCCCTACGGCGATTCGGTCGTCATGGGGATGATCACCGCCGAGACGGGACCGATGCCCTGGGACGACCTCTACGCACTGGCGACACCGAAGCGCGCGTTCAGCATGCTCTTCAACGTCGTCAACGTGCTCCGACCCTCCAGCCCCGAACGAGAGGCTGGCGGAAGCCTGATGGTCTACCGTAGCGGCCGTGCCGCGCTCGAGCTCATGGAGCGATCCGACTCGGAGATCGAGCAGGCGTTTCTCGACGACGTGTACGCCATCTTCCCCGCAGCGCGCGGCATCGTGAAGGAGACCGCACTCGTGCGGATGCCGAGGATGCTGCCGTACGCCTTCCCCGGACGGGCTGCGTTGCAACCGGCGCTCGAGCAACCACTCGGCCGGCTCCACCTCGCCGGTGACTACCTCGGAGGCGTGTACACGGAGACGTCGATCTCGAGCGGTCAGGGCGCCGCGGCCGCGATCCGCGCCGAGCTCTCGGCTTCGTGACCTCGGTCGCGGTCGTCGGCGGCGGTGTCGTCGGCCTCGCGTGTGCGTGGGAGCTCGCGCGAGCAGGGCGCGACGGTGACCGTGCTCGAGCGCGGCTCCGTCGGCGGAGGCGTCTCGCGCGGGAACACGGGCTGGGTCGTGCCGAGCATGGCGTATCCGCTGCCGGCACCGGGGATGGTTCGCGAGGGCGTCCGTCAGCTCGTGACCCGCGGTGACGCGTTCGTTCTCCGCCCGTCGCTCGACCCCGCGTTCGTGCGCTGGCTGTGGCGCTTCTGGCGAAGCTCCTCGGCAACGCGCTTCGACGCCGGCGTTCGCGCAATGCTCGCTCTCAACAGGCATACCCTCGAGCTCTTCGACTCGTATCGCGACGCCGGCGTTCGCTTCGAGATGCACTCGACCGGGCTCGTCATCGTCGCGCGCACTCCCGCGGGATTGGAGCACTACGCGAAGGTCTTCCGCCGCCTGCGCGAGCTCGGCTACGACGGCGGCGAGCCGGAGCAGCTCGGCCGCGAGGCGCTCCTCGAGCTCGAGCCTGCGCTCGACCTCCGCAACGTCGAGGTCGGGCTCCACGCGCGAGTCGACCGCTACGTTCGGCCGGAGGAGCTGACCGGCGGGCTCGCCGAGAAGCTCCGTGAGGACGGCACGGAGATCCTCGAGAACCGCGAAGTTCTCGATCTCCATCGTGCGCGGGACAGCTGGACGATCTCGACGGACGGCGGTGAGCTCCGAGCGGAAAAGGTGGTCGTGGCCGCGGCGCTCCAGTCCGCCCGCCTCCTCCAGCGTTTCGGCGTACACGTCGCGATCCAGCCCGCGCGCGGCTACAGCGTCACCGTCGGCGGCGAAGGGACGCCGCCCCGCCATGCCCTCTACCTCGCCGAGGCGAGGATCGGGCTGAGCCCGTTCGCGGGGGGCGTGCGAGTGGCGGGGGTCTTCGAGCTCGGCGCAGCGCGAGCGGAGGCGCCCGCCGGCATGGGCGAGCGGCTCCTCGCGGCGGCGCTTCCCTATCTCGCAAGCTGGCGGCCAAATGTCGACGGGCCGCTCCGGGCTTGGGCGGGCCTGCGCCCGGCGACTGCTGACGGCCTTCCACTGATCGGAGAGATCCCCGGGCACGACGGGCTGTTCGTCGCCACCGGGCACGGGATGCTCGGTATCACGCTCGCGCCTGCGACCGCCGCTCTGCTCGCACCACTCGTCCTCGAGGGCCGCATGGCTCCCGAACTCCGGCCATTCGCACCCGCACGCCGGTGATGCCCGGCATCGACGACCTGGACGGCCGGATCGGCGAAGGCTGGGGCGGTGAGCGACCGAACGGCTCCCACGTGAACGTCGTACTCGCGAGGCGCGGGAGCCCGACGGCAGCCGCAGCCGTGAGCATGCTCGCGCTCCCCTCCCCCGGACACACTCCGGTGCTCGTATGCGTCGGGCCGACTGCGGCGGAGTACGAGCCCGTCTGGCCGCCCACGCTGATGATGAACAAGGCGACCGCCCTCGAAGAGCGTCACCAGACGATCACCTGGGGTGCCGCCCAGCTGGGGATCGGCCAGGGCGTGCTCGATGCGGTCGCAGACGGGCTGATCGAGGCGAGCGGCGACCTCGTCGTCCTCGTCGCCGTCTACATCGACCCGACCGCCGAGGACGAGACCGCGGTTCGCCACGCGAGCCGGGCGGCGATGCGAAAGGCGCTCGGGATGTGCGTCGAGGGTCGCGATCCCGTCGCTGCCGCCGCGCTCGTCGAGCGGCGCGACTCGCTGCGGAACCCGTTCTACGGCGGAACGTAGGGGCGAGGCTTGCCTCGCCCTCCATATCCAGCGGCGCGCGAAGGGCGAGGCAAGCCTCGCCCCTACTGCTGATGCGCATCGCTGCAATCGAGGCGCGGCGCTATCGCTATCCGCTCGACCCGCCGTTTCGCGCGGCCTGGGATCCGGAGCCGCGCACGCACCAGGACGCGACGGTGGTCGTCGTCCGCTCCGACGAGGGCATCGAGGGCTACGCGAGCGGGGACGCGCTGCCGGACCGCGAGCTGCTCGAGCGCCTGCTGATCGGCGTCGATCCGATGGAGACCGAGGTCGTGCACGGGATCTGCGAGACGGTCGACTTCCACCACGGGAGGAACTGGACGCTCGAGGTTGCCGTGTGGGACCTTGTCGGGCGCGCGCAGGACCGGCCGCTCTGGCAGCTCCTCGGCGGCACAAGAGACCGGATCCTCGCCTACGCGTCGAGCGGAGAGCTCGTGTCCGCCGAAGAGCGTGCGCGGCGCTGCGTCGCGCTTCGCGATGCCGGCTTGAAGGCCGTGAAGCTCCGGTTGCACTCGAGCGACTGGCGCATCGACCTGCCCGTTGTGGAGGCGGTCCGGGAGACGGTCGGCCCCGACATGGAGATCATGGTCGACGCGAACCAGGGCTGGCGCATGCCGGGGGACCTCACACCGCGCTGGGACGTGGCGACCGCGAGCGAGTTCGCCGGTGAGCTGGAGCGTCTCGGCGTCTACTGGCTCGAGGAGCCGCTCGATACCGACGACGTCGAGGGCTACGCAGCGCTCTCGTCGAGGACCGACGTCCGAATCGCCGCCGGTGAGATGGTTCGGACGGAAGCGGCTGCGCGGGATCTCGTCGTTCGGGGCGGAGTCGACGTCATCCAGCCGGACGTCGTTCTCTCTGGCGGGATCACGGGAGCGCGCCGCCTAGCCGCCCTCGCGCAAGAGGCGGGGCGAACGTGGAGCCCGCACACGTGGTCGAACGGCTACGGCCTGCTCGTGAACCTGCACGCCGCGCTCGCGTTCTCGACGTGCCCATACCTCGAGGTGCCCTTCGACCCTCCGGCGTGGTCGCCGCAACGGCGCGACTGGCTCCTGCCGACGGCGCTGGAGATCGCGGGAGACGGGACGATCGCGCCGCCGGTCGGACCTGGACTCGGCGTAGTCCCCGATTTCGACGACCTCGAGCGGTACCGCGTCGGCTGATGCGCTTGCAACAGACTGTTGCAAGGTCTGGATCGAGCTGCACGCGGACCCCTCACCGGTGCGCCTTCTGCAGCCGACGGTCGCCGATCCAAGCTTGCAACAGACTGTTGCAAGCGTTCGTTCGTCCTCCCCACGATCGCGGTGCTGCTCGGAAGGACCGTGCCCGGGATCAGTGCCTGGGGAGTGGCCCGGCTGTGTAGATCTCGTACGCGCCGTCTCTTGCGAAGCGCTCCGCGCTCCGGGTAACCGCCTGCTCGTCGAGCTCCACTCCGAGCCCGGGCCCGGTCGGGACCTGGACGACGCCGCGCTCCGGGGAAAACGGGCCACCGGCGATGACGTCGTCGGTCGTCCAGCGGAGGAGTGACTGGCTCGGACGATCGAGATATTCGGTTGCTGCCGCGATGTGCAGATACGCCGCGGTCGCGATCCCGAGGTCGCCGCTGTAGAACCAGAATCCGATGCCGGCCTCCTCGCACGCCGCGATGAACCGCCGCGTTCCGGCGATCCCGCCGAAGAACCCGAGCCCGAGCACGAGCGTGTCCGGTGCGCCGAGGCTCGCGGCGAGCTCGACGTCGGGCGTGTGCGCAGAGAACGGAATCGCGCTCGACCTCCGCAGCTCGGCCATCTCCTCGAAGAAGCGGACCGGCTCCTCGATGTTCGCGATGTCGAACGGCTCGAAGAGCTCCAGCGCACGCTTCGCCGTCTCGAGCCGCCAGCTCATGTTCGCGTCGAGGCGGAGCTCGCGGTCAGGGCCGATCGCTGCCCGGATCTCGCGCACGAGAGCCTCGTCCTGCTCGATCGGGTGAACGCCGACCTTCCCTTCGAAGACCGGTGAATCGTGCTCCTCCACCATCCGCGCACAGAACGCGGCGACGTCCGCCGGCGTATCGTCGACCCCGGGTCGATACGCGAAGTACTCGCTGAACTGGACCTCGGTTCGCACCGCGCCTCCGAGCAGCTCGTAGAGCGGGACTCCTGCCTCGCGCGCCGCGATGTCCCAGAGCGCGATTTCGACTCCGGCCAGCGGGCTCGAGATGACCACCTGCGCGTCGCCGCGATGCTCGACGGGCGCGGGCTCGAGCCGACCGAGCTCGGCCAACAGGTCAGCGGCGTCCCGCCCGACGCATGCCTGACCGAGCTCTCCGCGCAGCGTCTCGGCGTCGGCAGGTGAGGTCGCCTCCCCCAGTCCGACGACCCCGTCGTCGGTCGTCACCTTGACGACCGTCCGGCTGATGCCCGGAACGACACCGGGCGCCATGAGGTACGTCGCCTCGAGCGGGACGTTCACCGGCCAGGCCTCTAGGCGAGCAATCTGGCTCACCACGCCATCCTGCACGATCACGCGAAGCGATGGAGAATCACGTCATGACCGGCTTCGAAGCTCTTCAACAGGCGGATCACGAGCTGTCCCCGGAGGAGTGCGCTGCGCTCGCAGAAGCCGCGGCCGGACACGTCGACCTCGACTCGCTCGAGCGAACGGGAGAGGGATCGTTCGAGCTCCTCTGGCGGACTCAGCACTCCGAGGCCTGGCTCAACCTTTGGTGGGAACCGCGCGACACCGGGTTCCATGATCACTCCGGCTCGTGCGTCGGCGTGCACGTGCTCGAAGGAACGGCTCGCAACGAGGCGCTCGTTATCGGCGGCGAACGACGGGTTCGCGAGTACGGCGCGGGCGAGTCCTTCTCGTTCCCCGGCACGGGGATTCACCGCATGGAGCACGACCGCGGAGCCGTCACGATCCACGTGTACTCCCCGCCGATCAGCGCGATCGGGCACTACGACATCGTCGACGGCGAGCTGCGCAGGGAGGCCGGGCCGCCGGACGAGGGATCGCCGCCGAGTCCGGGATTGTCCGCACTTTGGGGTCAAGCTTCAGCTTGACCCCGTCCTTGGGTGTTCGCGGTGAGAAAGGCGAAGACCCAAGACCGGGGTCAGGCTGAAGCCTGACCCCGACCGCGTCGCCCTACACCGCCGAAGCGAGCTCGTCCGCGTACGTGATCGAGATGCGGCCCAGGGCGCCGGTCACCCCTAGCTCGTAGTGCCCCATTCGCCAGAGCGCCGGCGAGTACGCATGGAGAGACGTCGCGGGCGGCCCGCCCGCGTGGCGAACGCCGTGGATGTACGACGAATCGAAGTCGAACACCGAGCCGGGGGGATGCTCACGAGTCACCTCGTGCATCCAGCCGTCCGGTCTCCGCTCGAAGTGATCCTCGTGCAGCGTGCCGTCACAGACGTACACCGCTCCGGACGAGACATCGTGATCGTGGTATCCGGTGTCCTGCGCGTCGAGCCAGCAGATCAGCCAGAGGTCGAGATGGGGATCTCGATACAGCTGGATGAAGTGTCGCGTATTCGGGTCGTGACGGACGAAGCGCTTCCAAAACCGCGGCTCGCTCGAGAGGTCGACCACGAGCTGCGCGAGTGCAGGCCGGTCGAGGTCCGCGTCCTCGGGGACCCGCTCGTGGATCCAGCGGGTCAGTCCCTTGAGCCGAGTAGTCGTGCCGGGTTCTGGTTGCAAAGCGCGTCCGCCACAGCATCACCGAAGCCGCGGACGGCGTCCAGACCCTGTTCCGGGTCGAGAACCGGGACGTCGGTTCCGAAGACCAGCTGGCTCACCCCGAAGGTCGCGAGGCAGAGCTCGAGCGCGCGATTCCCGTAGGACGAGGTCTCGAAGAAGACATTCGGGTTGAGGACGTCACGCCCCGAGACGCCTCTCGAGCGCAGCCGCTCGAGCTGGAACGGAGCGCCTCCGGCGAGCAGGGCGAACACGACCCTCAAGGCGGGCCAACGCGAGACGCCCTGGTCGAGCCAAACCGCATGCGCGGCCTGCATCTGCGCGGTGTAGTCGACGACCGCCGCCCACCACGCAGGAGCTCCCTCGGGTGGCGTCGCAGGCCCCGGATGGACGAAGAGCAACGCATCGCGGCGGACGAGCTCGTCGAGCTTCGGAGCGACCCCATCCAGGTCCATGAGCTCGGGTGCGCCGACGGCCGCGCCCGACGAATCCGTCCGGATCGGAGCCTGCCGCGAGCGGGACGATTCGTGCCGGCGCTCGTCGCGCGAGCTCGAGGATCCCGCTTTCGTACGCCGTCACGATCTCGGCGGACTCGTCCTCTGGCAGATCCGCCAGACCGAGCGTCGGCTGCAGCGAGCACCACGGCCGAGTCGATCCCGCAGCGGTCGAGCAGCTCGATCCGCGCGTCGAGTGCGTGCGCGCCGAGGTCGATCTCGCTTTCCAGCTCGCCCGCGAGCTCGAGGGTGGAGCCGCGGAGCCGTGGTGCGCGGTCCCGGCGGGAGAGGACCTCGATGAGCTGCTCGGGCCAGAGATGCTGGTGGAAGTCGATCGTCGGCATGGCGACGTATAGGCCTACGTAGGGGCGAGGCTTGCCTCGCCTCGATGTACCCCGGACGCACGAGGGCGAGGCAAGCCTCGCCCCTACAGCTCCTGGGCGAACTCGCGGTTCTCGCTCTTCAGGCTCTCGTCGGTTCCGAAGTACGCGTGCTTCGACATGTCGGGGGAGAACCGACTCGCCGGAGGCGTCCGGCCGAGCGCCTCCGCGAGGCTGCGCAGGTGGTGCGGCCCCGCGCCGCAGCAGAGCCCGATGTACCTGACTCCGAGGTCGTTCGCGTCTCGGGCGAACTGCGCGATCTCGTAGCGGTTGCACGTGAAGGGGTCGAGCGCTGTCGGGAAGGGCATGCCCCCAGGAAGCTCCGCGCCGTTCGTGTCCCGCAGCGACTGGAACGTCGGCTCGTCGTCGTGCGTCCGGTACGGCACGGGCAGCGCCGCGACGTGCACCGAGACCGCCTCGCGGATCTCCCGGAGCAGCGGCAGCATGGTCGCAGGCCCGCGGCCGCAGTTGAGCCCGACCACGTCGGCTCCTTCGGCCTCCAGCTGCTTGCAGGCTTCTCCGTACCGGAGACCGTCGCGCGTCTCCTCCGCCTGATGTGCCGTGAGCGTGACGACTGCCGGAAAACCGGCCTGCTTGATCACGTCGAGCGCGATGGACGCCTCGCCGACGTGCGAGATGGTCTCGGCGATGACGAAGTCGACGCCGGCGTCCGCCGCCCACGAGACCTGCTCCTCGAACATCCCGCGCACGGTCTTCTTCGACTCCTCGTCGCCGTCGACGTAGACGTTCGTGTTGCAGATGTCTCCGGCGAGGAGCGTGCCCGTCTCGTCGGCGACCTCCTTCGCGATGGAGAGCGCCTTGCGGTTGATCTCCTCGAGCAGATGCTCCTTGCCGACGATCCGCATCTTCTCGCGGTGCGCGTAGTACGTGAACGCCTCGACCACGTCCGAGCCGGCGCGGACGAACTCGCGGTGCAGCTGCGCGACGACCTCCGGCTCCTCGAGCACGACCTCGGGGACGAACGCGCCGGCCTGGAGATACCCGCGCCGCTCGAGCTCGAAGAGATAGCCCTCGGCGCAGATCACGGGGCCCTTGTCGAGCCGCTCGAGAAGGCTTTCGCTCACGCGGCCATCATGTCAGACCGGACCGAACCAGCTCCACGAGAGGCTCGAGGTCGGCGGGCACGGTCTCGCCGGCAGCGGTGAACGGCACTCGCTCGCGCACGAGCGCGTACGCGCGAGCCGTTCCCGTACCGAGCGCCGGCCGGGCGCGGAGGTCGATCGCCTGGGCCGCGATCGTCAGCTCGACGGCGGCGACTCGCGCGCCGAGCTCGACCATCTCCGCCAGGCGGCGCGCTCCCAGTGGAGCCATCGTCGTCCGGTCTTCGATGCCCTCGTGCTGCGTCGTGGAGGCGAGCTCGAACGACACCGGCTGTGCCAGCAGGCGTGCTTCCGCGGCAAGCCCTTGCACGGCAGCGCCGAGCTCGCTCAGGGCGGGCTCGGCGAGGTGCGGCCGCTCCCCGAGCCCCTCGGGGAGGCCGGTGAGCGGCGCCTGCAGGAGCTTGAGCGCGCGCTCGGCGGCACTCGTTACCGCGGGCGCGAGCGCGATCCTGAGGAAGTCGAGCGCGGCTGCCAGCGGTACGACGTCGAAGTTCCCGGCCGCCAGCACGCGGCCCGACGAGGCTGAGACCACCGGGTTCCCCTGATGCGCGTTCAGTTCGATCGCGAGGACGCCCTTCGCGTACCCGAGCGCGTCGCGGGCAGCGCCGTTGACCTGCGGCAGCGTTCGAAATGTCAGCGGATCCTGGAGGTTCCGCGGCTGCCCGTTCCAGAGGTAGCTGCCGTCGAGCAGCTGCCGAAGGCGCACGAGCGTCTGACGGAGACCCGGATACGGGCGCGCCTCGGCGACGGCCTCGTCGATCAAGCCGGGGTTGGCGGCAAACGCCTCCAGATCGAGCGCGCCCGCGACGTCGAGCCCGTCGAGCAGCGTCTCGCAGTCCGCCACCGCAAGCGCGGCAATGCCGGTGGAGAACGCGTTGTTGTCGACGAGCACGAGCGCCTCCCCGGCTGCGAGCTCGAAGTCCTCGAGCAGGCCCTCCACGAGATCCGCATTGGCCGCGAGATCGGCCTGGCCGACGGAGCCGAGCATCCGCACGCGAGGAGCAGCCCCTCCGTTGAGCCGGTCGACGAGCAGCTCCGCGAGCTCGGGACGAACCCCGGGATATCCCTGCGCCAGACTGTTCGCGAGCTTGAGCATCGTCGCCCGGACGACGTCCTCAGGAGCTTCCCGACCCTGCGCCACGAGGTGCCCGCGAATGAGCTGCCGGTTGAAACGAGCCTGGCCCTCGTCGATCGTGAACTTCTTGCGCATGCCGACCCCGGTCGTGAAGCCGTAGATCTGCTGGCCGCTCTCGAGCGCGTTCTCCACGACTGCTCTGGCGGCACGCATCTGCTCGAGCGACTCCGGCGCGAGCTCCACCTTCTCGCCACGACGAGCGACGCGGACGACCTCGTCCAGCGTGAGGGCGCCTCCCGTGAGGACAACGGTCATCCCCAGACGACCCGAGCGGTCTCAGCGATCGTGCGCAACTTTGCCTTCTCGTCCTCGACTGTCAGTGCGTTTCCGAGCACCGACGTCGCGAAGCCGCACTGAGGCGAAAGCGCGAGTTGGTCGAGCGGGCAGTACGCGCTCGCCTCGTGGATGCGCCCGGCGAGCTCGTCGACCGTCTCGCGCCGGCCGCTCTTCGTCGTGACGAGGCCGAGAACCGCCGTCTTTCCCTCCGGCACGGCACTCAGCGGCTCGAACGAGCCCGAGCGCGCGTCGTCGTACTCGAGCATGAGCCGTTCCGCGTTCACGTGCGCGAAGAGGCGCTCGGCGAGCCAGTCGTAGCCGCCCTCGACGAGCCAGCGCGATGCCTGGTTGCCGCGGCAGAGGTGCATCGCGAAGGTCACGCCCTCGTGGCTTCCGTAGACGTGGTTGTCGAGCTCGAGCCCGAGCTCGAGCCAGCGGTCGGCGGGCCAGCCGCGGCTCGCGTAGAAGTCGCGGTAGCTCGGGTCGAGCAGCAATGGGTAGTGCGGCGCGTCGAGCTGAATGTACGTCGCGCCGAGCCGCACGAGCTCATCGACCTCCTCGCGCAGGATCTCGGCGACGTCGCCCAGGAACTCCTCGAGGGTCCGATAGGCGCCGCTCGAGCGCTCGGGGTCCCAGAAATTCGCGAAGAGACTCGGGCTCGGCAGCGTCACCTTGAGGATCCGCTCGGTTCGGGAGTGCGCGTAGGCGAACTCGTCGGCCGAGAGGAAGCGCTTGCGGCGGAGCTTTCCCTGGACGGCGATCGGAGGTCGCTCGACCTTCATCTCGCCGAGCTCGCCGCTCTGCCACTCGCCCCAGAGGAACGCGTCGAGGTCCCACTCGCCGAAGCCCTCGACCGCCTCGGTCATCTGGCTCTGGAACGAGAGCCGACGCATCTCGCCGTCGGTGACGACGTCCATGCCGGCGTCCTCCTGCAGCCTCAGAACCTCGTCGACGGCGGCATCCTCCGCCCGCTTCAGCTCGGTCGAGCTGAGCTCCCCCTCCTCGAATCGCTCACGGGCGACGAGCAGCTCCGGCGGCCTGAGCAGGCTGCCGACAACGTCCGAGCGCGCCTCGAGCACGCGGCAACTCTACTGTCGACTAGGGAAGCGAGACGACGACCGTCTTCGACTCGGTGAAGGTGTCCAGCGGGTGCCGGCCACCGACCCGACCGACGCCTGAGCGTGAGCCCGAACGACCGCCGAAGGGGAGATGGCTCTCCCAGTAGTTCGTCGACTCGTTCACGTTCACCCAGCCGGCCCGGATGCGCTCGGCGAAGCGAAGGCCGCGGGCGAGATCGCGTGTCCAGACGGCAGCCAGTAGCCCGTACGGCGAGGAGTTCGCGATGGCCAGAGCCTCGTCCTCGGAACGGATTCTCGTGATCGGAACGACCGGGCCGAAGGTCTCCTCACGGGCGATCTCCATCTCGTCCGTGACCTCGGAGAGCACTGTCGCCGGGTAGAAGAGCTCGGTCGGGTAGCCACTTGCCCGCGCCCCGCCGAGCACGACCGTCGCCCCACGCTCGACGGCATCGGAGACGTGCTGATCGACCTTCGCTGCACCCGCTTCGTTGTTCAGCGGTCCCATCGTCGTGTCGGCGGCGAAGGGGTCGCCGAGGCGGATCTCGCGCTCGATTGCGGCCGAGAGCGCTTCGACGAACTCGTCGTGCACGCGCTCGTGCACGAGGAAGCGCTCACCCGCGGTGCAGCTCTGTCCCGCGCAGAGGAAGGCTGCGGGAAGGCTCGCGCGAGCAGCCGCGTCGATATCGGCATCGTCGAGGACGACGAAGGGGCCGTTTCCGCCCATCTCCAGCAGTAGCGCCTTTCCGGCGGCACGTTCGGCGACGCGGTGTCCGGTCTCGATCGAGCCGATGAACGCCACCGCGTGCGTGCCGGGGCTCGCCGCGATCTCGTCCCCGACGACGGGCCCGGGGCCGGTGACGAGGTTCAGGACGCCCGCGGGGATCCCGGCGTCTGCGACGCACTCTGCGAGAGCGACGGCACACACGGAGGTCGACGGCGCCGCCGCCCATACGACCGCGTTCCCCGCCGCGAGCGCGGGAGCAACGACCTCCGCGGGCATCGTGTAGGGCCAGTTCCACGGCGTGATCACGCCGACGACTCCCCGCGGCACGCGATAGACGAGCACGCGCTTCGCCGCGTCGATCGACGGAGGCAGCGATCCCTCCAGCCGGGTCGCCTCGGCCGCCGCCTGCCGGAAGTAGCCGACGAGCTCGTCGACCTCGTCGTACGACTCCGCTGCGAGCGGCTTCCCCTGATCGAGCGTGAGGGTGCGCGCAAGCGCTTCTCGCCGGCTCTCGATCTCGATCGCAACCCGATCGAGCGCCGCCGCGCGCTCGAATGCCGACAGCGCGGCCCAGCCCGGCGCCGACTCGTTCGCCGCCTCGATCGCGCGCCGAGCGTCCTCCCGCGTTCCCTCGGGGACCGTGCCGATGACATCTCCGGTTGCCGGGCTCTCGGCGTCGAAACGCATGCCCGACTCGCTCTCGACCCAGGCGCCTCCGATCAGCATCGAGACGTCGATCCGATCTTCTCCCGCGTTCCTTGACTCCGAAGCGGCCGTAGTATATTCACCGTATACCAGTGGTCTGGAGCCGGTCCTGTTGAGCGGTGAGGCCACCGTGAACCGCGAAGGGCGCGGCAACCCGCTCATCCGAGCGCACGGTGTCTGGAAGATCTTCGGCCCGAAGGCCGACCGGATCCTCGGCACACCCGACGCCGACCTCCCGCGCCGTGAGCTGCGCGAGAAGACGGGCTGCGTCGCCGCGGTGCGCGACGTCTCGCTCGAGGTCAACCCAGGCGAGGTGTTCGTCGTCATGGGCCTGTCCGGATCGGGCAAGTCGACGCTCGTGCGGACGCTGATCCGGCTGATCGAGCCGACGGCGGGATCGATCGAGATCGTGGGCACGGACGTCATGGCCGCGAGCAAGGCCGAGCTCCGCGAGCTGCGCCGGCACAAGGTCTCGATGATCTTCCAGCACTTCGGCCTCCTCGCGCACCGCCGCGTCTTGGACAACGTCGCGTTCGGGCTCGAGGTGCAGGGGATGCCGAAGGCGGAGCGGCACGCGAGAGCGCGCGAGGTTCTCGCGCTCGTCGGCCTCGAGGAGGTCTCGAACCAGTTCCCGGATCAGCTCTCCGGCGGGATGCAGCAGCGAGTCGGGGTCGCGCGCGCTTTCGCCGTGAACCCGGAGGTGATGTTGTACGACGAGCCGTTCAGTGCGCTCGACCCTCTGATCCGCCGCGACATGCAGGACGAGGTGATCCGGCTCCAGGCGGAGACGGGGAAGACGACGGTGTTCATCACGCACGACCTACCGGAAGCGCTGCGGGTCGGCGATCGCATCGCGATCATGCGCGACGGCGCGATCGTCCAGCTCGGGACACCGGAGGAGCTCGTCGGCTCGCCGGCAGACGACTACGTCGAGAACTTCACGCGAGACATCCCGCGCAGCACTGTTCTGACTCTCCGCTGGATCATGCGCGACCCGACCCCCGACGAGCAGCTGGACGGTCCTCGCCTCGACGTCGCGACGACGGTGCGCCGCGCGGTCCCCGTCCTCGCTGCCAGTGAAAAGCCGGTGTGTTGTGTCGACAACGGCGACATCGTCGGTGTCGTCGACCGGAACGCCGTCTTGACCGCGATCGCAGGAGAACGGGACGACTGAGATGGCCTCCGTCGCCGCCGCCGAGCCCGTCCTCGCCGCACCGGTCGTCACTCACCGTCCGTGGTGGCGCGGCAAGCTCGTCCAGGTCGCCGGCATCGTGGCGCTCATGGTCGTCGCCTATCAGGTGTGGGCGCTCGAGTACCCGTGGCCCAACTCGCTGGTCTGGAACGAGCTGTCACTGCATCTCGACAACTTCCAGACCTGGATCCTCACCGAGCGCGGCGCGGAGGACACGTCGTTCGTCTTCACGATCTTCGAGTGGTTCTCGACCTCGATCGACCACCTCGTCGAGTGGTTCAACCGGCTGCTGCTCTGGATGACGTGGGCGGGAACGACGGTGGCGGGCGTCGCGCTCGTGTTGCGCTTCGGGGGCCTTCGGGCGGCACTCATCACGCTGTTCGCGTTCGCGTCTTTCGCGCTCGCCGGCCTCTGGGAGGAGAGCATGCAGACGCTCTCACTGATGCTCGTGGCCGTCTCGCTGTCGCTGCTGGTCGGGATCCCGCTCGGCATCGCCGCCGGCCGCTCGCGACGGGTGAGCCGTGCGATCACGCCGGTGCTGGATGCGATGCAGATCGTGCCCGCGTTCGCCTACCTGATGCCGGTCGTGATCCTGTTCTCGATCGGACCGGCGGCGGCGGTCGTCTCCACGATGATCTACGCGATCCCGCCTGCGATCCGGATCACCGCGCTCGGGATCCGCGGCGTCCCCGTCAACACCGTCGAAGCAGCCATGTCGCTCGGATCGACGCGAATGCAGCTCCTTCGCAAGGTGCAGCTTCCGCTCGCGCGGCGAGTGATTCTCCTCGGCGTCAACCAGACGATCCTGTTCGCGCTCTCGATGGTGGTCATCGCCGGGCTGATCGGCGGCGGAGGGCTCGGCGCGGTCGTGACCAGCGGGCTCTACTCCAACCCGGCGCTGGCGCTGCTCGCAGGCCTCGTGATCGTCGTCATGGCGATGTCGCTCGACCGCGTGACGGAAGCCATGGCGGACCGGACGGATCCTGCGAAGCAGCACGTCGACGAATCGGGACAGCGGCGGCTCCGGCTCTGGACGGCGCTGACCGGTGTCGCGGTGCTCGCCGGGATCGTCCTCTCGAAGGCGCTCGGCGCTGCCGCTGTCTACCCGGACGAGGCAGGCGATCCGCTCCGTACGGTGACGCTCGAGCAATGGCTGCTCACAAAGATCCAGGTCGTCCTCGACTACGTGCAGGACCCGACGACTTGGGTCTTCGCGATCACCGAGCGGATCGGAGTCTTCATTCTCCAGCAGCTGCTCCTGCCGCTGCAGGCATTTCTGGTGGAGACGCCCTGGTTCGTCACCGTCGCCGGGCTGACGGCGATCGCGTTCATCGTGAGCGGCCTGCGACCGGCGTTGACGACGCTCGCGATGCTCTTCCTGATCGGGTTCGTCGGCGTCTGGGCGCTCGCAATGGACACGCTCTCGCAGGTGCTGGTGGCGACCGCGCTCGCGGTCGCGATCGGAGTCGTGCTCGGGGTGCTCGCCGCCGAGAGCAACCGCTTCTCGAAGGCCATGCGTCCGGTGAACGACCTCCTGCAGACGCTTCCCCAGCTCGTCTACATCATCCCCTTCATCTACCTGATGCCGGTCTCGATCGTGCCCGGGATCGTGGCCGCTGTCCTCTATGCCTTCCCGGTCACGCTGCGGCTGGTCGAACGGGGCGTGCGGGACGTCGCACCAACGTCGGTCGAGGCTGCGTCAGCCTTCGGCGCCTCGAGGCGGCAGACGCTCGTGAAGGTCAAGCTCCCACTCGCGGGAGACGCGGTCATGCTGGGCGTCAATCAGGCGATCATCATGGTGCTCGCGGTCGTGGTGATCGGAGGGCTCGTCGGGTCGGGCGGGCTCGGATACGAGGTCGCGCAGGGTCTCGTCCGCGGGCAGTTCGGCCAGGGCGTGATCGCATCCCTTGCGATCCTCGCCCTGGGAATCGCTCTCGACCGCGTCACGCAAGGAACGCGGCAAGCGCGGCGCGAGGGCCTCGCATGAGAAGAGAAAGCGAAAACACGACAAGGAGGGTTCGCATGTCGGTAGGTGGTACGTGGCGGAAGGGCGTTGGTCTGACGGCTCTTGCGCTCGTCGCAGTGACCGCGCTCGCGGTGTCCGGAAGCGCATTCGGCGGAGGCGCCCAGAGTTGCGGCACGGTCATCATCAACGAGCAGTCGTGGGCAGGTTCGACTGCGAATACGTACGTGGCCAAGTACGTGCTCGAGAAGCGGATGAGCTGCAAGGTCAAGCTGACGCAGGTCACCGAGGGCCCGCCGTACTTCCAGGCCATGCGCGACGGCAAGGTCGACGTCGCTCTCGAGGACTGGGACAACACGCTGACCACGGCAGGGCAGACGTACGTCAAGGACAAGTCGGTTCGCGTCCTCGGGTCGAACGGGATCACCGGCGTCATCGGCTGGTACATCCCGCGCTACCTGCTCAAGCAGTACCCGCAGTTCAAGACGTGGCGCGGCCTGAAGGGCAGGGAAGACGTCTTCAAGTCTCCCGAATCGGGCTCGCAGGGGATGTTCCTCGGCGGTGACCCGTCCTACGTGCAGAAGGACCGCGCGCTCATCAAGGAGCTCGGTCTCGACCTGAAGCACGTCGTTGCCGGAGCAGAGCCGGCGCAGGTCGCACGCTGGAGCCAGCTGTACAAGCAGAAGAAGCCCGTGCTCTTCTACTGGTACGACCCGCAGTACCTGAACGCACAGTACGACCTCGTGCGGATCCAGCTCCCCAAGCGCTTCAAGGGGTGCCTGGACGACGAGAAGCAGGCCGGAAAGCATGCGTGCGAGTACCCGTCGTACGGGCTGGACAAGCTCGTCAGCGGGAAGTTCGCGACGAGCGGGTCGCCTGCTCTCGCGTTCGTCAGGAAGTTCAAGTGGACGTCGGCCGACCAGAACTTCGTCGCCAACCTCATCGCCGGCAAGAAGCTGAAGCCGGAGAAGGCGGCGGAGCAGTGGGTGAAGGCCAACGCCGCGAAGGTCAACGCCTGGCTGAAGAAGTGAGCTGAGCCGGACAGGGCCTCGCCGCGTCGCGCGGCGAGGCCCGTCTCTTCACCGATGAGCACATCGCCACTCAGAGTCCACCAACCGGAGGCCGCCGAGGCGCAGTCGCTCTCCGACCGCGCGTACTACGCGATCCGGGAGCTGATCGTCACGCTGGAGCTCGCCCCTGGCTCCATCGTGAGCGAGCGCGAGCTTCAGGATCGGCTCGGAGTAGGTCGTACACCGGTCCGCGAAGCGCTGCAGCGGCTCGAGAACGAGCGCCTCGTCGAGGTGTACCCGCGGCGCGGGATCTTCGTCTCGAACGTGAACGTGCTCGATCTTGCGGTGTTGTCGGAGGTGCGGACGGTCCTCGAGGGCTTCGGCGCACGGCTTGCCGCAGAGCGGGCGACCGAATCCGATCGGGCGGAGATCGCGGCGTTGGTCTCTGACGTGGAGCAGCTGACTGCGTCGGCCGACGAGCGACGGCTGATGGAGCTCGACCAGCGAATTCACCGCCAGGTCTACCGGTGCACCCACAACCCGTTCCTCGAGACGACGCTCGACGGCTACTACATGCTCACGCTCAGGATCTGGTTCCTCGCGTTGAACCGGGTCGTGCGGCTCGAGCAAGCAGTGAAGGAGCATCTCGAGCTCCTGCACGCGATCCACGACGGCGACCCCGACCGAGCCGAAGACGCGATGCGACGCCACGTCGCCGGCTTCGAGGAGGCGATCCGGCGAGTCCTGTAGTCGACGCTGAGCCAGTGTCTGACACCACTCACGGCCGCGCGTGGTTGTGGTGCATCGGTGTCTCGGACGTGGTGTATTTGTTCTTGACAGACTGATATATGTAACCACTGTGAGCCAGCTTCCCGCCACTGCCCGCGCGGTCGTCATCGGGGCCGGAATCGTCGGCTCGAGCGTTGCGCACCACCTCGCCCAGCTCGGCTGGCGAGAGCTCGTGCTCCTCGAGAAGGGCCCGCTCCCGAACCCCGGCGGTTCAACGGGACATGCTTCGAACTTCATCTACCCGGTCGACCACTCGAAGGAGATGACGGCTCTCACGCTCGACAGCGTCCGCCAGTACAAGGAGCTCGGAGTCTTCACCGAGTCCGGCGGCATCGAGGTCGCGCGCACCGAGGAGCGGATGCAGGAGCTCACGCGGCGCATGAGCTCGGCCAAGGCCTGGGGTATCGAGCCCGTCTCGCTGCTCACCCCCGCCGAGGTGAAGGAGCTCGTCCCGTTCCTCGACGAGACGGTGATCCTCGGCGGCTTCTACTCGCCCGGCGTCGGCGTCGTCGACTCCCTGCGCGCGGGCACGCTGATGCGCGAGCAGGCGGTCGAGCAGGGAGCGCTCATCGTCTCGGCCAACACCGAGGTTCTCGACATCGAGACCGCCCGCGGCCAAGTCACCGGTATCCGCACGACCGAGGGAGACATCGAGACGGGAATCGTCGTTATCGCCTGCGGCGTCTGGAGCCCGAGGCTGGCGCGCATGGCGGGCGCCTGCATCCCGCTGACTCCGGCGGTGCACCAGATGATCGACATCGGCCCGGTCCCTCGGTTCGAGGACGCGAAGCGCGCGATCGAGTTCCCGATCGTCCGTGACATGGACACGAACATGTACGAGCGCCAGGACGGCACCTCGCTCGAGATCGGCTCGTACGCGCACCGCGCGATCCTGTACGACCCCGAGGATCTGCCCTCGGTCGAGGAAGCCGCCCTCTCGCCCACCGAGTTCCCGTTCACCCAGGAGGACTTCGCGCCGCAACTCGAGCACGCGCTCGAGCTCATGCCGGAGATCGTCGGCGACGAGAGCGTCGGCATCAAGTACGCGATCAACGGGATCCTCTCCCTCACGCCCGACGGGATGCCCATCCTGGGCGAGACGCCCGAGGTGAAGGGACTGTGGTCGGCGGCTGCCGTCTGGGTGAAGGAAGGCCCCGGCGTCGGCAAGGCGCTTGCAGAGTGGATGGTGCACGGCGAGTCCGAGATCGACCTCCACTCCTCGGACGTGGCGCGCTTCCACGACCACCATCAGACGAGCGCGCACGTGAAGGCGCGCACCGCCGAGGGCTTCAACAAGACGTACGGGATCGTCCACCCGCTCGAGCAGTGGGAGTCGAACCGCAACGTCAGGCTCTCGCCGTTCAACCAGCGTGAACGCGAGCTCGACGCCGTCTTCTTCGAGGCGGCCGGCTGGGAGCGCCCGCAGTGGTACGAGTCGAACAAGCCCCTGCTCGAGGAATTCGGCGACCGGGTCGGGCGACGCGAGGCGGAGTGGGACTCTCGCTGGTGGTCGCCGATCATCAACGCCGAGCACCTCGCGATGCGGGAGCGAGCGGGGATCTTCGACCTCTCTGCCTTCGCCATCTTCGACGTCTCCGGCCCCGGTGCGCTCGACGCGCTCCAGCGCGTCTCGATGCGTCAGTGCGACGTCGCAGCAGGACGCGTCGTCTACACGCCCTGGCTCTCGCAGAATGGCGGCTTCAAGTCCGACCTGACGATCATGCGGCTCGGCGACGAGCTCTTCCGCGTCGTAACTGGCGGCGCGCACGGCATGGCGGACAAGAAGTGGCTGCGCGACAATCTGCCGGAGGATGGCTCGGCCCAGCTCGCCGATCTCACCTCGGCGTGGTGCACGCTCGGTATCTGGGGCCCGCGTGCGCGCGACATCCTCGCGAGCGTCACCAGCGACGACGTCTCCCACGAGGGGTTCCCTTTCGGCACCTGTGGGACGATCGAGATCGGGCCGCTGCGCGTGCTCGCGTCGCGGATCTCCTATGTCGGCGACCTCGGTTGGGAGCTCTACGTCCCGATCGAGCAGGGAGCCCGACTCTGGGACATCCTCTGGGAGGCCGGCCGCGCGCACGGCGCGGTGGCCGCCGGGATCGGCGTCTACGGCACGACCGGCCGGCTCGAGAAGTGCTATCGCGCGTACGGCACCGAGCTCGAGAGCGAGTACACGGTCGTCGAGGCCGGGATGGGCACGCCGAAGGTGAAGGATCAGGACTTCGTCGGCAAGGAGGCGTATCTCCGGGCTCGGGAGGAGGAGCCGGCAACGGTCCTCTGCACGCTCACGGTCGACGACCACGCGTCCTCGAACGGCGTCGCACGTTTCCCCCAGGGACGCGAGCCGGTCGTGACCTCGAGCGGCGAGCGCATCGTGGACGTCAAGGGCCGCGGCTCGTACGTGACGAGCGCGGGCGCCGGCCCTTCTGTCGGCAAGCACATTCTCATGGCCTATCTACCGCCCGAGCACGCAGAGGCCGGCAGCGAAACTGGCCGTCGAGTACATGGGTGATCGGTACCCGGTCACCGTCGCGGTCGTGGGACCGACGCCGCTCTTCGATCCCGAGAACGCGCGGGTTCGCTCGTGAACGTCCTCGTCTGCGTGAAACGAGTCCCGATGACGGGCGGCAAGATCGTCCTCACCCCCGACGAGCAGGCGATCGCGACCCAGCACCTCGGGTTCACGATCAGCCCGCACGAGGAGTGCGGCGTGGAAGAGGCGGTGCGGCTGGTCGAGAAGCACGGCGGCGAGTCCGTCGTTCTCACACTCGGTCCGCCCGAGGCCGAGGAGCAGCTCCGCGACGCCATGGCGCTCGGCATCGATCGGGCGATCCATCTCGTCACCGGCGGCGAGGACTGGGACCCGCAAGCCACGGCCACGGCGATCCTCGACGCGATCGCGAAGGAACGGTCTGCGGGCGTCGACTTCGACCTGATCTTCTTCGGCAACGAGTCGGCCGACTCGGGCGGCTATCAGGTTGGGATCCGAATCGCCCATGCGCTCGAACGACCCGTTGCGACGGGCCTCAAGGGCGTAACGGTGGACGATGGCCGCGTCCGCTGCGAGCAGGAGGTGCCCGGCGGCCGCGACGTATTCGACCTGCCACTGCCTGCAGTCGTCACGGTGAAGGAGGGGCTCAACTTCCCGCGCTACCCCTCGGTCCCGGGTCGGATGCGGGCCCAGAGGAAGCCGGTCGCATCGAGCTCGCCGGCTCCCGCGCAGGCACGCCTCGAGAAGGTGCGGTTGGTCGTGCCGCCGGGCGAACGCAAGGAGGCCGAGATCCTCGGGCACGGGCCCGAGGCCGCACCACGCGTCGTCGAGGTCTTGCAACGAGTCGGAGTCGCGTGAGCGTCCTCGTCGTCGTCGAGCGCGGCCAGGACGGAGTCGACGAGCTTTCCCTGCAAGCGCTCGACGCTGGCTCGCGGCCTCGGTGCCGACGCAATCTCAAGCGCTCGCCGTGACGACCCCTGGTGACACAGTGTCACAAGGTGATGTCTCGCAACTGGGGGAGCATGGAGTCTCGACCGTCCACGTCGCCGAGCACGAGATCTTCGGCTCGTATGCGCCTCCCGCGGTCGCTCAGGCCGCCGTCGAGCTCGCCGAGCGGCTTCAGCCGGCGGCGATCGTCGCTGCCGGCAGCGAGCGGGGAAACGAGGTGCACGCCCACATCGCTGCCCGTCTCGACATCCCGTTCGCTGCGAACTGCATTGCCGCGACGCCCGGCGACCCCGTGCGCGTGACTCGACTGCGCTGGGGCGGCAGCCTTCTCGAGGAGGCGGACATTCACGGCGCCCCGACGCTCCTCACAGCCGCGCCTCACGCCGTCGCCGCCGAGCCGGCCCCGGCGGGAGAACCAGCCGTCGAGCGCTTCACGCCGACGCTCTCCGACGCAGACCAGATCGTCCGCGTCACCGAGCAGGCCCAGGCGGACACGCGGCGGCGTCTCGCTCGCAGACGCGAAGGTCGTCGTCTCGTCGGGCCGAGGAGCGGGGTCTCCGGAGGGCTTCGGGATCATCGAAGAGCTCGCGGGTCTGCTCGGCGGCGCGGTGGGCTGCTCGCGGGCGGTGACCATGGCCGGCTGGCGGCCGCACACGGATCAGGTCGGCCAGACGGGGACGAAGATCGCCCCCGACATCTACATCGCCTGCGGAATCTCGGGCGCGACGCAGCACATGGCCGGCTGCAAGGGGGCGAAGACGATCCTCGCAGTCAACACCGACCCGGACGCGCCGATCCTGGCGAGCGCCGACTACGCCGTCATCGGCGACCTGCACGAGGTCGTCCCGGCGATCTCGGCGGAGCTCAGGAAAGCGAGAGGCGGATAACAACCTGGATCTCCGCGCTCGCCCTGACGGCGATCGCGGCCGTGGCGATCACGCTGTTCGTACGGCGAGGGCTGCTGCTCGTCCGCCTGATCCGCATGGGTGCTCCGCTCCAGCGGCTCGACGACCTCCCGAAGCGAGTCGAGAACGAGACGACGATCGTCCTCGGCCAGCGGAAGCTCTTCCAGCGCCTCGGCCCCGGGCTCATGCACGCCTTCATCTTCTGGGGCTTCGTCGTCCTCTTCCCGACGATCCTGATCGCGCTGATCTACGTCGTCGACCGCGAGCCGGACCTTTCCGGGTCGCCCCTGACATGGCTCGAGAGCCAGGGCTGGTTCGCGCTCCTCGTCGACCTCTTCTGCGCGCTCGTGCTCATCGGCGTCGCTTCTGCGTTCTGGATCCGCAAGGCCCAGCAGCCGCCGCGCTTCAAGGGCAGCCACCTCGGCGAGGCCGACCTCATCCTCGCCCTCATCACGGGGATCGTCGGCACGCTCCTCTTCTGGCACGCGTGCCAGATCGCGCTCGGCTTCAACGAGTGGCCGGCGACGTGGTCACCGCTCTCGAACGCGCTCTCGGGCCTTTTCGGCGACTCGACGTCAACGGAGGTGCTCGAGCGCGTCTTCGTCTGGGGCCACGTCCTGATCATCTTCTCGTTCCTCGTCTACCTGCCCTACTCGAAGCACCTGCACATCGCGACCGCCGGACCGAACGTCTTCTTCGGGCGCACACGTCCGGGCGGACACCTCGAGCCGCTGAACTTCGACGCCCCCGACGAGGAGATCCGCTTCGGCGCGGGCACGGTCTCCGACATCACGTGGAAGGGGATCCTCGACACGATGTCGTGCACCGAGTGCGGGCGGTGCCAGGACGTCTGCCCGGCCTACGCGACCGGCAAGGAGCTCTCGCCGAAGCTCCTCATCATGGATCTCCGCGACCACGTGTTCGCGGAGGGCCCACAGGTGCTTCGCGACGGCGCGTTCAACGCGACGCCGCTCGTCCCGAACGCGGTCTCGGACGAGGTCGTCTGGGACTGCGTGACCTGCGGCGCCTGCGTCCAGGAGTGCCCGGTTTCGATCGAGCATGTCGACCACATCGTCGACCTGCGAAGACACCTGGTCATGGTCGAGTCGCGCTTCCCGGCCGAGTCCGAGCCGATGCTTCGCGACGTCGAGCGCAGCGGCAATCCGTGGGGCAAGCCGCAGGACGAGCGCGCGGCGTGGGCGGAGGGCCTCGGCGTCCGCGTGCTCACGCCCGGAAGCCGCCCGCCCGAGGTTCTCTACTGGGTCGGCTGCGCCGCGTCCTTCGACGAGAGGGCGAGGCTCGCCGCCGAGTCGACGGTCAAGCTCCTGCTCGCCGCCCGAGTCGACGTGGCGATCCTCGGCCCGCGCGAGTCGTGCACCGGTGATCCCGCCCGCAGGATGGGGAACGAGTACGTCTTCCAGTCCTTCGCGGAGCAGAACGTCGCGACGCTGAACGAGTCCGGAGTGACCAAGATCGTCGCCAGCTGTCCGCATTGCTTCAACACGCTCGCGAACGAGTACCCGGACTTCGGCGGCCGCTACGAGGTCGTGCATCACACGGAGCTCCTCGCCGAGCTCGTCGAGCCAGCGGCGGCTGCGGCCCGCCGCGAACAGCGACCAGATCACGTACCACGACTCCTGCTATCTCGCCCGCCACAACGACGTCGTCTCGGCGCCTCGGGAGCTCGTCGCCGCGGTTGGCCAGCCGGTCGAGATGGAGAGGAGCGGCAAGCGGACGTTCTGCTGCGGTGCCGGCGGCGCGCACATGTGGATGGAGGAGCGCGGCTCGGCGATCAACGAGGAACGCGTCCGCGAGGCCGCCGAGACCGGCGCCGGCACGCTCGCCGTCGCGTGTCCCTTCTGCACGATCATGCTCGACGACGGGGTGCGCCAGACCGAGCGCGACCTGCGCGTGGTCGACGTCTCGACGCTCCTCGTCGAGGCGCTCGAGCGCGAATGATCGACGAGCGGCCGTACGACTACGTCATCGTCGGGGGCGGCTCGGCCGGATGCGTGCTCGCGAACCGCCTCTCGGCCGATCCCGAGACGCGCGTGCTCGTGCTCGAGGCCGGTAGGCCGGACTCTCTGTGGGACGTGTACATCCACATGCCCGCGGCGCTCTCGTTCCCGATCGGCTCGCGCTTCTACGACTGGCGCTACGAGTCCGAGCCCGAGCCGTTCATGGGCGGCCGGCGCGTCGTGCACGCACGCGGGAAGGTGCTCGGTGGGTCGAGCTCGATCAACGGGATGATCTTCCAGCGCGGGAACCCGCTCGACTTCGAGAAGTGGGCCGCCGAGCCCGGCCTCGAGCGCTGGGACTACGCGCATTGCCTCCCGTACTTCAAGCGGATGGAGACCTGCCTCACCGGCGCGAACGAGTATCGCGGCGGGTCGGGGCCGCTCGTTCTCGAGCGCGGGCCTGCGACGAATCCTCTCTTCGGCGCGTTCCTCGAGGCGGTGCAGCAAGCCGGCTACGAGCTGACGGACGACGTCAACGGGCACAGGCAGGAGGGCTTCGCGACCTTCGACCGCAATATCCGCAGCGGGCGGCGCTGGAGCGCCTCCCGCGCCTACCTCCGACCGGCGCGCTGGCGGAAGAACCTGGACGTGATCTGCCGCGCGCTCGTAACTCGAGTGCTCTTCGACGGGAAGCGCGCGGTGGGCGTGGAGCTCTCGAGGGGAGGCGGCTTCGAGCGGATCGCCGCCAACGAGGTGATCCTCTGCGGCGGGGCGATCAACTCGCCACAGCTGCTTCAGGTCTCGGGCGTCGGCGACCCCGAGCACCTCCGCTCGGTCGGCGTCGAGGTCGTGCACGACCTCCCGGGTGTCGGCGAGAACCTCCAGGATCACCTGGAGGTCTACGTGCAGCACGCCTGCACGAAGCCGATCTCGGTCGCGCCGGCGATGAAGTGGCGGAACCGGCCCTGGGTCGGGTTCCAGTGGCTCTTCTTCCGCCGCGGGCCCGGTGCGACGAACCACTTCGAAGCGGGAGGCTTCGTCCGCTCGAACGAGGACGTCGAGTACCCGAACCTCATGTTCCACTTTCTCCCGCTCGCGATCCGCTACGACGGAACGCAGCCCGCCGGCGGTCACGGCTACCAGGTGCACGTCGGGCCGATGAACTCGGATGTGCGCGGCTCCGTGAAGATCACGTCCCCGAACGTCGCGCGACCATCCGGCGCTCCGCTTCAACTACCTCTCGACCGAGCAGGACCGGCGGGAGTGGGTCGAGGCGATCGCCTGCGCGCGCGAGATCCTCGGGCAGCCGGCGTTCGCGGAGTTCGACGCGGGCGAGATCTCACCCGGGTCCGGCGTGCGAGACGGACGAGCAGATCCTCGACTGGGTCGCGCGCGACGCGGAGACGGCACTCCACCCGTCGTGCTCGTGCCGGATGGGCGTCGACGAGATGTCGGTCGTCGACCCGGCGACGATGCGCGTCCACGGACTCGACGGTCTGCGTGTGGTCGATGCGTCGGTGATGCCCCACGTCACGAACGCGAACATCTACGCGCCGACCATGATGATCGCGGAGAAGGCCGCCGACCTCATCCGCGGGAGAGGCCGCTGCCGCCGGAGCGCGTGGACTTCTACCGCCACCAGAAGACCGAAGCGTCCGTCGGCGCCTGACCGCGAGAGTCCGCTCTCGAGCGGAGGGGTCGGGCTTCAGCCCGACCCCGGTGCGAGGTTCTCACCCGGCCGAACACCTCGAGACGGGGTCAGACTGAAGTCTGACCCCTCGCGCCATTCTCTTCGCGCGCCAGTTGCCTCGTAACAGAGGCCGCGGCCTCGGTCACCGCCCGTGCAACTCGCTCCTCTGCCCCACGCGGCGGGAAGCGGTACGCCGGGCCGTGGACATGGATCGCTGCGACGGCATTTCCTTTCGCGTCGCGGATCGGAGCCGCGACCGAGTCGATGCCTTCCGCGAACTCCTGGAGGCCCCACGCATGGCCCGCCGCGCGTACGTCGCTCGAGCCGCTCGCGCAGCTCGTCGGGATCGACCACCGTTCGCGGAGTCAAAGCTGCCAGACCACGCGCGACGTACGCGTCGACCGCGTCCTCCGGCCAGTCCGCCAGCAAGACGAGGCCCGACGGGACGGCGTGCATCGGCGCGCGCGTTCCGGTCCAGTCGCGCACCTGCACCGGGTGGTCGCACTCGACCTGGTCGACGTAGAGCACGTCGTAGCCGTCGGGCAGCCCGAGCCCGGCGTCCTCCCCGAGCGAGCGCACGAGCTCGACCAGGGCAGGTCGCGCAAGCGGGGCGAGTCGCCGCTCGGGAGGGACGGTTCGCGCGAAGGCTTCGACCGACGGGCCGACCTGCCAGCGCTTGCCGTCGAGGCGCTCGACCGCTCCCAGCTCCTCGAGCGATCCGAGTAGGCGAGCGACGGTGCTCTTCGGAAGATCGAGGCGATCGGCGAGCGCGGTCACGCCCGCCGGGCGCTTCGCCACGGCGTCGAGGATCGCGAAAGCTCGCTCGACCGACTGCACCATTGCCGCCTATTGCCTCCTGGCGCCTCGCTGCTCTACAATGTTTCATGATACAGCACGGTTCCACGATGCGGAACAGATGAGCACCGACGACGTCGATCTCAAAGCGCTCTCCGACGAGGACCTCGTCGCGCAGATGCACGACGATCTCTACGACGGGCTCGCCGACGAGATCGTCGAAGGCACGAACATCCTGCTCGAGCGGGACTGGACAGCCGACAAGGTCCTGAACGACGCCCTGGTCGAGGGTATGCGGATCGTCGGCATCGACTTCCGCGACGGCATCCTCTTCGTCCCCGAGGTGCTGCTCGCGGCCAACGCGATGAAGGGCGGGATGGCGATTCTCCGGCCGCTGCTCGCCGAGACCGGCGCAGAGCGCATGGGCACGGTGGTCATCGGCACCGTCAAGGGCGACATCCACGACATCGGCAAGAACCTGGTCGGGATGATGCTCGAGGGCGCCGGCTTCGAGGTGATCGACCTCGGGATCAACAACCCGGTCGAGGCGTACCTCGAGGCGCTCGACGAGCACAAGCCCGACATCCTCGGCATGTCCGCCCTGCTCACGACGACGATGCCGTACATGAAGGTCGTCATCAATGCGCTCGAGGAGAACGGGCGCCGCGACGACCAGATCGTCCTCGTCGGCGGCGCACCGCTGAACGAGGAGTTCGGCAAGGCCGTCGGCGCCGATGCGTACTGCCGCGACGCTGCCGTCGCCTCGGAAACGGCCCAGGCCCTGGTGCTCGCACGCCGTGCAGCCGCTGCCGCAGCTTCTTGACGAGGAGCACACCTTCGAGGCCGAGCGGCCCGAGGTGCTCGTTCTCGCCTGCGGCGCGATCGCCCGCGAGGTGCTCGCGGTCATCGAGCTGAACGGCTGGACGCACGTGACCGTCAAGTGCCTTCCCGGGAAGCTCCACTCGACGCCCGCGAAGATCGCGCCCGCGGTCGACGCCAAGCTGCGCGAGCTCGCGGGCTCGTACGAGCGGGTCTTCGTCGCCTACGCCGACTGTGGCACTGCCGGCGAGCTCGACAAGGTCCTGGACGCCCACGGCGTCGAGCGGCTCGCCGGCGCACACTGCTACGGGTTCTTCGCGGGGAACGACGAGTGGCAGGAGATGCACGACGCCGAGCCCGCGACGTTCTACCTCACGGACTTCCTCGCGCGGCACTTCGACTCGCTCGTCGTCAAGAGCCTCAAGCTCGATCGTCACCCCGAGCTCAAGCCCATGATCTTCGGGAACTACAAGCGCCTCGTCTACCTCGCGCAGACAGACGATCCGGCGCTCACCGAGCGCGCACGCAAGGCAGCCGACTACCTCGACGTCGAGTTCGAGCAACGCCGCACCGGCTACGGCGAGCTCCTCCCCTCGCTCCAGCGGTTCGTCGATGGCTGAGCTCACCGTCATCTGGTGGCGCGACATCCCGGCCCAGATCACGGCCAAGGCGGGACGGGCCGCCGCGCGCGCGCAGCTGAGCGACCGCTTCCAGGAGGCGATCGACGCGGCCGCGATGGGCGCTGGCCTCTTCGACTCGGACGGCTACCTCGAGGAGTGGCGGCGGAAGACGCGGGCCTGCGGAGACGACCTCGAGGCCGAGGTCGCCGACGAGGCCGCGCGCCTCGAGCAGGCATACGGTGACGACGAGCTCGCCACCCTCGCCCGCGCGGGCGGGCTCGCGGGAGAGGAGACGACGTGACGGACACCGTTCTCAGCTCGGCCACGCGAGAGGTCGCGATCGGGTTCGAGCGACCGTTCGTGATCATCGGCGAGCGGATCAACCCGACCGGTCGCTCGAAGCTCGCCGAGGAGATGAAGAACGGCAACTTCGACACGGTCGTCGCCGACGCGATCGCGCAGGTCGAGGCCGGCGCGCACATGCTCGACGTCAATGCCGGCATCCCGCTCGCCGACGAGCCCGCGATCCTGGCCGAGGCGATTCAGCTCGTGCAGTCGGTCACCGACGTCCCTCTCTGCATCGACTCCTCGATCGTGGAGGCGCTCGAAGCCGGCCTCTCCGTCTACGAGGGAAAGGCGCTCGTGAACTCCGTCACGGGCGAGGAGGAGCGCCTCGAGAGCGTGCTGCCACTGGTCGCGCGCCACGGCGCCGCCGTCGTCGCGATCACGAACGACGAGAACGGCATCTCCGAGGACTCGGACGAGCGGTTCGAGATCGCACGGAAGATCGTCGAACGGGCGGCCGAGCACGGGATCCCGAAGGAGGACATCGTCATCGACCCGCTCGTGATGCCGATCGGCGCGATCGGGAGCGCCGGGAGGCAGGTCTTCGGCCTCGTCCGACGGCTACGCGAGGAGCTCGGCGTGAACACCACGTGCGGCGCGTCCAACATCAGCTTCGGGCTCCCGAACCGGAACGGCCTGAACGCGGCGTTCCTGCCGATGGCGATCGCGTCCGGCCTCACTTCCGCGATCACGAGCCCGCTGCACGAGGAAGTTCGAAGCGCGGTCAAGGCGGCGGACGTGATGATGGGGCACGACGCGCACTGCGCGACCTGGATCGCGGGCCAGGGCGAGACGCCGTCGGCTGTCCAACGGGGTCGCCGCGGAGGGCGCGAAGGCCGGAGGAGAGCAACCGCTTGAGTGAGTCCGAGCACCTCGTCGTCTTCACCCCGTCGGGCCGCCGTGGGCAGTTCGAGAGCGGGACGACCGTGCTCGAGGCCGCGCGCCGGCTCGGCGTCGACCTCGACTCGGTCTGCGGAGGCCGGGGCATCTGCGGCCGCTGCCAGGTCGCGGTCGACGAGGGCGAGCACGCGAAGCACGGCATCACGTCTGCGGCCTCGCATCTCTCCGCCGTGAGCGAGGTCGAGCAGGCGTACGCCGCCGACCGCGGCCTCGCAGACGACCGTCGCCTCGGGTGTGTTGCACACGTCGAGGGCGACCTCGTGATCGACGTTCCACCCGAGAGCCAGGTGTACAAGCAGGTCGTCCGCAAGGAGGCCGACGCACACCCGATCGAGATCGATCCTGCGGTGCGCCTCTACTACGTCGAGGTCGAGGAGCCCCGCCTCGAGAGCCCGTCCTCCGACGCGCGCCGCTTGCGAGAAGCGCTCGAGCGCGAATGGGAGCTCGAAGGGCTCGAGCTCGACCCGACCGTGCTCGACGACCTCCAGAGCTCGCTCCGCGCGGGCGACTGGCGCGTCACCGCCGCCGTGCACGACGGGAAGACGATCACCGCAGTCTGGCCGGGTCTGCACGACCGCGCGTACGGCATCGCCTTCGACGTCGGCTCGACGACGGTCGCCGGGCACCTGTGCGACCTGACGACCGGCGAGGTGCTCGCCTCCGCGGGCGAGATGAACCCCCAGATCCGTTTCGGCGAGGACCTGATGAGCCGCGTCTCGTACCTGATGCTGAATCCTGATTCGCGGAAGGAGCTGACGCGAGTCGTCCGCGGTTGCCTCGCGAAGCTCACGGCCGAGCTCGCGAAAGGGGCGGGGATCGACCGGCACGACGTCCTCGAGGTGACGGTCGTCGGCAACCCGATCATGCACCACCTCCTGCTCGGCCTCGATCCGACCGAGCTCGGCGGAGCGCCGTTCGCTCTCGCAATCGAGGACTCGCTGCGACTGCCAGCCTCCGACCTCGCGCTACCCATCCATCGCGGTGCCCGTGTCTACGTCCTTCCCTGCATCGCCGGCCACGTCGGCGCGGACACCGCCGGGATGATCCTCTCGGAGGCCCCGTATCTCGGGGACGAGGTCAACCTCCTGGTCGACGTGGGCACGAACGCCGAGATCGTCCTCGGCAACAAGGACCGGCTGCTCGCAGCCTCCAGCCCGACCGGCCCCGCGTTCGAAGGCGCCCAGATCACCTTCGGCCAGCGAGCGGCGCCCGGCGCCATCGAGCGCGTGCGGATCGACCCGGAGACGCTCGAGCCGCGGTTCCGCGTGATCGGCACCGACGCCTGGTCGGACGAGCCCGGCTTCGCTGGCACGCGCGTGACCGGGATCTGCGGCTCGGGGATCATCGAGGCGATCGCCGAGCTCCATCTCGCCGGCGTCCTGACCACCGACGGGACGATCGACGGTGCGTACGCTGCTCGCACGCCGCGCGTGGTTCAAAGCGGCCGCTGCTTCTCGTACGTGCTGCACGAGGACGAAACCCAGCTTCTCGTCACCCAGGACGACGTGCGCCAGATCCAGCTCGCGAAGGGAGCGCTGTACGCGGGCTGCCGATTGCTGATGGACCACTACGGCCTCGAGCGTGTCGACAGGATCCGGCTCGCGGGTGCCTTCGGCAGCCAGATCGACCCCGTTCACGCGCTCGTCCTCGGGCTGATTCCCGACTGCGACCCCGCGCGCGTCACCGCGGCCGGGAACGCGGCGGGCACCGGCGCCCGCATCGCGCTCCTGAACGTGGCGGCGCGACGCGAGATCGAGGACGTCGTACGCCGTGTCGAGAAGGTCGAGACGGCGGTCGAGCCTCGCTTTCAGGAGCACTTCGTCAGCGCGATGGCGATCCCACATGACGTCGACCCCTACGAACGGCTCGGCGCTGTCGTTCCCCTCCCTCGGCCGCGAAAAGCATCGCCGGCAGGCAAGGAGGGCCGAACGAGACGTCGGGCAGCGGCGGGAAGGAGCAGCGAATGAGCACGCACACGGGGCGACGCGGCGGAGGTCGTGCTGCCCGGCAGGCGGCGCGCATGCACGCAGTCGTCGAGAAGGTCCCCTTCATCACGCGGACGATGGCCCCGGTCGAGGTGCTCTCGGAAGAGGGTCTCGAGCTGATCGAGTCGAACGCGGACACGATCCTCGAGCAAGTGGGTATCGACTTCCGAGATGCGCCCGAAGCTTGCGACCTTCTCCAAGATGCTGGTGCAGAGGTCGACGGCGAGCGCGTGCGCTTCCCGCGGGGCCTCGCCCGGCAACTCGTCCAGGCGACAGCGCCACGAACGTTCATGCAGGTCGCCCGTAACCCTGCGAACACGGTCGAGATCGGGGGGACGAGCACCGTCTTCGCGCCGGCGTACGGCTCGCCGTTCGTGCGCGATCTCGAGGGTGGGCGGCGCTACGGGACGATCGAGGACTTCCGCAACTTCGTGAAGCTCGCCTACGCGTCTCCCTACCTCCACCACTCGGGGGAACCGTGTGCGAGCCGGTCGACCTCCCGGTCAACAAGCGTCACCTAGACATGGTCTACGCGCACCTGCGCTACTCGGACAAGCCGTTCATGGGCTCGGTGACGCATCCCGAGCGGGCAAGAGACACGGTCGAGATGGCGCGCATCGTCTTCGGTGCGGACTTCATGGAGGAGAACACGGTCATCCTCAGCCTTTGCAACGCGAACTCGCCGCTCGTGTGGGACGCGACGATGCTCGGCGCCGCGAAGGCCTACGCCGAGGCGAACCAGGCGGTGCTGATGACACCGTTCATCCTCGCGGGCGCGATGAGCCCCGTCACCGTTGCCGGGGCTGCGACGCAGACGTATGCGGAGGCGCTCGCAGGCATGGCGTACGTCCAGCTCGTCCGGCCAGGCGTGCCAGTGGTGCTCGGCTCGTTCGCCTCGTCCCTCTCGATGCAGTCGGGAGCACCGACCTTCGGCACTCCGGAGCCTGCGCTCGTGCTCTACGTCATGGCGGCACTCGCCCGGCGCCTGGGCGTTCCGTTCCGATCGGGCGGCGCCTTCACGGCATCGAAGATCCCCGATGCGCAGGCCGCATACGAGTCTGCGAACACGATGCAGCCGACGTTCCTCGGCGGGGTCAACTTCGTCCTCCACGCCGCGGGCTGGCTCGAAGGCGGCTTGACGATGGGGTACGAGAAGTTCGTCCTCGACAACGACCAGTGCGGGATGTGGCACGAGTTCGCCAAGGGCGTCGACGTCAGCGACAACGGTCAGGCGCTGGACGCCCTCCTGACCAACGGGCCAGGGCAGCACTACCTCGGCCACGAGCACACGCTCGCGAACTTCGAGACGGCCTTCTACCGCTCGCCCGTCTCCGACAACTCGAGCTTCGAGCAATGGGAGGCGGAGGGAGCGACCGAGGCGGCCCAGCGGGCGACCCCGATCTGGAAGAAGACCCTCGACGAGTACGAGCCACCGCAGATCGACGACGCCGTCGACGAGGAGCTCAAGGAGTGGATCGAGCGGAAGAAGGCCTCCTTCCCGGACTCGGACTACTGATGGACCCACGCGCCAGCGGGCACTGCTTGTGCGGAGCCGTCAGCTTCGAGGTGCACGGACCGCTCCGTGATGTCCTCATGTGCCACTGCGATGAATGCCGACGCTGGCTCGGAAACGTCGGGTCGTTCAGCGCAGCGCGGAAGGACGACGTCACGTTCCTCGAGGATCGCGGCCTCCGCTGGATCGACAGCCCACAGAGCGACAGGGGCGCCGAGCGTGGGTTCTGCGGAGAGTGCGGCTCGAGCCTCTTCTGGCGCCCGCTCGAGAGCAATCGCATTTCCATCGCCGCCGGCACGCTCGATCAGCCGACGGGGCTGCGCGTCGCCGGGCATTGGTACACGCACCAGGCGGACGAGTGGGACGCGCCGCGTGACGACGGTCTTCCCAAGGACTCCGAGCTCGCGACCATGGAGGTTCCGTGGCGATGAACCCAACCGGCGGCCTGGAGGAGCTCCTCGCATCCCCTCGCTACGAAGTCATCCCGCTCGACGGAGCCGAGGAGTCTGTGCTCGAGCATGTTCCGACCGAGGTGAAGGTGACGGTGACGACCTCACCGAGGAAGGGTCTCGAGCCGACGCTCGTCCTCGTCGAGAAGGTGGCCGCCCACGGCTACACCGTCGTCCCGCACCTGGCTGCGCGTCACGTCAGGGACACGCCCCACCTCGCCGAGCTCGTCGACCGCCTGCGGGCGACGGGAGCCACCGACGTGCTGGTGCTCGCGGGAGACGCGGAGGAGCCGGCTGGCGACTTCGAGGGATCGCTCCCGCTCCTGCAGGCGCTGGCGGAGCTTGGCCAGCCGTTTCAGGACGTCGGCATCACCGGCTATCCGGAGAGCCACGCGTTCATCTCGGACGACACGACGATCAAGTCGATGTTCGCCAAGGAGGACTTCGCGACCTACATCGTCAGCCAGATCTGCTTCGACCCGACCGTGACCGCGGCGTGGATGACCGCGGTGTGGAATCGGGGGACGAAGCTACCGATCCACATTGGTCTTCCCGGCCCCGTCCCGCTCACGAAGCTCGTCCGCGTGTCCGCACGGATCGGCGTCGGCGACTCGTTGCGCTTCCTGCGCACGCACAAGGGCTGGCTCGGGCGCGCCTTCAGCGGCGCCTTCGACCCCACCCCGCTCGTCGAGGGGATCGACGCGAGCCTCGACGACGAACGACCGAACCTCGCCGGCTTCCACGTCTTCACGTTCAACGACCTCGAAGGAACCGAGCGCTGGCGTCAGCGGCACCTGGAGCAGCTTCGTTCGCTTGTTCCCGCGGACGCCGACGCTCTACGATGATCCGGCTAACTGCGCACCGGAGGTAGGCATGTCCGAGAAGATGTGGGGCTCCGAGCCGTTCTGGGGGCTCGGGTACGAGTGGGACCCTGACTGGTTCCTCACCGACCGCCAGAAGGAGCTGCGCGCGCTCCTCATCGAGCTCTGCGAGAAGGAGATGCGCGCGAACGCGAAGCGCTCTGACGACGAGCTGCTCTTTCCTCGCCGTAATCTCGAGCTCATCGGCGAGCACGGCTTCCTCGCGCTGACCGTGCCGGAGGAGTACGGCGGACTCGGAGAGAACCATGTCGCCTACTCGATGGTGTGCGAGACGATCGCGCGCTACGGCTGCGCCTCCACGGCGATGTGTTACGTGATGCACATCGGGGCCGTGAACACGATCATGCTCCGCCCTACTCCCGAGCTGGTCGACAAGTACATCCGCCCGCTCGGAGACGGCAAGATCGGGACGCTCTCCTACTCCGATCCCGAGACCGGTTCGCACTTCTGGTACCCGATCTCGTCCGGCGCGGAGCGCTCGAACGGCGGCTACAACGTGCGCAAGAAGGCCTCGTGGACGACCTCGGCGGGCTTCGCAGACTTCTACGTCGTCCAGACGACGAGCCCGGAGTTCTCGGGATACGACGACCTCTCTGTGTTCGTCATCGATGGAGGCGACGTCGAGTCCCAGCCGTCGCTCTGGGATGCCCTCGGGCTGCGCGGGAACCAGTCGGGACCGCTCGAGGTGCCGAACGTGGAAGTACCGTCGGAGCAGCTCGTCGGCCCTGAGGGCGATGGCGCGGCGTCGAACGACGAGTCGGTCGACCCCTGGTTCTTGATCGGCTCCTCCTCCGTATGGAACGGGATCGCGCTCGGCACCATCGACATCGCGAAGCGGCACACCACCCGCAAGCGCCATGTCGACGTCGGACTGCGCGTGGCCGACTACCCGACGATCCAGGACTACGTCGGCGAGGCGGTCATGGACACGAACGCGAGCCGTGCGTTCGTCCTCTCCGTCGCGGACGCGATGGACCGCGCCACCGACAACAACACGAAGGCGCTCGCTCCCGGCGAGTTCGCACGCGCCGACTACCTCCACTGGGCCTGGCAGATCAAGTTCATCGCGGCGAAGAACGTGGCGCACGTCGTCGACAAGATGCTTCACGCCTGCGGCGGCTCCGGCTACAAGCGGGACATGGAGCTCGAGCGCTACCTCCGCGACGCCAAGGCCGGCTGGGTGATGGGGCCGACGAACGAGGTCCTGCGCCAGTTCGTCGGCAAAGCCGTCCTCCTCGGGTTCGACTCGCTCGACTACTGGAACCAGACGTACAACCGGCGAGCGGTCGAGAACGAGATCAAGAAGCTGGACGCCGACGGCAAGCGCGAGCTCGCCGAGACGTTGATCGCCGAGGCCTCGGAGCAGGAGGCGAAGGCGCCCGCCCAGAAGGCCTGATGACTTCGCGCGCCGCCGGTGGGCTGCTCACCGAGGATCCGTTCCTCGAGACCTACCTCGTGCGCCCGGGCGGCGCCACCGTCGTCGCGCTCCAGCCGGACGAGCGCCTGACCGTCGTCGACTCCTACGGGGGCCAGGTCGCGGAGATCACGATTCTCTCGCCCGAAGGCGCGGACGATGCCGGCGCGCTCGGCGCGCGCGCCGATGCGCCCGCGACGGTGCTGCGCGAGCTCGTCCGCAACGGGAACGGGTTCCTGCAGCAGCTTGCGGCGCCGAGGCTCCGCCCCGATGAAGCGCTGGCTGTCCGCCTCTTCGAGCGCACTTCCCCGCCCGGGACCTCTCAGTCGTTCCGCGCCGAGCGGGAGGTGAAGGTCGTCGTTGCCGCTCCCGCCGGCCGCATCGTCGACGGCGACCCTCCCCCTTCCGACCTGCTCGTCGAGATCCGCCGCGGCACGCCGCGGAAGTACGGCCAGCTCGAGCTTCCGGCCCCGCTCGCCGAGCCGCGGCTCGACTTCCGCGTCGACAAGGCGACAGCCCTCGCGTACGAGGTTCGCGCCGGCGAGTACATCCAGGTCATCGACGTCGAGGGCAAGCAGTGCTCCGACTTCCTCGCCTTCCACCGGGGCCAGCTCGAGGACGGAGTCGAACGCGGCCTCGACGCGACGGTGACCCGCTCCATCACCGGGACCGCGTATCCCGCGCCCGGCCTCTTCGGGAAGTTCTACGACGCCGACATGAACCCGCTCGTCGAGGTGGTGCGCGACACGGTCGGACGGCACGACACGTTCCAGCTCGCCTGCTACGCGAAGTACTACGAGGACATGGGCTACCCGGGGCACGTCAACTGCACCGACAACTTCAACGGCGTCCTCGATCCGTACGGGGTCGCCAAGCGGGAGGGCTGGCCCGCCCTCAACTTCTTCTTCAACACCGCCTACGCCGATCGCTTCCTGGCCACGGACGAGCCGTGGTCGCGACCCGGTGACTACGTGCTCCTGCGGGCGACGGACGATCTCGTCTGCGCCTCGTCCGCGTGTCCCGACGACATCGATCCCGCGAACGGCTGGCAGATCACCGACGTCCACGTGCGCGTATACCCGGCCGAGCACACCTTCTCGGCGGCGATTGCGAGACGCGTGACTCCCGATGCGGAGGCGGTGCTGACGCGAGAAACGTCGTTCCATCCGCGGACGAGCGAGCTCACGAAGAGCTTCACCGAGTACCGCGGCTACTGGCTGCCCCACTGTTTCAACAACGAGGGCGCGATCGCGGAGTACTGGGCCTGCCGCGAGAAGGCGGCGGTGATGGATCTCTCGCCGCTTCGCAAGTGGGAGGTTCTGGGCCCCGATGCAGAGACGCTGATCCAGACCGCGATCACGCGCGATGCGCGGCGTCTGTCGGTCGGGTCAAGTCACGTACACGGCGCTGTGCAACGAGACGGGCGGGATGATCGACGACGCAACCGTCTACCGGCTCGGCCCGGACAACTTCCGCTTCGTCGGCGGCGACGAGTACGACGGCGTCTGGCTCAAGGAGCTCGCCGACCGGCACGAGCTCAAGGTCTGGATCAAGCCGTCCACGGAGCAGCTCCACAACCTCGCCGTGCAGGGGCCGGAAAGCCGGGAGATCCTGAAGAAGATCGTCTGGACGCCGCCGACGCATCCGTCCCTCGAGGAGCTCCGCTGGTTCCGCTTCCTCGTCGGGCGCATCGGCACGTACGACGGGATCCCGATCGTCGTCTCACGCACCGGCTATACCGGCGAGCTCGGCTACGAGGTCTGGTGCCATCCCTCGGACGGCCCGGCGGTCTGGGACGCGATCTGGGAAGCGGGCGCCGAGCATGGGCTTACCCCTCTGGGGCTGGAGGCGCTCGACATCCTGCGGATCGAGTCCGGGCTCATCTTCGCCGGCTACGAGTTCGACGACCAGGTCGACCCCTTCGAGGCCGGAATCGGCTTCGCGGTCGAGCTGGAGACGGAGGAGGACTTCGTGGGGCGGGACGCCCTGCTCGAACGCCGCGCCCATCCTCAGCGAGTGCTCGTCGGTCTCGAGCTCGAGGGGAACGAGACCGCCGGCCACGGCGACGACGTCTACGTCGAGCGGCGCAAGGTCGGCGTCGTCACGAGCGGCACGCGCAGCCCGGTGCTGAAGAAGAACATCGCGCTCGCGCGCGTCGCCGTCCAGTTCGCGGAGCTAGGCACGTCGCTCGAGGTGGGCAAGCTCGACGGCCTCCAGAAGCGGATTCCGGCGAGAGTCGTGCGGTTCCCGTTCTACGACCCCGAGAAGACGCGGCCGCGATCCTGACCGATGGCCGGGTTTGCGCGGTGATTGGAGACACCCCAACATCTTCCGGGCGGAGTCGGGGGTCGGGGGTCAGGCTTCAGCCTGACCCCGGTGTTGGGTGGACGACGATCTCAAACCGAGGTCAGGCTGAAGCCTGACCCAGAGATGCTCGACACGTTCTCCTCCGAGCAGGTTGACGCTTTTCGGCGGGACGGCTTCCTCGTCGTCGAGGAAGGCCTCGTCTCCGACAGCGCGCTCGAGAAGCTGCGCGACCGCTACCTCCGCCTCTTCGAGGGCGAGTATGAGACCGGGATCCGCCCCGACGAGGTCAACTGGGTTCCCGGACGGGACCCCGAAGACCGTACGCGCCAGCTCTGCAACGCCTGGAAGTCCGACTCGGTCGTCGCCGCCCAGGTGCTCTCGGAGCGAACTGGCCGCCTGGCCGCGCAGCTCGCCGGGTACAGGGGTGTCCGCATCCTCCAGGACAACGTGCTCTGGAAGCCGCCGGGCACGAGGGCGATCGGGTTCCATCAGGACTCCTCGTACGCCGACTACCTCGTCCCGCCGGAGATGGTGACGTGCTGGATCTCTCTCCACGAAACGCAGGCCGACGCGGGGCCGCTCGAGTTCGTCCGCGGCTCGCACGCCTGGCCGAAGTCGCCGCCCTCACGCACGGAGTTCCACGCTCCGGACGACTGGCTCGCGGGGGCCCGAGCGGCCGCACCCGGCGGCGCCGAGCCCGAGACGGTGCCAGTCGTCGTCAAGCCGGGCGGAGGCTCGTTCCATCACGGCCTCACGTGGCACGGCTCGGCGCCGAATCGGAGCGCGAGCGTGGCGCGCATGGCGCTCGTGTCGCATTTCATCCCGGTCGAGGCGCGCTTCCACGAGACGAACGTCGACGTCACGTACTCGCGCTACCGCCGTCGCGGGGATCTCTCCCTCGACGAGTCGTTCTTTCCCGTCGTCTGGGACGAGTCCGGATACCGCACTCCCTGGCTCTCCGAGCTGCCCGCGCTCGACTGACCGACCTATCTTTTCCCGCTCCCCTTCGTCGCTAGCGACATGCGCCGTCTAGGGATCGTGCTTTCCTGCGCCCTCGCTGCCGCCGTACTGGCGGGCACCGTCCAGGCGCTCGTCCCATCCGATCCGCAAGCGACTCACCCGACGTATGAAGCGCTGAACCTCCCAGCCGCGTGGGACGTGACGACGGGCTCGCCGCGGGTCGTCATCGCGGTCGTCGATTCCGGCATCGACGCGACCCAGCCCGACCTCGCAGGTGCGCTCCGGCCGGGCTACGACTTCGTCAGCCGCGACTCTGACGCAACCGACCCACCCGGCGGTCACGGCACGGCGGTTGCCGGCGTTGCGGCGGCGCGCGCGAACAACGGTTTCGGTGGCATGGGGACGTGCTTCTCCTGCGACGTGATGCCGCTCCGCGTGCTCGGCCCCGACGGGATCGCCTTCAACACGAACACCGCGGCGGCGATCGACTACGCGGTCGACCATGGAGCCGCGGTGGTCAACGCCAGCATCTACGGGCCTCACTCACCGCCGACGCTGCGAGACGCAATCGTGCGCGCCCGCGCGGCCGGCGTGCTCGTCGTCGCGGCCGCCGGGAACGAGGGAACGACCCAGGAGCAGTTTCCGGCGGCGTTCCCCGAGGCGATCTCGGTCGGGGCGGCAGCCACGACGGGGGCGCTCGCTCGCTATTCGAGCTTCGGCGGCTGGCTCAAGTTCGCGGCGCCCGAGTGCGCTCCCGTCACCGCGATCGGCGGAGGAACCGACGTCGGCTGCGCAACGTCGGTGGCGAGCCCGCTGATCGCCGGCATCATCGCGCTTCTTCGTGCGCAGGCGCCGTACGCGAGCGCCGACGAGCTCGAGAGTGCGCTCGCCCGCACGGCTCGGCCCATCCCGGGAACACGCCATGGCCTCGTCGACGCCGCCGCAGCGCTCGCAGCGCTCGGCCGGCCGGAGCCGAAGCTGCGACCGCTGGTGGTCGGGACCCCGGTCGTCGGCCGCCCGCTCGAGGCGTTCTCGGGCATCTGGTCGGGCGCCGGAATCACGGTCAGCTACCGATGGGAGCGGTGCCGTGACGCGTGCGTGCCCCTCGCCGGCGCGACATCGTCGCGATACACGCCGAGGACCGACGACTCAGGCTACGGCCTGCGGGTCGTCGCCGACGCAGCCGGAGCGGGCTCGGCAACCTCTCTCACGAGTGCAGCGGTCGTCGAGTCCCCGCACGTTCAGGAGCACCCCTCGATCGTCGGGCGCGCGCGTGTGGGAGCCCTTCTCTCCGCACGGCTCGGAACCTGGAGCGGGACCGATTTGCGCTACTCGGTGTCCTGGCTTCGCTGCCGCGGCTCCTGCAGCGAGATCAAGGCCGGCCCGCGGTATCGCGTCAGAGCCGCGGATCGCGGCTACCGCCTCAGAGCCTCGGTCCTCGCCTCGAACGACGTCGGCTCCGCAACTGCTCGCAGCCAGCCGACCGCGGTCGTTCGCAAGAGCTTCTAACACAATGAGGCCTCGTCGACGGTGCGTGATGGGTGGTGCGAGGCAAGGACGCAGGGAGGGCCAATATTCGTGAATATTGGCCCGACTGAGGACGCCGCATCGCGCCGCCGAGCGCGTGCCGGCGACTCAGAGCTTCATTGTGTTAGAGGCTCTAGGCGGTTTCGCGGAACCTCGCCGCGAGCACTTCGATGAGCGCGATGGCCGCACGCGGGTCGGCTTCGAGCGCGGCGAGCAAGGCCTCCCGCGAGACGGCGACGCAGCGCACCGGTCCGGCAGCGTGGATGTCCGCGATGCGACCGCCACCCGGATCGAGCACCTCGATCTCGCCGATGAGCTCGCCTGCGCCGAGCGTCAGTGTGCGCCCCGGGCGGTCGACTTGCACCATCCCCTCGACGACCAGTAGCAGCTCGCCGCCGGGCTCTCCGATTCGCATGATCGGCTCGCCGTCCGAGTATGACCGCTCCTCGCCGAGCGCGAAGATCGGGTCCAGCAGCTCGGCCGGCAACATCGAGAACACGCTCGACCCTCGGACGATGCGCTCGTAGCGTCCGCCGTGAAAGAGGAGCGGCTCCCCCTCCCCATAGCGCGCATACTCGACCTGCGCGAGGAAGAGCGAGTGATCGCCGCCCCAGTACGAGCGGACGACTCGAGCGACGAGATGCGCGAGGGCACCTTCGACAAGAGGTGTCTCGTGGACGAGCTCGAACCGGGGCTCGAGGTCCTCGCCGACGATCCGGCCTGCGAAGCGGTCCGAGAGCATTGCCTGGCCGGCCTCGAGGACGTTCACCCCGAAGTGCGTTCCCTCGTGGAGCAGATTCGACATGCGCGCACGGCGGTCCACGGAGACGAGAACGAGGGGAGGCCGCAAGGACACCGACATGAACGCGTTCGCGGTCATCCCGTGCACGGTCTCCCCGGAGCGGGCAGTGAGCACGGTCACCCCGGTCGCGAACATCCCGAGCGTACGACGGAACGCGATCGCCGGATCGCCCTCGAGCCCGGCGCCGAGCTCGAGCGCCTCCGCCGAGGGAGCAGCGTCGAACGACGCGCCGAAGGCCTCCGGCGCCGAGATTGCGCGGTCTCGAGCGCGACCTCGAACTCCTCGGGTGGAACACCTGGGCGTGGCTCCATCGCTCGAAGTTGACTCTACTCGGCGGTCCGGCGGAGTCGGGACCTTGAAAAAGGGCTGCTGGGACCCCGATAATCGTGCCCCTTGGCGGGTGTCCGCTTGCATTGGGAGCGCAAAGGGCCTGCGGGACCGATCCGGTTCACGCCCGCCGCCGCTCGCCGTTCGAGCATCTCGACTGAAAGGAGTCCTCGATGCAGCTAGCGACCTGGCTAGCGCAGGCAACCCCGGAGTTTCCTGATCAGCTGACGACGAACCTGCTCGTACAGAACCTCATCTACGCCTCCGGGACGGTCGGGGCGATCATGATCCTGGCCGGCCTCCTCATGGTCGACGTCGGCGGCGTGCGGCGGGTGAACGTCTTCGCGGCGGCCGTCGAGAAGATGGTCGGGTTCTTCATCGGCTTCGTCGTGTACTTCCTGATCGGCTTCGCGATCTGGAACTGGCAGTACTACGTCGCGTTCGACGTCGCCGATCCGTACTGGCAGGCGATCAAGGACTGGTGGCTGGGCGGCACGTTCGCGAACGACCTCGCCGCAGAACGTGGACCAGGCGAGCCTTGGCGCCAACCTCAACAACCAGCAGATCTTCATCTTCTTCCTCGCCGCCTTCGCGGGAATCGTCAACGTCCTCATCCACCTCTCCGTGACGGAGCGCATGAAGCCGGCTGCGTACTACGTCATCTGCGTCGTCGCGGCCGTGGTCTCTTCGGTTCTCTCCTGGTTGACGTGGGGATCGACTGGTCCGCTCACGAATGCCGGCTTCCACGACTTCTTCGGGGTCGGGTTCGTCTACCTCTTCCCGGCGGGGATGGCGCTCGTGCTCGTGCGCAAGGTGGGTCAGCGACCGGGCATGTACGAGCCGCATCCGCGGGTGCCCGAGTACCGCTCGTCCAATCTCGGGCTGACCACTGCCGGCGTCGCGGTGATCTTCGCCGGCCTGCCCATGGTGATCCTCTCCTGCCTCTTCTTCTTCGCCCCCGAGGGCGTCGAGGCACTCGCCGTGAGCGTGACCATGGCGGACACGAGCGTCGGCATCGCGTTCAACAACCTCGGACTCGCGTGGGCGGGCGGCGCCCTCACCGGGGCGGCGATCGCGTACTGGAAACGGAGCTACATCTACCTGCTGCTCGGCCCGCTCGGCGGCTACGTCGCCTGCGCGGTGGCGTTCGACGTCTACAAGCCGTGGCAGACGCTGCTCGTCGCAATGGGCGCGCCGATCGTCTGCTACGCGGTGTACGAGTTCAGCCAGGCGCGTCGCTGGGACGAGCACAAGCTCACGCCGCTCTTCCTCGGCGCGGGCTCGTACGGGCTGATCATGGTCGGTCTCGTCAGCTGGGGAACCGAGAAGGGCGGCTACTTCGGCCTGACCGAGGGCGACTACGCGTTCCAGAACGCCGAGATCAACGTCTTCTGGCAGATCATCGGCCTCGTCGTGCTGGTCGGGTCCGGCGTCGTCGACCGCGTGGGTGCTCGCCTTCATCCTCGAGCGCACGACCGGGCTTCGGCTCTCGGAGGAGGAGCAAGTCGCGGGAGTCGACGCCGGCGACTGGGATCTCGTCGGTGATCTCGGCCAAGAGTCGGGTGACGGCGTTCCCGCGCGGCAACCGGGGGTTGCACCGACGGCGACTCCACCGGCGGTCGCGCCCGGAGACTGAGAGGAGTGACGGGCCGCACGGGCGCGCTCGGTGCGCCTGCGCGGCCCGTGCTAGCATGGCGCACTCTGCAACACTGTTGCCCTAGGAGCAATACCTGATGCTTCCATCCCGCACCCCCTACGTCGTCGTCGGCGCCGGCATCCACGGCCTCTCGACCGCGTACCACCTGGCGAAGGAGCTCGCGTCGCGCGACGTCGGCTCCGGCGCCGACATCGTCGTCCTCGACAAGGCTCACCCGGGCGCCGGCGCGTCAGGAATCGCCTGCGGAGTCGTCCGCAACAACTACTTCCAGCCCGCGATGAGCGAGCTCATGCAGGCGTGCGTCGAGGTCTGGGAGTCCGACCCGCAGGCGTACGCCTACAACCCGGTGGGGTACATCGCGCTGGGCGCGGCCGTGCAGGAGGCCGACCTCACCGCGACCTACGAGCGCCAGGAGCGCATCGGCTATCGCTCCGAGCTGATCCTGGGCGAGGCCGAGGTCGACGAGCACATGAAGGGGCTCTTCCCGGACTGGCGCGCGCAGGGCGTGACCACGTGCCTGCACGAGCACCAGGGCGGTTTCGCCTTCAACATGGACTCGGTCCGAGGGCTCGAGGGGAAGTGCGCCGAGGTCGGGGTCAACGTGTTGTCCGGGGTCGAGGTCACGGGCTTCGAGGAGGCGTCCGACGGCTCGATCAGTGCGGTCGAGACGTCCGCCGGGCGGGTCGAGGTCGGCGAGCAGGTGGTCGTCGCCCCTGGTCCCTGGGCGAAGAAGTTCTGGGCGATGCTCGGGATGCCGGAGACGATCGACGTCCGCACGCCCTCGGGCGACGTCGTCCCCGATCGGCCGATGTGGACGTACTGGAACCTCCAGGAAGGCGAGGTCGGGATGGACCCGCTCCTCTTCGCGACGGCAGACGGCGGACCGCCGCCGGTCATCCACCTCGACACCGACGCTCCCCTCGTCGCCGACGACGGCAAGGTCCTCTCGGACGAGCTCTGGGGGATCTACTTCAAGCGAGACCGCCACTCGGTGCAGGGCGGTGCGTCGCCGCTCGTCGTCGAGGACGACGTCGTGCTCGACCCCTACCCGCAGACGACGGACATCGACCCGTCCTTTCCCGACGTCTTCTGCGCCGGGCTGTCTCACTCGATGGCGCGTTTCGAGGGCTGCCGCTCGCTGTACAAGCAGGCGCGCTCGGGTGGAGTCGGGGCGTTCACCGTCGACAACTTCCCGGTCTTCGACTACTTCCGCCCGAACCTGTACGCGATCCTCGACTCGAACCACGGGTACAAGATGATCGGCGTCGGCCGGGAGGTCGCGAGCGTGCTCCTCGGCGACCACTCGCGCCTGCTGTACCCGTTCCGCTTCGAGCGCTTCGAGACCGGCGACCTGCACCCGGTCTCGAGCTCGCCCTACCCCTGGAGCTGACCGGATCTGGGGTCGGGCTTCAGCCCGACCTCGTCGTTGGGTCTAGAGCAGACGAAAACCTCAAACCGGGGTCAGGCTGAAGCCTGACCCCAGACCCCACTCACGGCGCGGAGAGGTCGACGGCGTCCCCGAGCGTCGGAACCGGCTCGTCGAGGCCAAGCTTCCGCCCGAGCCAGGGCTTCGTCGTCGTCTGCACCGCGAGGGTGACGACGATGGCCAGCGCGACCGTTGTCACGATCAGCTCCGCGTCGGGAACGTCGAGGCCGACCATCAGCCCCGCGAGCGCGGCCGCGACGACTCCCGTCTCACGGGTCCACGACAGGAAGACGATCTCCCCGCGCGACCAGCGGCCGCGCCGGTCGGGCAGGAGGCACAGCAGAACGGTCAGCGGTCGGGCAACGACGATCAGCGCCGCGACGACGGCGAGCGCCGGCCAGAGGTTGTCCCTGATGTCGCCCCAGGGCAGGTTCGCGCCGAGCGTGATGAAGACGAGGATCACGACGACGTCGACGATCGTGTCCACGAGGACGCGCATGTCGCGCTCATGGGCGGAGTGCATGCCGAGCCGGAGCCGATCCATGTTGCCGACGATGAACCCGGCGATGACCGCCCCGAGGTAGCCGCTCCCGCCCGCGGAGTCGATGGAGAAGTATCCGAGCGCGACGACGGCGACGACGGCGATCGCGGCGGATTCCTTCCATACGCCGGCGCGGCGATCGGAGACGACCAGCGACAGGAGGATCCCGAAGCCGACGCCGAGTGCCGTCGAGATGGCGAGCTCCTCGACGAAGTCGAGCGCCGGCGACGACACGGACGATTCACCGGTCAGGACGACGCCGGCGAACACGAGCGCGAGCACCGCGCCCGTCGCGTCGTTGAGCCCCGACTCCGCGATCGCCGTCTGTTCGACCTTCTGCCTCAGCCCGAGGCGGTCGAAGAGCGGGATCAGGATCGCCGGGTCGGTCGGCGCCAGCACGGCGCCGATGAGCAACCCGGTCGAGAACGGCACGTCGAAGGCGACGGCCGCGACCGACCCTGCGACGAGCGCGGTGATGACGACGCCGGGCACCGCGAGCAGGCCGAGCCCGACCGCCACCCGCCCGAGGACGCGCGTGGACAGCAACAGGCCGCCCTGAAAGAGGATGAACGACACGCCCAGCGTCAGCAGGAGCTGGGCTCCAGGCGAGTCGAGCGGAACGTCGATCGCCTCCGTCACGGAGGGCCCGAGGATGACGCCTGCCGCGAGAAGTACGAGCATCCGCGGAGCCCGCAGCGTGTCAGCGACGAGCTGCGCGACGAGCCCGGCGACGAGCATCACCCCGAGCGTGAGGACGGCGTCCTTGGTGCTCACTCGAGCGATTCTGCACGGCTGCACGGATCACCAGGCACTTGCGTCGCCGAAGAGCCTCGTAGACGATCGTCCCGTGCTCCTCATCATCCTGCTCGGTTTCGCGCCGATCATCATGTGGCTGACGCTGGCGCTTGCCCTCTACCTGACGGTGATCGAGCTCCGCGAGATGGAGCCGCCGCCGCACTACCTGTGGTGGAGCTGGTGGCTGCTCCTCGTCTTCATGACCCACTTCGTCGGCTATCTGATCCTGAGGGCCTACGCTGTCTACCGACGCTGGCACGCCCGCCCCAGCTGAGGGCACGGGTAACGGCAGCCCGCCTCCCGCGCCAAAGGCGCGGCGCGGGCTCCGCGACCACCCGCTCGGCAAGCTCCTGCTCCTCGCGCTCGTGCTCCTGGCCGCCGCTCGTCGTCGCGCGCACCTGCGGATCCAACAACCAGGAGATCTCACAGGACGAGGCGATCGAGATCGCGAAGGAGAACGCCTCGTTCGAGCCGTGTCCGCAGCTGCAATGCGTTCAGATCCGGTACGTGCCGCGCGGTATCCCGGTGCGCGGGTTCTGGGGAGTCGTCCTCTCCGAAGAGCTCAACCCGGACGGCCAGCCGAACCGCACCGAGAGCTTCCTGATCGACGTCCAGACGGGCGAGGCGACACGGGCATAGACGCCCAGCGTGTGTAGGTCGCGCACATAGTCACCGCCTCAACGTCGGCACGCGCGAACATGGAAACCGGGTAGCGCGCTTCATACGGTCCCGGGCACACGTCGACCGCGGTACCCGCCCGAGGAGGGGGGTTACATGATCTCGTCGATCTTTTCGTCGTGGTTCGCCCAGGCGCCTACCGTCGAGGAGCTCCAGGAGCAGATCACGCTCGACTCCCAGATCCTCCAGGAGCAGTTCTATTTCTGGACCGTCGTGATCATGTGGCTGATCCACGTCGGCTTCATGGCGTACGAGGCGCGGTGCCTCGCGGCGCAAGAACGTCATGTCGACGGCGATGAAGAACATCCTCACGATCGCGGTCGTCACACCGAGCTTCTACTACTTCGGCTGGTACATCTACGGCTGCTTCGAGGAAGGTTGGCCGAAGGACGGGCACGGCAGCCCGACCGTCGAGGGCCTCGAGGTGCTCGCGGGCTTCTGCCAGAACACCGCTCCCTGGGCGGCGCAGATGGGCCCGAACCTCCAGGATCACCTGAGCGCGGTCTTCTTCCTCGCCTTCCTCCTCTTCTCCTGGACGACGGCTTCGATCATGTCCGGCGCGCTGATCGAGCGCGTCCGGCTCTCCGCGTACCTGATCCTCGCGGTCGTTCTCGGGTCGGGCGTGTGGATCATGGACGCCGCGTGGGGCTGGAGCGGCGGCGGCTGGCTCACGACGCGCTTCGGCTTCCACGACTCGATCGCCTCGCTCGTCGTCCACGGCGTGGCAGGTGCGTTCACGTTAGGAGTGCTGCTGAATCTCGGACCGCGGATCGGCAAGTACACGGTCGACGGCGCGGCGCGCACCTTCCGCGGCCACAACACGCACCTGACGCTGATGGGGCTGATGCTGATCTTCACGGGGTTCTACGGCTTCTACGCCGCGTGCCTCGTCATCCAGTCGACGATCTTCCCAGGCTGGCTGAACATCTACTTCTCCCCGACGACCCTGGGCGCGATCGCGTTCGTGATCACCTTCGGCTTCGCGGGTGGGTTCACGGGCGGGTGGTTCGCGAGCAAGGGCGACCCGTTCTGGACGCTGTCCGGTGGCCTCGCGGGAGTGATCTCGGTGTCGGCGGGCGCGGACGTCTACCACCCGTCGCTCGCGTACCTGCTCTCGATCTCCGGCGGAATGCTCGCCGTGTACGCGGGCACGTACATCGAGAAGAAGCTGCGCGTCGACGACGCGGTCGGCGCGGTCGCGGTACACGGCGTCTGCGGCTTCTACGGCGTCTTGCTCGTCGGAATCTTCGCCGGCGGCTATCCGACGGGGGTCAACAACGTCGAGTCGTCGTTCGGGGGGCAGCTCATGGGAATGATGGCCTTCCTCCCGCTGGCGTTCATCCCCGGCTACGTCGTGAGCTGGATCCTGAAGAAGCTCAATCTCCTGCGCGTGCCGGCGGAGGTCGAGCTCGAAGGCCTCGACCTGGCCGAGTTCGGGCAGGACTTCTACCCCGAGTTCGAGCGCGTCCCCGAGATCATCATCGAGCCGGACGGCCGCGAGGTGGACGCCGCCCCTGTGCTCCTCGACGCATACTGGCAAACGAACGGCAGAGCCGAGACCCCGGTCGGCACCGGAGAGAGGAGCTAGGCGATGTTCGACGCGTTCCCGTTCGACGAGTGGGGCGAGGACATCGCCGAGTTCTGGACCTTCGGCGGCGAGGGCTCGACGGGCACCTGGATCATGACCGTCCTCGGTTTCTCGGTCATGCTCATCGCGCTGATCGGCTTCGTCGTGCTCGAGAACCGGAAGCTCGCGCGCCAGGCCGCGATGCTCAGGGCGTCGGGCGCGCTCGAGCGCCCGGCCGTCGTCGTGACCACCGTCATCACGTCGGACTAGGCGGAGAGGAGATTCGAGATGGCCGAGAAGCAGATCGACTTTCCGCCGTTGCAGAAGGAGGTGCGCTGGCTCGCGCCGTTCATGCTCTTGCTTTCGCTCCTCTGCATCGTCGTCGTCGTGATCATCCTGGTGTCCGACGTGGACGGGCCTTTCATCGGGCCGTGGTGATGAGTACGGTTTAGCTGGATGTCACCGCTCTATCTCCGCTGCGCGATCTGCAGCAGGCAGCAGGCTGAAGGACTGATCTCGGGGGCCGGGTGGGGCCGGCTCGAGCTCCCCGACGGCTCGACGCTCCGCGCCTGCCCGACGTGCATCAGCGAGAGCGCCGATTGGCAGACCCGCCTGCTGGCGTCGCTCGAGCAGAGCCAGGGTCAGGCTTCGGCCTAGAAAAAGCCCGACCGTCTCGCCGTTCTCGTCGATGTCGATCGCGAACGCGGCCGGCGTCTTGCCGAGGCCGGGCATGGTCATCATGTCGCCGCAGAGCGCGACGAGCCAACCGGCGCCCGTGTACGGCCTGAGGTCGCGCACCGGCACCGTGAAGCCGGTAGGCGCGTTCCGAAGCGCAGGGTCGTGGGACAGCGAGAGGTGCGTCTTCGCCATGCAGATCGGCAGCTCGCCGAGACCGCTCTCCTCGAACGCTTTGGCTTTTTGCTTCGCCGCCGGCAGGAGCTCGACACCGTCAGCGCCGTACACCCTGGTCGCGATGAGCCTGATCTTCTCCTCGATCGGCGCGTCGATCGGATAGGCGAACTGGAAATTGGACGGCTGCTCTGCGGCGTCGATCGCCGCTTCTGCGAGCGCTGTCGCGCCCTCGCCCCCACGCTCGAACGCCTCGTTCACCTCGGCCGCATACGCACCGTGCTCGAGCGCGAGTTTCCGGACGACCTCGAGCTCGTCGTCGCTGTCGGTCGGGAAGCGGTTGACGCCGACGACCGCCTGCAGCCCGAACCCGTTCACGATTCCGATGTGGCGGGCGAGGTTCTGGGCGCCGATCTCGATCGCGTTCGTGCCGCCGTCCGGGTCGCCCGCGTGATGCTTGAGCGCGCGAACCGTTGCCACCAGCACGACAGCGTCCGGCCGCAGGTCACCGATGCGGCAGGTGATGTCGAAGAACTTCTCCATCCCCATGTCGGACGCGAACCCGGACTCGGTGATGACGTAATCGCCGAGCTTCAGCGCCACCCGGTCGGCGACGAGCGAGTTGTTGCCGTGGGCGATGTTCGCGAACGGGCCGCAGTGGACGAACGCGGGCTGACCCTCGAGCGTCTGGACGAGGTTCGGCTTGATCGCCTCCTTGAGCACGACCGCGAGCGAGCCCGCCACGCGGAGCTGCTCCGCGGTCACCGGCTCGCCGTCGTACGTCTGACCCACGGTGATCTTCCCGAGCCGTTCGCGCAGGTCGGCGAGGTCGCGCGCCACGGCGACCATGGCCATGATCTCGCTCGCAGCTGTGATGTCGAAGCCGGTCTGGCGCGGATAGCCATTCGCTTTGCCGCCGAGGCCGGTGACGACGTCGCGCAACGAGCGGTCGTTCATGTCCAGGCAGCGCCGCCAGGAGATCGTGATCGGATCGAGTCCGAGAATGTTGCCGTGCATGAGGTGCGCGTCGATCAACGCTGAAAGCAGGTTGTTCGCCGCGGTGATCGCGTGGAGGTCTCCGGTGAAGTGGAGGTTCAGGTCCTCCATCGGCACGACCTGCGCATAGCCGCCGCCGGCAGCCCCGCCCTTGACGCCGAAGACCGGACCGAGCGAGGCTTCGCGCAGGCAGAGCACGGGCTTCTTCCCGAGGACGCCGAGGCCCTGGGTCAGCGACACGGAGGTCGTCGTCTTCCCCTCTCCCGCAGGAGTGGGCGTGATCGCGGTGACGTTGATCAGCTTCGCGTCCGGACGGTCCGAGAGCCGCTCCAGCACCGAGAGGTCGACCTTGGCCTTGTAGCGGCCGTACGGCTCGACCTCCTCGGGGACCAGGCCGACGTCGTCTGCGACGTCGAGGATCGGGCGCAGGGTCGCGTTCTGGGCGATCTCGAGGCTGGATGGCATCTGCGTCTTCATCGATCTCCTTGGTCAGCGTTCCCTGCGCGTCCGGGGAATCGCTTGCAACAGTCTGTTGCAAGCTCGGTTCCATCTCGACTTCGGCTGACAGTCGGCGGCGAGATTCTGTTTGCAACAGTCTGTTGCAAAGTCTGCTCGCATGCTCAATGACTCACCGCTGCGGCGGCCAATTCGGACACGAGCGTGTCGGTGTGGAAGCGCTCGAGGGCGAACGGGGCGATCAGATCCGGCGTCTTTCCTGAAGCGACGAGCTCGGCGAGCGTGACGCCGACGATCGGCGCCGCCTTGAACCCGTACGTTCCCCAGCCCGCCGAAAGGTGGAAGTTGTCGATCTCGGTCTTGCCGAGCAGCGGGCTGTAGTCGGGCGAGAGGTCGCACAAGCCCGTCCAGGTGCGGAGCACCCTGATCCGCTCGAGCTGGGGGAAGAGCTCGAGCGTGTGCTTGGCCGAGTACTCGAGAAAGGAGAGCGTCCCCGTCCCCTTGTAGGTGGTATACGGCTCGATCTCCGCACCGATCAGGAACTCGCCGCGGTCGGTCTGCGAGATGTACACGTGGAGCTGCGAGGACACGATGATCACGTCGAGGAACGGCTTCATCGGCTCGGTCACGAACGCCTGGAGGATGTGTGTCGTGATCGGGAGTCGCACGCGCGCCAGCCCGGCGACCAGCGACGACCAGCCTGCCGTGGCGCACACCACCTGCCCGCACTCGATGCGGCCGCGAGGCGTCTCGACCGCGACGATCCGATCGCCGTTTCGCTCGAAGCCCGTCACCTCCGTGTCCGGATGGATCTCGACGCCGAGCTCGTCGGCCGCCCGCGCGTAGCCCCAGACGACGGCGTCGTGGCGAATGATCCCGCCTGGCCCGTGGTAGAGCGCTCCCATGATCGGATAGGACGGCCGGTCCGAGACGTCGAGCTGGGGGCAGAGCTCCTTGACTCCCCGCGGATCGACCACGCGCGACTTGATCCCGAGTAGCTGGTTCACCTCGGCGCGCTCCTGCATGGTCACGAGCGCGCGGTCCGAGTGCGCGAGCGTGAGGTGGCCGTGCTGGGAGAACATGAGGTTGAAGTCGAGCTCGCCGGAGAGGCGCTCGTACAGGCGAACGCTCTCGCGGTAGAACTCGGCGCCTTCGGGCGTTCGGTAGTTCGAGCGGATGATCGTCGTGTTCCGCCCGGCCGCCCCGGACCCGATGTACGACTTGTCGAGAACGCAGACGTTGCGGATGCCGTGCCGCTTGGCCAGGTAGTAGGCGGTCGCGAGCCCGTGCGAGCCTGCCCCGACGATCACGACGTCGTAGCGGCGCTTGAGCCCGCTGCGCGGCCGCCACATGCGCCGGACGCGGAAGATGTCCTTCATGAGGCGTCTCCACCCGGGTCTGGCTGAAGCCGGACCCCGGTGTTCGTCAACCCCGCGGCGATGTCCAACACCGCAACGGCAACGTCGTGCGCCAGTTCCTGAGGCACGTACACACGAAAGCGCTCGCCTTCCTCGCGGATGACGATCGCCGTCACGCGGGAGAGCAACGGCCCGGCCGCCGGCAGCTTGTCGAGCTCGAGATCCGTGAGCCTCCGCATCAGGTGCTCGCCCTCGATCGCAATCCCGGCCAGCGCACCGGTCGCGTCGTAGGCGAGGACGCCGCCCTCGCGGAGGCGCGCAACCACGTCCGCGGGATCGTGCGGCGTGAAGAGATACCCGCGCCGCGGTGTCAGCCGAACCAGCTCCTCGCCGGCAAGCGGCTCGACGAGATCGAGGTCGCCGCGAATCTCCACCTTCCCGTCGAGCTCGAGGTCGACTAGACGATGTCTGACACCTTCGTCGCTCAGCGCGCGGCGGAGCGGCGACGTCGTCGTGCCCGGCTGGCAGCGCGACGGGGAGAGGAAGTCGAGGAGGCTCACGAGCGCATCCGCGCTCCGTCGCGGTCGTAGAAGGCCCCGGACGTGACACGGCCACCGACGAGGCGGCGGTCGACGCGCACCTCGAAGCGCGTCCCGTCCTCCGCCCGCTCAGGCGGCACCCACGCGAGCCCGATGACTGCGCCAACCGCCTCGCTGCGACGCGCGCTCGTGATGCGCCCCGCCGGATACCCCTCGATGACGATCTGCGCGCCCTCGGCCGGAACGACGCCGTCCTCCATCGTGAAGCCGACGAGCCGCTCGCGTTCCTCGCGCTCCCCGAAGTGCTCGACGGCGTACTTGCCGACGAAGTCGTCCTTGTCGAGCTTCGGGAGCCAGGACATCGCCGCGGAGAGGAGGTTGGACTCGGAGTCGGTGTCCTGACCGACGATGACGTGTCCCTTCTCGAGCCGCAGGATGCGCTGGGGCTCGAGCCCGAACGGCCGCGCCCCCTCGGCGACGAGCCGATCCCACAGAAACTCGCCCGCGGGGCTCGGGAAGTGAAGCTCGTATCCGAGCTCCCCGACGAAGCCGATGCGGAGGGCGAGGCACGGAATACCGGCGACCTCGATCTGCCTTGCATCCAGGTACTTCAGGTCTTCGTCGGCGACGTCGTCCTCGGTGAGCCTCTGCAGCACCTCGCGCGCTCGCGGCCCCGCGAGGTTCACCGCGGTCAGGGCACCCGAGACGTTGACGATCTCCGCGTCGTAGCCCCAAACCGCGTTCCACCACTCGAACCAGGCGGTCACCGAGTCGGCGCCGGTCGAGGTCGTCGTCACGTAGTAGAGGTCGTCCGAGAGCCGCGCGACGGTGCCGTCGTCCATGATCCGCCCGCCGTCAGAGGTGAGAACCCCGTACCGGATCCTGCCGGGCCGAAGATCCGCGAAGCGGTTCGGATAGAGGCGCTCGAGCAGCGCCGCCGCCTCCGGCCCCTCCACCAGGATCTTCCCGAGCGTCGAGACGTCGATCACGCCGAGGGACTCGTGCACCGCTCGCACCTCGTCCTCGGGCCGCTCGCTGTAGGCGTACGGCCGCTTCCACGGCCCCGCCCACTGCATCCGCGCGCCCGCCTCCTCGTGGCGGAAGTGCAGCGCGGTCCGTCGAGCCGGCTCGAAGTGGCGCCCCGCGAGCAGGCCGAGCTCGACCGGCGCCCAGGGAGGGCGCGCGGTCGTCGTGCCGAGGTCGTTCTCGTACGCGCGCACTTCCTGCGCGTACAGCCGGATGCTCGGCAGCTGGCAGAGCTTCCCCTGACAGGGCCCCATGGTCACGGTCGTGTACCGCTTCGCGAGCTCGATCGAGTCGAAGCCCTCGGCGATCGCGCGCTTGACGTCCTTGGTGGTCACGTCCTCGCACACGCAGACGAAGCACTTGCCCTTGCCGTCGTGGTCGGGGCGAACATCGACTTTCTCGAGGCCCTCACCCGTGACCTTCCCGACCGCCTCGACGCCGGGCGGCAGTTGGGTGGGGACGAACACGCCTAGCGCGGAGTCGAACTCGATGCGCGCGCCGGCCTGCGCGAGCAACGAGTACGCGGGCTGGCGCCCCGCTGAGGCGACGACGAGGTCACATTCGATCTCCTCGCCGTCGACGAGCAGCGCGCGCACGCGGCCGCGGCGGCGCTGGGCCTCGAGCTCCTGCACCGGCGTGTCACGGAGATCGACGACGCGCGCGACCGCGACGCCGGCCTCGCGCAGATCGTCGGCAGCCTCGAGACCGGGGTCGTCCGCCGCGACGACGACCGCCCGCCGCCCGGGCCGAACCGAGAAGTCACGCGTGAGCCGACGGACCGCGCTCGGGAGCATGACTCCGACGAGGTCGTTCCCAGGAAAGACGACCGGCTGCTCGAGCGCACCGGTCGCGACGATGATGCGCTCGGCGCGGAAACGGTAGAGCACGGTGTCGCAGTCCACCGGGACGAGGCCGCCTTCCCAGATCCCGAGCGCCCGCCCGGGCGCGAGCACCTCGACCCCTGCAAGCTCGGCGCCGCGGAGACGCATGCCCTCGTCCACGAGCACGACGCCCGACCCCTGCGTGGCCGCTGCGAGCGCGGCTGCCCGACCGGCCTGCCCACCACCGACGACGAGCACGCGAGCACGCCGGTGCTCGACGTCGTAGCGCCGCGAGTGCCCGCCCCGCTCGTCGACGCGGCCGAGGCCCGCGAGGTTCCGCAAGACCTTCTCGTACAGCGGCCAGAACCGCCGTGGCCTGATCATCGTGCGGTAGTAGAAGCCGACGGGCGTGAAGGGCCCACCGACCTTGTCCGTGACGCTCAGGACGTCGAGGTCGAGGTTCCCCCAGACGTTCTGCGCCTGCACGTGGGCGCCCTCGCGAAGGGGCTCGACGCACACGCGGACGTTCGGGACGCCGTCCACGCTCATCATGCAGTTCGGGCAGTGGCCGGTGCAGCAGAGAAGTCCGCGGTTCCGGTGGTACTTGAACGACCGCGAGAAGGTCCTCAGGCCGGCCGCGTAGAGCGCGGAGCCGACCGTGTCCCCTTCGTAGCCCTGCATGACCGACTCGCCAAACCGGAAGGTCAGCGGCCGGTCGCGGTCGATCCGCTCGCCCGGCTGGCGTGCCAGTCTCCCGTTCACGGGCGCCCTTTCCGGCTCGGCGTCGGCAGCGAGACGGACAGGACCTCGTTCGTCCGTGTGTCGCGCTCTGCGAGGAACCACTCGCCGCAGCCCATCCGGTGCTGCCACCACTCGCGCTGCGGCCCGGCGACGTTGTCGCGGAAGTACACGTAGTCGGTCAGCTCACGAAGCGGAGGCGGCCCGTTGTCAGAGGGCTCGGGTCTCCGGGTCACCTCGCCGAAGTACGCGTATTCGTCGACCGGCCGCAGCCCGCAATGAGGGCACTCGAGGAGAAAGGACATTTAGTCGGACAACCCGAATTGCGCTCTATGCAACACTGTGCCAGTATTCGCAACGAACGTACACGCATGTCCCGCACTCGTCAACCCTCCACGCGCCGCATCGGCGCCGCCGAACGGGCGATCGCGGTGCTCGACACGCTGGCCGACGCGGGCGAGCTCGGAACGAATGAGATCGCGCGGCGGACGGCAATGACGCCGAGCACCGTCTCGCGCCAGCTCGGGACGCTCGCGGCGGCAGGGCTCGTGGAGCGGGTACAGGCGAACGGCCGGTACCGCCTCGGCCTTCGCATCGTCCATCTCGCGAACGCGCTCCTCGCGCGCCTCGACGTCCGCGAGGTCGCCCGCCCGCACCTGGTGGCGCTCGTCGAGGCGACCGGCGAGACCGCGACGCTCTCCGTCCCCGGCGACGAGGACGCCATCACGGTGGACTTCGTGCCGGGCAGCCATCAGCTCCAGCCCGTCTCGAGGCTCGGCCGCCCGTCGGTCGCGCACGCGACCTCTGCCGGCAAGGTCATGCTCGCCTTCTCGGGCCGGGAGCTCCCCGACAAGCCCCTGCGTGCGTACACGCCCAGAACCATCACAGATCCGCAGGCTCTCGCGCGGGAGATCGCGCGGGTACGCGAGCGTGGCTGGGCCCAGGCCTCGGGAGAGCGCGAGCCGGACCTGAGCGCCGTCGCGGCGCCAATCCGCTCGAGCCGCGGCGAGCTGGAGGCGATCGTCGCGTTGCAGGGCCCGAGCTCCCGCTTCGACGCCGGCGCGGTGAAAGCCGCGATCCCCGTCGTCGTCGAGCGCGCCGCCGCAATCTCACGCGAGCTCGGCTGGCGCGACGACTGAGCGCCGCGCGGGAAGATAGTACGCTCGGGGCACGTTCCCTTGGTATCGAGCAAGGAGGAGTAATGGGTCTTCAGATCAACGACACGGCCCCCGACTTCGAGGCCGAGACCACCGAGGGGCCGATCGGCTTCCACGACTGGATCGGGGACTCCTGGGCCGTGCTGTTCTCGCACCCGAAGGACTTCACGCCCGTCTGCACGACCGAGCTCGGCTACATGGCGAAGATCAAGCCCGAGTTCGACCGCCGCAACGTGAAGATCATCGGCCTGTCCGTCGATGCGACCGGCGATCACGAGAAGTGGGCCACCGACATCGAAGAGACGCAGGGACACGCGCCCAACTACCCGATCATCGGCGACGCGGACTTCGAGGTCTCGAAGGCGTACGGGATGCTTCCGGCCGAGATCGGCGGCGAAGCGGCGGATCGCACCGCGGCCGACAACCAGACCGTGCGCAACGTCTTCGTGATCGGGCCGGACAAGAAGGTGAAGCTCGTCCTCGTCTACCCGATGACGACGGGCCGCAACTTCGACGAGGTGCTGCGCGTCATCGATTCGCTGCAGCTCACCGCAAAGCACAAGGTCTCGACGCCGGTGAACTGGAAGCAGGGCGAGGACGTGATCATCGCCGGCTCGGTCTCGAACGACGAGGCGAAGGAGATCTATCCGGACGGCTGGAAGGAGCCCAAGCCGTACATCCGCATCGTCCCGCAGCCCGAGATCGAGACGAAGGTCATCGCGTAGCCCGCACGAACAGCTCCAGCAGCGCGAAGAGCCCCTCGCGGGCTCTTCGCGGCTATGAGCTCATCCCGCCTCGGAACCGACCTCGGCTAGGACGTCGGACCCAGCCGTCTCCCGAAGAACGAGGGCGACTGCCTGCGCGCGGCTGTGCACGCCGAGCCGTCGGAGAACGTGCTCGATGTGGGTCCCGACCGTCCTGGGGCTGATCGTCAGTCGTGCGGCGATCTCGTCCTGGGTCAGGCCCTCGACCAAGAGCCCCAGGACCTCCACCTGCCGTCGCGTGAGTTTCGATCCCGCGATGCCGGCGAACGGCCGCCCACGGTCCTCCAGCAGCCGTACCCTGGCGAGCAGCTCGTCAGGAGCGTAGGGCTTCACGAGGTAGTCGTCCGCGCCGACCATGAGCCCGGCCACGCGGTCGTAGGACTCCGTGCGTGCGCCCGACAGGAAGATCACGGGAAAGCTCGATCCAAGCTCCGACTTCAGGGCTCTGCAGACCTCGTAACCCGACAGTACGGGCAACGGTATCTCGAGGATGGCGAGCGACGGCTGCTCTCGCCGTGCGACGGAAAGGGCCTCGTCACCGCTCGAAGCGTGGCTGACGCGGTACCCGCACGACTCGAGGTGCTGCGCGAGCTCGTGCCGCGCTGCGCCATCGCCGTCTGCAACCAGAATTGAAGTCGACGGACTCCCCATCTCCCCTTTCGCCCACTCGAATGTAAGCCGCAGTGCCAAGCTAATTCTCTTACGGAATTGACCCGAACACAACCCGATTATTGCCCGAGTTTCGAACGTCGTAACCATGGGCACGATTTGTACGAATGAACGGGATCGACTGCGGCACTGAGATCCCACGGGTGGGAGACATGCTCGATCCCGCGGGAGGCAGCACTGGTCTAAAGGGACTGGTCTAGAGCGATTCGTGCTTCAACGGCGGATCCGGTGGAAAGAGAGGTTGGGAGAATGGGCACCGAGACGATCACCGCTACGACCGACGCTGCCGACCCGGTGGCCGACGCCGTGGACACAGCAGAACCGACCGAGGCGCTAACCGAAGCGGTATCCGGGTTGGGTCCGGACCAGACAGACGAAGCCATCGATGACGCGGCCGAAACGACGAACGACCTCACAGAGACCGTCAACGAGGCTGCGAATCAGGCGACGGAGACGGTGAACGAGACGGCGACCGAGGCTACCGAGACCGTCAACGAGACGGCGAATCAGGCCACGGAGACCGCCACCGAGCCGGTGAACGACGCCACCGAGACCGTGAACGAGACGGCCAATCAGGCGACGGAGACCGTGAACGACGCCACCGAGGCCGTCAACGAGACGGCCAATCAGGCGACGGAGACCGTGAACGACGCCACCGAGGCCGTGAACGAGACGGCGAATCAGGCGACGGAGACCGTGAACGACGCCACCGAGGCCGTGAACGAGACGGCCAATCAGGCGACGGAGACGGTGAACGACGCCACCGAGACCGTGAACGAGACGGCCAATCAGGCGACGGAGACCGTGAACGACGCCACCGAGACCGTGAACGAGACGGCCAATCAGGCGACGGAGACGGTGAACGAGGCCACCGAGGCCGTGAACGAGACGGCCAATCAGGCGACGGAGACGGTGAACGAGCCACCGAGACCGTCAACGAGACGGCCAATCAGGCGACGGAGACGGTGAACGAGACGACCACCGAGACCGTCAACGAGACCGTGAACCAGGCCACCGAGACCGTCAACGAGACGGCCAATCAGGCGACGGAGACGGTGAACGAGACCACCGAGGCCGTCAACGAGACCGTGAACCAGGCCACCGAGACCGTCAACGAGACGGCCAATCAGGCGACGGAGACGGTGAACAGGCCACCGAGGCCGTCAACGAGACGGTGAACCAGGCCACCGAGACCGTCAACGAGACGGTCAATCAGGCGACGGAGACGGTGAACGAGACCGTGAACCAGGCCACCGAGACCGTCAACGAGACGGCCAATCAAGTGCACGGACGGCACAGTGAACGAGACGGCCAATCAGGCCACCGAGACCGTCAACGAGACGGTGAACCAGGCGACGGAGACGGTGAACGAGACCGTGAACCAGGCCACCGAGACCGTCACCGAGACGGCCAATCAAGTCACGGAGGCAGTGAACGAGACGGCCAATCAGGCCACCGAGACCGTCAACGAGACCGTGAACCAGGCCACCGAGACCGTCACCGAGACGGCCAATCAAGTCACGGAGGCAGTGAACGAGACGGCCAATCAGGCCACCGAGACCGTCAACGAGACCGTGAACCAGGCCACCGAGACCGTCACCGAGACGGCCAATCAAGTCACGGAGGCAGTGAACGAGACGGCCAATCAGGCGACGGAGACGGTGAACGAGACCGTGAACCAGGCGACAGAGACGGTGGGAGAGGTCGGCGAGACAGTCACCGAGGCGACCACGCAACCGGTAAGTGAAGTCACCGAAACGGTCACCGAGGCGACCGGCGAGCTGCTTCAGCCCCTGACGAACGCCGCCGACACCCTCAGCTCGACCGTCGACTCCGCAGCCGAGACGACGAGCCCCGCCGTCGAGTTGCTGATGCCGACGACGCTTGTCGAAGACACACTCGGCCCGGTCGAGGAGACGGCCGGGGGAATCGTCGACGAGACGGTCGGCACGGCAACGCCGCCAGTCGACGCACCCGCGCGGGTGGCGGACCTGAGCGAGTCAGCCTCGGAGGTGGTCACACCGATCGCCGGCTTCGTCGATCCTGCGATCGAGGCGACGACTCGTGTGCCTCCTCCTCCGATCTTCGACGCCCCCCTGCCCCCGACTGCGGAGGAGAGAGCAGCCGAGGTGATCGCGAGCCCGCTCGACATCGATCCAAGTACGACTCTTTTCGGGGCCGGAGCTCGGCACCACGTCGACGGTAGAGCACGTGTACGACACGTTGTTCGGAGCGGAGACGATCCAGACGTTCGGCACCGCCGGGCTGATTGCAGCCGGCGCAGCAGGTGCCGTTGCGATCGCGCGTGGAGCAACGTCGGCGAGCACGCCGATATTCGTCACGAACGTCAGGCTGTTTCCGGGGTTCGTCGGCGCGACGATCCACCAGGCGGGAGCTACCGCGATCTCGAACGGGATACAGATCGGCGAGCGTGCCGTGAAGCTCGTCCCGCGCGGTGTTCCGGGAACCGCGGATGTCAACTCTGTCCGAGATGGATTCGATCGCGCGCTCGATCGCGTGCCGCTCGACGGGTACGAGGACGGCCGTCAACGGCTGATGGCGCAGATCGGAATCGTGCTAGGCACGATCTATCTCGCCTTCCTTACCGTCTGGTTCTGGTTGACCCGCGTGCGCTGGAACGGCGGCTGGGGAGCGGGGGTGTGACGCTCTACGCGAGCGTCAAGACGAGCCCGATGGCGACCCAGATGAGAACCAGGCCGACAAGAACCCAGAGCAGGAATGCGCCCTCGCTCACGGGCAGCCACGGGATCTCCGAGCGATCGAGGAAAAAGCGCGTGCGCCGGAGTCGACCATGAGCGTCGTACTGCGCGATCTCACCGCTGACGGCCTGTGCCGGATCCTCGGTCGCTCGTCCCGCCGCGTCGAGATAGGCGACGGTCTTGCCGGGAAGATCTTGCCGCGGTCTGGATGCCATGACCCACAGTTTAGCGGGTGGGTCGATCCAGCCGACTCGGGCGGCCCGGAAAGTGCGAAGAAAACGCCGATCGAATGGAGCGTCCGGCCATGCTAAACCCGACCGGCGAAGGGCTCGCATCGGACTTCAATGCGACCTCGGCGACCCCGGAGATGCATGCAACGGCGAGCACCGCACTGCCGGCTGAGCCACTCACCTCGGCTCCGACCTTCGAGCCCTGGCCGTCGGTGCCGATGGAACTTCGGCGTCCCGAGATCGATCGGGCGCAGCTCGTAGCCGACGGCGGTCGCGTCGTCCTGATCTGGTTCGGGCTCTTCATCCTGTACGGGAGCCAGCATCCGATCTCCGCCGGCGCCCTCCTCGGCCTCACGGTCGCAACCGGCATCTGGGTCGTGGCGTTGAGGAGCGCCTCGCTCACGCATCCGGCAGTCCCGGTGCGGATGGCGGCATCTGCGCTGGGAACGGCTATCGGTTTCGGAGTCGTCGCAGCGCTCGACGAGACGGTCGTGGGTCTCCACGTCTCGCTTGCTTCTCTCGTGCTCTTCGCACTCGGCGTGCTGGGGTCGGTGCTCCTGTGGGATCGGATCGTGCACAGCACGCTCGACGCGAGGAAGCGGGTCCTCCTCGTCGGGAGCGGGCACGCCGACGAGATCCTCGCCGAGGAGCTCCGCATGTCCCCCGATGTCCACATCGACGTCGTCGGCGCGGTTCCGGCAGCCGAGGAGATCGCCGAGATCGTCGACGCTCAGTGTCCAGACATCGTCGTGCTCACCGACGACGAGATGTACGACGCGGCAGTGGAACGGTTGCTCGACTCGCACGCGAACGTGCAGGTCACCGGTTTCGAAAGCTTCTTCGAGTATGCGTTCGGCCGGGTGCCGATCGACCAGATCACACCCGCCTGGTTCATGAGCTTGCTGCATCCTCGCCAGCGCATCTACACGAGGTTCACGAAGCGTGCCTTCGACGTGGTCGTCGCCCTGATCGGGCTGATCCTGAGCGCGCCTCTGTTTGGTGCACTGGCACTCGCGACCAAGCTGACGGGCGGCGAGGGCCCCGTGTTCTACCGCCAGACGCGGATCGGCGAATACGGCCGTCGCTTCACGATCTACAAGTTCCGCAGCATGAAGTGCGACGCCGAGGACGGGGGCGCCGTGTTCGCGAGCAAGGACGATCCGCGAACGACCGGCGTCGGCTGCTTCCTGCGCCGAACGCATCTCGACGAGCTCCCGCAGCTCTGGAACGTGCTGAAGGGCGACATGTCGATTGTCGGACCTCGCCCGGAGCGACCCGAGTTCATCGACATGATCGAGGAGGCGGTCCCCTTCTGGAACCGGCGTCTGCTCGTGAAGCCGGGCGTCACCGGCTGGGCGCAGGTGCGCTGCGGCTATGCCTCGGACTGCGAGGCGATGGAAGTGAAGCTCTCATACGACCTCTGGTACCTGCGCCACCGCAGTCTCCTCGTCGACCTCGAGGTTTGCGCGATGACGCTCTCCTCGCTCTTCGCCCGGCCGCGCGGAACCTGACGGTCAGCGTTTCCTGGCAGTGACGAGAATCATTGCCGCCAGGTTCTCGGCGGCGAACGCACGGACAACCAAGTCGTCCTTCGCTTGCAGCAGTCGACGCTCGAGCACGCGACAGATCCTTCCGTTTCGGCGACGAACCTACAGCAGCCGCGTCGCCGCGGTCACGTCCGCGCGAGCCGGCGAAGAAGCGGCCTTGGAAGCCGGATTGCCACGCTCTGCGCCGCTTTCCCGGTGCCCCCGCGCGGCAGGACAAATGTCTCGAGCCCGTGGTCGTTGCTCGCGAAGCGGGACTTGAACTCCTCGTCTCCCCGAAGAAAGCGATACGCACGCATGCCGTCCGCTGTCGCCTCCCTGATCGAGTGCGCCAGAACGACGAAGCCGAGCCTGTACCGGTCCCACGCCGGATCCGTGTCGCGACCCGCCTGGTAGTAGGACTCCACGCCCGCGAATCGGAACCCGTACCAGGCTGCGCGCGCCTCGCCATCGATCTCGAGCAACCAGAGGCGAAGCCAGCCTCGAGCGGATGCGAGCGCCGCGAAGTCTCTGTGGAACGCTTCACCGCGGCTGAAATTGGAGCCGTCCGGCCAGCGCGCACGGTGCAGGTCGAAAAGCCGGTGGAGATCCTCCTCGAGCCGTTCCGGGTCGTCCGCGAGACGAAACTCGAGGTGGTGGTCGTTCGCGAGCTTCCGCTCGCGCGAACGGACCTGCGAGCGCAGGTTCTTGCTCCACGACGCGAGAAGGCTCTCCCAGTCGTTGCCGCCGAAGTCGAGTACCGGGCTCGGCTCGCGCTCGACCACCTGCGCGCCGAAGCGCTCGCTCCAGCCCTCCTCGCAAGGGACGTTCTCGCCGACGAGGATGCCGATACCTGCGGTGTCCAGCAGTCTCGTCAGGGCGTCGGCCATGGCGACTCGGTCGGCGGCCCTGCAGACGGGCCCGAGCGCGTCTCCAGGCCCGTGGCCGACGAACCGCGCAACCCGGAACGGGCGACGCTTCCACTCGTAGACGGGAAGCACTCCGACGAGTCGCCCTCGGTCGTCGCGGACACTCCTGACGAGAGATCGTCGGTCGGCACCGAAGTGGCGCCACCAGGTCGAGATCCACTCCGGCGTGCCGAAGATGTTTCCCGCATCGACTGCGAGCTCACGCCACTCGTCGTCGCCGGCATCGACGTCGAGCTCGCTGCCGGGAGCAATGCTCACCGAGGGAGCCCGGCGAGGGCGCCGCGATCGATCTTGCCGTTGGCCGTCCGCGGCAGCTCGTCGTGGATGGTGACGTGCCGGGGCACCTTGTAGTCCTCGAGCCGCTCGGAGCAGTAGCGGCGAAGCGCGGCGACGTCGAGGGCGGCACCATTCTTGCCCGAGACGTGCGCGTGGACCGCCTGCCCGAGCAGACGGTCGGCAACGCCCACGACCGCGGCCTCGTGGACTCCGGGTGCCGCGTGCAACACGTCCTCGATCTCTCGGGGCACGACCTTCTCCCCACCCGACTTGATCAGGTCGTCGCGACGGCCGACGAAATACAGGTACCCGTCCTCGTCCGTACGGAAGAGGTCCCCGCTCGCGAGCACGCGCTCCCAGGGCCAGCGCCCGGGGCGGAGGCGCTCCGCCGTCAGCTCCGGGTCGTTCCAGTAGCCCTGCATCACGTGCGCCCCGCGGATGATCAGCTCGCCGACCTCGCCCGGCCCGAGCACGCGTCCGTCCTCGTCTTCGATCCACACCTCTGTTCCGGGAATGGGGACGCCGACGGACGTGGGACGGCTCTCGACCTGCTCCGGAGGGAGGTACGCGACGCGTTTGCACTCGGTGAGTCCGTACATCGAGTAGAGACGGGCATTCGGGAACGTCTGCCGGATCGCCTTCACCGTGGGCTCCGGGAGAGCGGCACCGGTGTTCGTGAGGAAGCGCAGGTCCGGTAGCTCGCGTTCCGCGAGGCCGCGCAGCGACAGCAGCACGTGGAAGACCGTCGGAACGCAGGGCAGGCCGGTGATTCGTTGCTGCTCGAGGAGCTGCACGACGCGCCCCGGGAACGCGAAGCCGTTCTCGAGGACGAGAGTTCCGCCAACCCGAAATGTCATGAGCAGCTGGTAGAGGCCGTAGTCGAACGAGAGGGGCAGCACGCAGAGGACGCGATCGGACTCCTTCATCTGCAGGTACTCGATGATCGAGTCCGCTGCGAAGGTCATGTTGCCGTGGGTGAGCGTGACTCCTTTGGGACTGCCGGTCGAGCCGGACGTGTAGATCACCGCGGCCAGGTCGACGCTGACCGGCTGCACGTGAGCACCGGCCCCGTTCCGCTCCGTGTTCTCGACGTCGGTGATGATCGGGATCTCGCCGGCGTCCGCTACCGCGTCCCCCACGACCCTTGCATGTTGGTCGTCGCACACGACCGCCGCCGCACCCGAGTCCGAGAGCACGTGAGCGAGCTTCTCTCGCTTTATCGTCGGGTTGAGCGGCGAGAACGCCGCTCCGGCCCGCAACACGCCGTAGACCGCGACCGCCGCCTCGATGCCGTTCGGCAACACCACCGACACCCGGTCGCCCCGGCTCACCCCCGCGTCACGCAGTCGAGCCGCGAGTCCGTCAGCGAGGCGATCGAGCTCGGAGTACGAGACCGTTCGCTCGCGCGCGACGATCGCCTCCCGCTCCGGATGACGTGCGGCCGCCGCCCGCAGGTCCTCCGCGAACGTGCGTCCTCTCAAGCCGCGACTCGCTTCCGCTCGACGTAGCCGGTTATGGCGTCGATGGAGCCGAAGTTCTCCTCCGTGATGTCGACGTCCTCGACCGTTACGCCGTACTGCGACTGAACCTCCTCGACGAGCTCGACGAAGCCCAGCGAGTCGACGATCCCGAGCGCGAGGAACTCGTCGCTGTCGCCCAGTTCGATGCCCGGATGGAGGTACAGGAAGTTCTCTTCGATGTACGACCGCATCCGCGTGCGGACGTCGTCGACAACCTCGGTCATGCGGCCTCCTCGGCTCGTGGTTGGCTAGTGCGATCGATCCGGACCCGCGGCTCGCGGCTCTCCGGCGGGTAGTCCGCGACACCGCGGCCGACGAGCTCCCGATGCCAGAGCTGCGTCGAGAGCACTCCGACGAGCGCCATCGACTCGCGCACGCCGGTAGCGCGACCGGCCCGACACCGGCGCAGCAGCCCCGAGACGCGCTGCTCGTCCCAGATCCCCGTGTCCGCCAGGCTCGGTGGCGACAGCACGTCGTCGACCCACTCGGGCGCTTCCGGCGTGAAGAACGGAGCTATCTCGGGCGCGCGGTAGGGCTGCTTCCCCCGCTCGGCGATCGTCGGCGGGAGCACCTTCGAGGCGATCTCCCGAAGCGCGACCTTCTCGCGCATCCCGTCCAGCTTCTTCTCGTCGGGCAGCCGCACCGACTGCGCGAAGACGCGATGGTCGAGGAAGGGAAAGCGGCCTTCGACGCCGTGCGCCATCGCGACCCGATCCCCTTGCGCCGAGAGCAGGTACGGCTCGAGCAGCGTCGACAGCTCGAGCCAGGCGGCGCGCGCGAGCGGCTTCCAGCGCGCGAACCCCTGCGGCAGCTCCGCCCGAAGCCGGTCGAGCGCCGAGCTCGCTCCCAGTTCTTCGGCGACCTCCGTCCGGTAGAACGCCTTGACCGCGGCCGTCGCGTGAGCGCGTGTGAGGTGCGAGCCGAGTTGCTCGTCGTCGACTCCCGTCTCGAGGAGGAAGCGGCGCCAGGCAGGCCCGCGCCGCGCGACAGCCGGGCCGAGGTAGGAGTACAGCTCGTCGAGCAGCGCCACGGCGCGCTCGGGCTCGTGCCCGTGCAACTCGCGCAGCACGACCTCCTTGAAGAGCTCGTACCCCCAGAAGAGCTCGTCGGCACCCTCCCCGGTAGCGACCACGGTGATCCCGTTCTCGCGCACCTGCCGGGCGAGCAGGTAGAGCGGCACGGGCGCAGTCCGGACGAGCGGCATCTCGGCGTGCCGGACGACTTCCGGGAACGCCTCCGCGATGTCCGTCGGCAGCGCCTCGACGACGTGATGACGGGTGCCGATTGCGCGCGCGACCTCCTCCTGATGGGTGCGCTCGTCGTAGCGGGGATCTTTGAAGGCGATCGAGAACGTCCGCAGGTCGTGATCCGTCTCCGCCTGCGCGAGCGCCGTGATCAAACTCGAATCGAGCCCTCCCGAGAGGTAGGTACCCACCGGGACGTCGGCGCGCAGGCGCAGCCGCACGCTGTCCCGCAGGAGGTCCTCGAGATCGTCGTCCGGGGCTCCGTCGGGCTCGTACGTCGGGCTCCACCACGTTCGTTCCTCGACGATCCGCCCACGCTCCCAGACGACGAGCCCACCCGGCCGGACCTGGCCGACCCCGCGAAAGGTCGTGCGTGGAGCTCGCGGCCCCCAGAGCGTGAAGACCTCGTCGAGCCCGGCGAGATCGGGCGCCGCCGCAACCTCGCCGGAGGCGAAGAGCGCCTTTGCCTCCGACCCGAACACGAGCGTGCCGTCGTCGAGAAGTGCGTAGTACAGCGGCCGCACGCCGAAGCGGTCACGAACGAGGGTCAGCCGGCGCGGCTGAGGCTGCCACCACGCGAAGGCGAATTGCCCGTTCAGGCGAGGCAGGGCACCGACGCCGTCTCGTTCGAGCAGGCGCAGCACGACCTCCGTGTCGCACGTCGTCGCGAACGGGAGACCGTGCGCGGCGAGCTCGGCGCGCAGCTCGGGGTGGTTGTAGACCTCGCCGTTGTAGACGAGCATGCTCCCTCGCGGCGATGCCTCGAAGGGCTGCCAGCCGCGAGGCAGGTCGAAGATCGCCAGCCGCGTCGAGACGAGCCCAGCACCCGCGTCGAGCGCGATCCCGAAGCCGTCCGGCCCGCGATGCCGGATGGCTCCGGCCATTCGGCGTAGGGTCAGCTCGTCGACCGGCGCCGAGACGTCCGCATGGACGATCCCCGCGAGTCCGCACATGTCAGCCGGGGTCGACGACGATCGGAGGGGCGTGGAGGTACTCGGTCGCGGCGCGTCGGCGCTCGATCTCCTTGTAGGCGATCTCCACGTCTCGGGGCTCGAGGCCCACCCGATCTGACAACTCGTCCGGCTGCATGTCGTGTGCATACCCCCAAATCAGCACATCCATGCGCTCGTAGGGGTGCCCGAAGTAGAACTCCTCCTGGGTCTGAGGCAGGCTGAACGTCTCCGTCGTCGGCGACCGCGTGGCGATGGCGTCCGGCAGTCCGAGCTCCTTCGCGAGCAGATACACCTGGCTCTTGTAGAGCCGCGCGATGGGCTTGACGTCGGCGAGCCCGTCCCCGCCCTTCACGAAGAATCCTTGGTCGTACTCGAGCAGGTTCGGGGTGCCGACGACGGCATAGCCGAGGCGGTCGGCCCAGGTGTACTCGAAGAGCTTGCGAACGCGCTGCTTCATGTTCGTCGCGGAGATCAGCTCCTGATAGGCGTCCGCGGGCATCCGCCGCGTCTCCTGCGTACCGTCCGGCCGCTCCACGACGAGGGTGAAGACGATGATGCCGCCGGTCGGGGCCGAACGCACGAGCTTGTGCCGCCACGTCGGCTCGTACTCGGGAAAGACACGGCGAATCGCATCGTCTCGGCGTCGGTAGCAGCCGAGCCCCTCGAGCGCGTCCGTGATCGGCTCCTCGACGGTCTTCGCCCCGAGCGCGCTCGCCAGCTCCAGGCCGAGATCGGCCGACGAGCCGCCAATGTCGCGTTCGGGGAGCCGCAGGCAGAGGACGTGGTCCGGGCCGAGGGCTCGCACGCAGATGCCGGCGACGACGCCCGAGTCGACACCCCCGGAGACCGCGACAACCGCCCCGCGCCGTCGCAGGGTGCGGATCGAACCCGCGGTCTCGCGTACGAGGTGATCGAGACTCACCGCGGCGTCGAAGGGAACTCCCGGCGGCGCCTCTCCGCTCGTCAAGGACCTCGGCTCCTCACCCGGCTCAGCAGCCGAGCTGCTGCGCGATGACCATCTGCTGCACCTCGTCGGTGCCCTCGCCGATGGTGAGGATCTTCGCGTCCCGGTAGAAGCGGCAGACCGGGTAGTCCTCGATGAACCCGTAGCCACCGTGGATCTGCACGGCCTCCTCCGTCGCGCGGACGGCCAGCCTGCCGGCGACGAGCTTTGCCTGGGCCGCCGCGAGCAGGGTGAGCTCGCCCCGGTCCATCTTCAGCGCCGCGCGATAGGTCAGCAGTCGCGCCGCTTCGAGCTGGGCGGAGATGTCGGCGAGCTTCGCCTGGATCGCCTGGAACTTCGAGATCGGCTGACCGAACGCACGCCTCTCCTTCGCGTACGAGAGCGCCTCGTCGAGAGCTCCCTGTGCGAGCCCGACGCCGATCGCTGCAACCCCTATCCGCCCGCCCTCGAGCGCCTTCATAAACTGCCTGAAACCCCCGCCCCGCCTGCCGAGGAGGTTCCCCTCGGGCACACGGCTGTCGACAAACGCGATCGGGCGGGTGTCCGAGGCGCGCCAGCCCATCTTGCGGTACGGCTCCCCGACCTCGTAACCGGGCGTCCCGTTGGGCACGATGATGTTCGAGATCTCGCGCCTGCCGTTGGTCTGCGCAGTCACGGCGGTGATGACCACGCAACCGGATATCTCGGTGCCGGGGTTCGTGATGAAGACCTTCTCGCCGTTGATCACCCACTCGCCGTCGGCGAGCTCCGCCGTGGTACGCGTGTTCCCGGCGTCGGTGCCGGCTTCGGGCTCCGTCAGCCCGAACGCCGCGAGTCGCTGTCCCGAGCACAGGTGCGGCAGCCAGTCGGTCTTTTGCTCGCTCGTTCCCCAGAGGAAGATCGGCATCGTCCCGAGAGACGTATGCGCCGCAACCGTGATCGCGAGTGAGCAGTCCACTCTCGCGAGCTCCTCGATCGCCAGGACCAACGACAGCGTGTCACCGCCGCTGCCGCCGTACTCCTCGGGGAAGGGAATGCCCATGAGACCGAGCTCGCCGAGCTTCCTGACGGCGTCGTACGGAAAGGACTCGGTGCGATCGAGCTCGCCGGCGACCGGCGCGACCTCGTGCCGGACGAAGTCGCGCACGGTGTCCTGCAGCAGCCGCTGCTCTTCAGTGAGCTCGAAGTCCACCCGAGATCAGATACCACGTCGCAATCCGGTTCACACCTCGGGCGTCCGCGGCCGCACGTGGAAGCCGAGGCGAGACGGCACCCTCCCACGGCTTACGCAAATCCCGTACCGACCGACATGGAGCCAGCGGATGCGGCCGACGACGGCGAACCCGAGCTTGGCGAGCGCGGCGTGGCCGGCGACGTTCCCCCCTCCGACGTACGCGACGAGACGCCGGTACCCGAGGGTCTTGACATGTCGGAGAATCGCCTCACTCCGAACGTCGGCCATACCTCGGCCGCGATGCTCCGGGTGAGTGTACGAGTCGTACCCGTAGGCCTCGCCGGAGAGCAGTGGAATCGACTCGCCGATCTCCGATACCCACATGCGGTCGAAGCGGATCCAGGCACAGCCGACTATGCGATCTCCGAGCCAGGACACGAAGCAGACGTGACCGCGCTCCAGGCGGGCTCGCGCGCTGTCGGAGTCGTCAGAGGGCCGGAGGTCACGGTACGCGTCGAGCTCCGACGACGAGAGAGGACGCACGTCGACCGGAACCTCGGACCGAAGGCTCGGGAGCGTCCGCTCGAGGTCGAGCGCGTACAGATGCACGTCACAGCGGACGAGCGACTGGAGCCTCCGGACAACTTGCATCCCGACACATCGTCATCGCGAGACGGCGAACAGCAAGCCCTCGCGTGGCGCACGCGCAAACGCCGGGTCAGATCCCGAAGACCTCTCCCTCGAGCCGCGTCAAGAGCGACGAGCTCGTGGCGAGCGCGGCCGCGAGCACTGGATCCTTCGCCCGGATCGTCGGCTGCCGGGCGTATCCGAGCACCGCGAAGCGGTTTGCCAGGGCATCCTGAAGATGCGGTTCCGCGCGTCCCGTCAGCGCAGCGCTGCCGTGGTCGCGCGCGTGGGAGACGAGCTCGCCGAGCACGGCGTCCACCTCGGGATCGAGCGCTGCCAGGTGAAGCACCCGGCTCGCCCCTCCCGGACGAAGGAGGTACGCGTACCAGCCGATGGGCTGGTCGCCGCGGCGCACAAGCCGCCGGACGAGCGGCCTGTCGAACGCCTCGACGAGCCCAAAGAGGTGATCCAGCTGCTCCGCGTCATGGTCGACCCACACGCGACGCTGCTTGTTGAGCGCAGGGACGTGCTCGGCAATAGCCGCCGCGGTCGCATCCTCGCCCCTCACGTCGCGTGGAAGCTCGGGGAACGCGCGCTTCAGCACCCGAGGCCCAGCCGCCTGTACGGGAACGGCACCGACGGGCACGAAGGTCCTCCGAGACACTGCTTCACGGCGGACGGTGCCCCCGAGGATGCCCCGGAACCAGCGGACAGGTCGCAGGACGAGCATCCAGTCGCAGGCGCGCACGGAGTCGACGTGGCCGCCTAGGATCCCGTAGACACGCGCGACGGCCTCCGTCGCGCTGTCCGCCCACGTGACGGCCTGCGGCCCTTTGAGGATCCGGGTCAAGAGCAGCGCACCCACCGCTCCTCCCCGGTACGTCGGGTTCACCACCGCGTGCGTGCAGCAGACACCGCGGATCTCCCGACCGTCGAAGCGCATACGCCTGACCTGGACGCCGGTGAAGCCGACGAGCTCGTCCCCCTCGACGGCGACGAGGGACGGCAACTCGTCGTCGGCCCATGGGTGGTCGAGCATCAAGCCGACGAGCGCTCGCTCGTCGAGGCGCCATCCCTCCAGGTGCGCCCGCACGAGAGCGACGACGACCGGAGCATCGGCACGGGTGAAGGGCCGGATCTCCGCCATCGGGTCGCCAAGCTATCAGCGGTCTGGCTCGACCGAATCACGTGCGGCGGGCGCGGCCAGATCCTCGTAGAGAGCCTCGAACCTCCGTACCAGCAGCTCGAAATCGAGCTCGGTCTGCTGGCGTTCACGGGCACGGCGGCCGAGCTCCTCTCGCAGACGAGGATCACGTAGAAGATCGCGAATCGCCCCGGCCAGCGCGTCGACGTTGCCGGGCGGCACGAGCAACCCCTGAACGCGGTCCTCGATCAGCTCGGGAATCCCGCCGACCCGCGTCGCGACGATCGCTTTTCCGGCGGCCATGTACTCCATGAGTGCGAGGGGTTGCCCCTCCCGGTCAGAGCAAATGACAACGACGTCCGCCGCCGCGAGCACATCGGCAACGTCTTCCCGCCACCCGAGCAGTGTCACGGTTCGGTCGATGCCGAGCTCCCGCACCAGCCGCTCGAGCTCCTCGACATGAGGTGCCGGTCCTCCACCGGCGACGAGGACCCGCAGACCAGGGAGCTCGGGTGCCAGGATCGTTGCCGCCCGAACGAGGTTGGCCAATGCCTTCTCCGGCCGGACGACTCCGACGTTCACGACGACAGGCGCGTCCGAGCCGATCCCGAGCTCGGCGCGCACGTCGCTGCCGTGGGCGACGCGCGGCAGCGCTGCGTTCGGTATCACTCGGACCTTGCCGGAGCTCACACGCTCGAGGTCGACGAGCCTTCGTCGATCGGCCTCGGAGACTGCGACGACCAGGTCGGCTCGGCGGCCCACCAGAGCGCGGTCGAGAAACCGCTGGAGCGGTCGGCTCGCCGTGTCGGAGCCGTGCTCGTGCGCGACTATCACGGGCACTCGCGCGAGGGGCCCGAGCACCACGCCCCACACGTTCGACCCGAACATGTGCGAGTGCAGGACGTCGATGCGCTCCCGGCGCAGAAGCGTGACGAGCGGCGCCCAATCCCAGACCGCCCAGCGCGCCTTCCGCTCCAAGGCCAGCACCTTGACCCCGGTCGCCTCGACCTCGGCGACGGCAGCCGCGTCGGTCGGGCGGGTGACGCATATGAACCGCTCGAACCGAGCAGGGTCGAGGCCGATGGCGATCCTCGCGGCGATTGTCTCGGCGCCTCCGTTCAGGAGGCCGTCCACGAGCGTCAGCACCTTGAGTCTCAAGGGCTCGTACTCCGCGACCGGGCACGAACCCGCGTGACGACGTCCGCAGCCGTGCGTGGAGCGAGAACCGCGAGCGTGGCGAGGTACAGGATCGCGCCCACGAGGGCCTCGAGAGCGATCACGACCAGGCCGGCACCGGCAGACCGCTGGCCGGCCTCGAGCACAAACCGGTCGAGCGCGTACAGCGCCAGGGCCATGACGACGGCCGCAGCCGCTGCCGGCCAGGCTTCCCGAAGCAGCCTCGAGAGCGGAATGCCGGTCATGCGCACGATCCACAGGAACGCGTAGGCCGAGGCCACGATCGCACTCACGGAGAGCGCCACCGCGACGCCGACCAGCCCGTACGCGACGAGCGCGGCCACCGAGACGACAGTGGCGACCATAGCCGCGATGTCGAGCCGCAGTACGACCTCGGGACGCCCGACGGACTTCGCGACATGCTCGGCGAGAGACACGAACGCCCAGCCGATCGTGTACCCGAACATCCAGGTGAGCGCCGCCCCTCCCTCGCGCCACCGTTCGCCGAAGAGCACCACGACGACGGGCTCGCCGAGTGGGAGGAGAATCATGCTCGCCGGAAACGCGACGACGCTCAGCCAGCGAACCGTGCGCACGAACGCGCGCTCGAACCGCAAGCGGTCGTCGGCGATTCGCGCGAAGGCGGGGAACACGACGTACGTCACGCTCGAGACGAGAGCCGCCAACGGTCGCTGCGCGATGCGATACGCGTACTGGAATTGACCGAGCGTCGCGGCGCCGAGAAAGCGACCGACGAAGATCGTCCCGGTCTCCGACGTGAGCGCGCGGACGAGCCCCGCGGCGGTGATGTGCCTGCCGTAGCCGACGAGCTCCCGCCAGAGCGCGAAGGACGCCTGGTGGAGCTCCGGCCTCCAGCGGACGAGGGCCCACGCGGAAACCGACTGGGTCACGACTCCGGCGTACGTTCCTGCAACGAGGGCCCAGACACCAAGCCCGGCGGCCGCTCCGAGGATCGCGGTCACGCCGAACGCGACGACCGACAGCGGTTCGGCGACGAGGCGACGAAGGAACGAGAAGCGCCGCTGGAGCAGCGCTTCGGGCACGACAGCAACCTGCCGGACGAGGACGAACCCGGACAGCGCCGCCGCAACGATCCCGACCTCGTAGCTGTCGAAGAAGAACCCGATCAGCGGCGACACCGCCAGGGCGGCGAGCGTGAAGCACACTCCGGCCGCAAGCGTCGCGACCACGGCCGTCGCGGCCGCCTCTTCGACACGATCCCGGCGATGGATCAGAGCAGCGAGCATCCCGCTCTCCGCAAAGAGGGCGCCGATCATGACCAGCGATCCGGCGGCAAACACACCCATCTCCGCCGGGGTGACGAGTCGAGCGAGAACGAGATACGAGGCGATCGTCAGCAGCTGAGTCGCGAGGTAGCCGCCACCCGCCAGGCCGACCCCGCGGACGACGATCCGGGTGAGACCTTCGGGTTCCCCGCCGGGGATCGCCCGGCCGCTCACCGCCATCGGCGAAGAGCTCCGATCGGTCGTCGTGCGACCGGCGCCTTGAGCGCGAACCGCACGAGCCGATCTTTCGGATAGACGCCCACCCGAGGAATCCCGAACTGATCGAATGGTCGCGCCCTCCCTGGGAGGGCGAAGGCCGCGTCATAGCCCGCGGTCTTCGCTGCCGCGCGAACCCGAGCGTCGTGGTCACCGTAGGGATACGCGAGGAAGCGGCACGGGCGACCGAGCTCGGCCTCGCAGCGTGCCCGCGACTCGCGGAGCTCGCGACCGAGCTCGGCGTCGGCCAGCGACGTCAGCCATGGATGGGAGACGGTGTGCGAGCCGACCTCGACACCGCGGTCCGCGAGCTCGCGCAGGCCGTCCCAGTCGAGGGTTCGAAGATCGGCATCGGTCGTCTTGCCATCGTCCGCCGGCGTCAACACCGGGAACTGCAGCCCGCCGTTGGCCAGCTCGGAGCACGCGAACACCGTCACGGGGACGTGCAGCCGCTCGAGAGCTGGAAGCACGATGAGGATGCTGCGGAACGCATCATCGAACGTGACGTGCAGGAGACGACCGCGACCCGAGACCACCTCCGAGGCTGAGACGGGGCGGTAGCGCAGCCGCAGCACGATCCTGACCTGATCCTCGAGGGCCTTCGGCGAGACGGCCAGCGTGTGCCTCCACCGGTCGGAGACCGCGTGGTAACAGAGGACGAGAGGCTCGAACCGGCGACTCATGGCCGCGCCACGACCGGGGGCGCCGCGGCGTCAGGGTGAGTCGCGGCGAGCCGGGTCCCCGCTATGGGAAGACCTGCGTGACCGTCATGGCATCGCCGTAGACGACAGTTCGGCAGGTGCACCGAAAGCGGTAGATGCCCTGGCGGACGTAGTGGTGGACATCGGGCGGCGCCGTGGCTGCAAGCGTCCGCTTGATCTTGCGGCCTCCGTTCATCCAGAGCTCGACGAAACCGACGTTCGGATCGGCGTGCCACTTGATGTGCAGGCGGAAGCGAAGCCAGCGGTCGCGTGGAAGCGGTCCGAGGTCGAAGACGCGCTCGTAGCGAAGGTCACAGCTTCCGCCGAAGCGGATGACGTCGCCCCCACGGACGTTGAAGAGCAGGCGCGCGGGCTCTGCGACCCCGTTCACGGACAGTGCGGAACCGAAGCACGGCCCGGCAGGGAGCCACTGCGCCAGGTGGTTGAAGCTGGGATGCGGAGCAAAGCTCGCGCTCCTGGGCACGAAGGCAGCAAAGCGATACCAGGTCTCCGAGCCGTACACGCCTCCGCTCGTCTCGGGACTGCCCTGATGCGCCTCGATACGGGAACCACTGAAGGCCGTCTGCGGCCCGAGCACGAATCTCGCCGCATATCGCCCCTGCGCGACGGGAGTGCGGACGACCTGGGCGGTGCCGGGAGACTCGTCCTCCCGCAGGATCCCTTGCCACTGGCTGAAGTCGCCGCTTTCGTAGTTACCACTCCAGAGCACCCTGGACGCGTTTGCGCCCAGGTTTCGAGCCTCGCCGGCAGTTCGAGAAAGCGCGAGCCACGAGACGCCGAGTGCGAGGGCGATGCCGCAGGCAACCCCCAGTCCCTGCTTAGACATGCGCCAACCGGGGCATGCTCAGAGAGTGCCCGCTGCGGCGACATCACTAACCTCCGCGGCTGAACGTGAAACCTCGTTGCACGCCGTCATGGTCACGAACATGTTCCCGACGGCGGAGGCGCCGGACGACGGGACGCCGGTTGCCGACGAGCTCTCGGCCCTGTGCACCGCGGGCATGCGCGCCGATCTCCTCCACCTTCGACGAGAGGGCGGCAGCCGACGGGTCTACGTAGGGCTCTCGCGCCGCGTGAGCCGCCTCGTCAGCGAGATCCACCCGGATCTCGTCCTCGTGATGTACGGAGGCGTGATGGCCGACATCGTCACACGCGCCGTCCGCGACGTCCCTGTCGTCGTCACCTTCCGCGGCACGGACCTGCTGGGGGGAAAGGGCCAGGGGCTCGTTCACAGCGCCTCGCGGCGCTACGGGGTCGTGGCATCGCGTCGTGCGGCCGGCCGGGCGGCCGGCATCGTCGTCAAGTCCCAGAACCTCCTGCTGGCGCTTCCCCCTTCCGTCGACCGCTCGCGCGTGTGGACCGTCCCCGACGGCGTGGACCTCGACCGGTTCGCGCCGCGCGAGCAGACCGAGTGCCAAGACGTGCTCGGCTGGAAACCGCGCCGCCGGCATCTGCTCTTCCCCGGCTCGCCGGCACGGCCCGAGAAGGGCTTTCCGCTGGCGGAGGCGGCCGTCGCGCTGCTGCGGCAGCAGGGCGTGGAGGTCGAGCTGCACGCGCTGACGGGAGTGTCGCACGACGCCGTCCCGACGTGGCTGAACGCCGCCGACGCAGTCGTGCTCACGTCCGCGCACGAGGGCTCGCCGAACGTCGTCAAGGAGGCACTGGCGTGCAACACGCGCGTCGTCTCCGTCGACGTGGGCGACGTCCGCGACTGGATCGGCGGAATCGACGGCTGCGCGATCGCCGGTCGGGATCCGGAGGATGTCGCGGCGAAGATCAAGGCGGTCCTTGCGCAGAGCGCCGTCTCGGGTGGACGGGACCGGGTGCAGGAACTCGCCCTTCCCCGGGTCGCGGCGAGGCTCCAGGAGATCTACGCGGCGGTCGTGCGCGAGTTCTCGGAAGGCGTGTCCAGGAGCTGAGGTGGGCAGGGCTACGGCGCCACGACCACCGGCGGTCCTGTCGGTCGACGTCGAGGACTGGTTCCACGTCGAGAACCTGCGGTCCGCGATCCCGAGGGAGACGTGGCGTACGCAGCGGTTACGCGTCGAGCGGAACGTCGACCGCATGTTGGAGCTGATGGCCCGCGCGGGAGGGGTGCGAGGGACCTTCTTCGTCCTCGGCTGGGTCGCGGAGCGCTGCCCGGCGCTCGTGCGCCGCATCGCCCTGGGCGGCCACGAGATCGCGTCGCACGGATACGGGCACGAGCTCCTCGGCTCCCTTTCGCCTGCGGAGTTCCTGGAGGACGTGCGTCGCTCCCAGGCGCTGCTCGAGGACCTGACCTCGACCCCGGTTCGTGGGTACCGGGCGCCGAGCTTCTCGATCACGGACTGGGCAATCCAGGTCTTGCACGACGCCGGCTTCCTCTACGACTCGTCGGTCTTCGCCACCATCGGGCACGGACGCTACGGGCGGATCGCCGGCGTGCGCGCGGATGACGGCGTCGTCGAGCTACATCCCGGTTTCTACGAGATCGGCGTGTCCTGCCTGACGTTCGGCTCGCTCGGCCTCCCGTGGGGCGGCGGCGGGTACTTCCGCCTGATCCCGTACCCTGTCTTCAAGCGCGGCGTGCGCCATATCCGACGACGCCGACGGCCCTACGTCTTCTACATCCATCCCTGGGAGATCGACCCCGGCCAGCCTCGAGTGACCGGGATCCCGCTCTCGTACCGCTTCCGGCACTACGTGGGGCTCGGCCGCTGCGAGGCGCGCTTCGCGGCGCTTCTTCGCGAGCAAGAGTGGTCGACCATCGCCGGGCTCATCGACTGGACGCAGGCCGGCAGCGAGGCTCGTAGCGGATGACGACGCCGCGGGTCTCCGTCATCGTCCCCGCCAGGAACGAGGCCACGAACATCGTCGCGTGCGTCCGCTCGGTCCTCGCGCAGGACGTCAGAGGCGGGCTCGAGTTGATCGTCGCGGATGGACGATCGAGCGACGGCACGGCGCAGCTGGCTGGTGAGGCTGGCGCCGTCGTCGTCGACAACCCGCTACGCATCACGCCGGCCGGGCTCAACGCAGCACTGGCGGCGGCGCGCGGCGAAGTGATCGTGCGCTTCGACGCCCACGCGGAGATGCCCCCCGGCTATGTCGAAGCGTGCGTGCGCGCGCTCGAAGAGGAGCCCGGTGCGCTGAGCGTCGGCGGCTGGTGCCGCATCGAGGGTCGGGGGCCGTGGGGCCGGGCACTGGCAGCCGCGCTCGCGTCGCGCTTCGGCGTCGGGAACCCCCGCCCACGCCGCCCTCCTGGCCCGTCCGACGGTCGGGTCGACGTGGACGGATTCGCCTTCGGCTGCTGGCGCGCGGACGTGCTTCGTCGGCATGGCGGCTGGGACGAGCGCTTCCTTCGTAACCAGGATTTCGAGTTGAGCCACCGTCTCCGCCGCGCCGGCGGCCGCGTGGTCTTCGACCCTGCTATCTGGTCGATCTACCATCCGCGCGAGTCGCTCGGCGCCATCGCGCGGCAATATCGCGACTACGGTCGGTTCAAAGCGCTGGCATTCACGACCGCGCCGAGGTCGATCCGACCACGCCAGCTGGCGCCGGCCGCCCTTCTCCTGACCGCGTTGGCGGCGATGATCCCTTCCCCGCTGAGAAGTCCCGCGCGTGGCGGTCTTGCACTCTATGCCGCGCTCCTCTCGGGCGTTACTGCCCGCTCGGACGGCGGCTGGCGGACGTTCCCCGTGCTCGCGACGATTCACGGCGCCTGGGGAGGCGGCCTTCTGGTCGGCCTCCTGAAGATCGCATCCGAGAAGGCCCGCAAGGGTGAAATCGCACCGCACGATTGGACCGCGTGAATAACGGGAAAGCAGTCCGTGCGGTGATTGGGTCTGCGGAAGAGCGACAAGGCACGGCGCGCTACCTCCAGGCGCTGGCGCAACATTGGCCGTTCATTCTCGGGAGCGTCGCGTTCGCGCTCACAGCAGCAGTTCTGTACCTCGCGACGGCCGAGAACCGGTACGAGGCGCATGCCGACGTTCTGGTCACGCCGGTGGCGATTACCGACACGACGTTCACGGGCTTGCCGGTGATCCGCGAGAGCGGCGAGGGCCGCGGCGTTCTGACGGCCGCCCGCCTCGTCGAGACCCCGCAGGTCGGAGACGCCGCACTGAGGCAGTTGAAGCTCCGAACGACCCGCGAGGAGCTCTTCGACGCGATCCACGTCGAGCCGCAGGAGCAGAGCAATATCGTCACGATCACGGCCGAGACAGCCTCGGCGCAGAGGGCAGCAGCTACAGCCAACGCCGTCGCTGCGGGCCTGATTGCCGAACGTACGCGAATCTTCCAACGCGAGCTGCGGCCCATTCTCCGGCGACTCGAGCGCCGTCTGAACGCGCTGCCGGCCGAGACCCGCGACATAGGCGAGGGCCGAGCGCTCGCCGACCGCCTGGGAACGCTTCGCGGCCTCACGGATGCACGGGATCCGACCCTCCAGATCGCGAGCCTCGCTGTGCCGCCCGTGGCGGCGTCCTGGCCTCGCCCCGAGCTCAGCCTCGCCGTAGCGCTGGTCGTCGGGCTCCTGCTCGGAATCGGCATCGCAATCGCACTCGAGCTCGTCAACCCGCTCGTTCTCCGCGACGAAGACGTGCTCGAAGAGCGCCTGCCGCTGATCGCCCGCGTTCCGCGTACACCGCTCCGGGACCTCCAGCGCCAGCTTCCGCTCGGAACCCTCGGCGCGGATGTGAAGGACGCGTATCAGCTCGCACGGGTCAACCTGAGCGGGACGCTCGAGAACCAGGCCGAGTCGGGAACCGTCCTCGTCACGAGCCCCGGAAGGGGTGAAGGAAAGACGACGGCTGCGGTCAATCTCGCCGTCGTCTATGCGCAGGCGGGCCTACGCGTCATCGTCGTCGACGCCGACCTGCGTCGCGCGAGACTTGGTCGGGTGTTCGGAGTCTCCACCGACACGCCTGGCCTCCGTGAGCTCCTACTCGACGAAACCGCCGCCCAGGACGCGCTGAAGCCGGTATCGGGTTACGACGGACGGCTTCACGTCGTCACGGCGCGGCCGACCGACGGTGATGCAATCGACGTGCTGCAGTCCAAGCGTGTCGCAGCGGTGGTCGAGGAGCTTCGTTCGCACGCGGACATCGTGATCTTCGATTCGCCCCCGGTCACCGAGGTGGCCGACGCTCTCGTGCTTGCGACGATCGCCGACGCCGTCGTTCTCGTCGTCCGCTACGGGCGGACGAGACGCGACCGGCTGGCGCGCGCACGGGTGCTGCTGGGGCAGCTCGGTGTCGTGCCCGCGGGCATCGTCGCCGTCGGGCGGCGACGCGCGCGCATGCGTACCAGCCCGCTACCGGGCGCGGAGGGCTCCGACCTCGGGGAAGCGCCGACGGACACGGCACCAACCTCGCGCGCTCGCGCCCGTTCGACGTCCCGCTCGAGCTGAGACATGGACGCCCGAGTCGGCGTCGAGCGCGCTATTTCCGACACACACTGGATCGCGCTCCCGCTCGTCGGGCTGGCGCCTGTGCTCGGTGCGCTGGCCGTGGCCTCCCCCGCTGCGGCGCTCGGAGCCACTGTAGGTGTCCTCTTCGCGTCGATCGCGTTCTACAACCTGGCTGCCGGGGTCGCTCTCGTTGCCGCGGCACTCTTCTTCGAGACGCTTCCGGGCGTCGGCGGCTCGAGTCTCGGCGCAATCAAGATCGGCGGCGTGATCCTCATCCTGGCCGCCTTGCGCCGGAGCGGGACGCCGTTTCTCCTGAGGGACCATCCGCTGCTCGCGTACACGGCGGTGTTGCTCGGTGCGTGGGCGCTGGCGTCCTCTCTCTGGGCCATCGACGTCTCGAGGGCCGCGGGGGACGGACTCCGCCTGATGCTCGGCATCGCGCTCCTCTTCATCGTCTTCGCAGCCGTGCGGCAACCGCGCCACGCGCGCTGGCTCGTCTGGGGCTACCTCGCTGGAGCGGCGGCGGCGGCGGTCGTCGGCCTTCTTCGCCCTTCGAGCGAGGACGCCGAGAGGCTCGGAGGCGGCGTGGGCGACCCGAACTTCCTCGCCGCGATGCTCGTGCCAGCTCTCGTGCTCGCGGGTTTCGCGCTGGGCTGGACCCACGAGCCGACGAAGCGCTGGCTGTTGGGCGGAAGCATCGTCCTCTTCACGCTCGCCCTCTATCTGACGCAATCGCGTGGGGGCCTGGTCGCGCTCGTCGCGGCGCTCGCGGCGGCAGCCGTCCTCGGTGGCCGCGTCCGCCGCTACGTCGTCCTGTTCGCAGTGGTCGTGACCTCCGTTGGGCTCGTGTACTACTCCGCGTTCGCCTCGTCCGCCGCTGTCGAGCGCCTGTCGAACCCTGGTGGGGGAACGGGCCGCTCCGACCTCTGGTCGGTGACGACCGAGGTCATCGCCGACCATCCGCTCGTCGGCGTCGGCGCCGGTAACTTCCCAGTCGTAGCTCCGCGCTACGCGACCGAGCCGGTGAACCTGCCTTTCGTCCGTCTCATCGTCGACGAGCCCCATGTCGCCCACAACGCCTACCTCGGAGTCTTCGCCGACCTCGGCATCGTGGGTCTTATCGCGTTCGCCGTCGTCGTCTCGAGCGCGCTGGTGCTCGCGTGGCGGGCGGCACAGGCCTTCGAGAGAGCCGGGGACCTCGAGCTCGAGCTCTTGAGTAGGGCGGTTCTCATCGCCCTGATCGGGATGCTGACGGCATTCGTGTTCCTGTCGGGTCAGTACGAGGAGCAGCTCTGGCTTCTCCTCGGACTCGGGATCGCGCTGCATGCGCTCTCTCGCCGGGCAGACCCGAACCGCGTCCACCGGTGACCGACGTGGCGGGCGGTCGGCCTCCGCAGGAAGCCGCCGATCGTCGTCTCCGCGTCGCGATGGTCGTGGAGTCGAGGACCGTCCCGGCCTGGCAGGCCGCGCTCGCCGCCGCACTGACTCGGGCACCGGGCCTCGAGCTCGAGGTCTACGCGATCGGGACCCGCCCCACAGCCCCGCGCCGACCCCTGCTGCTCGGGCTCTATGAGCGCCTCGATGCGCGAGTCTTCCGCTGCCGGCCCGAGGCGCTCGCACGCGATCGCGTCGACACCCGCGGGGACGTCCCGGCCTCCGTCGCAGGCAGGGACGTCGTCCTCGACTTTGCCTCGTCCGACCCGGTTGCGCTCGCGCGCGGCGTCCGCTTCGGCGCCTGGACAGTTGTCCACGGCCCGACCGAAGACGGCCTCTACGAGACGCGGATCGACGCCCACCTCGAGAACGGAATGCGGGCGACGCTCTACAGCTCGTACGGCGCGATCGACCAGGCCTCCCCGCACCGAACGCGCAATCGCGCCCTTTGGAAAGCGCAGCGCGCCTTCGTGTACCGGCTGGACACTATCCGCAGGCTCGGCTCCGACTACCTCGAGGCATGTGTCGGTGCCCACGACAGCACGATCGTCTCCGCATTGCCCTCGAATCGCGCCGTCGCCGGCCAGGCCACTCGCGCCGCGCTGGGGGTCGTCTTCCGGCGCCTGCAGAGCGTCCGCGGCCGCGAAGCGTGGTTCATCGCGGCCCGCCCACGGCGGCCCGGCTCGGTGCCGGGACTGCAGTGCGGGGGGGCAGACGGGTTCACGCCGATCGAGTGGTCGTCGAGGACGGCCGTCGCCGACCCCTTCGTGTTCGAGGACGGCGGCGACACCTACCTCTTCTTCGAGGACGAGGATCCCGCCCGAGGCAAGGCGCACATCTCGTACGCGCGAATCGATGCCGAGGCGAGGCCCGTGGGCCCGGTGACGCCGGCGCTGAGGACCGCGCATCACCTGTCGTACCCGTTCGTGTTTCGACACGACGGCGAGATCTTCATGATCCCGGAGTCGAACGCGAGCCGTAGGGTCGAGCTCTACCGCGCGTCGCGCTTTCCGGACACGTGGACGCTGGAGCAGGTCCTCCTCGACGATCTGCACGCCTTCGACGCGACGCTCCACGTCGATGAGGACCGGTTCTGGCTCTTCGCCGCCGTCGCGGACGAGGCTACGGCACCGAACGACGAGCTCCACCTGTTCTCGTCGACGTCGCTCACCGGCCTCTGGACGCCACATCCGGCGAACCCGATCGTGTCGGACGTCCGGTCGGCACGACCGGCAGGCCGACTCTTCCACCACGAGGGCACCCTCATCCGGCCCTCGCAGGACTGCGCGCAGCGGTATGGACACGCGCTCGTCTTCAACCGCATCGACGTCCTCACGCACACGGCCTACCGGGAGACACCCGTCGGAAGGATCGACCCCACCTGGCATCCCGGCGTCGTAGCGACGCACACGTACAACTTCGGCGACGCCATCGAGGTGATCGACGGCAAGAGGTTCGTGTCGCGCTACCCCAAGCGCGCGAGGATGCGTGCACGCAACGGGTCGTAGACGGGCCCGAGCAACAGCTTCGTTCCTTTGCGTGCGTACCAGGTGCCGCCCATCCACCAGAGCGTGGGCCTGGAGAGCGCGCAGAGCGCCGCGATCCTTCCGGCGGAGGTCCCGGCGTAGACGGCGAATCGCCCATGGACGATGGCGGAGTCCAGGCGACGCGGCTCGAGCCACGGCTCGCAGGTGAACACGTGCAGGTACCCCGCGCGCGCGGCGAGCCGGCCGATGCGAGCCGTGTACCGGCCCGTGGGCACGGACGCGACGGTGACGCGCGCGCCGAGGAGGTCTTCGAGAAGCGTCCTGCTCTCGGCCCACTCCCGAAGGACCTCTTCGTCGCCGAGCCGCGTCAGCGCGCGGTGAGTGTGCGCGTGACTCCCGATCAGATGACCGGCCTCGTGCAGCGCGACGATCTGATCGCGTCCCAGAAAGGCCGGCTCCCCGATCTTGTCGGTCGTCACGAAGAAGTGGCCGCGCCAGCCGCGCCGCTCGAGCAGGGGGGCGGTCTCGGTCGCTGCGGCGCTACCACCGTCGTCGAAGGTCAAGAGCAGGCCCGCATCTCCGGAAGGGTCACCCAGCAGTCCGGGCTCGAGATCGGAGCTCGCGATCGCATCGAGGTGGGACTCGAAACGGTCGGCGAGGATCTTGTAGTGATCAGGGCCTCCGCCCTGGAAGCCGCTCGAGGCCGGGTCACCGGCGATCACGTCGTGGTACATGAGCGCGAGAACGGCCACGCCTAGCCCTCGTCGAGGCGCTCCAGCCGCAATCTCAGCTCGCCGCTCAGGAGACTCCCGGGACCCAGTCCGTGCCCGCGAGCGGGACCCGCGCCATGGCCGCCGCCTCCACCGTGAGCGCGACGAGGTCCTCGGGCTCCAGGTTGTGCACGTGGGACTTGCCGCACGCCCTCGCCAGCGTCTGCGTCTCCAGAGTGAGAACCCGCAGGAAGTTGGCCACACGGCGGCCGCCGAGGACCGGATCGAAGCGGGCCGCGAGCTCGTCGTCCTGCGTCGAGATCCCCGCCGGGTCGAGGCCGGCCTGGTAGTCGTCGTAGAACCCCGCGGCGCTGCCGATCTCCCGGTACTCGTCGTCGAGCTCGGGGCTGTTGTCCCCCATCGCCACGAGCGCCGCGGTCCCGATAGAGACCGCGTCGGCGCCGAGGGCGAGCGCCTTGGCCACGTCTGCACCCGAGCGGATGCCGCCGGAGACGATCAGCTGCACCTGCCGGTGCATCCCGAGCTCCTGGAGCGCATCCGCGGCAATTCGCGTGGCCGGCAGCGTCGGGATCCCCACGTGCTCGATGAACACGTCCTGCGTCGCCGCAGTGCCGCCCTGCATGCCGTCGACCACGATCACGTCTGCGCCTGCCTTCACCGCCAATTGGACGTCGTAGTACGTCCGGGTCGCGCCGACCTTGACGAAGATCGGCTTCTCCCAGTCGGTGATCTCGCGCAGCTCGTGGATCTTGATCTCGAGGTCGTCCGGCCCGGTCCAGTCGGGATGCCGAGACGCGCTTCGCTGGTCGATCCCTCTAGGAAGATCGCGCATCTCCGCGACGCGGTCCGAGATCTTGTGACCGAGGAGCATCCCGCCGCCGCCCGGCTTGGCGCCCTGCCCGACGACGACCTCGATCGCGTCAGCGCGGCGGAGGTCGTCCGGGTTCATGCCGTAGCGCGAAGGGAGCAGTTGGTAGACGAGCGTCGTCGAGTTTTCGCGCTCCTCGTCGGTCATGCCCCCGTCGCCGGTCGTCGTCGACGTGCCGACCTCGCTCGCGCCCCGGCCGAGGGCCTCCTTCGCGGGCGCCGAGAGCGCACCGAAGCTCATCCCGGCGATCGTCACGGGGATGTCGAGCTCGAGCGGCTTCTTTGCGAACCGCGTGCCGAGCACGACGCCAGTCGCGCATCGCTCCCGGTAGCCCTCGAGCGGATAGCGCGAGATCGACGCGCCGAGGAAGAGAAGGTCGTCGAAGTGCGGCAGGCGGCGCTTCGCTCCGAACCCGCGGATGTCGTAGATCCCCTCACGCGACGCGCGCTGGATCTCGGCGATGACGGTGCGGTCGAAGAGGTACGACTCGCGGAGGTTCCAGGGTCGGTCGGTCTCGACCGGCATCAATACGAGCCCGCGTGGTCGATGTGGAAGTTGTAGAGCTGCCGCGCCGAGCCAAAGCGCCGGAAGTCCGCCGGATCGACGTCCATCCCGGCCGTTTCGAGCAAGCCGGCGAGTTGTGCGCGGTGCTCGTCCCGCATCTCCTTCTCGACGCAATCGGCGCCGAGGCTCGCGACGCTCCCGCGCACGTACAGCCGCGCCTCGTAGATCGAGTCGCCGAGGGCCTCGCCGGCATCACCGCACACGACGAGGCAGCCGGTCTGCGCCATGAAGGCGCTCATGTGCCCGACTGACCCGCCGACGACGATGTCGATTCCCTTCATCGAGATCCCGCAGCGCGCCGACGCATCTCCGCGGACGACCAGCATGCCGCCGTGTCCAGTGGCGCCGGCCGACTGACTGACGTTCCCGTCGATGACCACGAGGCCCGACATCATGTTCTCCGCGACGCCGGTGCTCGCGTTGCCGTGGACGAGCACGGTCGCGCGCTTGTTCATGCCGGCGCAGTAGTAGCCGACGTGCCCTTCGATCTCGACCTCGACGTCCGCGTCGAGGCCACAGGCAACCGCGTGGGCGCCGCTCGGGTTGACGATGCGCCAGGCAGCTGGGCCAGGCGCGTGTGTCAGCTCGTGGAGGCGCTGGTTGAGGTCGCGGAGCGACGTCTTCTCGAGGTCGACGACCTCGACCGCAGCCTCCTCTCGAGTGGCAACGGCCATCAAGCGGCGACCTTCTCCCAGACGTACACGACTCCCGGTTCAGGCTCCCACATGCGCGCGTCCGCGGACCCGGGCAGGACCGCGATCGCACGCCACTCGGAGCCCATCGCCACCCAGTCGTCGGTCTCGGCGAGGACGGCGGGCTTGCAGGCGATCGGATCGCGCAAGACCGCGAAGCCGTCGGCGGTCCCCACGGCAAACGTGTAGAAGCCGTCGAGGTCGTCGAGGCATCCTTCGAGCGCCTGCTCGAGCGTCGCGCCTTCGCGCATGCGCCAGGCCAGATACCCGGCGGCGACCTCGGTGTCGTTCTCCGTCTGGAACTCGATGCCCTCGCGGCGGAGGTTCTCGCGAAGCCGGTTGTGGTTCGAGAGCGAGCCGTTGTGGACGAGGCAGAGGTCGAAGCCCGTCGAGAAGGGATGCGAGCCCTCGGTCGTCACCCGGCTCTCGGTCGCCATGCGCGTGTGCCCGAGCGCGTGCGTCCCCTTGAGATCCGTCAGCCGGAACTCCTCCGCGAAGTCGCGCGGGAGACCGGTCTCCTTGTAGATCTCGATGACGCTGCCCGCGCTCATGACGCGGAGGTCGGGACGACTCGCGCGCACCCACGCCTCTGCCTCCGCCGCTTCGGTATCGACCACGAGCACCGCGTGGCTCGCGCGCACGCCGGGCTCAGGCGAGCCTCCGAACTCCTCTCCGAGCTGCGTCGCCATCGCCTGCCAGTCCTCACGGGGATCGGCGGAGTAGAGCGTGAGCTTGCTCGACCCGGACGGGGTCGGATCCCGATATACCGCGACACCCGCGCTGTCCGGCCCGCGGTCGTTCATCTGCGCGAGCATCGCCGCGAGGTGCACGCCGAGACGCTCCTCGATCTCGGGCGACTTGGCGAAGAGTCCGACGATTCCGCACATATGTTCAGAAGTTACATACGTACATTCGCTGGAATAGGCTATTTGCTTGCTGTTCTCCACTCTAGGCGGTCTGCGAGGTGTCCTCCATACCGCGCGTTCGTCAGAAGCGGGTCAGGTACTCGCGAATCTCCCAGGGCGTGACCTGCTCGTGGTAGCGGTTCCACTCGTCTCGTTTCACGCGGACGAAGTAGTCGACGTAGTCCTCGTCACGCCCGCGGCCGAGTGCCGCTCGGAGCGCGTCGTCGTGCTCGAGCTCGTAGGTCGCCTGAAGCAGCGTGGCCGGAAGAGTCTCGAGCCCTCGGCTCTTGAGCTCCTCGTACGGGATCGCGTACAGGTTCTCGGCATTCGGCTCGCCCGCGTCCAGGCCGCGCTCGATTCCGTCGAGACCCGCAGCGAGCACGCCTGCCGCCGCGAGGTAGGGGTTGCAGGAGCCGTCGATCGTCCTGTCCTCGACCCTCCCCGGCCCGGGGATCCGCAGCATCTGCGTCCGGTTGTTGTAGCCGTACGAGATCCACACAGGAGACCAGGTCGCTCCGCTCGCGGTCGTGCCCACCTTCAGGCGCTTGTAGGAGTTGACCGTCGGCGCGGTCAGTGCGCTCGTCGCCCGCGCGTGATCCTTGAGCCCGCCGATGAAGTGGTACGCGAGCTCGGAGAGCCCGAGGCCCCGCGGATCGGACTCGTCGAGAAAGAGGTTGGTGTCGCCGTCCCAGAGCGACATGTGGAAGTGGCAGCCGTTCCCGGTGAGATTCGAGAACGGCTTCGGCATGAAGGTCGCGATCATCCCGTTCTGCTCCGCGAGCACGTGCACCATGTAACGGAAGAAGATCGCGCGGTCGCAGCTCGTCAGCGCGTTCGCATACGTGAAGTTCTGCTCGAACTGCCCGTTCGCGTCCTCGTGGTCGTTCGCGTAGTTGCCCCAGCCCAGGTTGTTGCAGTAGCGCGAGACCTGCGTGAGGAAGTCGTAGCGGCGCGTTAGCCCGGCCATGTCGTAACACGGCTTCTCGAGCGTGTCGTACGGGTCGGCGACGGTCAGCGAGCCGTCCTCGCGCTGCCGGACGAGGAAGTACTCGAGCTCGAGGCCCATCTTGAACTCGAATCCCTTGTCTTCCGCGGCCTTCAGCGTGCGTCGCAGGATCGTCCGCGGGCAGAACGGCCAGTCCTCGCCCTCGACCGTGACGTCGCACGCGAACCGCGCGAGGTTCAGCTCCCAGGGGACGGGCGTGTAGCTGGCGAGATCGGGGATCGCGGCGATGTCGGGGTCGCTCGGCACCTGGCCGATCTCACCGGCGGCGAAGCCTGCGAAGCCGGCTCCGTCCTCGAGAAGCGCGTCGAACGCCTCGCGCGAGTCGACGGGAACGAGCTTCGCGCTCGGCCGCGCGTACATGTCGACGAACTGGGCGAACACGAACTCGATCCCGCGCGTCTGCATGTCCTGCCAGACGGCGTCGGCGGATACGGCTTCTCCCATAGCAGCGCCTCCTGCGACGACGTGGAGGCATAGGGGTAACACCCTCGTTCGCGCCGATGAAGGTGCGGTTCCTCCACACCTGAGCGGCGCTTATGTGTGCGGTTTCGCCGCCTCCGACTTCGAGCCGAGCGCCTGCTCGAGCTTCACCATCTTCACGGCGATCTCGATCATCAGCCAGTCGTCCTTGCGCAGGTCGAGCCCAGAGAGCTCAGCGATCCTTCGCAGCCGCTGGCGCAGCGTGTTCGGGTGCACGAACAGGGTCTCCGAGGTCGCACTGATGTTCCCGTGCCGGCGCAGGAACTCCTCGAGCGTGAGAACCAGCTGGGAGCCGCGCTGAGCGTCGTAGTCGGCCAGCCGCGCCACCGCGTCGACGGTGGCGTCGCGGATGCCGCCGTCCACGGCAACGCGCAGGAGATACTTGTACGCACCGAGCGCTTCGTACGACAGAACGGCCGGGCCACCCTTGAGGACGACCGTGCCGAGCAGGGCCTGCTGGGCTTCGGCGAAGCCGTCCGCGAACGACGTCTCGCCCGCACAGACGCTCGAGACGCCGATCGAGCCCGGCTCGGCCAACTCGCCATGGATCCGCCCGAGCCGCTCGAGGAACGGCTCCGGGCTCGCTCCGCCGAGCTTCACGAGCGCACGAAGCGAATGCTCGCGTCGATCGAAGAGCGAGCCGGGCGCGGCTAGGCGCAGCGCGCGCTCGAGCGCCTCGTCGGCGGGCTCGGCGACGAGAACGAGGTGCGGCTTCGCGAGGTCGCAGCCGAGGCGGATCGCGCGCCCTTCGAGATCACCGCGCGGCCGGCCTCCGGCGAGCTCCTCGAAGAAGTCCTTGATCAGGTTCTTCTCCGTGAGCTGCTCGATCACCTGAACTTTCTTGAGGCCGACCGCCACCTGGCTCGCTACGGCGCGACCGAGCTCGATCCGAGTGCTTCCCTCCGCGACGAGGAGGCCGATCAACTCGCCGTTCGCCACCAGGGGAACGGCGAGCCTCGTGCTGCGCCCACCGCGCGCGAGCTCGGGACCGAGCTCCGCGAGACCGAGTGTCTGCCGCGCCGTCCCCGGCTCCGGATCGCTGGCAACGCGCTCGAGCTCCTCGCTCGCTGCATCGAGGAGGTACACGTGGCACGCCTTCGCTGCGAGCAACGGACGCGCGCCGTCGACGACGGTCTGCAGCAGCTCCTCGAGTGCATCCGCGCGCGCGATCGCCTCGGCGAGCTCGGTCAGCTGCTCGAGCTCGGCCACGCGCAGCCGCGCGTCCTCGTACAGACGGGCGTTCTCGATCGCGCTCGCGACGAGCGCCGCCGAGGTGACGAGGAAGTCGACTTCGTCGTCCGAGAACTCCCTGGGCGCCTCGGTGTGAGCCGTGATCACGCCGATCAGGTCACCCGAGCGCCCGGTCACCGGCAGCGCGAGCAGCGACTGGAAACGCTCCTCCTCGAGCTCCGGGAAGTACTTCGTGCGGGGATCGTCGAGCGCGTTCTCACGGATGAACGCCGGTTCGCCGTGCTCGGCCGCCCACCACGCGAGACCTTCTCCACGCTCCATGACGACCTTGCCCGCTTGCCGCTCGTACGGGGGCGACGCCGCGCGCAGGACGAGCCGCTCGCCGTCCTCGTCCAGCAGGTACGCGAAGCACGCCTGGACGCCGCTCGCGTCCGACATCAGCCGCACCACGGCCCTCAGCACCTCGGTGAGCTCGAGCGACGAGGCGACCGTCGACACGATCTGGTGGAGCGTCTTCTGGCCCGTTTGCAGCGCCATTCCGCGGGGATCGTACGACGCCACCGATCTGTGGACAACTCCTGTGGACAACTCCTGTGGACAACTCCTGTGGACAACTCGGCGCACTCTTTCGACCTTTACAGGGACAGGCTCTGTTAAGAACGACGCGGCGCATCTCCTAGACTCGTGCGTCGTGGAGGTCGTCGCCGGCATCGGTGGGTTCTTCTTCCGCGCTCGGGATCCCGAGGCGCTCGCGGCCTGGTATCGAGAGCGGCTCGGGATCGACCCTGTGCCCGAGACGTACGAGGGCGACGTCTGGCGGCAGCAGGCGGGAGAGACGGTGTTCGCGCCCTTCCCACACGACTCCGAGATGATCGGCCCACCCGAGCACTCGTGGATGCTCAACTTCCGCGTCGTCGACCTCGATCGGATGGTCGACCAGCTGCGCGCTGCGGGCGAGACGGTCGAAGTCGACCCCGAGCGCTACCCGAACGGGCGCTTCGCGACGTTGCGCGACCCGGAGGGAAACGGCATTCAGCTCTGGCAGCCGATGCCGCCCGCCTAGCCACTTGCTCGAGTACGGAAAGCGGATTTCGTCGCGGGATTCGCGTAGCAGAGACGAGCGCACACCTAGAAACCTGCCTACTTCACACCCCGAAGCACTCGTCGCCGGGCTCCCCATAAAGGGGTCTGCTTTCGCGCGATCGAAAACTGCGCAAGCGGATTCCGATCTTGCGCACAATTCAGTGGAGCGCGACGGCGCCGAGGTGGCGCTCGTAGGCGCGCGTCTCGAGGATCTCGGCGATCTGCTCGACCGCGAACCGCAGCTCGTCGTCGGTGGTGAAGTAGTGCGGCCCGAGTCGAATGCCTGCGTCGGGCCGAAAGTCACAGAGAATCCCTCGCTCCTCCAACTCGGCATGCACGGCCGCGAACTCCGGCACGCGAAGCACGACCGTTCCGCCGCGGCGCGCCGGCTCGCGAGCGCTCGTCACCTCGAAGCCGGCGGTATCCGCGAGATCGATGAGGAGCTCGGTCTGCCGAAGTGAGCTCTCGCGGATTCGGTCGACGCCGATTTCTTCGATCAGGTCGTACCCCGCGGTCCCCGCATAGTGGGCGGCCGGATTCGGTGTGCCGGTGAGGAACCGCACTGCTCCTGCGGCGTACTCCATCTCCTCCTCGAAGGCGAAGGGGCGCGCATGCGCCTGCCAGCCGGTGAAGGTCGGCTCCAGCTGCTCGGCCAGATCCGGGCGCACGTAGAGCCAGCCGTTCCCGGGGCCGCCGCAGAGCCACTTGACCGAGCCGCCGACCGCGAAGCTGACGCCGAGCGCCGTGACGTCGAGCGGGACGATCCCCGCCGACTGGTAGCAGTCGAGGATCACGTGAGCGCCCACCTCGTGCGCGCGGCGGACGATCGGCTCGACGTCCTGGATCTGGCCGGCCTTGTAGAGGACGTGACTGACAGGGACGAGGAGCGTGCGGTCGTCGATCCGCTCGACGATCTCGTCGTCAGACTCGCAGACGACGACGTCCAGGTCCGGCTGCGCCTGATAGAGGTAGCGGACGGACGGGAAGCTGCCGCGCTCGTACACGACGCGGTTGCGCGCCGGATCGATCGGCCGGAAGCACGAGAGCGCCACCGCCTCCGCGACGGCCACGTTCTGATGCATCACGGTCGAGCCGGCGGGCGCGCCCACGATCCGGCCGATCTGGTCGCCGACCGTCCAGGCCGTCTCCCACCAGCCCTCGGCCCAGGCGCGAATCCCGCGTTCCCCCCACATGCGGCCGAACTCGGCCAGTCGCTCGGCTCGCCTTGCGCGGCATCGGGCCGAGCGAGTGGCTGACGAGATAGGTCGCGTGCTCGAGGATCGGAAACTCGCTGCGGTAATCCACTAGCTCGCGCACGCTTGCAGGCTAATCCCTTAGGCTCGTGTCAGTGCCGACGCGCGTCCGCTTCGACCGCTTCTACACGTACGTCGAGCTGCAGGAGACGCTCGAAGCGTGGGCCGCCGAGTTCCCCGGTCTTTTCACGATCGAGTCGATCGGCCAGTCGTACGAGGGTCGGGAGATCAAGCTCGCCACGGTGACGAACCTCGAGACCGGGCCGGCGGCCGAGAAGCCTGCGGTCTTCATCCACGCGCAGATCCATGCGATGGAGTTCACCGGGACGACCGCGGCTCTCAGCCTGCTCGATCGGCTCCTGCACGGTCACGGCAGCGACGAGCGTGTGACCCACGCGCTCGACACGCGCACCTTCTACATCGTCCCGCGCGTGAATCCGGACGGCGCCGACGCAGGGCTCGCCGACGGGCGCTTCCGACGCTCGAGCGTGCGGCCGTATCCGCACGACGAGCCGCAGGACGGACTCCACCGCGAGGATGTCGACGGCGACGGGCGGTTGCTCATGATGCGCCTCCGCGATCCGAACGGCTCCTGGAAGCCGCATCCGGACGACGCTCGGCTCCTGATCGCACGCCAGCCGGACGACTTCGAGGGCGAGTTCTTCCGTGTGTATCCGGAGGGCTCGATTCGGAACTGGGACGGAGTGACGGTCGCGATCGCGCCGGTCCTCGAGGGCCTCGACCTGAACCGGAACTGGCCCGCCGACTGGGCGCCCGAGGGAGACCAGCTCGGCGCGGGGCCGTATCCGACCTCGGAGCCCGAAGTGCGGGCGTTGGTCGAGGCGATCGTCGACCGGAAGAACATCACGAGCTACATCGGCTACCACACCTTCTCGGGCGTGCACCTGCGTCCGTACTCGGGACGCTCGGACGAGGACTTCCCGACGACGGACCTGCGTGCGTTCCAGCTCATGGGCGAGGAGGCGACCCGGCTCACCGGGTACCCGTCGATCTCGATCTTCCACGATTTCAAGTACGACCCCAAGCTCGTCATCAAGGGCGGCGACATCGACTGGGTCTACGACTTCCTGGGCGCGTTCGCGTGGGTCACCGAGTTCTGGAGCCCGCAGCGCCAGGCCGGGCTCGCCGACTACCACTTCATCGACTGGATCCGCGACCACCCGCCCGAGGACGACCTCGCGATCCTGAAGCTCGCCGACGAGATCGGCGAGGGCTACGTCGACTGGTATCCGTTCGAGCACCCACAGCTGGGGGCGGTCGAGCTCGGGGGGTGGGACCTCGTCCGCTTCTGGTTCAACCCACCGCTCTCGCGCCTGCAGGAGGAGGTCGAGCCGCACGCGGACTTCGCGTTGTTCCTCGCGCTGGTCTCACCGCGGCTCGAGATCCGGTCTTTCGAGGCGGAGGCCGTCGGCGGAGGCGCATACAGGCTGCTGCTCGTGATCGAGAACTCCGGCTGGCTCCCGACCAACGTCACTCAGAAGGCGCTCGATCGCAAGGCCGTGCGACCGATCGAGGCCACGCTCGAGCTCCCCGAAGGAGCGCGGCTCGTGACCGGGAAGGAGCGCGAGGAAGCCGGTCAGCTCGACGGCCGCGTCGAGAAGCGGGCGATCATGTGGTGGAACGTCGACCACGGGACGAAGGAGCGCGGGAAGCTCGAGTGGGTTGTCGAAGCGAAGCCCGGCGAGCGGGTCGGCGTCGTCGTCAGCCACGAGCGCGCTGGCACCGCGCGCGCCGAAGTCGCCCTCTAGAAGCGCTCCAGCTCCACTAGCGCACCGCGGTCGCCGACATGGTCGACCTGGAGGGTGGTGTGCTCGATCCCGAAGTCCTTCTCGAGGAGGGCCGCGAGCTCAAGGCGTCGCGCGTGGCAATCCTCGCCGCGGCCGACCAGCACGTGCGCCGAGAGCGCGGGAAAGCCGGAGGTGATCGTCCAGACATGGAGGTCGTGGACCTCAACCACCCCCTGCGCCCCTGCCAGGCGTTCGCCGATCAAACGCGTGTCCATCCCACTCGGCGCGGCCTCCAGCAAGATCGTCGTCGAGTCGCGCAGGATCGACCACGAGCTCGCAAGCACGAGAACACCGATGAGCAGGCTTACGAGGGGATCGGCCTCGAGCCAGCCCGTCGTGAGAATTACCACAGCGGCCGCGACGACTCCCACAGAGCCGAGCAGATCTGCGAACACGTGACGGTATGCCGCCTCGACGTTGAGGCTGCCGCTGCGCGCCCGCGAGAGGATCAAGCCGGCCACGACGTTGACTCCTATCCCGAGTCCCCCGAGGACGAGCATCCATCCACCGAGAACGTCTTGCGGGTCGCGGAGCCGCTGGAACGCCTCGTAGAAGATCCAGAGCGCGAGTGCGACCAGCGTAACCCCGTTCGCGAGCGCTGCCAGGACCTCGGCCCGCTTGTAGCCGAAGGTCCTCTCCGGGGTGGACGGACGACTCGCAAGCCAGACCGCAAACAGCGCCAACGCGAGCGCGACGTTGTCGGAGAGCATGTGCACCGCGTCCGCGAGCAGGGCGAGGCTGCCCGTGAGCACGCCGCCGACGACCTCGGCGACGGTGTAGGCGGCCGTGATCGCGAGCGCGATGGCGAGGGCGTTACGGCTCCCCGTTCGAGCGTGATCGTGCGTGTGGGCCACGGAGTTAAGGATTGTTTTACCGCGTGCGGTCGGGAGAGCGAGCCGGGCAGGGCATGATCGGCGTGTGCGTGTGAAGGTGCTCGCGACGGTGGCGATCGTCGCCCTTGCGTCCGCGGTGGCGGTCGTCGCCTCGGCGACGACGACCGCTGACGGCCTCCCGTCGTACACGGACGGCTGGCAGAAGTGGCAGCGGATCAACAAGAAGCCGTTCCGGTCCACCGGCCCGCTCTCGGACGCGCACTCCGGCCTGAAGAACGTCTACGCCAGCAAGCGCAAGCGGGGCTCCAGGTACCCGAACGGCACCGTGATCGTGAAGACGATCGTCAAGCCGGGGACGAAGTACATCGGTCAGTTCGCCACGATGCGGAAGGTCGACGGGCGCTGGCGGTACATCGAGTACGAGCGCTCGGGCGCCAAGGAACGGTACTCGCTGCTCGCGCAGGGATCGCTCTGCCAGAGCTGCCACGTCATGGCGAAGTCGAACGACTTCGTGTTCACGAAGAAGTAGAGGTTTGAAGAAGACAGCGGCGGCAGTCGCATGCCGCCGCCGTCAGATCGAGTCGTCGCCCGCTAGGCGACGGTCGTCGCCCTGCTGCGATACCCCCGAAGCAGGAGGACGAGCCCCATCAGGATCGAGATGATCCCGACGAGGATGCCGAAGACCCCACCCACGAACATGAGGATGACGCCGACGACGAGAAACGCGACACCGAGGATCAGATTGAGCATCATGGCGCGGTGTTCTCCCTGAGGTAGAGGACTCCTTTGCGCCGAAACGCACATCGGCGCACGGCAGTCTCGTCCTCGGTCAGTCCTTGACGCGCCTGAATGCCTCGATCGCGCGTTCGAGGTGGTCGGGCTCGAGCGCCGCCGACATCTGCACGCGAACTCGCGCCGCGCCTTCCGGCACGACCGGAAAGCCGAACCCGGTCACGAACACGCCTTCGTCGAGCAGCCGGGCCGAGAGCGCGATCGCCTCTGCCGTCTCGCCGACGATGATCGGGATGATCGCAGCCTCGCCTTCGAGGGGCGCATAGCCGGCGTCGACCAGCATCTCCCGGAACACGCGCGAGTTCTCGCGCAGGCGGGCGAGGAGCTCCGGTTGCTCGAGCATGAGCTCGACCGCCCGCAGTGCGCTGCACGCCACGGTCGGCGGGAGGGCATTCGAGAAGAGCTGGGGCCGCGAGCGCTGAGCGAGGAGGTCGCAGACCTCCTCGGACGCGGCGACATACCCTCCGGCGGCTCCGCCGAGCGCCTTGCCGAGCGTCCCGGTGATCACGTCCACCTCGCCCAAGAGGTCGTAGTGCTCGACGGTCCCGCGCCCCGTCTCACCGAGGACACCAACGCCGTGCGAGTCGTCGACGATCACGATCGCGTCGTGCTCCCGTGCGAGCTCGACGATCTCCGGGAGCTTCGCGAGATCGCCCTCCATCGAGAACACGCCGTCGGTGAGGATCAGCTTGCGCGCGTCGCGCGGGGCGACTCGCGAGCGCGTCCCGGAGTGCGGTCATGTCCGAGTGCGGGTAGATCACCTTCGAGGCCGGCTTCGAGAGCCGCACCGCGTCGATGATGCTCGCGTGGTTGAGCTCGTCCGTCAGGATCACCGTCGAGGCGTCCGTCAGCGTCGGAATCACCGCCTCGTTCGCGTTCCAGCATGAGACATAGGTCAACGCAGCCTCGGTTCCCGAGAGGTCGGCGAGCGCGCGTTCGAGCTCGAGGTGCGGCTCGAACGTCCCGCAGATGAAGCGCACGGAGGCTGTTCCCGCGCCGTAGCGCTCGAGCCCTTCGATCCCCGCCCTGACGACCTCGGGGTGCGCCGCGAGACCGAGGTAGTTGTTCGAGGAGAGCACGATCACCTCGCCCCGGCCCGCCATCCGAACCACCGGACCCTGCGCGGACTCCAGCGTCAGGAAGTGCTTGTAGGTGCGCGCGTCACGCAGGCCATCGAGCTCGGTTCCGACCTGTTCGGTCAACGTCGTGTTCATGGCTTGGCTCCGTTCGGCTCGAGGACGATCTTGCAGGCATCGCCCGACTCGAGGAGCGCAAAAGCCTCCTCGAAGCGCTCGAGCGGCATGCGGGCGGTTATCAGCGGCTCGAGATCGACGACACCGTGCTCGAGGAGCCAGCGTGTCGTGTACCACGTCTCCCAGATCTCGCGACCGTTCACCGCCGAGACGGTGAGATTCTTGAAGATCAGCGATTCGGCGATGTCGATCGTCGCGGGCTGTGCCGGAATGCCGAAGAGAACGACATTGCCACCATGACGGACGATCCCGAACGCGTCCTCGATCGCCTTCAGCGCACCGGACATCTCGAAGACGACACCGATGCCGACGCCCTCGTTCTGCTCCGCGAACCACGCTGGAACGTCGTCCACCTCGCCCACGTTCACGACGGCGTCTGCACCGAGCTCGAGCGCGAGATCGAGCCGGTAGGGGACATGGTCGGACGCGAGCAGCCGGCCGGCGCCGAACGCCCGCGCGATCGCGATCGTGAACAGCCCGACCGGGCCACAACCGAGCACGGCGATTGCGCGCCCGGCAAGGTCCTGCGTCGACGTCGCGAAGACCGCGTTGCCGAACGGCTCCTGCAGGCAGGCAAGATGGGGCGGGAGCTTCGCCCGGTCGTTACGCCAAATGACGGACGCCGGGATAGCGGCGAAGTCGGCAAAGCCCCCGTCGCGATCCACGCCCAGGATCTGCGTGCGCTCGCACATGTGCGCCCGCCCCGTTCGGCAGTGGAAGCACACGCCACAGGTGACGTGGCTCTCCGCGGAGACGTAGTCGCCTTCGGCAACGTCGTGGACGGCGTTCCCGACCGCGACCACCGTGCCGCAGAGCTCGTGACCCAGCGTCAACGGCGGATGCACGCGCTCCGACGACCACTGATCCCAGCGCTGGATGTGGAGGTCGGTCCCGCAGATGCTCGCCGCCTCGATGCGTACGAGCACCTCGTTCGCAGCAGGTGTCGGAACGGGGAGCTCGTCGAGGACGAGGCCCTCCCTGGGCCCCGCTTTCCGCACGGCACGCATCGTCTCCACAGCGGAACGATCTTGCCACGCGGGTGCTTGCCGCCCGTGCGAGAGCGGTCAGGTCAGCAAGCCGCGGCACCCTCCTCTCCTGCCCGGTCGGGCGCTGGAAGCGGACGACCCGGCGAGATCGAGCCGTCCAGCGAGCGCAATGCCGCCGCGATCCTGAGCAGCAGTGCGCGGCTATGCGCGAACACGACAACCGCGGAGGCGCCTGTCTCGAGCTCGAGACGAGTGCCTCCGTCGAAGAGCGCCGCGGGGACTCCGCGCACTGAGATCAGCTCCGGCAACGCGCCGCTCCACGATGCGTCCTCGTACAGCGCGAGGTTCCTGCGACAGGCCGGCCAGACCTGAATCTCCGCAGGCGCCGCGCATCCAGCGTCGCCGCTCGCCTCGCAGTCTCCGTAGACGAACGACACGAACTGCGCGGTGTCGTCGCGTTGTAGGATCGCGCTCAGCGGGAGGTCGTCGACGCGATCGCCGGGCCAGTACAACGTGAAGGCGTTCGTGGGTCCCCCAGCTCCCGCAGACCCTCCGCCGACCAGGAGGCCCATGACGCATGCGGCCGAGACCGTGAGAGTGGTCCGCCTCACTGCGAGTGCGCCGCCTGATGAAGCTCGACGAAGACGGTCCATCCATCCGAGGCCGCGTAGTCACCGTCGCACTGCTTGAAGCTCTGGGTGTTGCCCCACCACACACGGCGAGTCGAGTGGCCGGCGATCGCGAATCGCCGTTCGAGCTCGTCCCGACCTTGATCGAACCCACTCCCTCCCGGGCCGTTCGAATCGACCGCGTGGCCGCACGGGAACGGGAAGACGACGTTGTCCTCGTGATGGGCGGCGGCGACTGCTGTCCACCCGAGCTCCGGATCCGGGTGTTGCCCACGCAAACGGACGTGGTAGCGCGAGCCGTGCCCGCTCGCGCGCTGCGCGTGCAGCTGCGCGCAGCTGTCGTGGTCGGCGAACACCTGGGTCGACCCCGAGGTCGCGGTCCAACCGGCATGAGACACGGTCTGGCTCTCGGCCCGTCCCCAGGTACCCCAGGTCGTGAACACGACGTTGATCGGGTCGACGCGGTTCGCGGGCGTGGCCGGGCAGGCGCTGTGCGTGTAGCGGTCAGCCGGGTCGAGATGCGCCAGCGCGGGCGACCCGACGAGCGACATCAGCGCGACGGCTCCGAAGGCGAGGGCGAGTCGGCGCATGTCCCGAGCGTAGGAGCAGAGTCCACACGTCCGTGTGCCGACTTCGTGCCGAGAAACTGACGGCGGGCGAGCGGCCTGGAGGCTTGATGTGGGTTAGGGGTGCTGCGGGGAGGGCCTGCGCCAAGCAGCGCGGCTGGATCGGTGCTCGCCGATACTGGTAGGTATCGGTGAGCGCCGAGACGGGCGCGATGCGCCGTGCGCAGGCCCCCATCCGCATGTGCCCGTAACCCGCATCAAGCCTCTAGAAGACCGTAACGGGCGTGCCGAGCTCGACGAAGCGGTAGACGCGCGCGGCGTCGCCCTCCGGCAGTCGGACGCAGCCGTGCGAGGCGGGGTACTCGGGCACATGCGGGTACTGATGGGTCGCGATGCCGCCGACGAAGTAGGCGGCGTACGGCATCCACACACTGAACGGAACGGACCAGGACATGATCTCCTTCCGGTAGATCCGGAACGAGCCCGAAGGAGTCCCGCCACCGGCGCCGGTAGAGGTGTGCACGGCACGGAAGACCACGCCGTCCTCGACGAGGAGCAGGACGCCGAGGTCGCGGTGGATCTCGATGCGGCGACCCGCGCCGCGATCCCGAGGCTCGGGACGGTCCGCGTCGACTAGAGCAACCTGCGTCTCGCCGGTCAGCGTGCCCGTGCGCGAGAGCCCGGCCCAGCCCTGGAACGCGAGCAGCGATTGCGAGGTCGCATAGTCGAGTGAGCCGGTCACGTCTGCGCGCGACAGGTACCCGAGCTGCCACAGGCGAAGCTGCACCCCGCGCGTGCTGTAGGGATAGCCCTTCTCCCCCTCCTGAGCCCGCCAGGCTCCGGGGCGAACGCCCAGTCGCAGCACGGTCGCCAGCCGCCCTTCCGCCGAGATCGATGCAAACTCCTGCTGTCCTCCGAGGCGGGAGAGGGTCCACGTGATCTGGGCAAGCCGCATGCGCACCGTCGCGTCGGAACCTGGCCCGAAGAGCGAGCGAGAGAAGCTCGCGAGCCACATACCGTCCGCGGACCGAAGGGAGCGGAGGCGCACACCAGGCCGGATCGCCGTGCGAAGCCCTCGGGCTCGCTCCGCGCGAGTCGGGCCCTGGGTGAGCTCCCGGAGCGCGTGCATTCGCGGCGGAATTCCCTTGGGCACGACGCGCTCGACCCGGACGAGCCGCCCGTCGCGGACGAACGCGACGTCCACCGTCGCCGGCTGCACGACCGTCACGATCGCCCCCGCCGCCACGGCCGGAGCCCGCGGCGAGGACGACGCCTCGAGGTCGAGCGCCAGGGTTCCGGCGACGGCGAGCAGAAGGGTGACGAGCAACAGTCGCATTTTGCGGAGAATTCTTCGGCATGCCACCCGCGATGCCTTTAGCTGGGGACTGCACATGAGCGAGCAGGTCAAACGCTGGGGAGTGCGCTACCGAGCTGCGAATGGCGTGCCTCGGTGGGCGGTCGTCGTGGCACCGGCGCAGTACGGACCGGACAACCCCTCCGCTCCCCTTCCGCTCGTGATCTCGCCACACGGCCGCGGCGTCCGGGCGAGGACGAACGCACGGCTGTGGGGAAGGCTCCCCGCTCTCGGTGACTTCGCCGTGGTCTGCCCTGGGGGGATGGGACGTCGGCTTCCGCTTCATTCCTGGGGCTGGCCCGGGCAGATCGCCGATCTCGCTCGCATGCCCGCGCTCCTCCGGACAGCCCGTCCGTGGCTGCGCATCGACGCCGAGCGCGTCTACGCCGTCGGCGGGAGCATGGGAGGCCAGGAGACGCTCCTTCTCCTCGGCCAGCATCCGCAACTGCTCGCCGGGGCGGTCGCGTTCGACTCCGTCACGGACTTCGAGCTCCGCTACGAGCAGTTCGCCCGCAGCCCGCGCGGGCGAATGTTGCAGGCACTCGCTCGCGTCGAGGTCGGCGGCACGCCCGAGACGCACAGGCGGGAGTACGTCCTCCGCAGCCCGATGCACTGGATCCGCGAGATCGCGAGCTCGGGCGTCCCGCTTCAGGTCTGGTGGAGCGACACGGACGAGATCGTCGTCAACCAGCACACCCAGTCGGGGCGTTTCTTCAAGGAGCTGGAAGCGCTCGAGCCGCGCGGCCGCCTGGAGAAGCGGACGGGGTCGTGGAGTCACACCGCGGAGAGCTACGCGCGCCTGCAGTTGCCCGGCGCGGTCGCCTGGCTGGGGCTGATCCCGGATGTCTGAGCGTCAGATGCCGTTGGCGATCGTCACCGCTACGTCCGCCCGAGCCCGGTTCCCAGCGACGTCCCACACGCTGACCTCGAGCCGATAACGGCCGTCCGGAAGCCGGGTCGTGTCCCAGTACCGGAGCGGAAAGAGCCGAAACCAGTACACGCCGTCGCAGCGAGCCGAGCCGTGGAAGCGCATGCAGCCCTTCGCGACGAGGTTCTGCTCCGTGCCGGGCGCGAAGTGGCGTCCCGCAGAGAGACCGAGCAGCTGCTCCGCCCTGAACACCTCGCGCCGCCGGACGACCTGGCCGCTCGACATGTCTCTGATCCTCACGTCGATCCGGAACGGGTGATGCGGAGCCGCGAGCCAGGGGAGCTCCCGGAACCAACCGAGGAAGCTCTGCGGATCGCTCACGCGGACGCGCACGTCGACGCGGCCGAAGAGGGCATCGCGGTTCAGGCGCTCCCCCGCCGGCGTGAGGCGCGCAACGCTCGTCGCGGGACGCCGTCCCCAGCTCGGCGCAGCGGGCGTGTAGAAGCGGATCTCGCGGATGTCCGGTCGTGCGGTGTCGGCGAACGGATGGAGCTTTCCCCCTGGCCTGAGCGGATTGACGACGACCCGCCCGCCGTTCGCAGTGAAGACCGACTCGGCGAGGTGCACGTGCCAGTCGTCCTTGCACGTCCATCCGATGTGCTGCTCGGGCACCACGATCTCACCCACCCGCACGACGGAGTCCACGTGCCCGTACCTGAAGTGGCCGACGTGAACGGAGCCGCGCGTGCCCGCGGGTGACGCGAACGTGACCGGACCGCCTTCGATCGCGTAGACGCGATGCGTGCGGCCCGGAGGCGCGCCGCGCTCGGGTCGGTCGTCGCGCACGGCGATGTCGATGCCGTCGTGGTAGGTGGCGCCTCGCTCGGGATCGGGACGTGGGTCGAGGAAGGAGCCGCGGATCGGATGCTGCCGGTTGCGCGGCGCTACCGGCCAGCCGCGGAAGGTGTCGTTGTAGACCTGCTGGACCTCGAGCTTCCCCGGCGTCGGCACGCGCCGGGACTATGGCAGTCGGCCCGACGGGCTCGCTTCCCCTGTGCGGCACGATGCGCTCGTGCATCTGGACCTCCAGGACGGGCTGGTCGCGCTCCTGCTGCTGACCTCGGTCGCGGCGATGCTCGCGCTCGCCCCGGCTCTCCGGATCCCGTACCCGATCCTCCTCGTGCTCGGCGGTCTGGGGATCAGCCTCGTGCCCGGGATGCCGGAGGTCGAGCTCGAGCCGGAGCTCGTGTTCTTCGGCGTGCTTCCTCCGCTTCTCTATGGGGCTGCGTTCTTCACGTCGCTTCGCGACCTGAGGGCGAACGTGCGGCCGATCGGGCTGCTCGCGATCGGCCTCGTCCTCGCAACGACCGTCGGCGTCGCCGTCGTCGCGCACGAGGTCGTCGACGGGCTGACCTGGCCGGCCGCGTTCGTGCTCGGCGCGATCGTCTCGCCGACCGATCCGCTCGCCGCCACGTCGATCGCGCGGCGCCTCGGGGTCCCCCGGAAGCTCGTCACCATCGTCGAGGGCGAGAGCCTCGTAAACGACGGGACCGGCCTCGTTCTCTACCGCGTCGGCGTGGCTGCGGTTCTGACCGGATCCTTCTCCGCTCTCGACACGGGTGGGCTCTTCTTCCTCAGCGTGGTCGGCGGAGTCGCGGTCGGGCTCGCCGTCGGCTGGATCGTGCGACAGATCCGCCGCCGGCTCGACAACCCGCCGGCGGAGATCACCATCTCGCTCCTGACGGGCTACTTCGCCTTCGTGCCCGCCGAGCTCCTCGGCTTCTCCGCGGTCCTCGCGGCCGTCACCGCCGGGATCTATCTCGGCTGGTACACACCCGAGCTGACGACCCCGCAGGTCCGCCTGCAGGGAGTCGCGGTGTGGGAGATCGTCCAGTACCTCCTGAACGCGCTCCTCTTCGTGCTCATCGGGCTCGAGCTGCCGATCGTCATCGATGCGCTCGGCGACATCCCCGCCGCGAGACTTGTCGGCTACGCCGTATTGGTCTGCCTCACGGTGATCGTCGCGCGCTTCACGTGGGTCTTCGCCGTGCTCCACGCGCCGAAGAAGATCGCGGGTCGGATGTCGGACTGGCGCGGAGCGGTCTTCCTCTCGTGGGCCGGCATGCGCGGGGCGGTCTCGCTCGCGGCAGCTCTCGCGCTGCCCCTGCAGACGGATGCGGGTGCGCCCTTCCCGGGTCGCGAGCTCATCCTCTTCCTGACCTTCTCGGTGATCCTTGCAACGCTGGTCGGGCAGGGCCTGACGCTCCCGCTGGTGATCCGAGCACTGGGACTGGAGGAGGACGGGGACGAGGACCAAGAGGACGCGAAAGCCCGCATCCGAGCGGCCGAAGCCGCGATCGCGCGACTCGAGGAACTCGAGAGCGAGGACTGGGTGCGCGACGACACCGCCGAGCGAGTACGCGGCCTCTACCGCTTCAGGACCGACCGCTTCAGAGCGCGCTTCGACGCGGACGACGACGGAGCGATCGAGCTGCGGTCCCAGGACTTCCAGCGGCTTCGGCGCGAGCTGCTCGACGCCGAGCGACGAGCAATCCTCGAGCTTCGGCGGAGCGGTGTCATCTCCAATGACGTCTGGCTCCGCGTTTCCCGCGATCTCGACCTCGAGGACCAGCGGCTCGACGTGTAGTTACGAGGCTGACGCGGCGAGCCGGTCGGCCAGCCCGCGAACGCTCGCGCGTAGCTCCTCCGGCTTCTCGATGGTGAACGGACAGTCGAGCCCGGCCAGGATGCGCGCCATCCAGTCGAGCGAGCTCACGCGCATTCGGAGCAACGTCCCGCCGTCCGCCTCGGCGAGCTCGGCGAGTGTCGCCGGGAGGCGCCGGGTCGCCTCTTCCAACGGGAGCTCGAGTAGCACCTCCACCTCGTGCGGCCAGGGCGTGCGCGCGAGCGACCGCCGGATGTACGCCGCCGCGTCGAATCCGTCGGGAGGCGCGATCGCCGGCTCCTTCGCGAGAAGTGCCCGCCGCATCCGGTCGACCCTGAAGGTGCGAAGGTCGTCGCGGACGTGGTCGAACGCGGCCAGGTACCAGCGGCCGGAGTGCACGACGAGGCCGTGCGGGCTCAGCTCTCGACGCGTCGCTTCGCCCGAGAACGCGCGATAGGAGATCCGGAGCCGCCGGCGCCGCCGGATCGCGTCCGCCAGCAGGAGGACCGTCCCGCCGGCGACCGGGGCGCCGGCGGGTGCGGCCGTCGTGAAGTCGAGGGTTGTCTCGAGCGCCTCGACGCGCCTGCGAACGGTGTCCGGAAGGACACGGTGGATCTTCGCGAGCGCGGCCTCGGCCGACTCCGTCGAGCCCGCCAGCCCGAGCCGACCCGCCGCCACGACGCCGAGCGCGACGATCACCGCCTCGTCGTCGTCGAGCATCAACGGCGGGAGGCGGTAGCCCGGACGGATGCGATAGCCGCCGCCGACACCGCGCTGGCCTTCGATCGGGATGCCGAGCTCCTGCAGCGCGGAGACGTAGCGCCTGACAGTGCGCCGGTCGATCTCGAGTCGGTCGGCGATCTCGGGCCCGGTCGCGACCGTCTGCGTCTGAAGGAGCTCGAGGAGCTCGAGGAGGCGTCCTGTCGGTGTTCCCACACTTCCAGTCAATCATGGATTGAGGGCCGAAACTGCCCTATTCATCGATTACGGTCGAGGCGAGCCGATCGAAACGGAGGCGAGATGAGCACAGCGGTTCGCGTAGGCACACAACACGACTTCGACTTCTGGATGGGGAGCTGGGACGTCCGAAACCGACGGCTGCGCCGTCGGCTCGCAGGCTCCGACGAGTGGGACGCGTTCGACGCAACGGTCGTCGCGCGTCCGCTCCTGGACGGGCTCGGAAACGAGGACGAGTTCAGGACCGACTACGACGGCGGCTTCATCGGCATGTCGTTTCGCTTCTTCGACCACGACACGAACCTGTGGTCGATCTACTGGGCGGACACGCGCCGCCTCGGCGTGCTCGATCCACCGGTGTTCGGCGGGTTCGACGGCGACACAGGCATCTTCGAAGGCGAGGACACGTTCGAAGGCCGACCCATCCTCGTTCGCTTCACATGGTCGGGCGTCACGACGGAGACCCCGCGCTGGGAGCAGGCGTTCTCGGAGGACGCGGGCGAGACATGGGAGACGAACTGGGTGATGGACTTCACGCGTGCCGAGGCTCGCCGATGAGCGCTCTCGAAGAGATCGGCGTCGGACCGGCCTACCTGCACACGTCCAAGCTCGTCCGTCCCGAGGCGCGCCTCACGATGGGCGAGGTTCTTCTCAAGTGGTACGACATCGCACCGGCAGACGCACCGGTCCCGCTCGCCGTGCGCGCGCTCGCGCGCCGAAACTTGCGAGATGGCGCGAAGTCGGGAGAGCTCGCCCTCTCCGGCGAGCTCGGGTTCGTGATCCTGCACCGCTGCGGCGAGAGCTTCCACTTCCTCCTCGCATGCACGTGGAGAAACGACAACGAGCTCTGGGAGACGGTCTGGGCGAAAGAGGGGGACTCGGTGGCCTTTCGTCCCTGGCCGATCGAGGGCTCGCACCGGCCGACCTTCTGCGTCTGGGAGCTCGGGGCCGTGTGGCACGAGCAGCAGGCGTGGAGCCGCTACCTGCGCTCTTCGCGCGACGACGGCGCACGAGGGATCTACCTCCGTGACTCGTTCGCAGGCTCGGTCTGAGACACAGGGACGACGCTCACTCGACCACGATCGTCTCGATCCCCGGCTCCGCGGGCGGAAGCTGGGGGTCGAGCCGCTCGAGCGCTTCGACGAGCAGCCTCGCGACCGCGAGAGACTTGACCCAGTTGCGGTCGGCGGGGACGACGTGCCACGGAGCCCACTCCGTCGAGGTCGCCGTCAGCGCCTCATCGTACGCCGCGATGTAGTCCTCGAAGCGACTGCGGGTCTCGAGATCTCCACGGCGAAACTTCCAGCGCTTCTCCGGATCGTCGATCCGCTCCTGCAGCCGCTTGCGCTGCTCCTCCTTCGAGACGTTGAGGAAGACCTTCACGACCGTCGTGCCCTCCTCGGCCAGCATCCGCTCCCACTCACGGACGTGTCCTGAGCGGCGCCTCCAGACATGTTCTGGCGCGAGCCCGAGCATCCTGACGGTGACGATGTCCTCGTAGTGCGAGCGATTGAAGATGCCGATCTCGCCGCGCATCGGGAGCTGGGCGTGGATGCGCCAGAGGTAGTCGTGCGCGAGCTCGGTCGAGGTCGGCGCCTTGAACGAGGCGACGCGATACCCCTGAGGATTGAGCCCCACGAAGACCGAGCGGATCACCCCGTCCTTGCCGGAGGCGTCCAGCCCTTGCAGAACGAGAAGGAGGCTCCGAGTCCCCTCTGCGTACAAGCGCTGCTGGAGGACGTCGAGTCGTTCGTGCAGGGCGCGGAGCTGCTCCCGGGCCTCCGCCTTCTCCAGACCGAGCGTGTCACCCGGGTCGCGGCCGGCGATGTCCGCGGGGGTGCCGGGCTCGACTCGGAGGTCGGATGTCATCGGCGAGCCCTGGTCACGCGTTCCGAATGGTCAGTCGGCGGAGTCGGGCACGTCGTAGATCAGCCAGAGCTGCTCGCCCGTCTGGGAGCCGGTGCGAGCCTGCGCGGTGATCTGCCCGAGGTCCGGGTACTCGACGACTTCCGGCCCGCCCTGGGTCGACACCATGAGGACCCGCGCGGGGTCGTCCGTCTCGTTCCTCAGCGCATGCGCGCCCGCGGGCCCGGTCGGGAAGTGGACGACGTCACCCTCGTCGAGCATTCGCTCGCCGTCGGGCGCGCGGAGCGTCGGGCGGCCGCGGAGGACGACGAGCAGCTCCTCCCAGCGATGGTGGAAGTGGTAGACGACGAAGTTCCCGGGATCGAGCTCCATCACCGTCGCACCGATCTCGGAACCTCGCGGCAGCCGCTTGTCCCGTCCGCCGCCACCCGACCAGTCCTCTCCCTGCTCTCCCCACTCGTCGGACCAGATGTTGTCGTCGCTCATGCCCAGGAATCTACGCTCATGTCCAACCGTGAGTGGTCAGAGTGAGTCTGAATGAGCAGCGTGCGCTCGCTCCTGGTCGTCTCCCTGTTCACATGCGTGGTCGCGACCATGCGGATCGATGCGCCGACTGCGGACGCCGCTCCCAGCCCCTGCCACCCTGCGCCGACTGCTCCTGCGGTGACCGAAGGAAGAAGTCTCCCGGGCACGGTTGGGCCCTCGATCGGGACGCTGCGTGCCGTGATGCTCCTGGTGCACGCATCGGACGCTCGGCCGGACGAATCCGTCGCCGCGCCTGAGCAGCTGTTCGACGCCGCCGAGGAGTGGTTCCGCGCAGTCTCCTATGGACGTCTGTCCCTTCGCGTCGACACGGTTCCTCGCTGGCTCGCGCTCCCGCGCTCGTCGGCCGAGTACCTGGCCGATCCCCGTGCGTATCTCACCCACGCCGTCGCGGCGGCGGATCCGTACGTCGACTTCTCCGCGGTGGACGTCGTCTACCTCGCGCCGTCCTCGACTACGCCGCAAACGGCCTCGTTCGCACTCTTGAACGGCTTCGGCGTGCGCGCGGACGGTCGCGAAGTTCGACTGTGGATCCCGTTCGGGGCCGGGTTCGCATCCTCGACGGGCGAGGCCGAGTCGCTCCTGCACGAGACCGGGCACCTGCTCGGGCTTCCCGACCTCTACGTCCGGAACCTGAACGCGTCGTTTCATCGCTGGGACGTGATGGCCGCGCGCTGGCCATCGGAGCTCCTGGCCTGGCATCGCTGGAAGCTCGGCTGGCTCGACGAGAGCCAGATCGTCTGCGTGACCCGTCGCAGCACACGGAGCGCGACGCTTGCGCCCGTCGAGCGACCGGGAGGAACGAAGGCGATCTTCGTCAAGCGGGGAAACCGTGTTCTCGCGATCGAAGTCCGGGCACGCGCGGGCTACGACCGGGCGTTGTGCCAGACCGGAGTGCTCGTCTACGAGGTCGACCAGACCCCGTTCTCGAAGCGGCCGGTGCGGGTCTACGCCGCCCAGGCGGATCGCCGAGCTCCGGCGCGCGACTGCGGCGGAACCTGGAACGCGCCTTTCGCGCTCGGCCGGCGGGAGGTGAGCAAGCTCCGACTGACGGTGTGGGGCGTCGAGCTCGAGCTGCTCGCGAAGTTCCCCGACGGCTCGTATCGGGTTCGCGTCACGAACCGCGTGGCATAGGCTCCGTCTCCTGAGCTGGCTCGACGCCTCGGAGCTCCGCATCGGCCTCGGCTGCATGCGGATGTCGACCGACGAGAGCCGGGACGAGGAGCTCGCCTTCGAGACGATCGCGGCAGCGGCCGAGGCAGGTATCACCATCTTCGACACCGCGCATTCGTACGGCCTCGGCGCAGACGATCTCGGCCACAACGAACGGTTGCTCGTCCGCGGTCTGAAGGCGTGCGGCGCGGAGGCGAGGGCGCGCATCGTCACCAAAGGCGGCATGACACGGACCGGCGACGGCTGGGTCCCGGACGGCCGTGCAAAGGCGATTCGCGCCGACTGCGAGGCGAGCCTCGCTGCCCTCGACGGCCTTCCCGTCGACCTCTATCTCATTCACGCACCCGATCCCCGTACTCCCTGGCGGACCTCCGTGCGTGCGCTCGCGCGGCTCGCCGACGAAGGTGTGGTGAGGCGCGTCGGCGTGGCGAACGTCAACCGGCTCCAGCTCGACGAGGCACTCGAGCACGCTCCGGTCGCGGCGGTCCAGGTGGCACTCAGCGTCTACGACGATCGCGCCCTGCGCGGCGGGGTCGTCGAGCGCTGCGCGGAGAAGGGAATCTCCCTGATCGCCCACTCTCCGCTCGGCGGGCCTCGGCGTGCGCGTGGTCTTACTCGCAAGCCTGCGCTTGCCGACGTCGCGGACGCGCGAGGCGCGACGCCCGCAGAAGTAGCGCTCGCCTGGCTGCTCGACCTCTCTCCGGAGGTCGTCGCCATCCCCGGCGCCCGGCGACCCGAGACAGCACGCTCCGCCGCGCGAGCCGCGGAGCTCACGCTCGAACCCGACGAGCGTGCCGCGCTCGGCAGCGCATTCGGGGCATGCTGGCCGGAAGCGCCCCCAGCGGCACTCGCGGAAAGCCGAGGTGGTTCTCGTCATGGGCGTTCCTGGCGCCGGGAAGAGCCGCATCGCCCAGGCGTACGTCGCTCGCGACTATCTCCGTCTCAACCGCGACGAGCGCGGCGGATCCCTGCGCGACCTGGCCGCTGCGCTCGACGACGAGCTGTCAGCCGGCTCCCGACGTGTCGTCCTCGACAACACGTATCTGACGCGCGCCAGCCGAAGCTACGTGATCGAGACGGCGAACGGTCACGGGGCCGGCGCGCGCTGCATCTGGCTGGACACTCCGCTGGCGCAGGCGCAGGTCAACCTCGTCGAGCGGCTGCTCGAACGCTTCGGCGAGCTACCGACTCCCGAGAAGTTGCAAGAGCTCGCCCGGAGCGAGCAAGGCGTGCTCGCGCCCACCTCGCAGATGCGTGCGTTCCGCGAGCTCGAGCCACCGTCCCCAGACGAGGGATTCGCGGACGTCGAAGTCGTTCCCTTCGAGCGGGAGGCCTCGCGCAACCCGAAGGCCGGCGGATTCATCGCGGCAGCCGCCGTCGGACAGCCTGGTTGGAAACACGTCCTCGAGGAGCTCGAGCGGGCTGCGCCGCATCTGATCTTCGACTGGAGCCCAGGCGGGGAGCCGGCAGAGCTCACAGCGGTGGCGGCCCGCGTGTCGGCCGAGCTCGCCGGTCCGGTGGAGATCGCACTGTGCCCACATGGCGGCGGCCCGCCGACCTGCTGGTGCCGGCCGCCGCTTCCGGGACTGCCTCTCGCATTCGCGCGGTCTCATGGCGTGGACCCGTCCCGTTCGATTCTCGTGGGAACGTCGCCCGCGCACGGGACGCTCGCGAGAACGCTCGGCGCGCGGTATCTCGCCATCTGAGCTCTAGAAGGATGCGCGCGCCGTGCAGACCTCGCCGGACGGGCTCGTCGCGCGCGCTCTGAAGCGGTCCGCGGCAGCTGTGTCGGAGACGACCCGGCGAGCCTCGAACGATCCTGACGGCGGCCTCGTCGTGCGAGCGCCTCTGAACACGCGCGCGCCGTTCCGCTCGAGGACGATCTGCCACGTCACGCCGTTCCGGTTCTGGTCGACCTCGAACTCGACCTCGACCTGGCCGTTCTCTCGACTCAATTTCAGCTTCGAGGTGCTCGACTGCGTGCAACTGCCCCTGACGAGCACGTCGCCGTCCTTCGCGAGACCAGCGGGCGCCATCGCTGTCGCCATGCCTAGCGCTGCTGCAAGTACCGAGAGTCTCCTGAGCCCGATCATGTGATGACCTCCTTCGCCGATTTGACGAAGCCTTGCTGACGAAGCGTGAGGCGTCGGCTGTGGACCAGTAAGGAAACGGCAGATCGGCGTTCAGTTCTGGAGCACTATGGGCCGGAGGAGGTTCCGAGGCGCGCGAAGCTCTTCCGAACGAGGCCTAGGGAAGGTAGTTGCGGTACTGCCATCTCCTTCTGAGCGCCCGCGGGGAAACCACGTCCTTGACGCGTTGCAGGAGGTCGGCGGCCGGATCCTTCTCCGACGGCTCCCGTTCGTCGCGCCTTGCCTTCTCACTCACATGGCCTACCGGCCGCTGAGGCGCGGCAGCAACCCGAGCCAGCCCCACACAGATCGCCACGTAGGTGTCGCTGCCGTTATCGATGAGCTGTGCCACGTACCAGACGGATCTGTGTCGGCTTCGCACGCGACTGCCGACCCGCGGAGGTTCGGGCAGGTGTCGAATTTCACGCGAGTCCGGGAAGATGAACAGGACGGTCGAAGGGCGGTCGGGCATGGAAGCAGCTATCCCGGCGCGAGGGGGTGATCGCGGCCCGCCGAATTCGCCGTCCGCAGCAGCCCAGGCGATCCCCTGGCGAAATCCGCCTCGTCACGGCCCACGAGTGCGACTTCGATATCAGGCATTACTTGAATGGTTACAGAGAGAGGCTGATCGGTGTGTCTGCCCGTGCCCATCTGTCGACAGAGAACCCCATTTTCTGGGGTTTTAGCTAAGCCGACGCGCGGACTCGAACCGCGGACCCCTTCATTACGAGTGAAGTGCTCTACCAGCTGAGCTACGTCGGCGAGAGGCTCAGTTTAGCCGCGGATTGCGGCTGCTTCGCGCGGCCGGAGGCGGTCGTACGTGTCGCCGTAGATGAGCTCGCGGACGTTCGTCGACTCGAGGAAATCGCGCGGGAACCCGAGCTGCGGCTTTCCGGCTTCGTCGATCGCCTGGATCTCGCCCGGATCGAGCCTGATGTCCGCGGCGGCGAGGTTCTCGACCATCTGCTCCTCTCGCGTCGCTGCGACGAGAGGGACGACGGTCGGCGGCGCGGGCCGCTGGCGCGCCCACGCGATCGCAATCTGCGCGGGCGTGCATCCGTGAGCATCAGCGACGTCGCGTAGAGCCTCCAGAACGCGCTCGGCGCGTTCCGAGACGCGATCCTCCGGCCAGCGCCGCTCCTCCGCAGGCTTGCCCGTGAGGATTCCGGCGCCGAGGACGCCCCACGGAACGACGGCAAGCCCGAGGGCGGCGGCCATCGGGAAGAGCTCGCGCTCGGGATCGCGACTCGCAGCGCTGTAGGGAATCTGCAAGGCGACGAACGGCGACCATCCGCGCAGGTCGGCCAGCGTGTTCGCCTGCGCGACGACCCAGGCGGGAGAGTCGGAGATCCCGACGTACAGGACCTTGCCGAGCCGAACCTGGTCGTCGAGCGCGCGCACCGCTTCGTCGATCGGCGTCAGGTCGTCGCGCATGTGCAACCAGAGCAGGTCGACGTAGTCCGTGTCGAGCCGGCGGAGGCTCTGCTCGAGCGCACGTACGAGGCTCTTCCGGTGGTTCCCGCCTGCGTTCGGGTCGTCTCGGTCGAGGGACAGCGTGTACTTCGTCGCGACCACGAACCGGTCGCGGTCGCCCGAGACGAGCTCGCCCACATACCGCTCGCTCGTGCCGTCGGTGTAATTGGACGCGGTGTCGATGAAGTTGCCGCCGGCTTCGGCATAGCGGCGGAAGATCGCCCTGCTCTCGTCCAGGTCGGCACCCCACCCCCAGTTCGGCCCGAAGGTCATCGTCCCGAGGGCGAGCTCCGAGACGCGAAGGCCGCTGCGGCCGAGAACTGTGAGCCCGAGTGTCGTCTGCATGGTTCGATATATATCGAATAGATACGATATCTGTCAAATGTCTATGCCTCCTGTTCGAGAAGTCATGTCGTCCACGCCGAGCCTCGTCCTGGAGGTAGAGGCACGCCCGGCACTCGAGCTCCTGATCGGGCTGTCCACCGCGACCTCGCCCGATACGACACACGGCGAGAGCTGGGTGTCCGCACCGGGCGAGTGGTCGGAGGAGCTGCGCGTGGCGGTCGGTCAAGTCGGCGAGCGCTCGGGCGAAGCGTGGCTGCACCTCCTCGGCCTCGCGCTCGAGCTTCCCACGCTCGACGCGCCTGCCTTCGCCGAGCGAATCGCCCGCATGGACGCCGTCGAGCTCAGGCGGCACCTCGTCGGCGTCTACGTGCCTGCGTGGGTCGGCCACGTGGGTGCGACGACGCTCGAGCGGGCAGCGACGGGCGACAGGCGAGCGATCGCGAAGCTCCTCGCGCACCCGCGTTACTACGCGGGCCGCGCAGGTGACGCGCTGCCTCCCATCCTGAACGTCTCGCCGAAGGAGACGAAGCGGCGCCTCGTCTCCGCGCTCCGACGCTTCGCGACCGAGGTCTTCGTGCCTCGGGAGCAGGAGATCATGGCTCCCCTCGTCGGTGCAGCCGAGGCTGCGCGCGAGCTCGCAACGGCGACACCGTCTCCGCAGGCGCTGATCGAGAAGGTGACGCGCGGCTACCTCTACGAGCCCGAGCCGGAGTTCGACCGCGTGGTGCTCGTCCCCCACGTCGCGGCTCGGCCGTTCCTCCTCCTCTGTCAACACCGCGACGCGCGAGTGATCTGTTACCCGGCTCCCACGGAGACGCTCGACGCGGAGGAGTCCCTCGCAGAGCAGACCATCCTCCTCGGGCGCGCGCTCGGGGACGGACGCCGCGTCGGCATCCTTCGGCAGCTCGCGCGTGCAGATGCAACGCTCGACGAGCTCGCCGACGCCGCAGGTCTCGCCAAGTCCACCGCGCACCACCATCTCGGGCAGCTGCGCGCGGCCGGGCTGGTCGCGCTCCGCGGAAACGCACGCGGCTACTGGTACGCCCTCCGAGCCGAGGGTCTCGCAGAGGCTCAGCAGGCAATCGGAGAGCTCGTCCGCGCTCCGAGCGAGACGCTCGCTCCCCCGCCGAAGCAGCGGTCCGCGGGTCGACCGCGCGCTTCGCGATAATCGCGGCATGCTGCCCTTCGGCGTCGAGCTGCACGAGCTGGAGCCGCACGCAGACTCGCGCGGGGTCTTCACCGAGCTCTTCCGAGACTCGTGGGAGCTCCCCGTCTCGCCGGTGCAGTGGAATGCAGTTCGCTCGGCAGCGAATGTCCTCCGAGGAGTGCACGCCCACTGGCGTCATGCGGACTACCTGACTGTCGTCGTGGGAAGGGCGGCGATCGGGCTCCACGATCTCCGTGAGGGATCCCCGACAGAGGGGCTCGGCGCCGTCGTCGAGCTCACCGGCGACGCCCCGGCCGCGCTCTCGATCCCGCCCGGCGTCGCGCACGGCTTCTACTTCCACGAGCGATCGCTCCACGTCTACGCGGTGAGCCACGAGTGGGATCCGTCCGACGAGCTCGGCTGTCGCTGGGACGATCCGGAGCTCGGAATCGACTGGCAATGCACTGAGCCGTTGATCTCCGAGCGCGACGCTGCCCTCGGCGCGCTCAGCTCCCTCCGTGCCTCCTGGCGAGCAGCACTCGAGGCGGCGCCTACGTAGCCTCGCTCCGCGTCGCCGAGTCGGCGATCCCCGCCGCCGCAGCACGCGCGAGCTCGATCTCGAAGCCTTGTTGCCGAGCCCGGGCAGACCAGAGCTCGAGCTCGGCGACACGCTCGGCGACCGGTAGGTCACGGCGCGCCTCGTCCGGAAAGTGCAAGTGCGTAAGGCGAGAGCCGGTCTTGCCGCGAAAGCCTGGTTGTGCGACGAACTGCTGCCACATGTAGAGGTCCGTCCAGACGTCCGTCGGCGCGGGGCGCCATCCGTGAGGCAACTCGCGGTAGGCAGCGAGCGTGTGCGCCACTCCCGTCAGCCCGATCACGTTCCAGCCGCCGCCCAGGAGCCGCTTCTGGAAGACAGGCGACGAGATGTCGACCGGCGCGTACCAGAGCGACCCGTCCAGCATCACGGCGAACGGGGGCGAGTGAGCAAAGCCGGCGTCCTCGAGGAGACGACCCATCTCCGTCACGTGTCCGGGAAGGAGGAGGTCGTCGTCCGACAGGTAGCAGACGATCCTTCCCTTCGCCTCGCCGAGCGCCTCGTGGCGGTTGAGCTCGCCATGGCGCTCGCCCTTCGGGAAGTCGAAGAAGCGCACACGCTCGTCGTCGCCGTAAGGCTCCAGGGCGGCGCGCGTGTCGTCCTCCACACCGTCGCCGACGACAAGGACCTCGACCGACGTGCCTTCCTGATCGAGCGCGCTCCGCAGCGCATGCGGCAGGAGCGCCACGTGGCGGAAGGTGGGGATGAGGATCGTCGCGTCGATCACGCAGCGAGCGCGCGGAGCTTCGCGATCGTCGAGACGGCGGCCGCGCCTTCGGCGGCGCTCGAGCGCGGCGGCGGGCCTCCGCGTAGATGCTCGACGAAGGCGCGTAGCTCAGCGAGGAGCGGCAGCTCGCCCGGCGTCTCGATGCGCTCCTCTCGAACACCGCCCGAGTCGTGGCGATAGACGGTGAGGTGCTCGTCCCAGCCGTCGGCAAGCACCGCCACACCCTCGTCGCAGAAGAGCTCGACCGAGCGCTTTCGTGTCACCGACCTGCTCGAGACCTCCACGGTTTGCCACCAGCCGTCGCCCCGGAGGACGCCGCTCAGCAGCATCGCTGCTCCGTCGCGCCACTGGGCGACCGCCGCTTCCGGTTGGCCGAGGGCGCCGAAGATCTCGAGCCCGATCGCGAGATCGTGCGGCGCGAGAACCCAGACGGGGTCGGCATCCTCGCGGGGGTTGCCACCAACCCGCACCGTGCGTATCCCCGAGACCGTCCCGAGCCGCTGCTCGCGGACGATCGCGGCGAGCTCCAGTACAGCCGGGTGGTACCGCCACTTGTCCATCACGAACAGGCGGTCCGGAGCGAGCGCCACCAGTTGCTCGGCTGCCGTCGGGTCGGTGGTCAGCGGCTTCTCGCAGAAGACCGTGACCTCGAGCCCGAGCAGCTCCTCGACTACCTCGGCGTGTGTCGTCGCCGGCGTCGCGACGACCGCGCCGTCAAGGGTCGGCAGCGAAGCGATGTCGGCGACGATCTCCGCCGCGTCCCCTTCTTCGGCGCGCGCAATGCTCTCCCGTCGAGCGGGCGACGACGGGAACGTCACAGCCGAGCGCATTGAGGTCGCGCAGGATGTGGCGCCCCCAGTCCCCGCACCCGACCAGCCCTACGACCATGCGTGGACGCCGAGCAACTCCCGCTGGAGACGGACGAAGAGGGCTTCCAGCGCGAGCGGGGCGTTCAGGTTGAACTCCTCGAGCGCGCGCCAGGTCTCGCGAACCGCCTCGGCAGCGTGCAGCGGACCGTCTCCGAGGTCGCGGGCGGCGTCCTCGCGGAGGTCCCCGAGGCGATCGGCATTCACCGCGGCGGTCTCCGCTCCCGCAGCGACCACGACGAGATCCCGGTACCAGGCCTCGACCGCTTCGAGCCCGGCGAGAAGCTCGTCCCGCTCGGCGCCGCGCTGAGCTCGGCGGACACGCTGATCCGCTTCGCGCGCGGGAAGATCGACGCCGTCGAGAGCCGCTTGCTCCTGCTCCTTCGCCTCCTGCCCGTGCGCGTCGGAGATCGCGAGTAGCGCCGCTGCGGCTTCACCTGGGTCGAAGTCCGAGTCGAGATACGCGGAGCGTGCTGCCGCGATCAGCGTCTCGCGCCGGTCGGCGGCGGCGGGATCGAGAAGACGGCGCGCGCGATCGAGGCGCCCCGCGGACGCGCGGGCGAGCGCGCGGATCTCGTCCTCGCCCCGGTCCGGCGCCCTCTCCGTGATCCACTCCCGCACCGCCCGCTCGGACAGCCTCCGGAAGGGGACGAGCTGACAGCGCGAGAGGATGGTAGGCGGGAGCGGGCCGAGCTCACTCGCGACGAGAACGATGACTGCATACGGCGGTGGCTCCTCGAGATCCTTGAGCAGGGCATCTGCCGCGTCCTCGTTCATCCGCTCGGCGTCGAGCACGAGGTAGACGCGCCGATCGGCTTCGAACGGACGCATGTGCAGGTCATGACGGAGCGCGCGCACGTCGTCGATGCGGATCATCTCCCCGAGCGGCTCGAGGACGTAGAGGTCGGGATGGGTGCGGGCCTCCACCCGCCTCGAGTCTCCGAGGAGGGCGGCGGCGAACGCCAGCGCGGCGGTTCGCTTCCCGACTCCGGGAGGGCCGTGCAGGAGGTACGCATGCGCCGGCGCGTCCTCGAGCGCCGCGGCGAGGAGCCGCTTGGCCTCGAGCTGCTCAGGTACTGACGCGAAGCGCTCCATGCACCTCCTCCGCGATCTCCTCGGCCGGACGCATGCCGTCGAGCATGACGATCCGCTCGGGAAAGCGCTCCGCGAGCTCGCGGTAGCCCGCGTCGACGCGACGGTGGAACCCCTCGTCCTCACGCTCCAGCCGGTCGTGCTCCCCGCCGACCCTCGTCGAGACCTCCGCCGGATCGATCAGCAGGAGGAAGGTGCGCGCGGGGAGCAGCCCCTCCACCGCCGCGAGATTGAGGTCGAGGACGCGCTGGAGCCCGAGCCCTCGCCCAACCCCTTGGTACGCGACCGATGAGTCGACGTAGCGATCGCAGATGACTGTCTCGCCTCGCTCGAGCGCGGGCCGGATGACCTGCTCCACGTGCTGGGCGCGGGCGGCGGCGTACAGCAGGGCCTCCGCCCACGGCTCCACATGGCCGCCGTGGAGGACGAGCTGGCGGATCTGCTCGCCGAGCTCGGTTCCGCCGGGCTCGCGGGTCGCGAGAACCGTCTCTCCGTCGGCCTCCAGCCGCGCCCGCAGGAGGTCCGCCTGCGTCGACTTCCCGGAGCCGTCGAGGCCTTCGAAGGTGACGAACATCGGCCGCCATCCTACGACCGCGACGGTGATCGCCAGCCAGGTTCTTTACAGAGCCTGGCCCTGTAAGCGTCAAGAGTCAGCGCCGATCGGTGCACAGGGGACCGCTCTGAAACGAACACGACCCGTAGGATCCCGCCGGTGCGAACGGTGGTAACAGGCGGCGCCGGATTCATCGGCTCCCACGTGGTCGACGCGCTCGTCGCCCGCGGCGACGAGGTCGCCGTCGTCGATTCGCTGGCGACCGGGAAGCGCGAGAACGTGTCCGACGGGGCCGTGCTCCACGTCCAGGACATCCGCGAGCCACTCGACGAGCTCTTCGACGACGTGCGCCCCGAGGCCGTCTTCCACCTCGCGGCTCAAGCAGATGTCCGCGTCGCGGTCGACCGCCCGGTCGATGACGCCGAGGCGAACGTGATCGGCACGATCCGCGTGCTCGAAGCGGCTCGCCGCCACGAAGCGCAGGTCGTCTTCAGCTCCACCGGAGGCGCGATCTACGGCGAGTGCACCGAGCCCGCGCGCGAGGACGCCGCGCTAACGCCACTCTCCCCGTACGGAACCTCGAAGCTCGCCGCGGAGGAGTACCTCCGGATGTACAACCGCCTGCACGGCACGACGCACGTCTGCCTGCGCTACGGGAACGTCTACGGCCCGCGGCAAGACCCGCACGGAGAGGCCGGCGTCGTCGCGATCTTCCTCGGCGCGCTCGCCGACGGCAAGCAGGCGCGGATCTTCGGAGAAGGCACGCAGACGCGCGACTACGTGTACGTCGGCGGACGTCGCCCGTGCGACCGTGTCTTCTATCGGCCAGGAGGGCGGCGTGTTCAACATCGGGACGGGTCGTGAGGTCTCCGTAGTGGAGCTGTACGAGCTCTGTCGACAGGTCGCCGGCTCGAGCACCGACGCCGTGCACGATGCCCCGCGCCTGGGAGAGCTCCAGCGCAGCGCCCTCGACCCGAGCCGCGCCGCGGCCGAGCTCGGGTTCACGCCGATGGTCGGCCTCGAGGACGGGTTGCAAGCGACGTGGGAATGGGTACAGGCGGGAGGCGGCCAGAAGGAGTAAGCACCGAGCGCGCGAATCGAGTCGCGCGTGGATCACCCGCTCGCCGCTCCCGATGCACTCGTCCGCCCCTGGCGTCTCGCCGCGTACATCGCGGGCGCAGTCGCGGTGGCCGAGCTGCTCCTGCTCCTCGTCATCGGCGGCGGAGCCTTGATCGAGACGGTCTCGCACCGCGTGCAGCTCGAGGCGCGCGAGCGGGCACTCGCCCCGCCGGAGAGGAAGTCGCAACCCGCCGCCGCGCGAAAGCAGACGCCCGTCGCCCCGGCGAAGACGCCGCGCGACAAGACGGTGGTCATGGTGCTGAACGGGAACGGGCGCACGGGCGCAGCCGCGAGCGCCGCCTCTCGCGTGCGGAGCCGCGGCTACCGCGTCGGCACGGTCGGAAACGCGTCGAGCACCGACTTCTCCCGCAGCCTCGTCATGTACAAGCCCGGATTCGCAGGCGAAGCCCGCCGACTCGCCAAGGATCTCCGCGTGAAACAGGTCGGCCCGCTCGATGGCATACGGGCGCGCGACCTCGGCCGCGCGCAGGTCGTGTTCATCCTCGGCGCGTAGGCCGGGCTGCTGCCGCTCGCGGATCTCAGCGCGGCTCGCACGCGCCGCGATTGACCGCGTCGCGGGCGACGTCCAGCGGGCCGCCTTCGACCCATTGCTGCCCGGCCGGGTCGCGGGTGTACGCCTCGTTCAGGAACTCGTAGGCGGCGCAGGGGTTCCGGAGCGCCTGGAGCTCGAAGATCCCGAGCGCGTACCAGGTCTCCGGGTTCTCGGGTTGGAGCTCGACCGCGTCGACGTACGCCTCCTCAGCCGCGCGCTGGAGCTTCTGTCGCTCCCTGATGCGGGCGATCGCGAAGAGCGGGTCGAGTGAGAACGGGTTGAAGAACCGAGCCCAGTCCGCGCGGTCTTTCGCGCGCTCGAAGTCGGCAGAGCTCAGCGCCCGGGTCGACTCGCGCACGCGCGTATTCGCAAGCCGTGGCGAGGCGAACGAGACGAGCAGGGCAAGGACGAGCACGACGGCGCCGACCCCCAGAACCGGCCGCACCCTCTGGGCTCCCGGAGGCTGACCCGCACCGGCGAGAACCCCGAGCGCGACCATCGCGGGCGCGGTGACGGCGAGGAACTCCCAGTTGTAGTCGACGAGCGCGTGCAGGAGATACGCGAACGGCACGGCGACGAGCGCGACCGCGGCGGCCCGTTCGCCTCCCTCGAGCCGCCGCAACGCGCCAACACACGTCGCTGCCGCAGCGACGACGACTGCGCCGAACAGTGCAAGAGCGGCCAGGCCTCCGCCTGCGAGCTGCTGCAGCGGCACGCTGTGCGGCTGCGTGACGTTCCGCGCGTCGGAGCGATAGCGCTTCCGCGCGATCTCGAATGTGCCGGAGCCCGCGCCTCCGGGCGCATTCCCCGCATACACGTCGACGGCCTCGTTCCACCAGCACCAGCGGTTGCTCACGTCGAGCGAGCCGAGCCTGCTGGGATCGTTTACGACCTCGGCGCAGGAGGTATCGGAGGAGACTGCGTTCCCAAGCGCCACCGCCCCACCCGCGAGCACAGCCACGACGCAGAGCGCAGCAGCTGCGAGCAAGCCTCGGCCGACGTTCCTCCTGCGATGCTCGCCGAGTGAGCGGTGCGATCCGACGGCGACGAGGACGACCACGAGCGCCGCGCCGACGAGCGTCAGGAAACCGAGGACAGCTCCGTCTGCGACGCGATCGGATCGCTCCGCGACGTCCTCCACGAGCGCCGGCCGCGTGAACGCCCAGCCGCCGACGAGTGCCGCCGGAATCGCCGAGGCCGCGAGCAGCAACCCGCCCTCGACATACCGTCCTCCGGAGAGCGCGAGCCAGAGGAGCACGACCACGACGGCCGCGGCGACGCCGACCCGCGACAGCGTCAGCATGAGCGAAAGCGTCGCGACGTACACGAGAAGCCCACCCGCCACGCGGACGATCGTCCGCTGCCCGGGCGAGGCGCCCAGCCAGAGCCCGAGCCCAATCGCAATGTCGGCAATCAGCGCCAGCGCGTTCCAGTACTCCACCGGCTCCCGCAGGCGGGCGACTCGGTCGCCCTCGGGATCGAGCGAAGGGATCGACTTGGCTACGAGCGCCCACGCGAGCACCGCTCCCGTGACGACCGCGAGAACGGACGCGCCGAGCCGAGCGGCCACGCGGCCCCCGACAACGGCGAGCAAGATCCCCAGGCCGACAAAAACGGCGAACGCCGCGCTCTTGTTGAACGCGTCCCAGCTTCGGTCGGGGACGATCGACCACCAGGTCGTGGCACCGGTCCAGACAACAAGCAGGACGAGGGCGACGATCAGCGCGCCGCCGGACCGCCCGAGACGAGGCGCGGCGACCAGCCCGAACGCCACCGCGAGGAGAGCTCCCGCGAGCACGACCGCCGCGGCGCCTCCGACGGGAAGCACACCGTCGACGTCCGAGCCGTCCCCCGCGAATGCAGCCCCGACGAGCGCGCCTCCGACGAGCGTCGCAACCAGAAGAGCGGCTGTGCCGAACGTCCGGCCGGACGGCTCCGGCGCCGCATTCATGGCGGGCCAGGCTACCACCGGACCTGCCGTTTGCCCGCTCCCGGAGAGGGGTACGGGCTTGTCCGTCTAACAATTCGTTTACCCTGCACTCACGCTGACCTCACCAGGAGCCGGAAGACTCGTCTAACTCTTCTAGGCCTCCGGCCGCGCCCGTGACACCGCACACCTCGTCCCCATATCGCCGCGCCCGCGCTCTTGGTGCGTACCTGGCCACCGCCGCGATCGCCGTAGTCGCTCTCGTCTTGCCCGGAACGGCCATGGCGTCGGTGTGCGGAGACAGGGTTCTCGCCGACTGGTTCGACAACGGACGCATCGACCGCCTCTACCAGGCGCACTGCTACGAGGAGGCGATCGACGCGATCCCGGCCGACCTACGGGACTACGCGAACGCCGAGGAGATCATCTCCCGCGCGTTGCAGGCCTCGCTCGACGGCGAGCTCGACTCCGGGTGGCGACGATCCGACACCCGGCGACGGTGGCGGCGGCGGAGCTCCTCCTCCCCCGCCAGGCGAGACGCCGACCGACCCGAACACCGAGGCCGCGCCCGACGTGGACACAACCGGTATCTCGTCGGTTCCGATCCCGCTCCTCGTGCTCGGCGGCATGTCGATCGCACTGCTCGCGGCCGGTGGCCTCGGCTACCTCTCCCGGCGGCGCGCTGCGGCGAACGCCGACGACGGGCCTCCCGGGCCCGACGACCTCCTGACGTAGCGCGCCCTTACAAACCGTTTGCCAACTGGCACACGGGGTAGACGTCTGAATAGACGTCCGCTGAGTAGCCGCCGGGGGGAGTTTCTCGATGAACGCGACGAGCCGCCTGCTCTTGGTCATCGCCGTTCTCGGCTTTGGCACCGTCGCGCCGAGCGCGAGCGGCGCCGCCGAGCTCGCGTGCAGTGCGCGCGTACTGAGCGATTGGTCGGACAACGGGCGGATCGATCGCGTGTACGCGCTTCCGTGTTACGAGGAGGCGATCGCGACGCTCCCGACCGACATCAGGGACTACACGAACGCGCACGATGTCATCGACCGCGCCATGACAACGGCCGTGCGAGGCGAGTCCGGCGCGCCTCCAGCCACTGCACAAGCGGTGGGACCCGAGAGCACCGACGCGGTCAACTCTGCCGCGGCTGCCCCGGTGCCGTTCGCCCTCCTCGGGTTGGTCGGCCTTGCGCTCGTCCTCCTCTCAGCCGGCGCGCTCAGCCGGGTCGTTCGCCGCGCCACGCTCGGCGACAAGGGGCCGCCCCGGTAGCATTCACGGGGCATGCGTCCCTCTCTTTTCACGCAATTTGCAGGAAATTCGCGAGCGAACCGTACCGTCCGGCTCGCCTCCTACGCTGCCAAGTCCGCTCGCATGCTGCTCGTCGCTCCACCGAGCGGGAGGACCTGATGTCAAAGACCGCTCGGGAGGAAACGATGGCAACGGCGAAGGTAGAGGCACCCCTGATTGAGTCGGAAGAGATCGTGAACACGGTCGTCGAGCCGGAGGCGAGTGTCGCCCCGCGCCGCGTCTTCACGATCCCCGGCCGCGACCCGTTCGAGGAGGTCGAGTGGGAGCTTCGCCATGCGTTCATCCCCGGCAAGGACGGCCCCGCCTTCGAGCAGAAGGACGTCGAGTTCCCGAAGTTCTGGTCGCAGACCGCCACCAACATCGTCGCTCAGAAGTACTTCCGCGGGCGCATGTCCTCTCCCGAGCGCGAGCGCTCCGTCAAGCAGATGATCGGCCGCATCGTCGACACGATCGGCGGCTGGGGCCGCGAGGGCGGCTACTTCGCGAACGACGAGGAGGCCGACACCTTCGAGGCCGAGCTGAAGGCGATCCTGGTCAACCAGTACGCGTCCTTCAACTCGCCGGTGTGGTTCAACGTCGGGTTCGAGGCTCGCCCTCAATGCAGCGCGTGTTTCATCCTCTCGATCGAGGACTCGATGGAGTCGATCCTCGACTGGATCCGGCGCGAGGGCGTCATCTTCCGCGGCGGTTCGGGCTCCGGCGTGAACCTGTCCCGCCTCCGCTCCTCCAAGGAGCAGCTGTCGAAGGGCGGCTACGCCTCGGGCCCTGTGAGCTTCATGCGCGGCGCCGATGCTTCCGCCGGCACGATCAAGTCGGGCGGCAAGACGCGGCGCGCGGCGAAGATGGTGGTGCTCGACGTCGACCACCCTGACGTCGAGGAGTTCATCTGGTGCAAGGCCAAGGAGGAGCGGAAGGCTCGCGTCCTCGAGGCGGCGGGCTACGACATGACGCTCGACTCGCCCGACTGGGCCTCGATCCAGTACCAGAACGCGAACAACTCGGTGCGTGTCACGGACTCGTTCATGGAGTCGGTGCTCGAGAACAAGGAGTGGAACCTGACCGCGCGCACCGACGGCTCTGTCGTCGAGACGAGCGACGCCCGTGACCTGCTCCGGCAGATGGCCGAGGCAGCGTGGGAGTGCGCCGACCCTGGCATCCAGTACGACACGACGATCAACACCTGGCACACGCTCCCGAACACCGGGCGGATCAACGCGTCGAACCCGTGCTCGGAGTACATGTCCATCGACGACTCGGCCTGCAACCTCGCGTCGCTGAACCTCATGAACTTCCGCCGCGAGGACGGCGAGCTCGACATCGAGTCGTTCGAGCACGCGGTCGACGTCATGTTCCTCGCGCAGGAGATCGCGGTCGGCTACTCCTCGTACCCGACTCCCGAGATCGAGAAGAACGCGAAGGCGTTCAGGCAGCTCGGGCTCGGCTACGCGAACCTCGGCGCGCTGCTGATGGCGCGCGGGCTCCCGTACGACTCCGACGAGGGCCGCGCCTACGCAGCCGCCATCACCGCGCTCATGACCGGGCGCGGATACCGGAAGTCGGCACAGGTGGCAAAGCGCATGGGCCCGTTCGCGGGCTACCAGCCGAACGCCGCAGCGATGATCGGCGTGATCGCGAAGCACCGCGCAGCGGTGGGCAACATCGACCACTCGAGCTCGGTGCCAGACGACCTTCTGACCGCAGCGCGGCGGGCATGGGACGAGGCGCTCGAGCTGGGTGAGGTCTCGGGCTTCCGGAACGCGCAGGCCACGGTGCTCGCTCCCACCGGGACGATCAGCTTCATGATGGATTGCGACACCACCGGGGTCGAGCCGGACTTCTCGCTCGTCAAGTCGAAGAAGCTCGTCGGCGGCGGCGAGATCACGATCGTCAACAAGACCGTGCCGATGGCGCTCGAGAAGCTCGGCCACGCGCCGACCGAGGTCAGCGAGATCGTCGCGTTCATCGACGACAAGAACACCGTCGTCGGCGCGCCCTACGTCAAGCCGGAGCACTACCCGGTCTTCGACTGCGCGATCGGTGACCGCGCGATCCACTACATGGGCCACGTGAAGATGATGGGCGCCGTGCAGCCGTTCATCTCCGGCGCGCTGTCGAAGACGGTCAACCTCCCCGAGCAGACGACGGTCGACGAGATCGCGCAGCTCTTCGTCGAGTCGTGGCAGCTCGGCGTCAAGGCGATCGCGATCTACCGCGACAACTGCAAGGTCGCGCAGCCGCTCTCCGGGAAGACGGACGCCGGCGCGACGACGCTCGCTCCGGTGTCAGGAGCCGTCGGCCCGCTGCCGCAGCGCCGCCGCCTGCCCGACGACCGAGTCGAGGTCGGCCGCAAGTTCAAGGTCGGCGAGTACGAGGGCTACATCCACGTCGGCCTGTTCGAGGACGGGACTCCCGGCGACATCTTCGTGGACATCGCGAAGGAAGGCACGACTCTCGCCGGCCTCATGAACTCGTTCATGATCTCGGTCTCGCTCGGCCTCCAGTACGGCGTGCCGCTCGAGGTGTACGTCTCGAAGTTCAGCCACATGCGCTTCGAGCCGTCGGGGATGACGAACGACGCGGACATCCGGGTCGCGAAGTCGATCGTCGACTACATCTTCCGCTGGATGGGCAAGAAGTTCCTCTCCACCGACCAGCAGGAGGAAGCCGGCATCCTCACGCCCGAGGTGAAGGCGCGGCTGGCGGCTGCCTACGGAGACGCGGGAGAGCACGCAGCGGCCGCGGTGGCGCTGGATGCTCCGCCACCAGGCCAGACGGCGCTGTTCAACCAGTGGGAGGACGCCGTCGAGTGCGCGAAGTGCGGCGGCCGCATGGTGCGGACGGGCAGTTGCTACACGTGCCGCGACTGCGGGACGAACACCGGCTGCAGCTAGGCGGCGGCGCCCTCATCGCATGCAGTGAAAGAGAGCCGTGGAGACGCGGCTCTCCTTTCTCCAGGCCAACAACAGAACCGTCGCGGAGTGAGGGTTCGCTCGCTGAGCGAGTATTCGGACCGCTCTTCGAGCGTGACGCCTTGCTCGCCGTTCGTTATCCGCGGATGATCTCCGCGTGCGGCCCGAACTTCCGACCGGCACCGTCACCTTCCTCTTCACTGACGTCGAAGGCTCGACGTCACTGCTGCGCGAGCTGCGGCGCGGAGGCGTACGCCGAGGCGCTTGCGGACCACCGGAGACTGATCCGGGCGGCGTGTGCCGGAAACGGCGGCGTAGAGGTGGACACGCAGGGCGATGCGTTCTTCTTCGTCTTCCCGACTGCGCCGAGTGCTCTGGCGGCCGCGTCGGAGCTCACCGAAAGGCTCGCCGTCCTCGGACCGATCCGCGTTCGCGTTGGCCTTCATACGGGAACTCCGATCGTTGCCGACGAGGGCTACGTCGGCGACGACGTGCACCGCGCCGCTCGTGTCGCGGCTGCAGGTCACGGCGGGCAGGTGCTCGTCTCGGCTTCTACAGCGCCTCTCGTCGAAGTCGAGCTGATCGACCTCGGCGAGCACCGCTTCAAGGACCTTGCCGCTGCCGGAGCGTGTCTTCCAGCTCGGCGGAGGCGAGTTCCCGCCGCTCGAGAGCCTCTATCGGACGAATCTGCCGGTTCCCATGACTCCGTTCCTCGGGCGCGAGCAAGAGCTTCAGGAGGTCGTCGAGCTGCTCACCGGTGAGGATGCGCGGCTCGTGACGCTCACCGGCCCGGGCGGATCTGGGAAGACGCGACTCGCGCTTCAGGCCGCGGCCGAGGCGTCAGAGGGCTTCCCGGACGGCGTCTTCTGGATCCCACTCGCGCCCCTCCGCGACGCGTCGGCGCTCGAGACGGCATTCGCCCAATCGCTCGAGGTCCGCGAGCAGCCGGGAGTCACCGCCACGGACTCGCTGGTCCGGACGTTCGCCGGGAGGCGCGCGCTCATCGTGGTCGACAACTGCGAGCACGTCCTGGACGCGGCCGCCAAGATCATTCGCGCGCTCATCGGCGCCTGCCCGAGGCTCGTCGTCGCGGCTTCCAGTCGCGAACGCCTGGGTCTTCGGGCCGAGCGCATCTACGCCGTGCCGCCGATGCTCGCGTCGGACGGCGAGCGTCTCTTCGTCGAGCGAGCTTTGGCGGTGAGCCCGGGCTTCCGATCTGACGATCAGGTCACGGCCATCTGCGAGGCGGTCGACGAGCTTCCGCTCGCGATCGAGCTCGCGGCCGCACGCGTCCGATCCCTTTCGACCCGCACGATCCGGAAGCATCTCGCCGAGAGCCTCGGCATCCTCGCCACCCGCGACCGCGACGTCGATGCACGACAGCGCACTCTCGACGCGACGATCGAGTGGTCGTACGACCTGCTCGACGACGAGGAACGGCGCGTCCTGCGAAGTCTTTCGGTGTTCGCGGGCGGCTGCACACTTGCAGCCGCGGAGGCCGTCGCAGGAGCCGACCTCGAGGCGATCGAGTCGCTCCTCGACAAGAGCCTGATCCGGCACCGGATCGATGAGGCCGCCAACGACCGCTATTGGCTGCTCGAGACGATCAGGGAGTACGCCGCGGGCAGGCTTTCCCTCGCGGGCGAGGCCGAGCAGGCCGACGCGCGTCACACGGAGTTCTTCGTCCAGCACGCGGCCGAGCTTCTCGTGAAAGCAGGTCGGCCCACAACCAACGAGCAGGTCGACCGCTACAAGTCGGACGCAGCGAACTTCAAGGGCGCACATGCGCGAGCACTCGCACACGGCGACGCGACAACCGCGCTTCGCTTCGTCCGCTGCCTCGGCAGAGTGTGGTATCGGTTAGGGCCCTTCGCAGAGAGCTACTGGCTGGCTCGGGCTAGTCTCGCCCTCCGCGGGGGAGCAGATGTCGACCGCGCGTATGCCCTCCTGAGAACCGCGTACTTCGCCGTTCATCTCGGCGGCGAGCTCGAGGCGGCGCGCGATCTCCTGTCCGAGGCCGAGTCGCTCTTCACCCAGCTTGACGACAGGATGGGTCTTGCGGAGGTGCTCTCTTGCCGCGCGGCGCGCGCGGCGAAGGTTGGCGATTACGACGAGGCCGTCTCGGCGGCAGAGAAGCAGAGCATGCTGGCACGAGAGCTCGGCGACGCGGACATCGCTCGTCTCGCCGACCTCAGGCTGGGCGACGTACTCTCGTTCCGCGCGATAGAGAACGAAGATCGAGCCGATGCGACGCGGAGCCGCGCGATCTTCAAATCCCGTCAGCAAGAGCTTCCGGACCTCGCGTCGAGGTTCGAGGAAACCATCTTGTACTCGGCCCTCGCGGTCGTCGAGTTTGCGCTCGGCGACTACGCGGAGACGATCTCGCTCTGCCGGCAGGGGTTGCTGGCGACGCTCGACCTCGGGGTCGAGCGTGCACCCGACAAGCTTCTCACTCTCGGGTGGGCCGTGAGCGCGCGCGGCGAGACGGCGCTCGGGGTGACGCTCGTCTCGGCGGCGCTCCGCGAGTATCGAGAGGACGGGTTCGAGCTCGAGCGTTGGGAGCGCGTACAGATGGAGCGTTTCGAACGCGCGTCGCGTCAGGCGCTGGGTGATGGCGACTACGAAGCTGCGGTACGCGAGGGCGAGGCGCTTTCCGACGCATGAGGCGAATCAGGTTGCTCTCAGCCTGACGGCCGCCGGATGACCGTGCTGCAATACGTCTTACGTGTCTCGCAATCCGCGTCGAGCCTAAGCCGACAGATCGCGGTCGCCGCGAACCACGAGATCCGCGCGCTCGTCGGGTCGTTCGCGCAATCGGTACTCGTCTTCGTCGGCCATCCAGGCTCGCCATTGCTCGAGGGCATCCAGGCCGTCACGGTCGAGACCTCGCCGTAAGCGGACCTCGGCAGGAGCGTCGACCCAGATCGCGTAGGTCACGTACGGCATGAATGCCTCACGCGTGGCCGTCACTCCTTCCAGGATCAGGACGTCGGTCGGCTCGACGATGACGAGGTCTCCGCCCGTCCCGGGTCCCCAACTCGATCGCTCGAAGCGCGCGGTCTTTCCCCGCGAGAGAGGGACGAGCACTCGTTCCAGGAGCTCCGGCCACCAGTCGATCGGGTTGTCCCAGGAGGCGAAGTCGTCGGTCTGGACGATCGGGACGCCACCGGCCGCGGCTGCGAGATGCCGAGCGAAGCTGCTCTTTCCCGATCCACCTGGACCGTCGATTGCGACGACTCTCGTTGCCATTTCGCCCGGCGGTCGCCGGGCGCGAACCTCGCGAACGATCCGGTCGAGGAGACTCGGAGAGCTTCTCATCGCGCGCCGCCACCACGACATGCATCCTTCCAACGCCTGCGCTCGACGCAATACGAGAGCCGCGACCGATCGCGGCTCTCGTGTCTACAGAATGCGTCTACGCCGTCACGGCGTCAGCGTGAACGTTGCCGTTCCGAGACGAGATCCAGCGACGCGCGTTCGGAACTGCCACGACGGCAGCTCCGGTGCCCGCGACGATGAGAAACGCGTTTCGGACGCGGTGACTTCGCTTGCGCCGCACGCGATCGCCGGCGCTCTCGAGGTCGTCGAGGAACGCTCGGACGTGCTTTCGCAGCTTCCTGTCGTTCGCCAGCCGCGAAGTGCTGATCCCGTTGCTGATGTTCGTGCGGAAACGGTCTCGCGCTTTCGCGCCGTGCGCGGCCGCTGAGCGAACGTTCGACCGCAAGCGCTTGTCACGAGCGACCTCTTCGGTGTACGAGATCGCGTCGCTCAGAGCGTCCTTCACTTTCTCGGTGCGGCTCTTCCTCGTCAGGCCAAGCATTTGTGCCTCCGATCGGGGGATTCATATTCGTATACCCCGGCTCACGGCTCGAAAACGCCCCGATCTAGGGCTCTTCCAATTGGTCGGCGTTCGAGTCAGGGAGAGTGGGAAACTCGGTCGGGTACAGGCCGGCGGCGAAGCCGTAGACGGTGTCCCCTTCGCGAGGCATCGCGGCGAACTCGCGGCTGAGCTCGAGCACCCGGTCCCAGAACTCCGCCGCGTTCTCACGGGGAATCCGAGCGTGGCGGAGGATCGACCGCAGTCGGTCGGCCTCGTGCGCCGGCACCGACTCGGTCGCAGCGACCGAAAGCTCGTTGATGCACACCGTCGTCGGGTCTTCGTCGGGGCTGTTGACGACGCCGACGTAGAACGTCCGGGCGGTGCGGCCGTAGTAACGCTCGTCGATCGCGCGAACCTTCCTCGTTCGGACGACGCGCAGCAGCCCGGCATCGACGAGGACGTTGACATGGTGGGCGACTGTGCTCTTCGGGCGCCGAACCGCGGCGGCGAGCTCGGCGACTGTGGCTGCCCTCTCCAGGAGCAGATCCAGGATCGTCCCACGCATCGGGTCGAACATGGCGCGGAGCTGCTTCGGGGCCGTGACGATGACCTGATCAGCGAGCTCGTAGTCCGGGAGGGAATTGATCGACATCTCTGGATCGAACTAGTATCTTCGATCGATCCAATATTGTAGATCGTTCGTCGGACGATCCGCGACACGCGACACGAAGGAGGACGAGATGGCTGAAGTACTGCTCTTCCACCACGCACAGGGACAGACCGAGGGCTTCCACAGCTTCGCGGACGAGCTGCGACAGGCGGGTCACACAGTCCACACTCCCGACCTCTTCGACGGCCGCACCTTCGCCTCGATCGACGAAGGCATGGCGCATGTCGGGGAGCTCGGGTTCGGAGAGATCATGGACCGCGGAGAGCGCGCCGCGAACGAGCTGCCCGAGGAGCTCGTCTACGCAGGCTTCTCACTCGGCGTGGTTCCGGCACAGAAGCTCGCGCAGACCCGGCCGGGTGCAAAAGGGGCGCTCCTCTTCTACTCCTGCGTCCCCGTGTCCGAGTTCGGCTCCTGGCCGGAAGGCGTGCCGGTGCAGGTACACGGGATGGACGCCGACCCCTTCTTCGTCGACGAGGGCGACATCGACGCCGCCCGCGAGCTCGTCGAGTCCGCCGAGGACGCCGAGCTCCACCTCTATCCCGGCAACCAGCACTACTTCGCCGACTCCAGCCTGCCGTCTTACGACAAGGACGCGACGGCGTTGCTGACACGACGCGTGCTCGACTTCCTCGACCGCGTTGGCTGAGGCTGACCGCACACACGTCGATCACACACCCGAAAATCTCGAAACGCCCTGACTCGGCAATCCGGCCTACGATGCCCCGCGTGGCGGAGGATCGTGGAGCAGCGTTGGCTGTGACCTCATCTGGCGAGCGGCCGATCCGAGCCGCCGAAGTGATCGGTGCCCTCTCGCTCGCGACGGATCTCGGCACCGGGCAGCCCCTCGAGCACGCCTTGCGCACCGCCGTGCTCGCCGTCCGCCTCGGAGAGCTCGCCGGAGCGTCCACCCACGAGCTCGTAGACACCTACTACGTTGCGCTCCTGCACGCCTCCGGATGTACGTCGAACGGCCACGAGGCGACGCAGCTCTTCGGTGACGACATTGCTCATAGAGCCGCGTTCTTCCTCATCGACACGACGAATCCGGCGGAGGTCCTGGCGTTCTACCGAGCCCACGTCGGCGCCGGACGCGCGCCCGAAGTCCGCTCCGCGATGATCGAGAACGCCATCGCCAACGCCGGCGGTCCGAGGTCTCGCGACGCGTTCGCGACGATGTGCGAGGTGGCGCAGCGGTTCGCCGGGTGGCTCGATCTCGGCGCGGGCGTCCAAGCATCGCTCGAGTACGTTTTCGCTCGCTGGGACGGGCGGGGGTTCCCGGATGCCCGCGGGGACGGAATCCCGGTGCCCATGCGACTCCTGCACATCGCGCGGGACATCTCCCTGTTCCTCTCCGCAGGGGGCGCCGACGAAGCACGGGCCGTCGTCGAGCGTAGGAATGGCACTGCGTACGAGCCGCGGCTCGCCAAGCTCGCCGTTCGGAACATCGCCGACCTCCTCGACGGGCTGGACGAGTCGCGGATGTGGGAGCAGGCAATAGAGGCCGAGCCGCTTCCGAAGACCCGAATCGCGGGTGAGCGGGTCGACGCGGCGTTCAGGGCGATCGCCGCGCTCACCGGTCTCAAGTCACCGTGGCTGCGCGAGCATTCGACGGGCGTGGCCGAGCTTGCCGAGGCTGCGGCTTGGAGGATGAGCCTCCCGGCGGACACCGTCACGCTCCTACGGCGCGCAGCACTCGCACATGACCTCGGCCGCGTGGGCGTTTCGAATGCGATCTGGGAGAAGCCGGGACCCCTCGGATTCGGCGAATGGGAGCGGGTTCGACTCCATCCCCACTTCTCGGAGCGCGCATTCGCGCAGTCGTCGGCGCTCACTGCAATCGGGCGACTTGCCGGGTCACACCATGAACGGCTCGACGGCTCCGGCTACCACCGTGGCACGCGTGGGTCGGATCTCGATCAGACGGCCCGCATTCTCGCCGCCGCCGACTGCTACGCAGCGATGCGGGAGGTGCGGCCGTACAGGCCGGCTCTCGATGAGTCCGCGGCAGAGGGAGAGCTGTTGAGGGAAGCCAAAGCCGGGCGACTCGACGCGGATGCTGTCGACGCGGTGCTGGCAGCTGCCGGCCATCACGTGCGGGAGCGATCTCGCGAGCTGCCTGCCGGACTGACCTCGCGCGAGCTGGAAGTCCTTCTCGTTCTCGTGCGCGGCGAGTCCAACCAGCGGATCGCCGAGCATCTCGGCATCTCGGCCAAGACGGTCGGGCACCACGTCCAGCACGTCTACGAGAAGGTCGGCGTACGCAGCCGTGCTGCCGCAACGGTCTGGGCGTTCGAGCACGACCTCGTCCACGCCGGATAGGGCGTTCGCCCGATGCCGCCGGGGCATCCGCGGCGCACACTCGTCTCACCATCGGCGTCGAGTGGCGATGCCGAGAGCCACCGAGGAGGACAAAGGGTGATCCTGGCAACGACAACGGTCGAGGATTACGACCGCTTCGCGAGCATCTTCTCGACCAAGGGCGCCGAGAAGCGAAAGCAGCACGGCTCCAACGGCTCACGCGTGTTTCGGGATCCGAACGAGGAAGACCGGGTCTGGGTGGTCTTCGACTGGGACGCGGAGGGTTGGCAAGGCTTCGCCTCGGACCCCGAAGTCCCGGGGATCATGCAAGAGGCCGGGCACAAGGGGAGGCCGCAGGTTCTGAGCCTCGCCGGCGAGTACGACGCGTAGCCCGAGGCCGCCGACACCACGGGACGCAGTCGACGAACATCCCCGAACCCCCCGCGCCCGCGGGGGGTTCCGACGTTGCGCTGCCTCTTTGGGTCAGCGTCGACGCTCTCGGCGAGTCGAGCTCGGCCTCACACCGTGAGGACGATCTTGCCCTTGGCGTGCCCCTCTCCGATGTAGTCGAGGGCATCGGCGACCTCGTCGAGCTCATACCGCCTGTCCACGACCGACCGCATCCTTCCAGCTCTCCAACAGCTCGCGAAGAACGAGCATGTCCGCCTTGTTGAACTTCGCGATGAAGAAGGCGATCCTCCGACCGCTGCCAAGCGACGCGAGGCGAAACTTGACCACGTGCCCAAGTGGCCCGAGCAGGCGATTTTTCTTCGTCCCTCCGACCAGGACGACGGTCGCGTTTCGATTCAGCACGCGCTTGCACGCTGACCACGGCCGGCTCCCTGCAACGTCGAGCATCAGGTCGTAGCGCCGGTCGCTGCGGGTGAAGTCCTCGCGCGTGTAGTCGACGACGTGATCCGCACCGAGCGATCGCGCGATCTCGACGTTTCCGGTGCTGCAGACCGCGGTCACCTCTCCGCCGAGCGCTTTGGCGATCTGTACCGCGTACGTCCCCACGCCTCCCGACGCGCCGTTGATCAGCACCTTCTGTCCCGGCTCGAGCTTCCCCTTGTCGCGGAGTCCCTGCAGCGCAGTCAGCGCCGCCACCCCGACGGCTGCCGCTTCCTCGAATGTCACGTTCGCCGGCTTCGGCACGATCGCGCGATCCTCACGAGCACAGACGTACTCGGCCCACGCCCCGCTTCGCCCACCGAAGACCTCGTCACCCGGTCGAAACTGCGTGACACCCTTGCCGACCGCCTCTACCGTCCCCGCGTAGTCGACGCCGAGGCTCTCGCTCTTCGGCCGGCGCATGCCGCCTTTCATGCGGCCGATGTACGGCCTGCCCGCCACCTCGTACCACTCCACCATATTGAGCGAGGTCGCGTGCACCCGCACCAGCACCTCCTCGTCGCCCGGTACCGGCGCCTCGATCTCACGAACCTCGACGACGTCTGGCGACCCGAACCTGTCTCGAACGGCCGCCCTCACCGAGCTGCGCTGCCGTTCAAGGTGAGGATGACGTTTCCGGTCTTCTGTCCGGTCTCGACGTACCTCGCCGCCTCGACCACGTCCTCGAGCGGGTACCGCCGGTCGATGACCGGGCGGAACTTTCCAGCTTCGACGAGCTCCTTGACGAGCCGTAGGTCGTCCTTCGTGGAAGGCGAGATGTCGAAGACGACCTTCTTCGAACCGATCCGCGCGGTGATCGGCGCGAGGACGAAGTTGTAGAGCCGGTCGGTGGCGATGTAGAGCCCCCCGGGCACGAGCGAGCCGCGCGAGCGGAGGAACGAGTGCTTGCCGACCGCGTCGAGGACGACGTCGTAGGTCTGGCCGTTCTTCGTGAAGTCCTCCTGCAGATAGTCGATGACCACGTCGGCGCCGAGCGAGCGCACGAGCTCGACGTTCTTCGTGTTGCAGACCGCGGTGACATGGGCGCCGAAGTGCTTCGCGAGCTGAACCGACGCCGTCCCCAGCGCGCCGGAGGCTCCGTACACGACGATTCGCTTTCCGGCGAGCGGCTGGAGCTTTTCGAAACCCGTCAATGCGGGAAGTGCACCGTCCGGAATCGCGGCCGCCTCCTCGAAGGTCAGATCAGCCGGCTTGATGGCGACTCGACCACTTTCCTTCACGCATAGGAACTCGGCGTGGGCGCCGAAGCGATATCCGCTGGTGCCGAAGACCTCGTCGCCGACCGCGAACTCCTTCGCGTCCGCGCCGACCTCGACGACCACTCCGGCGAAGTCGCTGCCCGACTGCCGTTGCTTCGGCCGCAGAAGCCCGGTTCCCATGAAGCGCCAGAGGATGGGATCGGCTTTTCGAACGTGGCAGTCCGTCCGGTTGACGGTCGTCGCGCGAACTTCGACGAGCAGCTCGTCGTCCTTCGGCGCGGGCCGCGGGATCTCCTCGATCCGCAACACCTCCGGCGGGCCGTACTTGTCGTGGACGACCGCTTTCATGGCCTCGCGTCTCCTCTCCCGTTCAACGTCAGGACGACGTTTCCGGTCTTCTCGCCGGTCTCGACGTATCTGCTCGCCTCGACCACGTCCTCCAGCGGGTAGCGGCGGTCGATGACCGCGCGGTACTCGCCCGCCTCGATGAGCTCCTTGAGGAGGAGGACGTCCTCCTTCGAGTACTTCGTGATCCCGAGCTTTACGCGCTTGCTTCCGATGCGGCGCGTGAGCAAGGCCAGCAGCGGGACGTGCCACATGAACCCGAGATCGGTCTCGAGGAACGTTCCGCCGGGCCTCGAGCGAGCTCCTCGATCGCCGGAACGAGTGCTTGCCCGACTGCGTCGAAGACGACGTCGTAGGTCTTGCCGTTCTTCGTGAAGTCCTCACGCAGGTAGTCGACGACCTCGTCCGCTCCGAGCGATCGCAGCGAGCTCGACGTTCTTCGTGTTGCAGACCGCGGTGACGTGGGCGCCGAAGTGCTTCGCGAGCTGCACCGCCGCCGTTCCGACGGATCCGGAGGCGCCGTAGACGAGCACGCCGCCGGCCTGCCAGATCTCCGGCTCTTCTCAGGCAGGCGAGCGCGAGCGCTGCTCCGTCGCAGACCGCTGCTGCCTCCTCGAAGGTCGCGCCGGCCGGCATGTGCGCGAGCGCGCCTGCCTCCCGGACGCAGACGAGCTCCGCGTGCGCACCCGAGCGGACGCCGAAGACGCGGTCGCCGACCGCGAACTCGCCGACCGCTCGCGCCGACTGCCTCGACCTCGCCGGCGAACTCCAGTCCGAGGATCTTCCGCTTCGGTCGGAGCAGCCCGGTGACGAAACGGCTGACGAATGACTTCGGCGCTGCGAAGTCCTGCGTCGGTCCTGGTGACCGTCGTCGCGTGGACCCTGACGAGGACCTCGTCGTCTTCGGGCACGGGCCGCTCGACGTCCTCGAGTCGGAGCACCTCCGGCGGCCCGTACCTGTCGTGGACGACGGCTCTCATGTGCGCACTTCCTCCGCCCGGTCTGCTGAGAGCGACGGATCGGCGCCGTTCAGCGTCAGGACGACGTTCCCCGTCTTCTGACCGGTCTCGACGTACTTCGTCGCCTCGACCACGTGCTCCAGCGGGTAGCGCCGGTCGATGACCGCGCGGTACTCGCCCGCCTCGATGAGCTCCTTGACGAAGAGGACGTTCTCCTTCGTGTACTTCGGGATCGGCGAGCGTGACCTTCTTGTCGCCGATCCAACGGGTCAGGAGCGCCAGCGGCGGGACGTGCCACATGAACCCGAGGTCGGTCTCGATGTAGATCCCGCCCGGCTTCAGCGAGCGCCGGCAGCGCCTGAACGAGTGCTTGCCGACCGCGTCGAAGACGACGTCGTAGGTCTTGCCGTTCTTCGTGAAGTCCTCCTGCAGGTAGTCGATGACCTCGTCGGCTCCGAGCGAGCGCACGAGCTCGACGTTCTTCGTGTTGCAGACGGCGGTGACGTGGGCGCCGAAGTGCTTCGCGAGCTGCACCGCCGCCGTTCCGATCGCTCCGGACGCGCCGTAGATCGAGGATGCGTCTGACCCTCGCGCGGGCTCGGCCTTCCGCAGGCACGCGAGCGCGATGATCGCTCCGTCGCAGACCGCCGCGGCCTCCTCGAAGCGTCATGCCCGCCGGCATGTGCGCGAGCGCGCCCTGCTCCCGGACGCAGACGAACTCCGCGTTCGCGCCCGACCGCGACGCCGAAGACGCTGGTCGCCGACCGCGAACTCGGTGACGGCGGCGCCGACTGCCTCGACCTCGCCGGCGAGCTCCAGGCCGACGATCCTGCCGCTTCGGCCGGCGGAGGCCGGTGAAGAAGCGCGCGAAGAACGGCTTCGCGCTGCGCGATGGCCGCAGTCGGTTCGGGTGACCGTCGATGCGTGAACCTTCACGAGGACCTCGTGCTCCTCGGGCGTCGGCCGCTCGACGTCGTCGACGCGCAGAACCTCCGGAGGCCCGTACCTGTCGTGGACGACAGCTCTCATGACTTCCTCTCCTCGCGCTGAAATCGATGGATCGGGCCGCCGTGGCTCCACGCGCGGCCAGCGCGATAGAGCTCGGCGGGCCTGCCGCCGGCCGGGCCCGGCTGCGCTCGGCGCCCGGTCGGGATCACCCAGCCGTCCTCCTGGACGATGCTGCGCCGGAAGTTCGCGGCGTCGAGCTGCACGCCCCAGACGGCCTCGTACACCGCCCGCAGCTCGGCCAGGGTGAACGTCGTCCCCACGAATGCGGTCGCGATGCCCGTGACCTCGAGCTCGACGCGGACGCGCTCGATCGCGTCGCGCACGATCTCCAGATGGTCGAACGCGAGGTCGATCCTGCCGTTGAGGACGTCGGAGACCGGAATCAGCGCCGCTACTGCCGCGTCCGTGCCCGCCATGACCGCCCCGACGTCGCGAAGCACCGCGAGGTAGCCGACCGTCACGACGTTCATGCGGGGGTCGCGCTCGGGGTCGCCGTACGCGCCGAACTGCGTGAGCAGGCTCGGGACGTCGACGCCGGTCTCCTCGACGAGCTCCCGCCTCGCAGCCTCGTCCAGCGTCTCGGTGGGACGCTTGAAGCCGCCGGGGATCGCCCACATCCCTTCGAAGGGCGCCTCGCCACGCTGTACGAGCAGCATGTGCAGCCGGCCGGCGGACATGGTCAGGATCACCACGTCCACCGTGACGGCGAAGGCCGGGAACTGGGCCGGGTCGTAGCCGACCGGCGGCTCGCCCCTCCTGGCGTTCGGCGCCACTACGCGCCGGCCCCGGGCGTGCCCCGGCGCACGCGAATGGAACCTGAGAGCGTGCGGGACCTGCGGACACGGTCACCGCGGTCGATCTGCTGGAGGTAATCGAACGGAAGTGAAGCGACTAGCACGGTGTGCTCCTCTCTAGTTTTGGTCTCGATGACTGTTACCGTAGCACCCGGTTATAGTCTTGTCAACCAAAACTTACGCGCGGTGACTTACGAGTTGCTGAGGCGTCTGAAGACAAGAGTCCTCGACGAAGGAGCTGAGTGATGACGTCATCCGAGACAGCGACTGCGAATCGCGTCCTCGCAGGGAGATGCCGGTGCGGCGCGGTGCGCTACGAGGTGGCAGACGAGTTCGTGTACGCGGCGAACTGCCATTGCTCGCAGTGTCGAGCTGCGACCGGGTCAGCGTTCAAGGCGTTCGCCAGAATCGCGCGAGACAAGCTCACGATCACGGATGGACTCGACGAGCCTGGCAGTGATCGGGGAGGAAGGGCTCAACGACACGCGCTGCCGGGCGTGCGGATCGTTCCTGTTCTCGGTGGTGAACGACGGCGCGTTCGTGCACGTGTCCCTGGGGTCGCTGGTGGATGCACCGACACTCCGCCCGACACACCACATCTTCGTCGGCTCGAAGGCAGCGTGGTACGACATCACCGACGATCTGCCCCAGTTCGACGAGTACGCGAAGTAGACCTAGGAGGGCTGGTCGGCAAGCACGTCGGCCAGCCAGCGTCGCGCCTCGCGGACGAGCACCGGATTCGTCTCCATCGTGTAGTAGGCCAGCGCCACCACTGCCTGCGAGAGCGTCCAGCCGCGAGCTCGCGCCCACGTTGCCTCGTCGACCGAGAGCGCGGCCCGGAAGCTCTCTCGGGTGTCCGCGGACAGGACCTTCCACGCCACCATGAAGTCGCACGCCGGGTCGCCCACCCCGAGACACCCCCAATCGATGACGGCGCTCAGACGCCCGTTTCGGGCGAGCATGTTTCGTGAGTCGAGGTCTCCGTGGATCCAGACAGGCGGCCGCTTCCACTCCGGCGCCCGCAGGGCAGATTCCCACGCGGCGGTCGCAGCGTCGGCGTCGATCGCGTCGCCGAGGGCGAGGATCGCGCGCCGAGTCCCGGCGTTGCGCTCGGCAAGCGCCTGGCCGCGGAAGACGTTGTGCTCACCTGGGGGCGGCCCGCGGTGGCATCGATCTCCTGGAGAGCAGCGATGAAGCGCGCGAGGTCGCTCGCGAATCGGCTCTGATCGGCGATGCGCTCTCTGGTGGCGTCGTCTCCGCCGAGCCAGCGATACACCGACCACTCGAACGGATACCCCTCCCCGGGCTGCCCTTCTGCCAGTGGAGACGGCACGGCCAACGGCAGGAGCGGGGCGAGGCTCGGCAGCCAGCGCCGCTCCTTCTCGAGTGCGTCGCCAGAGCGCTCCTTGCGCGGAAGCCGGACGACCAGATCCTCACCAAGTCGGTAGAGGGCGTTGTCGGTCCCGGAGGAGAGCACGGACTCGATCCGAAGGCCCGCCCACTGCGGAAATTGCGCTGCGACCAGCCGGCCCACCAGCGAGACGTCGTGATCGACCTCGTCGGCATGCATCTTGTGCAGAAATGGAGCGTAGATTGCGAGGGTGAGCTTTGCCGTCGCCGCCGACGCGTACGACCGTTTCATGGGCCGGTACTCGGTTCCGCTCGCACCCGCGTTCGCCGATCTCGCAGGTGTCGCGGCCGGACAGCGAGTGCTCGACGTCGGCTGCGGACCGGGCGCGCTCACGACGGAGCTGGTTCAGCGGCTCGGCCCGGAGGAGGTAGCCGCGATCGACCCGTCCGAGCCGTTCGTGGCCGCTGCCCGCGAGCGTCATCCCGGGGTGATGGTGGAACACGCATCCGCAGAGGATCTCCCGTTTCCCGACGACGCATTCGACGCCGCGCTCGCGCAGCTCGTCGTCCACTTCATGTCGAACCCGGTTGCAGGGCTACAGGAGATGTCGCGAGTGACTCGCAAGGACGGCGTCGTCGCCGCGAGCGTCTGGGATCACGCCGGCGGGAAGGGGCCGCTCAGCCCGTACTGGGACGCGGTGCGCGAGCTCGACCCCGACGCCGAGGGCGAGTCCAACCTCGCCGGCGCCCGCGAGGGGAATCTGACCGAGCTGATGCAGGCTGCAGGCATCCGCGAGGTCCAGGAGACATACCTCGAGGTGAGCGTCGAGCATCCGACTTTCGAAGACTGGTGGGAGCCATTCACGCTCGGGGTAGGGCCAGCTGGCGGCTATGTCGCCGGACTCGATCGCGACCGACGGGCTGAGCTCGAGGCGCGCTGTCGCGAGAAGTTCCCAGTCGCACCGTTCGTGCTGACGTCGCGCGCGTGGGCGGCGCGAGGCCTGGCCTAGGAGGCTCGCCGAGCCCGCCGGTATCGCAACGCAACCAGGCTCGTCGCGCCGATGACGATTGCCGCAACGGCGTTCGGCACGACGAGCACGAGATTCGAGGCGGCGATCCCGTACGCGAACCAGAGAGCGAAGCCGATGAGCAAGATGACGAAGTACCCGATCGAGACGTTGCGGGAGCTTCGGTGCGCGACCATCGTGCGGATCTGGAGCACGGGACCGATGGCCATCGCGACAGCCCAGGTGGCGGCGATCAAGGCGAGGGTGGACTCCACGCGCCAAGAGTCCCTTAGAGCGTCTTCCAGAAGACGGTCGTGTCGCAGGGCCGCCCGTCCGGGTACAGCGCGTAGCCCGGAATCACTCCGACCCTGTTCCAGCCCATTCGCTCGTAGAGGCGCTCCGCGGCGTCACCGGTCACGGTGTCGAGCACGAGCAGTGTCCTTCCCTCCGCTCGAGCCGCCGCCTCCGCGTGCGCCATCAGCTGTCGGGCCACGCCGCGCCCGCGTGCCGAGCGGGTGACGAGGAGCTTCGCGATCTCTGCTCGGTGCGGCTGGTTCGGGGGCAGCGCCAGGATGACTTGCACGGTGCCGACGAGGTCATCGCCCGCGAAGGCAGCCAGGAGGAGCTTTCGACCGTGCTTCGCATCTTCCGCAACCGTCTCGAAGACGTCGCGCCCCTGCTCTTGTGAGAACGGCGCCATGTAGCTGACCGAAGCGCCGCCGGCGACGCAGTCGACCAAGACGGCTGCGAGCCCTTCGACGTGCTCGCTGATTCCCGCGGCATCCAGTCGACGAATCTCGATCTGCCCGGTCGAGGCCACCAGGCTAGGCCGGCCGATAGCGAAGCAGCGTGACACCCGAGTCGAACGTCCTCGACTCGAGCAGCTCCAACCGGATCTCCGTTTCGAACTGCGCAATTCGGGCACGCAAGTGGTGTCGATCAGGAGATCGACGATCAGCAAGGAGGTCTGCGGTGCGATTCCTGGCGAAGGTCACCATTCCCCTCGAGAAGGCCGATGACGCGTTCAAGAGCGGGGAGCTCCCCGAGACGATGCAGTCCGCGATCCAGAGGCTCAAACCCGAGGCGGCGTACTTCTTCGAGGAGGACGGAAAGCGTGAGTGCATCTTCGTCTTCAATCTCGATGTCGTCACGTTGATCAAACCACTCTTCCCGAATCTTGGCGCGTCGTTCCATGTCACGCCGGTCATGAACGCAGCCGAGTTCCAACTGGAGCTTACGGGCGAAGCCGCGCAACGACCTGACACGAACAAGCCGGACCTTCTCGCCGACGTCAGTCCGACGGCACCCTCCGAGGAGCTGGGCAGAGAGCGGATGGAGCGAACCTTGCACGCGCAGTTGCCCGCCGACCCCGAAGAGGAGCTCGCCTCGAAGCGCTAGCACTTCCCTCGAGCGATCACGCGAACTACCTGGACAGGGCGCGAGCTAGGCTGAGGCGTGGGCGAGATGAAGCAGCGCATGCTTCGAGGGGAGCTGTACGTCTTCGACGATCCCGAGCTCGCAGCAGATTTCGCGCGCGCTCAGGACCTGCTCGAGCGCTACAACGCCACCCGCCACGCAGAAGAGGATGCACGCGACGCGCTCTTGCGCCAGCTGCTCGGCGGTGTAGGCGACGGCGTGGTCGTCCGTCCGCCGTTTCGCTGCGACTACGGCTCGCACATTTCCATCGGCGCGGGCACTTTCGTCAACTACGACTGCGTGATGCTCGATGTCGCGCCCATCCAGATCGGTGCTGCGTGCCAGATCGCGACGTGCGTTCAGCTTCTGACGGCCACGCACCCCGTCGATCCCACGGCACGGCGAGACGGCTGGGAGTCCGGTGAGCCGATCACGATCGGTGACAACGTGTGGCTGGGAGGTGGCGCGATCGTCTGCCCCGGCGTCACGATCGGCACCGACACGGTCGTCGGCGCGGGCGCGGTGGTAACGCGCGACCTGCCAGCAGGAGTCATAGCCGTCGGCAATCCCGCACGGGTGCTGCGCGAGATCGACGACCGGGATGCCGTCACGGTTCCGTTACCGGCGTAGCCGCGGCGTCACGGCAGCCGGAGTGCCTATCCCGACTGATAGCGGTTGGACTCCTGAAGGACCCAGGTGTTGCCGTCGGGGTCGCTGAAGTCCGCGAACGAGTTGTAGTCGCGATGCTCGGGATCCGGGCCCGGCTTCCAGCCGTCCGGCGTCATGTGCCGGACATCGCTGACGTCGACACCCCGCTCGACGAGCTCGGCCCGCGCAGCCTCGATGTCGGTGACGACGAGGTGCGTCCCCCGAACGGAGCCCGGTGTCGCGTCGGTGATCCCGATTCCGATCGTTATCGAGCACGCCGAGCCGGGAGGCGTCATCTGCACCACGCGGAACTCGTCGTTCGGCTGGTGGTCGACGTCCAGGTTGAAGCCGGCCTTCTGGACGTAGAAGTCCTTCGCCCGATCGACGTCCGTGACCGGAATCAACACGAGCTCGAGCTTCAGATCCATCGTCGCCTCTCCTTCACGTCGGCCCGAGAGATTCGCCGGATGGAGTCTCCCGTCCCTCCTTGAGCTCCACGAAGAAGCAGTGGCTCGGCGCATCCCCGATGTTCTCGCCACTGTGAGTCTGGGCGTCGAGCCAGCGCACCTCGCCCCGCTCCAGCTTGACGTCGCGGCTCTCGCCTCCAGCGCCGAAGAGGCGCCGCTCGAAGCTCGCCAGTGTGACCATGACGCTGTCGGGGTGCCCGTGCTCGCTCGTCTTCTGACCGGGCTCGTCGCGGTACTCGAGCACTCGCACACGATCGTTCTCGAAGACGACCTTGTACTTGTCGGGATCGGTGATCGTCGGGTCCATCAGTCGCCCTCCTCGTCGCGCGGCGGCAGCTGCTGGATCGCCCAGCGGTTGCCGTCCGGGTCGCTGAAGAAGACGAACGAGCCCCACGGGAACTCCTCGACGTCGGTCGCCTCCACCCCGCGTGCGACGAGCTCGTCGTGCGCGGCGTTGATGTCCGAGACGACGATCTGTGCTCTGGCCGATCCGAGCGGCGCGTCGGAGATCCCCGTTCCGAACGTGATCGAGCACGCCGACCCCGGCGGCGTCAGCTGAAGGAAACGGATCTCCTCCGAGACGGTGATGTCGTGATCCAGGGTGAAGCCGGCCTTCTCCGTGTAGAAGGCCTTCGCGCGGTCGACGTCCGAGACGGGCACTGCGACGAGCTCGAGCTTCCAGTCCATTCGAGTTCCTCCCTCGTCGATCTTTGGTCTTCGACTGGAACCTAGCCACCTTGTCCTTCCTGCTCGTCGATGAGAACATATGTTCGTGTCGAGCGAGACCACGATCCTCCATGCGGACCTCGACGCGTTCTTCGCGTCCGTCGAGCAGCGGGACGATCGTCGCCTTCGAGGCCGGCCCGTCATCGTCGGCATGTGGGTCGTGCTCGCCGCGAGCTACGAGGCCAAGGCGTACGGCATACGAACGGCGATGGGCGGCCTGCAGGCGCGCAAGCTGTGTCCGCACGCGGTGCTGGTCGAGCCCCGTATGACGGCCTACTCGGAAGCGAGCAAAGCGGTGTTCGAGGTGTTCGAGGACACCACACCGCTCGTCGAGGGGATGTCGATCGACGAGGCGTTCCTCGACGTTCGCGGTCTCCAGCGTCTCGCCGGGTCACCGTGCCAGATCGCCGCACGGCTGCGCCAGAGAGTGCTCGAGCAGGTCGGCCTACGTATCACCGTGGGCGTGGCGAGGACGAAGTTCCTCGCGAAGGTTGCGAGCGGCGTCGCAAAGCCCGACGGCCTACTTGTCGTCCCACCCGACGACGAGCTCGCGTTTCTCCATCCCCTCCCCGTCGAGCGGCTTTGGGGCGTCGGCCGGGTCACCGCCGAGAAGCTCCACTCCCGCGGAATCACCACCGTCGGCCAGGTCGCCGAGCTCGGAGAGCCGACGCTCGTCGCGATGCTCGGACGGGCGTCGGGCCGGCAGCTCCACGCCCTGTCGCACAACCGCGATCCCCGGCGAGTGCGGCCCGGCCACCGTCGAAGCTCGATCGGGTCGCAGCGCGCGCTCGGCCGCCGCCCGAGATCCGCGGACGAGATCGACGCGACGGTCGTGGCGATCGTCGACCGGCTCGCCCGGCGCCTGCGACGAGGGCAGCGGGCCTGTCGTACCGTCGTGCTTCGTCTCCGCTTCTCGGACTTCTCGCGGGCGACGCGCTCGCACACGCTACCCCGGGCGACGACGCAGACCCAGGCGATCCTGGATACCGCGAGGGGGCTACTCGCCGCAGCGACGCCGTTGATCGAGACGCAGGGCCTCACCCTGATCGGGCTCGCGCTCACCAACCTCGAGGACGACTCTGCCGTTCAGCTCGCGCTGCCCTTCGCTCCGCAGCTCGACTGGGCTCTCGACGCGGCACTCGACGAGGTGCGTGACCGGTTCGGCTCCGGCGCCGTGACGAGAGCCTTGCTCATCGGTCGCAATCCCGGTATCGAGATGCCGCTGCTGCCAGACGGGCCCGGGTCGCCGGAAGGTCCTTAGGCCCCTTCCGGCTGAGGCTCGGAGCCGTGCTCGGCATGCTCGGCCGGCACGGCACTCGGCCGCAGGAGAGCGGCGCCGATGGCAGCAGCGGCGAAGGCGAAGATCGCTCCGACGAGGAATGCGAGGTGGTAACCGCCCGTCAGCGCTTCGAGCTCGCCTTCGCCCGCGGCTGCCAGGGTGTCAGTCCGCGACGCGGCGAGGCTGGCGAGCACCGCGAGGCCTAGCGCGCCGCCCATCATGAATGCCGTGTTGACGATTCCCGAGGCGAGGCCGGCATCACTCGGCTCGACGTCGCCCATCGCGGCGAGCAGCACCGGGTTGAAGGCGATGCCGGCGCCGATGCCGAGCAGGATCATGCTCGGGAGGACGTCGACCACGAAGCTCCCGTCGACCGGCGCGCGCGCGAACCACAAGAGCCCCAGCCCTGCGAGCCCGAGACCCGCTGCCAACGGCAATCTGATCCCGTAGCGCATTACGAGCTTCGCGGAGAGCCCGACCGAAAGCGCTCCCATGATCAGGTTCCCCGGCAGGAAGGCGAGACCGACCTGGAGCGGGCTGTACCCGAGCACGAGCTGGAGGTAGAGGGCGGAGAGGAAGAACCAGGCGAACATCGCGCCCGCCCACAGGATCCCGACGACGTTCGAGACCGCCAGGTTCCGGAGCTTGAAGAGGCCGAGCGGCATGAGCGGAGCCTTTACGCGCGCTTCGATTGCGATGAAGACCGCGAAAAGCACGGCTGCCGCAACCAGGAGCCCGACCGTCTGGCCCGACGTCCAGCCGGATTCGTTGCCGTTCACGATCGCGTACACGGCAAGCATCAGCGCCGCCGTGACCGTGACCGCGCCCGCGATGTCGAGACGTCGCTGAGACGCCATTCCCGGCGACGAAGGCAGGAGGCGGAGAGACAAGACGAGGACGGCGACGCCGACCGGGAGATTGACCAGGAAGATCCACTGCCAGGCGAGCGCGTCCGTGATGATTCCACCGAGCAGGACGCCGATGCTCCCGCCGCCCGAGGCGACGAATCCGAAGATGCCCATGGCCTTGGCCCGCTCTGCCGGCTCGGTGAACAGGGTCATCATCAGAGAGAGTGCGACGGCGGAGACGATCGCGCCACCGACGCCTTGCACCGCGCGAGCGATCACCAGCACCTCCTGCGTGCCCGCAAGACCGCATGCCAGCGACGCCACCGTGAAGAGCGCGATCCCGATCAGAAACAGCCGCCGGTGCCCGTAGAGGTCGCCCAGTCGACCGCCCAGCAGCAGGAAGCCGCCGAACGTCAGGAGGTACGCGTTGACGACCCAGGCGAGCGAGGAGTCGGAGAACCCGAGGTCCTCCTTGATCGACGGCAGCGCAACCCCGACGATCGTGACGTCGAGCACGATCATCAGGTCACCGAGGCACAGAACCAGAAGTGCGAGCCAGCGGGTGCGACTGTCCATCGTCATCGAGCATCCTCCCTTTCCCAGGTCGTTCGTCTTGCAAGTAGACCGTAGACGGCCGCGGAACTCATCGGTCGCAGGCGGGAGCCCACGCTTCGCGGATCCGGGTACGGGGAACGATTCGGACACATGATCCAGACCGAAGGAGGCGCTGATGCTGAAGAACTCACCGTTCTATGCAGGATTCGCCGTCGACGACGCGGTGCGTGCAAAGGAGTTCTACGGCGAGAAGCTGGGCGTCCAGGTGATCGAGCTCGGCGACGGTCTTCTCTCGCTCCAGGGCGGCAACGGGTACGCGGTGCTCGTGTACGAAAAGGACACGCACGAGCCTGCGGCGCATACGATCGTCAACTTCCCGGTGGACGACATCGAAGCCGCCGTCGACGAGCTGCGCGCGGCCGGCGTCGAGTTCGAGCAGTACGACGAAGGGCCGATCGCGACCGACGAGAAGGGCATCGCGACTCCCGGTCCGAAGCAGGCCTGGTTCAAGGATCCCGCCGGCAACATCCTGTCGGTGATCGAGGGCTGACGACGGGTCTGGCTGAAGCCAGACCCCCGAGCATCCACCGGAAAGCGATCGCTAGTGTGAACGGGTCGCCATGAGCGAGCACGCGATGTCCTCCGCCGCCCCACGCTCGGGCCACGTGAACCCGTGGCTCGTCCTCGTGCTCGTCTGCATGGCGCAGTTCATGGTGATCCTGGACGCGACGATCGTGAACGTCGCGCTCCCGTCGATCCAGGAAGACCTCGACATGTCGGACGCCGACCTGCAGTGGATCGTCAACGCGTACACACTCGTGTTCGGCGGGTTCCTGCTGCTCGGCGGGCGCGCCGGCGACCTCGTCGGACGCAAGCGCATCTTCCTCGCCGGCGTCGTGGTCTTCACGGTCGCGTCGCTCCTGAACGGGCTCGCGCCGAGTTCCGAGATCCTCATCTTCTGCCGCGGCCTGCAAGGCCTCGGAGCCGCCATGATCGCACCCGCGGCGCTCTCGATCATCACGACGACGTTCGCCGAGGGCGCCGAGCGCGCGAAGGCAATGAGCGTCTGGGCGGCGATCGCCGTCGGCGGCGGCGCGGTCGGCCTCGTGCTCGGCGGGTTCCTGGTCGACGCGTTCTCGTGGCCATGGATCTTCTTCGTCAACATCCCGGTCGGGATTGCGGTGTTCGTGGCGGCGGTCCGGTTCGTGCCCGAGTCGAAGGACGAACGCGCTCACAAGAGCTTCGACCTCGCGGGCGCGATAACGGTGACGGCCGGCCTCCTCATCCTCGTCTACGCGATCGTCAAGGCGCAGGAGAAGGGCTGGGGGTCACTGCACACGCTCGGCGTGGGCGGGATCGCCCTCGCACTGCTCGCGGCCTTCGTGGTCATCGAGAACCGCTCGATCGAGCCGCTGGTCCGGCTCAGCATCTTCCGCGTCCGCACGGTCCGCGCAGCAAACGTCGCGATGCTCTTCGTCGCGGCTGGACTGTTCGCGATGTTCTTCTTCAACACCCTCTATCTCCAGCGGGTGCTCGGCTATACGCCGCTCGAGGCCGGGCTCGCCTTCCTCCCCTTCACCGCCGGGATCATCATCGGGGCCGGTCTCTCGCAGGCACTCGTCGCGAAGGTCGGGGCGCGGGAGCTCCCGCTGATCGGGATGACGATGGCGATCGTGGGAATGCTGCTGTTCATGCGCCTCCAGCCGGACAGCGAGTACGTGACGGACTTCCTGCCGGGGGTCATGCTCGCGTCGATCGGGATGGGGCTCACGTTCGTACCGGTCACCCTGATCGCGACGAGCGGCGTCCCGGACTCCGATGCGGGTCTCGCATCCGGCCTCTACAACACGTCGCAGCAGATCGGAGGCGCGCTCGGCCTCGCGATCCTCTCCACGTTCGCGGTCAGTGCGACCGACGAGACGCTCGCCTCGGCCGGCGGGGAGCCGACGCCGGAGGTACAGGCGCAGGCGCTCGTCGACGGGTTCCACGTCGCATACCTCGGCAGCGCTCTGCTCATCGCAGTCGCCGCCGTGCTCCTGTTCCTGCTGCTGCGGCGCGAGGATGTCGTGGCAGTCGGCGAGGGTGACCCTGCGCTCGCCCACGCGTGAGCGACTGGAAGACCGTCCGCAAGCTCGCGCTCGCCCTCCCGGAGGTCGAGGAGGACGTATCCGGCCGAACGACGTATCGCGTTCGGGGAAAGCTCTTCGCCTGGATGGCCCGAGAGCGTGACGGAGGAGGCCTCGCGGTGCGCGTCGACCGCGACGAGAAGCAGCTGATCCTGGACTCGAACCCCGAGGTGTACTTCACGAGCCCGCACTACAACGGGTACCCGGGAGTCCAGATCCGGCTCGAGGCGATAGAGCGTGAGGAGCTCCGGGAGCGGCTCGAGGACGCCTGGCTCATCCAGGCGCCGAAGCGCCTCGCAGCGTCCTTCCTAGAGGAAAATCAGTAGTTCAGACCCGAGATCAGCCGCTCTAGCAGCTGCAGGTCCCACCCGTTCATGAAGTCCGCATGCGCGGCGAACTTCCCCGAGGCCGGTCGAGCGTGGCGGGACGTCGGCGGGTAGATCAGGGCGAGATCGATCGTCGGCAACCGGACGGGGTGCGACTTCGGGCACGCGCCCGCCACGGAGTACGTCATGTGCCGCTTGTGATCGGGGCTGTCGGTGCCGTCTCCGGTCCAGCAGTTCGGGAAGCGGACGTTGAACACGAGCGCCGTATCCTGGGAGCAGACGGGCACGAGGCTGAAGCGCTTGCCGGACGCGCCTCCGCAACTCCAAGACACGACGTTGATGGACTGCGCCTTGCGGGCCTTCGCGTTGCCGGCCACCATCTTCAGCCCCGCGGGCGGCGCGACGACGGGACCCGACGTATGACGCGTGTAGTAGAGGACGGCGGCGTGCGGGATGACTGCCTCGAGCCCGTCGTACAGCGTCGGCACCCAGTACGTCGACGAGTCGAGCTCCTCGCATGTCGACGATCCACCCTTGAGCGACTCGGGCGTCGAGGCCGCATCGACCTTCCGATTGCCGATGTACGTGTGGTTGTGCGAGCGGCCCGGCGCGCCCGGGAACACGATCGGATCGTCGTTGTTTCGATGACTGAACCCGCAGGCGACGTTGAAGTACGGGCCACCGGGGAACGTCCGCGTGACACGTTGCGACGAGTCGAGCGCCGCCGACTGACCCGTCGTCGCAAGGAGGCCGCTCGTCGCCGCGACCAGGACGAAGACCGATACGGCAAGGATGCCGATCGTCCGGCCCCTGTGACCGTGGCGGGTCACCGTGACGTGAGCGTACTACGGCCCGCGCCGATCGCCAACCCACACGACGGCTACACTCGACCGACACAGGACGAGTACCGAAGGCGCCGCCTGCGCCTCCCTATCCGTTCATGGCAGGAGGAGCGATCGCATGGCGAGTGAAGCGAGCGAGAAGCTGGACGGCGCCCATGAGGGCATTGCCCATCGTGTCGGGCGCAGGGCCGCCAACCGTCAGAAGGCCGCCGAGGTGAACCTCGCGGCGGATGCGCAGGGGCTCGTCGAGCTCGCTTGCGAGTGCAATGCGAGCGACTGCGAGCGGTCGGTCCGCGTCCCCCTGTACGTCTACCAGCGCATGATGGACTCGGACCAGTACCTGCTCCAGGCAGGGCACCACGCGTTCACGAGCTACCGGACGATCGTGCAGCTCGGGCTGATGCGGATAGAAGAGCGCGCCTGACGGCGGACGTCAGTCAGCGGTAGGAACGAGTGTCTCGTCGGTCTCGACGAGCGGCTCGCCGGCTTCGATCGTCCCACCTTCTACCGTGCCACCCTCGGCCGCAGCCAGCTTCTTCGCTCGCTTCTTCTCGAGCTTGCGCTCCCGCTTCTCCTTGACGTTCCGCTCGCGCGTGAGCTTCGCCATCGTCTGCTGTCTCTTGGTCGCCACGCCTCTACTTTAGCCGCAATCCGCAGACCGCGACCGCCCGAGGAACCTGAGAGCTCCCCGGCAAAGCCCTGCAGCAGCCCGGCGCTGATACGCGTCCGTCGCCAGCAGACGGTCGTCGGTCCGGTTCGTCATGAACCCCATCTCGACCAGGATCACGGGCACGTCGGCCCAGTTGAAGCCGGTGAAGTCACTGCGCTCCTGCAGGCCGCGATCGGGAAAACCGAGCGCGCGAACGAGGTCGGCCTGCACGATCCGTGCCGCGCGCTTGCTCTTCGCGTAGACGTCGTCCGTCCAGTCCTGCCGCAGCGCCGGGTAGAGCGTGTGCGAGCCGCGCGCGCTTGGATCGCTCGAGCCGTCGGCATGGATGCGGAGGAACAGCGCTGCGCCGGCGCGGTTCGCGATCCGCGCACGCGCGATGTTCCCCATGCTCGTTCCCGCGGTCCTGGTGCGGGTCATCACGACACGAATGCCGGCGCGCTCGAGCAACGGGCGCAGCCTGGCCGCAACGCGCATGTTCAGGTCGGCCTCCGTCAGCCCGGACACGACTCCGTGCGTGCCGCCGCCGTCCTTGATCTTGCGCGTGGACGAGCCGGGCCCGATCGGCTCGGTGTCCGAGTTTCCGCGCAGATCGTGCCCGGCGTCGATGACGACGACCGGAGCCGGCGCCGCCTGCGCAGCCGGGACCAGCAGGACGAGCGCGACCAGCGCGGTGGCGAGCGTCAGCACGGTCAGAGAACGACGAACGAGACGGCGACGAACTGGGAGACGGCTGCGGCGAGCACGAGCACGTGAAAGACCTCGTGGAAGCCGAAGGTCGCCGGAAACGGATCGGGCCAGTGCGTCGCATATGCGATCGCGCCGAGGGTGTAGAGCACTCCGCCCACGGTGACGAGCACCGCCGAGGCGATGTCGAGCTCCGTGAAGAACTGCGGGGCCGCGATCACGCCGATCCACCCGACCAGCAGGTAGACCGGTGCGATCACCCACTTCGGCGCGTCGATCCAGCTGATGTTGAGGACGACCCCGAGGGCGGCCCCGGCCCAGACGCAGGCAAGAACCACGGCGGGGAGCACGCCCGAGAACGCAAGGAGTGCGAAGGGCGTGTACGTGCCCGCGATGAAGACGAAGATCATCGAGTGGTCGAGGCGGCGCGCCCAGGCGCGCGCCCGCTCCGATCGCCAGGGCCGGCGGTGGTAGAGCGCGCTAGCGCCGAACATCGCGGCGAGTGCCGCCGCGTAGACGGTGACCGCGAAGCGGGCGCGAGCGCCCTCGGCGAGGGCGACGAGAGTCGCCCCCGCAGCGACAGCGGCGAAGAAGGCGTACTGATGGAAGAGGCCCCGGAGACGCGGAGTGGAGGGCAGGTCCATCGGGGGATTGTGCCCGTCAGCTCCGACGAATGCCGGTCACTCCGCCAGGCCGATGAGTCGGCGCAGCGTCGACTGCGGCCCGAGCGTTCGAGCAGGACGCCGATCTCCGGCCCTCAGCTCGAGCGCGAACCGATACCGCCGGCCAGGGTCGTAGATCGGGCACGGGTCTTCGCGGCACGGCACCATGGACAGACGTGCGACGCGCTTCCCCGAGACGTCGAAGAACACGATCTTGAGGGGGACGAGGGTGTTCTTCATCCAGAAGCCTCCTCCGGCAGGCTCCGCGAAGACGAACAGCATTCCGTCCTCGGGTGCCGGTGCGCCGGTTCATCAGTCCGCGACCGCGGCGCTCGAAGGTCAGGGCGAGCTCGGGGTGAAAGGCCTCGCCGTCGAGCGTGAGCCTCCCGGTGCTCGAATCTCCCTGACTAGCCGCGCCGGCAGAGCTCCCGGCGATGGCGAGCAACGCGACGGCGATGAGCAGCGCACGCACGAGACAGACGATAGGCATCCCAGGTAAGCGAGGGGTCAAGCTTCAGCTTGACACCGGTGTTCGAAGTTGGCTCTTCGCACGCGCACACCCAAGAACGGGGTCTGGCTGAAGCCAGACCCCAACCGACGTCACCTATACGACGGTCACCGGCACGCGCTGCACCGCGTTGTTCGCGTAGCCACCCACGTTCCACGGCGGTTCGAGCGGCTGCACGTTCCCGGCCTCGTCCCGCGCCCGGCAGCAGAGCTCGTACTCGCCGGGCTCGGCGAGCCATGCAAAGCGCCAGCCCCGCCATGCCCAGCGGCCACCCGAGCGAGGCGCGAGCTCCGCCTCCGACCACGTCTCGCCTCCGTCCGTCGAGACCTCGACGCCGGCCACGTCGGCCTCCCCCGACCACGCCCTGCCTTCGATGACGCACTCGCCCGCGGTCACCGTGCGCGCGCGAGTGCGGAACTCGGGGATCCCCGGCGGAACCATCAGCGCCCGTACCTGGATCCGCGCGAGCGGCTCGCCGACCTCGTCCTCGTCCTGACGAAGCCGGTAACTGTGTCGCATCTGGTACCCGTCGAACGGCGTGTCCACGAGCGCGATGCGCCCGAGCCACTTGACGCTCGTCATCCCGTACCAGCCCGGGACGAGCAGCCTGAGCGGGTATCCGTGCTGCGGCGGGAGCGGCGCTCCGTTGATCTCGTAGGCGAGCAGCACGTCCTCTCCCATGGCCTCCGCGAGCGGAAGACTGCGTGCATAGGACTGCTCCTCCTCGCCCTCGACACCGCGATCGAGGCCCTCGAAGAGCACCTCGACCGCGCCTTCGCGCACTCCTGCCTCCTCGAGCAGCGGCGCGAGCGCCACGCCCTTCCAGCGCGCGTTCCCCACAGCCTCGAGCAGCCACGGCTGGCTGAAGACGTGCGGCTCGATGTGCACCCGCCCGTTTCCAGCGCACTCCATGGTGGAGGTGATCTCGAGCGGTGGCCTCGAGCGCAAGTCGTCGAGCGAGAGCGAAAGGGGCTTCTCGACGAGGCCGTCGATCTCCAGCCGCCAGCTGTCTGGGTCGACCAGGGGGATGTCGTAGTGGATCAGAAGGTAGTGGAGACCTACAGGCGTGATGTCCCACTTGAGCGCCTCGAGCGGCATCGCGTGGTTCCGCGCGGCGAGCTGGAGCTCCTCGAGGCTGATTCCTTCGCTCATGCTCGGACGGTACTACTCGCCAACCGGCCAGTGCTCGACGATCAGCTCGGGGAACGGAAAGTGTCTCGGATTGCCCGTCGCGAGCCTGCTGCCGACGGCGAGCGCCGCCGCCGCAATGAGGCAATCGCTCTGAGTAAGAGTGATGCCCTGCTGCGCGTGCTCGCGGCGCCACGTACCCGCGCGCATGCCCTCTGCACGCCCGAGCGGCGCCATGAGAAGGCCACGTAGGAGCAACTCGGCGGCGTCGGCTTCAACGGGATGTAGGCCTCGGAAGACCTCCTCGACATTGACGGCCGTCGTCACGGGAGTGTCACCGACCCGTTCGATCTCGGCCAGACGGGCGCGCGCGCCCGGTCGGCCGCGGAGGAAGTCGATCAGGACAGTCGTGTCGAGCAGGACCGGAATGGCGACCTAGCCGACTCGCCGAGCATCGGCACGGCGCTGATCGGCCACCCACGCCGCCGGATCGTCGTCCCACTCGTGACCGATCGGCTCGATCGAGGCGAACGCGGAGTGGATCAGCCGCCAGCGGTCCTCGGTGTCGAGCGCAGCTCGGAGCGCCTCCTCGATGAATCGGCTTCGTCCGCGAGAGCTCACACGCTGGTCGAGGCGCGCGACGAGCTCCTCATCGAGATGGATGTGAATGCGCATCCACTCTACTTTAGCCCACTCAATAGCCCATTACTAGGCCCATTAGAGACATGTCCTAGGATCGCCAACGTGGAGACGCGAGAACTCGGGCAGAGCGGGATCGCGGTCTCCCGCATCATCCTCGGCTGCGGCAACTTCGGCGGAGTCGGCTCCGCCCCCGAGTTCTTCGGACAGGGAATCTCGGAGGACGAGGCCTTCCGGATCATGGATCGCGCGTGGGAGCTCGGGATCACCACGTTCGACACTGCCGACGCGTACGGCGGTGGTCGCAGCGAGACCTACATCGGCAAGTGGCTCGAGACGAAAGGCGGGTCGGTCCGGGACACGATCGTGGTCGAGACGAAGACCTTCAATCCGAACGAGGTAGGGGCGGATCGCGGGCTGTCGGGGGCTCGCATCCGTCGTCAGATCGACGTCAGCCTGAGGCGACTCGGTCTAGAGCGCGTGGATCTCTACCTCGCGCACGAGTTCGATCCTGACGTTCCTCAGGAGGAGACCCTGCGCGCGTTCGACGAGCTCGTGCGAGCGGGAAAGGTCGGGGCGGTAGGAGCGTCCAACTTCGCGGTGGAGCAGCTCGTCGGCGGCGCTCGAGGTCTCGGAGCGAGAGCGTCTCGCTCGGTACGAGCTGGGTGCAGAGGTCGTTCTCGCTCCTCGACCGCCACGATGCGGACGATGTCTTCCCCTTCTGCCGCGAGAACGGCCTCGGGTACGAGGCATACGGCCCTCTCGCAGGCGGCTGGCTCACCGGCAAGTACCGGCGCGACAGCCAGTACCCCGAGGGATCGCGGATGACCCAGCGACCCGCGTCGTACGAGAAGTACGCGTCGGAGACGGTGTTCGACGCGCTCGAGGCGTTCGAGGCCGAGGCGCTCGGGCGCGGTGTCTCGATGGCAGGGCTCGCGACCGCGTGGCTTCTCGGCGAGCGCGATCTCACGGCCATCGTGGTCGGGCCGACCCGCGCGGAGCACCTCGACCCGGTGCGCGAAGCGCTCGCTCTCGAGCTGACGTCGACGGAGCGGGCGCATCTGCGAGGCTTGTTCCCATGAGCCTCCTCGTTCTCTCCGAGCACGATGTGCGCCGGCTGCTCGATATGAAGTCGTGCATCGAGGCGATGGAGGAAGTGCTCTCGGCGCTCGCGCGGGACGAGCTGTTTCAGCCTCTCCGCTTCGTCGGACGGCCCGCGGGCGCGACGAACTTGATCGGGCTCATGCCGGCGCATCGCGGTGGTGACGCACCCGCTTGGGCGCTCAAGGAGATCGTGGTCACCCCGGACAACCCGACCCGCGGACTCGACGCGCACCAGGGCGGGGTCTTGCTCCACGATGGGACGACCGGTGAGCTGCTCGCGGTGCTCAACGCTTCGCCCATAACCGAGATCCGCACCGCTGCGGTGTCGGCTGTCGCCACTCGCGCGCTCGCGCGTTCCGATGCCGAGCGGGTCGCGATCCTCGGCGCGGGCGTCCAGGCGCGCGCGCACGTCGAAGCCATGCGTGCAGTGCTCGACGAACCGGAAATCCGGATCTGGGCGCGGAATCTCGACGCCGCCGAGCGGTTGGCCGGAGAGGTGGGCGCGGTCGTCGCACCGTCCCCTGATGCCGCGCTCTTCGGGGCCGAAGTCGTCTGTACGACGACGAGCTCGCGAGAGCCGATCGTCGAGCGTCGCTGGCTCGCCCCGGGGACGCACGTCAACGCCGTCGGCTCGAGCATCCCGACGACGCGTGAGCTCGACACCGAGACCGTCGTCGCGAGCTCGCTCTTCGTCGACCGCCGCGAGTCGACGTTGAACGAGGCCGGCGACTACCTCCTCCCCGCCGCCGAGGGGGCGGTCGGCCCCGACCACATCAAGGCAGAGCTCGGCGAGGTGCTCATCGGCGCTCATCGAGGGCGAGAGAGCGAGGACGAGCTGACGCTCTTCAAGTCCCTCGGCATCGCCGTCGAGGATCTCGCCTCGGCGGAGCTCGTCGTCCGCCGCGCGCGCGAGCAGGGCGTCGGCAGCGAGGTGGAGTTCTGATCGCGCTCGAGGAGATCGAGGTCGCGCGAGGGCGAATCGCGACGACCACGATTCGCACACCACTCGTCCGCCTCTACCTCGACGACGCGCCCGCGGAGATCTGGCTCAAGCTCGAGAGCATGCAGCCGATCGGCTCCTTCAAGCTGCGCGGCGCGGCGAACGCGATCCTCAGCGCGCCCCGCGCAGAGCTTGCGGCCGGGGTGGTCACGACGAGCACCGGCAACATGGCGCAGGGCGTCGCCTGGATGGCGCGAGTGCTCGGCGTTCCGGCGACGATCGTCGTCCCCGACAACGCATCGCAGGCGAAGCTGGCCTCCGTCGAGCGCATGGGTGGACGCATCGTGCGGGTGCCGTGGGAGACGTGGTGGGCGGCGGTCGACTCGGATCGCGAGAGCGCGCTCGCCGACCTCGATGGCGTCGAGGGGTACTTCGTCCACCCCGTGCGGGACGACCCGGTCAAGGCAGGGAACGGGACGATCGGGCTCGAGCTCGCCGAGCAACTCGACGACATCGACGCGGTTCTCATCCCGTGGGGAGGCGGCGGGCTGACCACGGGTGTGGCGAGCGCGCTCAAGGCGGTCTCTCCCTCTACGAAGGTGTACGTCTGCGAGCCGGAGACCGGAGCTCCCGTTGCGGCGGCGATCGCGAACGGCGGGGTTCCGACACCGGTCGACTTCACGCCGTCGTTCGTCGACGGTGCGGGCTCCGGGTCACTGCTCGCGGACATGTGGGAGGGCGCGCGCGACCTCATCACCGACGCGTTTCCCGTCTCGCTCGAGGCAACCGCGGCGGCGCTCAAGCTCCTCGTCGAGCGAGGCCACATCGTGGCCGAGGGAGCGGCCGGGCTTCCCGTCGCCGCGGCACTCGCGGGTGCAGCCGGAGAGGGACGCGTGGTCTGCATCGTCTCCGGAGGGAACATCGACCCCGGACGCCTCGCGGAGATCCTGGCGGGAAGGGTGCCGGATTGAGGATCGTCTCTGTGGAGGAAGCGCGTCGGATCGCCGTCCGCGCGCAGCTCCTCGACGGCTCGGCGAAGAGCTTGCTCGACACCGTTCGCAGGCTCGGGTTCCTCCAGATCGACCCGATCTCGACGGTCGCACCACCGCAGTACCTCGTTCCCTGGAGCCGGCTCGGACCGTACGACCCGGCAGAGCTCGACCGACTGCTCTGGAAGCAGAAGAAGCTCTTCGAGTGGAATGCGTTCATCCGCCCGATCGAGGATCTCCCGATCGTCCAAGCGCGCATGCGAAGGCGGAGGAACAACTACACATGGGAGCGGCGCGGCACCGAGTTCCTGCAGCAGAACGCACGGTACAAGCGGTACGTCCTGAAGGAGCTCGAGCGGCGCGGGCCGCTCCTCTCCCGCGAGCTCGACGACGACTCGACCAGGACCTGGACGTCGCACGGCTGGTACGGCACCCGCAACACGGCCGTGATGCTCGACCTCCTCCACGGCCGCGGAGTCGTCGCAATCGTCGGCCGGCGCGGCGGGCAGCGGCTCTGGGATCTCGCGGAGCGCTGGTACCCGGAGACCGAGAAGATCTCGCTGCGAGAGGCGGAGCGGCGCGTCGCCGAGAAGCAGTTTCGTGCGCTCGGGGTTCGACTGACGGCCGCGGGCTGGGAGGCGCATCCTCGGGTGTCCGCCGATCCGGTTCCCGATCGCGCCACGCTCCTGTCCCCCTTCGACCGCCTGATCCACGATCGCGACCGCGCGGAGGCGCTGTTCGACTTCCGCTACCGGCTCGAGATGTACGTCCCGAAGGCCAAGCGCGAGTACGGCTACTACGTCCTCCCGATCCTCGTCGGCGACCGCATCGTCGGCCGCGTGGAGCCGCTCTTCGATCGGAAGACCGGGACGCTCCGGGTGCTCGGAGCGTGGGGCGACACGTCCCGCCTCGACGAGGCGCTCGACAGCCTCGCGACCTTCCTCGGCGCCGAACGCGCCAAGTGACACAGCGTCACAAGGCCACGGAGACGCCCGAGTAGCATCCGCGACGTGGAGTTCGAGACCCGCGCCATTCACGTCGGGCAGGAGCCGGATCCTGCGACCGGGGCGGTGACGACCCCGATCTACCAGACCTCGACGTACGTGCAGGACGCGGTCGGCGTGCACAAGGGATACGACTACGCGCGCGTCGCCAACCCCACGCGGACGGCGTTGCAGGAGTGCCTCGCCTCACTCGAAGGGGCCGCCCACGGGCATGCGTTCTCCTCGGGCCTCGGTGCGGCGACGACGCTGATGCACCTGCTCTCCCCCGGCGACCACGTCGTCTCGGTGAACGACGTCTACGGGGGCATCTACCGGATGTTCTCGCAGGTGTACGAGCCGAAGGGGTACCGCTTCACGTTCCTCTCCGCCCAGGAGATCTCGAGTGGGCTCGGCGACCACCTCGACGAGGGCACACGGCTCGTGTGGCTCGAGTCGCCGACGAACCCGCTGCTGAACCTCGTCGACATCCGCGCGGCGGCGGAGGCCGCCCACGCGGTCGGCGCGCTCGTCGTCGTCGACAACACGTTCGCGACGCCGTACCTCCAACAGCCGCTCTCGCTCGGCGCAGACATCGTCCTGCACTCGACGACGAAGTACCTCGGCGGCCACTCGGACGTCGTCGGTGGCTTCCTCGCGACGAACGACGACTCGACCTCGGAGCGGCTCGCGTTCCTCCAGAAGTCGCTCGGCGCCGTCCCCGGCCCGTTGGACTGCTGGCTCGTCCTGCGCGGGGTGAAGACGCTCGCCGTCCGTATGGAGAAACACTGCGAGAACGCGAGCGTGGTCGCGGCACACCTCGAGCGCGAAGCTCGGGTCGAGCGGGTGTTCTACCCCGGCCTGCCGAACCACCCGAGCCATCAGCTCGCCGCAGCGCAGATGCGCAACTTCGGCGGCATGGTCTCGTTCCTCGCCTCCAGCGAGGAGGAGGCGGCGGCGCTCGTGGCTCGCACGAAGATCTGGAAGCTCGCAGAGAGCCTCGGCGGAGTGGAGAGCCTGATCGAGGTAGCCGACGCGGATGACCCACGCGTCGACCGCCGATGCACCTTTCGCGGTGCCGGCAATCTCATCCGGCTGTCCGTCGGGCTCGAGTCCGCTCACGACCTGATCGCGGATCTCGACGACGCCTTCGCCGGATGAACGAGGAACGCCGGTGGCATCGCTGACGACAGCGCCGATCGACCTGCACCACCTCGACGAGCGCATCATCGGCTGCTACGTGCTCGAGACGCAGGACGGGCCGGCGCTCTTCGACTGCGGGCCGACGACCTGCATCCCGCACCTGAAAGCGGGGCTCGCGGAGCGAGGGCTCGACCTCACAGACATCCGGCACCTCCTCCTCTCACACATCCACCTCGACCACGCAGGCGCGGCAGGCGTGCTCGTCCGCCAGCACCCGTGGCTGCAGGTTCACGTCTCGGAGGTCGGGGCGCCGCACCTCGTCGACACGACGAAGCTCGAGGCAAGTGCACGGCGTCTCTACGGCACCGCCTTCGACTCGCTCTGGGGAGAACTGGCGCCGATCCCCGAGCGGAACGTGCACGTCGTCGGAGACCGGATCCTCGGGCTCGAGTGCTTCCGTACTCCGGGACACGCCTGGCATCACGTCTCCTACCTCGACGCCGACGGCACGCTGTACGCAGGAGACGCGGCAGGTGTGCGAATCGCACCGGGCAGCTTCGTCTTGCCGCCGTGCCCACCGCCCGAGATCGATCTCGAGGCCTGGGCGCAGACGATCGACGAGATCGAGGCCCGCGCCCCCGGCCGGCTCGCACTGATCCACTTCGGGACGTTCGACGACGTGCAGGAGCACCTCGCCGCGCTTCGCGAGACCCTGCGAACCTGGTCCGGCCGGGTCGAGGACGGGATGGACGAGCCGACGTTCGTCGCGGCGGCGCGCTACGACGCCGGCCAGGTCGACCCGGAGCTGACCGACCTGTACGACGACGCTGCGCCGTTCTGGCACCACTACCGCGGCCTCGAGCGCTACTGGCGAAAGCGGCGAGAGACGGCGGTCGGGCTCAGCCTGAGCGTGATGGCGCGCAGGCAAGCCTCACCCCTACAGCTCGCGCGCGCGTGCGCCTCGAGATCGCCCATCGAGACGAACTCGAGCGCCGACGCATGCGTGGCCTCGAGCACGACCGGCGGCGCGACGCCCGCCTCGAGCGCCTCGTTCCACCGCTCTGCGACGACGCACCAGCGATCGCCCGGCTCCAGGCCAGGGAACATCCACTGCGGCTGCGGCGTCACGAGGTCGTTCCCGCGTGACACCGAGAACTCGAGGAACTCCTCCGTCATGACCGCGCAGATCGCATGGAACCCAGGATCGCTTCCCGTGCGGCAGTAGCCGTCTCGGTGGAAACCCGTCACCGGATCGAACGAACAGGGCTCGAGATCGCCGCCGAGGACGTTCACAGCCGAGACTCTAGGCCCAGCCGGTGACGAGCCAGCGCCCTCGGCGGAAGCGAGCGAGCATCGCGGTGAGCCGCACGAGGATGAGGAGAACGAGCGCCGCCCACACGCCGCGGATTCCCCAATCGCCTGCGAGCGTGACGAGGAGCGTCGCCGCACAGACGAGGAACGCGACCACCATCGAACCGGCGAGATATGGCCCGTCGCCGGCTCCGATCAGGATGCCGTCGAGCGCGAAGACGGCGCCGTTCAGCGGCTGCATCAAGGCGAAGAGCGGCCAGAGAAGGGCGGTCTCGTCGAGCACCGCTGCGTCGCTCGTGAAGATCCGCGGCAAGATCCCCGCCAAAGCGAGCATCACCAACGCGAAAGCGCCACCGGCGGCCACCGAGAGCCAGATCATCCGCTCGCCGGCGGCGTACGCGCGCTCCGTGCGTCCAGCCCCGAGCTCGCGCCCGACGATGATCTGGCCCGCGATCGCCACCGAGTCGAGGACGAGGGCGAGGAAGATGAAGAGCTGGAACGCGATCTGGTGCGCGCCGATCGCGGCCTCGCCGAAGCGCGTCGCCACCGCACCGGCGAGCACGAACGAGCCCATCAACGAGACGGTGCGCAGGAAGATCCACTTCCCGAGCGTGAGCACGCGGCGTGCGAGGACGAGCCGTGGCCGCGCATCGGCGCGCTGCATGCCGCGCAGGATCACGACCACGAACGCAGCCCCCATCCCGAGCTGAGCGACGGCGGTTCCCGCCGCGGAGCCCGCGATCCCCCAGTCGAACCCGTACACGAACAGCACCTCGAGGATCACGTTCACGACGTTCCCCGCGATGACGATGACGAGTGGCGTTCGCAGGTCGGCGATCCCGCGCAGGTAGCCCTGGCCGCCGAGCGCGAGGAACGCCGCCGGGAAGCCGATCGCGGCGATTTGGAGATACGTGACCGCGTAGTCCGCTGCCTCTCCCTCCCCGCCCATGAGCGCGACCAGCGGCTCGGCGAACACTGCGATGAGCCCCGACACCGCGATCCCGAACGCAAGCGAGAGCCAGATCGCCTGCGCGCCGAGCCGTCGCGCCGTCTCGGCCTGTCCGGCTCCGCCCGCGCGCGCGACCTGGGCAGTCGTCCCGTACTGGAGGAAGTTGAAGATCGCGAACGCGCCGCCGAGAATGGTCGCGGCGATGCCGAGCGCGGCGAGCTGCGACCGCCCCAGGTGACCGACGATGGCCGTGTCGACGAGGAGGTAGAGCGGCTCGGCGGCGAGCGCGCCCAGCGCGGGCACCGCGAGCTTCAGGATCTCGCGGTCGTACTGGGAGCGAAGTCTCATACCCGGGAGATGGAGGTCGTACGGGCCGGGCAGGCCCGGCCCGTACAGCTACGTGTGTACGACTTCCTCCACGGATTCGGTCGCGGCGATCGTCGCCTCGTAGGCGGCGACGTAGTCGGCGACCATGTGCTCGGGCGAGAACCGCTCCTCGACCTCGCGTCGGATCTCACCGGGATCGAGCGAGTCGGCCAGCTCGAGCACCGCTGGATCTTCCATCTCTCGATAGTTGTCGACGATCACGCCGGTTCGGCCGTGGTCGATGATCTCGGGCGCGGCGCCGCGGCGAGTCGAGAGCACAGGCGTGCCGCACGCCATGGCCTCGATCATCATCAGCCCGAACGGCTCCTCCCAGTCGATCGGGGAGATGAGCGCGCGGGCTCCCATCAACAGCTCGACCTTGTCGGCGTGCCCGACCTCGCCGACGTACTCGATAGCGCCGCCGAGGTGCGGGCGGATGAACTCGTCGAAGTAACGGATCTCGAGCGGTTCCCGGCACTTCGCAGCGATCTTGAGCGGCAGGCCCGTCTCGAGGGCGACGGCCAGAGCGCGATGCGCGCCCTTGTCGGGGCTCATGCGCCCGAGGAAGACGAGGTACTCACCTCCCGACTTTCGCCTGAACGGGTAGACGGAGAGATCGAGCGCGTTCGCACAGTTCGCGATCCACGGGAGGTCAGGCTTCGGCTTGCGCTGATTCATCGAGATGGAGATGAGCTTCGCGCGGGTCGAGAGCGCGATGACGTCCTCGTACAGTCGTCCCGGCTGGCCGACGAGAGGCCCGTGCACCGTGTGGCAGAAGGGAATCTCGAGGAGCCCACCGAGCGCGAGGCCGAGAAGACCCGTGTGGTCGTGAAGCACGTCGAAGCTCTCCGAGCGGCGTAGCGCGAAGATCGCGTGCTGCATCTCCCAGTACGTGTGCCCGATCCACTCGCTCGGCGCGGTCTGGAACACGGCCTCGAGGCGGGCTTGCGTCTGCGAGTCGCCGGAAGCGAAGAGCGTGACGTCGTGCCCAGCGTCGACGAGGCCTTCCGCGAGCAACGCGACGACACGCTCGGTGCCGCCATACGCCTCGGGCGGGACCGGAAACCACACGGGACAGATGAGGCCGATGCGCATGCCGTCTCCTCGCTCTATACCCCTTCCGCGATCGTGACACGCCCACGCTCGACCGCAGCCGACCAGTTGCGCCCGTAGGCCCGAATACCCTCGACCCGGAGGCCCTCGAGCCAGCTCGGCAGCTCGTCGGTCACGTTCGAGACGAGCCGCTGGCGCACGCGATCGGGCTCGATCCCGAGGAGCACGCGGACGAGGAGGATCGGCGTCCCGGCCGCCCAGGCCTGGGGGCGCGCAGCGGTCGGATACGCGATCGGAAAGGGCGTCTCGTCTCGCGCATACCCGGCGAAGACCTCGGGGAGCGACCAGTCGAAGTGGCCTGCCGCCTCGATCAGCGCGCGTCCGACCCGCCGCGCGGCCTCGGTGTATCCGTGGCGCGCGAGCCCCCAGGCGGTGAGCGACGTGTCGTGCGGCCACACCGTGCCGTTGTGGTACGAGATCGGGTTGTACGCGGCTTCGTCGCTCGCCATCGTGCGAATGCCCCAGCCGGACCAGAGGGACTCGGAGAGAAGCTGATCGACGACCGGGGCGACGCGCTCGGGGAGGACGATCCCGCTCCAGAGCAGGTGGCCCATGTTCGAGCAGCGTGCGTCGACGTGCTGCTTCTCCCCGTCCAACGCGAGCGCGAAGAACCCACCGCGCTCTTCGACCCAGAACGCCTTGTCGAAGGCCGCGCGCAGCGCATCCGCCTCGCCCTCGAGTCGTTCGGCGAGCTCGGGCTCGCGCCAGACGTCACGGGCGATCTCGGCGAGCCCGCGCTTCGCGTCGTACACATAGCCCTGCACCTCGACAGGCGCGATGGGGGCATCGGCGAACCGGCCGTCGTGGAAGCGCTGCGAGTCGCCCGAGTCCTTCCAGGACTGATTCACGAGCCCACCGTCCGCCTGCCGCGCGTACTCGACGAAGCCGTCACCGTCGACGTCGCCGTAGCGGTCGATCCACTCGAGCGCCAACATGGCCGGCTCGCGGAGCCGCCGGACGAGAACCGCGTCGTCGGTCCAGCGCCACGTCTCGGCGAGGAGCACGAGGAAGAGCGGCGTCGAGTCGATCGAGCCGTAGTACCGCGGGAACCAGAACTCGGCAGCGCGGCCGTGGCGCACTTCGTGGACGATCTTTCCGGGCTCGGCGTCGGTTCCCGGATCCTCGGCCGTCGCCTGCAGCTCCGCGAGGGCGTCGAGAGCTCCGATCGCCGGCTCGGGCCCAAGGAGCAGTGACTGCAGCGACGTGATCGCCGTGTCACGGCCGAAGACCGTCATGAACCACGGCATCCCCGCGGCGAAGAGAGGTCGTCGGAACTCGCCCGTGCGCATGCGCAACGCGGCCAGGTCCGCGATCGACCGGTCGAAGGCGCGCCGCAGGCTCTCCCAGCCTCCGCGAACGCGCGGCACCCGCAGCGTCCAGGCGGCAACGACGTCACCGAGGGTCTCGCGCTCGTCCGTCAGGTGCTCGGCCAGCTCGGAGTCGGTCTCCGAGTCGAGCGAGGGGACGACGTCGACGGTGAGATCCCAGCGTTCGTGCGGCTCGAGGGAGAGGTCGAAGACAGCTCCCTCGTCGTCGACGCGACCTTCCTGGGAGAGGACGATGCGGGTCCTGAGGTCACCCGCCGGGTCGACGATCAGGATCTGCCTCCGCGCCTCGTCGTATGTCGCCGGCGCGGGCGACGGGAGATCAGGAGCGTTCAAGGGATCGCCGAGCGCGAAGTCGTGCAGCTTGACCGAGATGATGTCCGCGAAGTCCGCGGCGAGCTCGAGGGAGACCTCGAAGTCGAGGCGGTGCATGCTCTCGTTCCGGATCGCGATCCGTTCCTGCAGGCCGGAACCGACGAAGCGCTCGCGCGAGATGGAGAGCGCGTCCTGCGGGAGGCTGTCCAGGCTCGCGTTCCGGAGGAAGAACGCCGCGGCGAAGTGCTCGACGCGCCCGGAGGAGAGGAGGAGCGGGGGCGACCCCTGGACCGAGAGCCGGAGCCGCGAGAGAAACCGCGTGTCGTGCGCGAAGAAGCCGCTCGTAGGCTCGGCGATGTCGCCGCGGTCGTCTGACATACAGAACGTCGACCCCTCGAGGATCGTCAGCATTGACACGACCTCACGTTCTGCGGACGACCCTCGCTCCGCTCGACTGCGCGAGTGCCTTGACGACGATCTCGTCGACGTTGACGTGCAGCGGACGGGTGAGCGCGAACATGACGCAGTCGGCGACCTCTTCAGGCGTGACGGGGTCGACCCCTTCGTACACGGCCTTCGCAGCGTCCGCGTCACCCCGGTAGCGGACGAGCGAGAACTCGGTCTCGACCAGCCCTGCGTCGACCGTCGTGATCCGGATCGGGCGACCGAGCAGATCCTCGCGGAGCGCATACACGAAGCCGCGCACCGCGAACTTCGCAGCGACGTAGGACGCCCCGTTCTGGTACGCCTGGCGTCCTGCAACGGAGCCCATGAACAGGATGTGGCCCTCGTCGCGGATGTGCGGCAGGCACAGCCGGGTCATCCGGAGGACGCCGTCGACGTTCGTGTGCAGCACCGTCTCCTCGTCCTCAGGATTTGACTCCCAGAACGGGTAGCGGCCCAGCGCCAGGCCCGCGTTGTTGAAAAGGATGTCGACGCCGCCGAGCTCCGTGGCGGCGCGACCCACGAACGCGGCGCAACTCTCTTCGTCCATGACGTCGAGTGGGAGCGCGACGTCGGCCTCGACCCTCTCGACCCGTCGCGCGCCGCCGACCACGCGGACGCCGGCTTCCCGCAGCTTGCGCGCAGTCGCAGCGCCGATACCGCTGGACGCACCCGTGACGATCGGCTGTCTTGCCGGTCAGATCCACCGGCCGGAGCCTAGACGGTTGACGAACCGGGGTCTGGCTGCAGCCAGACCCCGGCTTCGCCCCAGAGTGATCCCTCACGCGAGTGAGGCTTGCGCCCGAACCCCTGCCGACAGTCACCACATGCGGCAGCGCACTGCAGCTGTACTCCTGCTTGCCTTTGTGGCTGCCGCCGCGCTGTCGTCGGCCGGCGCGACCGCGTCCGGGTCGACGCCCCCCGACGTCGTCGGCGTCCAGGCGGGGCCCTTCTCCGCGGTCGTCCGTTGGCAGGTCGAGGAGGCAGGCCGCGTCGTCGTCGAGGTCGGACCGGATGACAGGTACGGCATCTGGTCGACGACGAGCCTCGCCCGCCGCGCCGAGACGGGCCGCACGACTCTCTCGGGGCTCGAACCGGCGACGACGTATCGCTTCCGAGTCGTCGCGCGATGGCGAAACGGCACGCGCTCCGAGACGCGCGGATCGTTCCGGACGGATCCCTGGCCGCATGCGACCGCCGCCTCCGCACTCCCCACGCCTGTCGACGGCTCGTCGGGCTCCGGCGACTCGTCTCCGTTCGTGCTACCGCCGAAGCTTCCGCCCGGTCTGAATCCGACCGGTCCGCCGCCACCCGGTGGTCTCCCGCCTGGAACGCCGAAGGTCGAGTCCTCCGCGCCGCTGCGCGTGAACGGCGCGGCCGTGTTCCCGCGGATGGTCTGGCGCCAGTGCCCGACGTACTACCCGACGAGCATCGCAGCGGGCATCAACCTGTTCCTCGGCGTGAGCTGCGACAACGAGGAGGAGCAGTTCTCGCGGCTGGCCGGGCGGGCGATGTCCACCGTCGACGCGGCGACGCCGGGAGTCGCGGGACCGGGTCAGGTCGGCTGGCACCTGCCGGACGAGGCAGACGTCTCCGTCGGTGACTCCGCGAAGCTCCCGACCCCGAAGGCCGACGGCCGCGTCACGTTCCTCACGCTCACCGACCACTTCTCGGCGGCCGCGGCGCCGGGGCCGTACGGCAGGGACATCTACCCTGGATTCTTCGCCAGCGCCGACGTGATCGGCTTCGACACCTACCCGGTCGAGGTGCGCTGCTCCCTCGAGCAGATCGACAACGTCTTCTGGATGCAGCGCGAGCTGATCGCGCTCACGGGCGGGAAGCCCACGTTCCAGTGGATCGAGGCCGGCCCGATGGAGCATTGCCGATCGAACATCGACCCGACCCCTGCGGTCGTTCGCGCGGAGACGTGGCTCGCGATCGCCGGAGGCGCCAGCGGCATCGGCTACTTCCCGGACTACTGGGAAGAGGAGATCCGGAACGAGGTCCGCCAGTCGAACCGGGAGATCGTCGCGCTCGCGCCTGCGCTCCTCGGCACCGTGGCGAGGTCGAGCTGGTCGATCGAGGGCCCGGTGCGGGTCGCTGCGCGCCGCTACAACGGCGCGACCTACGTCATCGCCGTGAATACCTCCACCGCTCCTGCCACGGCATCCTTCAGCGTCTCCGGGCTCGGCGGGCGCAAGCTCCAGATCTTCCGCGACGGCCGCGTGGTGAAGCCGCTCGGCGACCTCGTGGTGGACAAGCTGCCGGGTCTCGGGGTTGCGATCTACGTCGCCCCGCCGCCGGGCTGGTAGGAGTCGCCATGAGCGGCAGCCGCTCCCTCGGGGTTAGTCGGAGCGACAATAGGCCCTTGTCCCTAATCTCGCGTGGGGCGGCCTGGAGGTTCGATCGGGAGACGCACGTATGGCGGATCTCCCCGCATACAGCAACATTCGCTTTCGTGCTGCCCTTCGTGGGTGGCGCCGTTCTTGTTCTGGTCGGTCTTCTTGACAGGGGCCTCATTAGGTCCATCCTGGACGAGGACTCGGTGATCGAGTGGGGCACGTCGCTCACGATTCTCGTTACAAGCGTGCTTGCGGTCGTCGTCGGTCGCAGTCTCTGGCACGACGGTCTGCGCGGCCAGGCCGTCGCCTACTGGGTTCTGGCGGTGCTGACCCTTCTTGCAGCGGGTGAGGAGATCTCGTGGGGTCAGCGGGTGCTCGGGGTCGAGACGCCCGACTCGGTCCGCGACGTCAACCGCCAGGACGAGCTCAACCTCCACAACCTCGACTTCGTGTATCCGGTGTACGTCGCCGGCATGCTCGGCTTCGGCCTGTACGGCTCGCTCGGCTCCTGGCTCGTCTATCGCAGAAAGAGCGTGGGAAGCCCCAAATGGTATCTCGTGATGCCTCCCCTCTTCCTCGGCGGAGCCTTCCTCCAACTGGCGGCCTACCGTGTGGTTCGCTACGGCGGGGCGACAGGGAACAACTATGGAGAGTGGTGTGAGCTCTGCGTTGCCGCGGCGATCGCGGCATGGGTCGCGTTGAATGCCCGGCGCCTTCGTTCGAACCGACTCGACCTCCGGTAGCGCATGTCTCCGCGCGAGGAACTCGTCGAGAGGACGACGTCATCGCACGGCTGGAACGCGCGGATCTCGGTGCCGACGAGCCTCGGGCGCTCCTGCCGACGACTCTCGAGACGCCGTCGCGCTCGACCGTGCTCGGCATCGTCGAGCGGGCCGAATCGAACCGCGAGCCGGTCAGCTCCTCATAACTCCTGACGTGCAGGACATCCCGCTCCGCAGCTTCAAGCACCTGAGGCGCGCCGTCGATGCCGGCCGCCGTGCCGCAGAGGAAGCGATCGCTGCAGGCGGCAAGGAGGTTCTTGAGGAGGCGCAGAGGCTGGGCGCTCGCCGTCGGATCGAGGCGAGGACGACTGCCCCTGATTCGGCGACGTCTGCGAGGGAGAGCTAGCGGCGGTATGTCCGGCGAGCTGGAGCGCTCCTCAGTCCGGACATGTCCCGCCCGCGAAGCGTGATCCGCGCGCGCGGTGACCTCGACGCGAAGCCAGAACCCGAGATCCGCCAGCCGTACGCCGTACGACCTCCCGGTCGCCCAACGACTCGAGCATGGCAACGAGTCGACGTCACAGCGCTGCCGCTGGAACCCGAAGGAGGTTGGGTTGCCCGACCGGGACCCTTCGCTGGCGGTCAGCTCTTGCCGAACGCGAGCTCGCCGGTGATCGTCGGGCGAGACGTGTTCGAGAGCGGTGCTGAATTGGAGGCGAGGGCATCTCTGCTCCGAGCGAGCGTTTGTCGAGCCGCGAGCGTTGGACGCGGTCACCCGAACCCGTGTGGCGCTGCCGACGTCTGCGTGGGCGACTCGGTATGTCCTTCCGTCTGCGGCGAGCGGGCCGCACGAGTTGCGGCGGGATTGCACGCAGCCAGCGGTAGCGGAACGTCGTCGGACTATTCGTCGCCGTTCTGAGCAGTCATCGCTTCGCCGACGCGAGGAGTGCCGGTGATCGTCGGAGGTTCGACGTTCGGCGGTGCCATCTGCGGCGAGGCCGTGACCGCGGCCGCCAGCACCAGGGAGACGAGGACCCGAAGAGAGGACCGGGTTCACCGAGCTCCCGCTGGGAAAGGCCAAATCGCTTGACTTTTGGTGCGAATCGGCCGATAGGTGTCGAGTGTTCGACATGGCGTTCTTCGGAGGGGCATTCGCCGACAGAGTTCGAGAGTTCGGTCGAGATCACGACGACGCGCATCTACGGCTCGAGGTTGTGACTCTGAACGGCGAGCGGCTCGATGCGCTGCAACTACGTGCCGACGAGACTGGAACGAGCATTTCCACGCGCGATGACCGACTGATCTTTCTGCCGTACTCGCTTATCGCGTACGTTGACGTCGCGATCTTGCAGGACCGTCGTATCGCTGGCTTTCAGCTTTCGGTGGGTTCCGAGGCTCGACCTCGCGTAGCGACGCTCACGGCGACGTCTTAGCTAGTCAAGCTTCGCCGTGGCCTCAGCGAGGCGTCGGAGTCGCGGCGAACCCTCCGCGAGAAACCGCTCAACCACGGAGCGCCGCTGTGAGAAGGCACGTAGGACGCCTTCCCGCCGGTACCCGACCTTCTCAGCAACGCGCTGCGAGGCCACGCTGTCCGGGTCGGTGATGAGATCCAAACGCTGGACTCGTCTTTGAACGCGACCACGTCGCAAGTAGGGCGCGTCGCACGTAGCGCACCCGAGCTCCCGAACCAAGCCGCATACGAGTGAGGGCCCGGCGACAAGCCGAGCCCTCCATTCGAGTAGTCGTGGTCGAGCTACGAGGCGGTGACGCCGTTGCTGTGAGCCACGACGTTGCCACTCGTGATCTTCGGCTCGTTCGGGACGATCGCGTTGAGCTTCTCGTCGCGGATCCATGAGGCGACGAACTTCGAGGACTCCATGCCCTGCTCGGGAGTCTCGAAAAGACCGAGCGAGCTGAAGACGCCGTTGCCGGCCTCGATCAGGTAGTAGCCGGCAAAGCCCGGGAGCTTGCTGAGCTTCGGAACGAGGGTCTCGTTGACCTTGCTGGTCAGCTCGGTCGTGCGATTCTGGTCCACACCGTCGTAGCGGCGGATGGTCGCATGCATGTGATGCTCCTTCGTTTCAATCAGTGACAGGAGAGTCCGAACGAACTCCCTGCTGCGCTCGGGTCGGTGTTACAGCCAAAGAGCAAGGGACAAGAAGCCTCGACGACTTCAAAAACACCCAACGCGCTGGTACCACCCTAGCTGCGATACGTCGGTGCTGTGTTGCGTCTCCTCGAGATGGACGTCCACAGGGACCTTCCACCTACATGACGCGCGAACGCTTCTAGCCGCGATACGCGGTATTGCCTTCAGGTCGTGTCGGCCGTCGCTTCCCGGAAAGTGAGCGGTCAGCTCAGGAAGCGCAGCCAGTCGAGATCCTGGACCGTCGTGAAGTCGCGCTCTTCGGACATTGCGACTGCACGGTGGGCCGCGACGTCCACCTGCACGCCGACCGGCTGCAATGATGGCCGGAATGATCTAGCTCGAGAGCGCGTGGTGACGAGATGAACGACCCCGGTCAACGTGACACCGGCGGCGACAGCCGCAGCCGTGACAGGCAGATGTTCGAGGAGGCTCGCGCGAAGCGTCTCCATCGCGGTCGCCTCTTGGGATATGCACTTTGTATCGGGCTGTGGTTACTGAGCGCCGTCCCACTGGTACGCCTGTCGAGCGACGAGGGAGGAGGCACGGGTGTGGCGGCTGCCTACCTGGCAGCGGGGCTTGGGGTCGCGCTCGTCAGTCGCGGCATCTACAAGCTCCTGAGAGGGCGACCGTTCTGGTCGCCATGGTTGTTTGTGATCGCGGCAGTTCTGGCGATCGCGAGCTACGCAATCCAGAGCGCAGGGGAGCGAGCGGCCATCGAGTCGAGGGCCGTCCTGGTGTCGACGTTGTAGGCACCCCTCCGAACAGAGCGCATCCAGCGAATCGAAGTCGTAGGGTTCTGTCCGACCCCGAGCAAGGAGGATCAGCGTATGAGCATCGTCGTTCGTTTCAACCCTACGAACGTCACGAGGGAGAAGTACGACGAAAGCCTGCGGCGGATCAAGGAGGCCGGCGAATGGCCTCCCGACGGCATGGACTACCACGTTCTCTTCGGGTCAGAGGGCGAGCTACGCGTCAGTGAGATCTGGGACTCGCGGGAGCAGCTGCACGCGTTTGGTGAGCGGCTCATGCCCATCCTCGCTGAGATCGGTATCGAGTTCTCAGGCGAACCTGACATCTTCGAGGTTCACAACGTCGTCAGGCGCTAGGAACACGGGCGGAGAGGACTGGCTCGATGGATCTGGACCAGACGATTGCGATCGCCCGTCCGCCCGCGGATGTCTACGCCTTCGTCGCCACGGACCACGCCACGAACCATCCACGGTGGGACCCGGCGATATCGGACATGAGACAGGAAACTCCTGGGCCTGTAGCAGTCGGCACCGAGTTCAGTCTCGACCGCAAGATGATGGGGCGAAAGACGCCCATGAGGATTCGCGTCACCAAGTTGGATCCGGAACGGGAGCTCGACTTCGAGGTGACGGGACCCATGCAGATGCGCATGGTCATGCTGATGGAACCGACAGGCGAGGGCGAGACGAACTTCACGATGCGCTTCAGGGCGGAGCCCCGCGGGCTCTCGCGCGTCATGGAGCCCATGATGCGCGTCCAGATGGGCAAGGAGATGGGGCGGACGCTGCTCCGGATCAAGGAGATGATCGAAAGCAGCTGAGTGGCGAGCTGCCGAGTCCTAACAGCTACGAGATCTCGACGAAACAGATCTTGTTGTTCGCTGCGCCGGACCCGTTCGAGATCGTTAGCCGGCCGTCGCTGACCGTCACACTCGAAGTTGCGTCGAACCACCTTGTCGACCCGCTGGGCGTGGCGCTGAGCGCAAGGACGCCCTCGACGTTCAGCCGGAACACACTGTCGAAGTGCGCAGCGTCACCCGCGACAACGCGAACCGTGTACGTCCCGTTCGGAACGACGATCTCCCAGACCGCGTTGGGGTTCGCCGGCTTCTGCAGGTGCGTAAGCGTGTCGTAGCGCTGATCGGGCGAGTTGGTCGCGTTGCGGTCCCGCGTCTGCGCGGTGTTGTCGGCGTTCCAGCCGAAGCGCTCGCCCTCGGAGCGGAGCCCTAGCACGGCGCCGACGTCGGGAAGGTACCCACCGGGCACGGCCGCCCCTGTGGGCTGGAAGTTGATCCGCGAACCGAAGCGAGGATCGAGTGCCGACTGCTGAATCACGCTCTTTGCCGTCGAAGGTCCGCTCCAGAGCAGCCGGGCGACCGCATCGCCGCCGCGCTCGTAGAACTCCATCCGGATCGCGTATCTCACGCCTCCGGTGAGAGTGACTGGTGCCAGAGTTCTCGGTCCGAGCGTGGTCAGTCCAGTTGTTCACGACCTGCTGACCGTTCACCCACAGACGGACGCCGTCATCGCTCTCGGTAAAGAACGTGTAGGTGCCCGTCGCCGCCGGCTGCACGGTTCCCACCCAGCGGGCGCTGAACGTGTCCGCCGCGATCCCGGTTGCCGGCCCGCCCGCGCCCCAGACGAAGTCGACCGTGGGGTCGACGCGGCTCACCGTTGCCCCGGTGAGGTCGACGTTGTCGTAATAGGTCGCGGACAGGCCGCCGGTGCCGGCCGGGAGCTCTCGGTACGTCGCTGTGTACGCGGTGCTCGACGAAGGCGTCGAGATGGTGTGGGCCCTGGCACCGCCGTCGGACCAGCTCACGAACTCGTACGTCCGTCCGCCCATTGTCTGGGGCGAGGGCGCTTCGAGCGTCCGCTGTACGCCAACGACCCCGGTCACCGTCAACGGTGTGGCCCGCGGTTGGTCGTCGAGCCTGAGCGGGAGACCGGCGGGGTTCGTCGCCAGCGTCAACTGCACGGTGCGCGGGAGGACGTCGCGGAATACCGTGGTCGTCAGTCCACCCGAGTCGCGCACGGTGAGGATGATGCGGTACCAGACGTCGGACTCCGTGTGGCCGACGGTCGGCACGACGAAGGAGCCGCTCGTCGACCCGCTGGTCGGTGCGACGAAGGGGTGGATGTGCGACGCGTGGTGGAAGTCGACCTGCCACGTGAACGCACTCGCCGGGAGGGTCCCGTCCTGGGGGTCCGAGCCCGAGCCTGCATACGCGACCGTCTGCCCGGCGCTGTAGAGCGCTCCACTCGCAGGCTGGGAGATCGTGGCCGCCGGCGCCTGGTTCGACGTCACGGTCAGCGTCGCTTCGTTGCTGACGACGCTTCCGGCGCTGTTCGTCACCCGCGCGCGGAAGCGGGCGCCGCTGTCTGCCGTGGTCACGGAGGAGAGGCTGTAGCTCGCGGACGTGGCGCCGGAGATGTCGACGCCGTTTCGCTGCCACTGGTACGAGAGCGGCGGCGATCCGCTGGCGGCCACCGTGAACGTGGCCGTCCCTCCGGCAGGCACGGTCTGGTTGGTCGGGTGCGTCGTAATGCTGGGCGCCTGGCTTGCCGTGTAGGCGACGCGGAAGACGGCGCCACCCGAGCCGCGAGCGAGGTAGTAGAGGCTGCCGTCGCTCGCGACTGCGAGGTCGACGGGACTCGCGATGCCGGTGGCAAAACCCGTGACGGTGTTCCCGGCTCCCGGGTCGAGCTTGCGGATCCAGCCGCTGCAGTAGTCAGCGAAGAAGTAGTCGCCGACGTACGAGCTCGGGAACTGGGTGGTAGCCGGGTTGTAGAAGACGCCGCCGGCGATCGCACAGCCGGTGGTCGCGCTGGCGCCGTGCCCGTACGAGAAGATCGGCGAGCGGAAGCGGGGGTCGCTCGTGGCGCCTTCCGTGTCCGGCCAGCCGTAGTTGGAGCCGGCGACGCCGTCGTTGATCTCCTCCCAGGTGTTCTGACCGACGTCGTTGATGAACATGCGGCCGGTGCCGGGCTGGAACCCGAACGTGTACGGGTTCCGCAGGCCGAGCGCCCAGATCGCGCGATTCGCACCCGTCGCAGTGCCGTAATAGGGGTTCGACGTCGGGATCGCGCCGTCGGGATGCAGACGGAGGATCTTGCCGAGGCGGTTGTTGAGCGTCTGCGCGTTCGCGCCGTTCGCGTTCTCACCGACGGCGACGTAGAGCAAGCCGTCAGGGCCGAAATGAAGCGCGCCACCGTTGTGGTTCGTCGCGCTGGAGAGATTCTCGAGCTCGAGGATCACGACCTCGCTGCCCGGCGCGACCACGTCCCCCATCGCGGTGAAGCGGCTGACCCGGTTGTGGATCGGCGAGGCAGCCGTCGTGTAATAGACGTAGAGGTACTGGTTCGCCTGGAAGTTGGGGTCGAACGCGACGCCGAGGAGGCCCCGCTCGCCGGCGGAGTTGACGCTGACGGTGAGGAACGGCGAGCCGAGGAGCGTCCCGTTCTTGATCACGCGCAGCCGCCCGCCCTGTTCGGTCACGAACAGCCGCCCGTCGGGTGAAAAGGCCATGGCGGTGGGAGCAGAGAGCCCAGTCGCCACCTGCGTTTCCGCAAAACCGGTGGGGATCGTGGCGGCGAGCGAGGCCGGGACCGAGGCCGGGACGACGGCGAGAGCCGCGACGCAACCCAGCAAGACGAGCAGCTTCCAGGAGGTCAAGTGCGGGGCGGCCATGAGCCAAGTCCATTCTCGGGTAGACAGGTCGGGCGTGAATCGCACGGATGAGTGGTTCCTGAACCGAAACGAGTGACTTTCGCGCCCTGTAACCTGGCCGCCGACGCTCCCCGCGCCGGCGGTACCGTTTGCGCGGTGTCCCGAAACGACGAGCTTGAGCGCTACCGAGCGGCCCTCCGGCGACGGCTCAACACCGAGTTCGTCGAACGATGGGGAGTCTGCGAGCGGGGCCACGTTCTGACGGACCTGAACCGCGATAGGCAGGGACGCTGCTGGTGCTGCACACGCGCACACGAGCGAGCGTTCGAGACTCCGGAGCCAGGGGTGTGGTGGGGGAGCCTGGGTTAGTCGCAGCCCGGGCGCGGAATCCGAGCCGCTCGAGCTCAGATCACACGCCTCCGATCGCCCATCCGCCGTCCGGCCCGCGCTCTGTGGGAGACGTAGGCCCGCATGGATGCTCCGTACGAAATGGGCGGTGCAGGACTCGAACCTGCGGCCACCTGCGTGTAAAGCAGGTGCTCTACCAGCTGAGCTAACCGCCCTCGCGGGTCATTTCATCAGAAGCGGTTCGCGCAGCACTTCCGGCGCGACGATCGATTACGGTGAGGCAGTTCCCGTGACATCGCCGTCAGGAAGGGAGCGCGCGAATGATCGATCTCCTGAAGCCGGAGGTCACCGTCGAGCCGCGGCCGGCCGACCCGGACACGTCTCGATACGTGCGCTCGTACCTGATCATGCGCATCCTCATCGGTGCGCTCGCCGTCGCGCTCCCGTTTCTGCTCGTGCTCATCGACGGCCTCGGGTTCGACGGCGACCCCTTCCCGCGCGATTCGCTCAGCGCGTACTACTACTCGGGCGTCCGAGAGCTGTTCGTCGGCACGCTGAGCGCGACGGCGGTCTTCCTCGTCACGTACAAGGTGGCCGACCGCACCCTGGACAACACGCTGAGCGTCGTCGCCGGGATTCGCCGTGCTGCTCGTGATGCTCTTTCCGACGGCGCCGCCGGACGGTGTCGGGCTCACGCCGCTTCAGGACCTGTTCGGCGTGTCGGCGGTGAAGGCGGTGCACTTCATCGCGGCCGGCGCGTTCATCGTCTCGCTCGCCGTGATCAGCTTCTTCTTCGGCGTGCGGGAAGGTGCACGAGCTCCGCGGGAAGGAAGGCGCTCACCGGCGTTCTGGCGGAGCTACCACTGGTCCTGTGCCGGTGCCATCGCGGCGGCCGTGGTCTGGATCGTGGTAACAGCGCTCGTCGGTGGGCCAAGCAAGGCGTTGCTCATCGGGGAGGCGGTGGCGGTCTGGGCGTTCGGCGCCTCGTGGCTGATGAAAGGCCTGGAGCTCGACTTCCTTCGCCGCAGATAGCGCCGCCCGCAGAGACACCGTGCGGCTGTCGCTTGACAAGGCGAGCCGTCCGTGAGAGGGTTCTCCAGTCAAGTCCTGTGGGCCTTCGGGTTCGCGGGACTTGACGTTTTACGGGGTTGATTCGCCGTCGACGCGCGGACATGCGCCAGGCAGGGACTGAGCGCCTGCCCCTCTACACTCAGAAGCGGGCCCCCATCGACTAGCGGCCCAGGTCACAGCCCTTTCAAGGCTGTAGCGCGGGTTCGAATCCCGCTGGGGGCATCCGTCCGGGCCGGTAGCTCAGTTGGTAGAGCAGGGGACTTTTAATCCCAAGGTCGTTGGTTCGATTCCAACCCGGCCCATCGAAAGAACCTGCAAATAGGCCACTTTTGGCATAGACTCCGACTGTCCTTCTGCTCGTTGGAGTACGTCCCGCGCGAATTCACCAACAGCGGCGCCGGATTGAGGATCCCATGGTTGTGTTGTCGCAGCTGACCGCCGACCCGCTTCACCCTAAACCCAGCGGTGCGGCTCAGCCCCAGGCACCTCGTGCGCGCCTGCGTGGAGTGAGAGGCAGCCATGACACGGCGGTCCAATGTCGCTCCCGAAGGCCTCGAGACGGCGTCAGCGGGGACTTACACAGCCAAGCTCCTGCGATCACATCCTGCGATCGACCCTAAAGAGACTCGCGATCCAGTCGCGCAGGAAGGCCCAAAAACCTTCTCCTTCGTTCCGCGCTCGACGCGGGCCACCGGCGATGAACCCCGCTCGCTTCTCGTCAGCCATTACTCGATCGTAGTGGTCTGTCGACCGATAGTTGTCCTTCGGCGCTGATCGCCCCCGACATTGAACCGCTGCCAGCCATTGGTCACCTCGGGTCGCGGCGGGGTGCGTGCAGGGTCAAGGATTCGACGGTTGTGTGACGTCGCGTGCGGCCGGAGAAACCACGGCAGTGGTGGCGGTGGCGATTCGGAGCCACGGCGGTCGCATAGCGCCGTCGCACCAGGCGACAGATGTTGGCACAGTCAAAAGCGTCCTGAAGGCATCCGACTTTCGGCGCGTTTGCATTGAAGGCGCATGTATCCGCTTGCGTTCGCCCAGGAAACCAGAGGACACATCACTGGCAGCGCCGAGTGCGCAGACAACGACGACATAGGCGGTCAGGCGTCTCGACAAGCGCATGATGGGGAGCACTCTCGCGATAGCTCAAGATCGTTCAAGTGAGCTCACCGCTCTCGCGCCTCGGCCGTCCTGCTCGAGACAAGGACGAGTCAAACATGGTCTCTTCACGTTTGCCGGGGCGTTTCTCGAAGGGCATTGCAAAATGCGTCCCAATGACTCGCAAAGCGATCTGGGTACCAACGATCGTCGCGACGGCAGCAGTCCTCCAGGGTATGAGCGGCTCGGGGAGCGCGGCCCCTTCGGTCGAGCCAGCGGGGACGATCGCGTTTTGCGCACTCTGCGCTGGCCGCGAAACGAGATCTTCCTGGTGGACGCGCTCGGGCGACATCCACGGCGGGTTACGCATTTCCGCGAGACCCTCGCCGAGCCGGTGTGGTCGCCGGATGGGCGCCGGGTTGCATTCGAGGCCGCAGCGACGAGCAGCGGCCGCGTTCGGGGGCTGCGGGTCATGAACCGAAACGGCTCGGGAGTACGCCGCATCACGCGAGGAGAGTCGCCGAGTTGGTCGCCGGATGCAAAGCGAATCGCCTTCTCGCACTGGATAGGCGGCATCCCGCGGATCTTCATCGCAAACGCTGATGGCTCGAGAGTCCGGCAGCTCGTCGCGGACGCGCAGGGCCCCGCCTGGTCGCCTGACGGGGCGAGCATCGTTTTCCTTCGAGGCCTCGCCCGCTCGGACATCGTCGTCGCCCGGGTCAAGGACGGGAAGATCACCAGACTAACTCGCACCCCCGAAAGGAAGGCGGCCCCACTTGGTCGCCCGACAGGCGAAGCATTCTGTATGGCGCCACGCGGGGAAATGGAAACTTCGCCCTCTACGTCATGGACGCCGACGAGACCGACCGCCGGCGGCTTTTCCACGGCTTCCACTTCTGGAAGCCGGCGTGGTCGCCTGATGGGAAGAGGATCGTCTTCTGGGCTACACCGTAGTTTGTGCCTTGCGCTGCATCGCCTTCCGCTCCGCCTGGCGTCGCCAGTAGTTCGGGTTTTTGATCTTCAACCAGCCGCGATCGTGTTGGCGATCGAGGCTCGAGTGTTCCTTGCCAGGACAGGCCGCCTTCGCAGACCGCTGGCACTGCACGTCGTGGAGCATTTCGAGGGCACTCGGCAGAAGTGTTCCAGCCGTTTCCGACCTCATCCCGCGTAGCAAATCGTGTGGCGCCACTACGTAACGAGGGGCACAATGCTGACGTCGTGGGACAACCCG